>NZ_FXWT01000003.1:0-16502 GCF_900184195.1 Stenotrophomonas sp. yr243
TTGGGGTCAGATCCGTTTTCCGTAGGAAAACGGATCTGACCCCAGATTGATTTCGATATCTGAAAGAGATTCATCCACGCATGGCGTGGATCTACTGGCCACCTGCCAACTGTCGAAGGCGGGGCACTGTGGGTTTGCGGGGTGTGAGCCGCATGGATGCGGCGACCAAGCCTCCATGGACGGATTTACGGCGTCCCCGCAAACCCACAGTGCACCGCCATCCCACGGTATGCCCGCTGTTGCTGTTGCTTCGGCCGTTGCTGTTGTGCTTCGGCAGGTGCAGGGCGCAGCCCTGCCGATAAACCCCTTACTTCAGCCGTCGACCGGAACGATCGATGCGGAACCACTCGCCGCCTTCCATCGGCGTATGCCCGTCGCCATCGGGCGTGCCTCGGCGGCAGCCGTTGCAGACCTCGGCCACACCGTCCTGGAACGGCCAGGCAAAATCGAACGTGGCCGCAATCACCTGCTCGAAGGCGGCGTTGAAGTAGCCCACGCGATCGCCGACGCGGCCGCGGAACACGCCTTCCTGCAGCGGATCTGCGCCGTTGTCCCAGGCGATCACCGCCTGGCTGCGGCCGCGACGGTCGACGTAGTGGAAGCCGTCGGCGGTCTGTACCAGCGCCAGGCCATCGCCGTCGTAGGGAAGATCCTGCAGGGTGTCCGCGCTGATCTGCGGCTTGTGATCGATGACCTCGCAGCCTGGCAACATCCACAACCCGTGTTCTTCGGTCATGACCTTGCAGGCCGGCCCCTGCGCCGACGCACAGGTGCTGGCCAGCACGCCCAGCAGGGCCAGCCAGCGCGCATGGCGCAGGCTGGCCAGGGCAGGGCGTGCCGGCCGTGCCATCACTTGCTGTCAGCCTTGCGTTCGAAGGTGGCCGGTGCCGGCAGTTCCACCGGTACGCCCTTGTCGTCGCAGGTGCCGGCCTTGCACAGGCGGTCGCGCAGGGCCGGGGTGGCCTGCACGATCATGTGGTAGATCGCGTTCTGTTCCAGGGTGCCGCGGATCGCCTTGCTGCCCGGGCCGCGTGCCCAGATGCCGACGTCTTCGCCACCATGCGATTCGGACTTCATCGGGACCAGCGCTTCCTGCATGTAATCCGGATGCTCGGTATCGACATCGTGCAGGTTCGGGCGGCCGTTGGCCGGCTCGAAGCTGCTGGGATTGTGCGGGTAGCGCTTCGGGCCGGCCGGCTGCTGGTTGCTGGTGCCGGTGTGGCCGGGGCCGTTGGCATAGCTCAGGGTGGTGTAGGGCTGGCCGTTGCCATCCAGCGCCAGATCGAGCTTGCCTGCGCCGTCTTCGCCGCCCTTGTCCTTCACCTTGCCCAGGATCGGGTTGCCACGGGCCGGGTAGCCGACGAAGTTCAGGGTGTGCGAATGGTCGGCGGTGACGATGATCAGCGTGTCGTCGGCCGAGGTCAGCTCATTGGCCACGCGCACGGCATCGGACAGGGCCACGGTTTCGGTCAGTGCACGGTAGGCGTTGCCGCTGTGGTTGGCGTGGTCGATGCGCGCGCCTTCGATCATCAGCACGTAGCCTTCCTGATGGCGCGACAGGTTCTTGATCGCTGCAGCGGTCAGCTCGGCCAGGCTCGGCTCACCGGCCGGGTCCTGCGGACGTTCGTACTCGTAGCGCATGTGGTCCGGCTCGAACAGGCCGAGGATCGCCGCTGCGTTGCCGGCGGCCTGCAGTTGCTTGCTGTTCCACACATAGGCGCCCTGCGGGTGCGCCTGCTGCCATTCCTGCACCAGGCTGCGGCCGTCCAGGCGCTGGCCGACCTTGTCGTCGTACTCGGGGTCGCGCTCTTCCACGGTGGTGAATTCACCACGACCGCCGCCCAGGGCGACCAGCGGGCCACGGCCGTAACGCGAGGTCGACAGCAGCTGCTGGGCGATGTCCTTGCAGCCGGCGGCTTTGGCCGCTTCGGTCAGGTCGGTGTCGTTTTCCCAGTTGCGCTCGGGCGAGTGCGCATAGGTCGCAGCCGGGGTGGCGTGGGTCAGGCGTGCGGTGGAGACCACGCCAGTGGCCAGGCCGGCGCTGTCGGCCAGCTGCAGCCAGGTCAGCAGGCCTTTGGACAGGCTGTCGGCGCAGTCGGTACGGGTACCTGCGCTGACGCCGATCGCACCCATGTGGGTCTTCACGCCGGTGGTGATGGCGGTCATGGTGCCGGCCGAATCCGGCGTCTGCGAATCGGTGTTGTAGGTCTTGCTGAACGCGGTGGCGGGGAAGCGCTCCCACGACAACAGGTTCTCTTCGCCCGAGCCGCCCTTCTGCTGGCCTTCGTAGATGCGCGAGGCGGCCACGGTGGTCAGGCTCATGCCGTCACCGAGGAACAGGATGACGTTTTTGGCCTTGCCGGCCATCGCACCATTGGCGGCCGCCTGGGCGGCACCGCTGCGGTACCACCACTGCGGGGTTTCACCGGCAGGGTGGGCAACGGGGGCGACGCTGACCTTCAGGCCGGCCGGAGCGGACGCGGGGGCGGTGCTGGCGCAGGCGCCGAGCAGCAGGGTCGTGGCGCAGGCGGCCAACAGGGAGACGGAACGACGCATGGACGCTGGGATCTCACAAAGTGAAACGGGACGTTCATTATGCCCGGCCTCGCAAGGCACGCCGATGACACACTGATTTGCCACGTGGGCGGTCGTTCTGCGGCCCGCCTTGGGCTATCGTGCCAGCATCCCTTCCTACCCCCTTGGATTGCCTATGAAGCTGGTCTCTGCCTGGCTGCGGATTCCATTCTGGCAGCGCGTGGTCGGTGGCTTCGTGCTCGGTGCGCTGGCCGGCTGGGCGCTTGGCCCGGCGGCTGAAACCTGGTTCGGCCCGCTCGGCGAGCTGTACGTCACCCTGATCAAGATGATCGCGGTGCCGCTGGTGTTCTTCGCGGTCATCAACGCGATCTCTTCGCTGCACGGCCAGAAATCGGTCGCCGCGCTCAGCGGACGCACGTTCCTGTGGTTCGTGATCACCGCCGCGCTCGCGGTATGCGTGGGCCTGGGCGTGGGTACGGTACTGCAGCCCGGCGCCGGTGGCCTGCAGCTGTCGATGGCCAGCAACTATGTGCCGCGCGAAGTGCCCAGCGTGGTGCAGGTGCTGCTGGATGTGGTGCCGTCCAACGTGTTCTACGCGCTGTCGGGTATCGGCACCAAGGTCAACGCCGCGGGTGAGACCGTGCTGGCGGCGGGTCGTGGTTCGATCCTGCCGGTGATCTTCTTCGCTGGCCTGGTCGGCTTTGCCATCGTCAAGCTCGGCGAAAAGGTGACCGAAGCGCGCAAGCTGGTCGGGCAGATGAGCGACATCATGATCCAGGTGACCCGCTTCGTGCTGGAAGTCACCCCGATCGGCACCTTCGGCCTGATTGCCGGCCTGGTCGGCAGCTATGGCTTCGAGAAGCTGCTGCCGCTGGGCCACTTCGTGCTGGCGCTGTACGTGGCCTGCGCACTGCACATCGTGGTGGTGTACAGCGCGCTGCTGCTGGCGCACGGGTTGAATCCGCTGAAGTTCTTCCGCGGTGCGGCGCCGGGCATGCAGGTGGCCTTCGTCAGTTCCTCCAGCTTCGCGGCGATGCCGGTTGCGCTGCGTTCGATCACCCACAACCTGGGCGTGAACAAGGACTACGGTTCGTTCGCGGTGCCGCTGGGCGCGAGCATCAAGATGGACGGCTGCGGCGCGATCTATCCGGCGCTGTGCGCGGTGTTCATCGCCCAGTACAGCGGTGTGCCACTGACGCCCGAGCAGTACGTGGTGGTGCTGATCGCTTCGGTGCTGGGCAGCTTCGGTACCGCCGGTGTGCCGGGTACGGCGGTGATCATGGCGACGGTGGTGCTGAGCGCGGCAAACCTGCCGCTGGAAACCATCGGCTATCTGTACGCGATCGACCGCATCCTGGACATGATGCGCACGATGACCAATGTGACGGGTCAGATGCTGGTGCCGGTGCTGGTGGCCAAGGAAACCGGCCTGCTCGACCAGACGGTGTACGACAACCCGTCCACCAACGTCGGCATCGATGATCCCGACCCGAGCCCGCCGCGCGCCTGAAGCGGCACTGCAACGGGCTGTATCAGTACCTGTAACACGGCTGATACAGCCCCGATGGCGCCTTGCGCAGTGGTGTTTCCTGCGCGTTAAGGCGAACGGAATCCGAACGAAGTTGTAACACTGCGGCGTCATGCCGCCGTGCTGTTGCCCGTGAAACCCCTGCTGCGACGGCCTCCCGGTGTTGGCACGAAAGCTGCTCACTCCCTGCGCATAGGCAACGGGAGAGCGGCATGGACGGCAGCACCACCCTTTTCACTGTTTCTGGCCGGCAGCTGGCGCTGCTGCTGGCGCTGGTCGTTCCACTGGCGGCCGCTGCTTCGGGCGCTCGCCAGGGGGTGAAGGCACAGCCGGGTGAGATCGTCCTGCTGCGCGACGTCGCTACGCGACCGGCCTACCGCATGGCGCCTCCCGGCGTGGCGTTGATCGCCGATCCGAAACCGCAACATGAGATCGCCGCCGCACTCGGCAGCAGTGGCGCCTCCAGCGGCATGGATGAACTCAGTGACGACGACTACGCCGGTCTCGGCGCCGGTCAGTCCGGCAGCGTGCACGCGCACGGTGTCACCACCGTCGAGCGGGTGACCCAGCAGGCATTGGGCGGAACCCTTGGCCGCTCGGGCGAGGGGATGATCAGTGGCAGCAGCCTCAGCGGTGCGATGAGCGGCCCGCTGGGTGCGGTCGGCAATACCACACGCGGCATCGGCGATACCGTGCGCGGCGCACTGTCGCAGTTCCCGCTGGGCGCACCGGCGCAGGCGGGTGGCAAGTGAAGCGCGCAGTGCTGCTGGCGGCCTGGCTGGCAGTGCCGGCCGTAGCCCTGGCCGACGACTACAGCGGCATGCTGGCCTACCTCGATGTGACCCGCATCGACGGCCGCGCGCTGGCCGGTGCCAGTGGTGCCATCGCCATCAACCAGGCGGCGGGCGATCTCAACATCCAGGCCAACCTGCATGGCATGGCCAGCGGCGACCGCGCCGACGTGGCCATCGCCGCACGGCAGCAGCACAGCAACGATGTCGTGCTGTCGGCACCACTGGAAGCCAGCGCGCACATCGCCGGACAGGCGCTGGCAGGGGCCAGCGGCATTGCATCGATCAACCAGGCCAGCGGCATCGCCAACACGACGCTCAATGTCGTCAGCGCGACGCTGGCCCGGCAAGGAATACGCGAGTCCGATGACACGGCGTTGGCCGCCTCGGACATCGCGTCAGCAGGGGGGCAGGGCGATACCGGTGACGGTGTTGCGGCGGGTATCCGCAGTGTCGGCGTTTCCTCGACGGCACTGCGGGGCTTCGACGGTGTCCTGCAACTCAATCAGATCGCGGGAGCGCGAAACGATACGGCCAATGTTCTGGGCCTGGTCGTGCAGGGCAACCCGTGAGTACCACCCACCCGATGTATCACTGATGAGAGAGAGGGCACCATGAAAGCGACTGTCAAAAAGACCGTACTCGCCATGGCAATTGCCACTGCCTCGACCGCTGCTGCGGCCAATGGCTGGGACAACCAGAACGCCAATGCGAACATCAACCACAACCACGTCGTGACCGAAACCCGCAACGACACGCACAACCATACCGACAACGAAGTCCGCAACTGGACCCGCAGCAACACCACGGTACGCAACAACACCGACACCTCGAACGTGACCCGCAATCGCACGGTGAACGTCAACGAGCAGGTGCAGAAGAACAGCAACATCCAGGCCGACGAGCGCAAGGAAAAGAACAACCACGGCGTCGACGTGAACCTGGAGAAGGACCTGCGGCTGAGTTCGGACATCAACTTCTCCGGCGATCCGACCATCACCGGTGACATCGATCTGGATTCGGCCGCCATCGCCGTGATCGACAACCGCCAGTCGATCAGCAACAACCTCACCGGCAACAGCCTGGTCACCAACAGCGCTTCGATCGCCGATGATGTCGGCGCCGGTGCCTCCGGCAACCTCGGCTTCAACGTGGTGGCTGGTGACAACAACGCGCAGGACAATGCTGCTTCGCTGTCGGCGGCGGATGCCTCCTTCAGCTTCGGCATGGCCGACGCCGAGGTGTTCGTCAACCAGGCCGGCTTCGGCAACACCACCATGAACTCCGGCGTCACCAACGCCGCTGGCCTCGGTGGCAATGCCTTCGGCGGTGCATCGGGCAACATCGGTGTGAACATCGCTTCGGGCAACAACAACGAGCAGAAGAACGCACTTGCTGCATCGGTAGCCACCAGTGCGATGGCGCAGTCGAGCATCAGCTCCAACCAGGTGTCCACCGGCAACACCGTGTCCAACGCCGGCTTCGTGCAGTCCTACACCGATACGGTGCAGGTCGGCCTGAGCGGTCGCGTCGCTGGCGGTACCCTGGCCGTGGGTGCCGGTACCTATCGTGGCACCGGCAATGCCTACCAGATGGCCAACTACTACCTCGATACGTGGAGTGGCGATCTGCCGCATCCGGGTGGCAACGCGACCGGGCACATCGATCTGGACAACGAGATCCAGAACGCAACGATGAATCCGAACCGGCCGGGAGTGGGTGGCCTGGGCTTCGATACGCGTGAAAGCGGCACCAGCCAGTTCGTCGAGCTGGGCGTGGCCGACCTGTATGCCAGCCTCAGCGGCACGGTCAGCACCACCCGCTGGGTGAACGTCAATGCGACCAACACCTCCGCACTGTCCGGCAGCGCGTTCTCCGGCGCGTCCGGCAACATCGGCGTGAACGTGGCATCGGGTACCGGCAACCTGCAGGCCAACAGCCTGGCATTGGCCGTGGCACAGCCGAGCACCGGCGGTGGGACCGGCGGCGGCGAATGATCCACGGTGTGACCGCTTTCGCAGCGAACCTGCGTTGAGCGCAACAAGCCCGGCCATCCGCCAATGGCCGGGTTCCCCCGGGAGCCCCTGTCCCTCCTCCCCCTTGGGGCAGGGGCTCCTTCCTTCTCGTGGAGAACAGCATGGCCGGTCATCGCTGGTGGTTGCGTTTGCTGCCCTGCCTGCTGCTGCTGACCAGCGCACCTGGCTGGGCAGGCGAGGTGGTGTTCAGCGGAGTGCTGCCCAATGGCGCGCTGCTGCAGCAGAAGGTGGAAAGCATGCAGGAGCGGCGTTATCGCAACCTGGTGCGGCAGCACACCGACTACAGCTGCGGGGCGGCCGCTCTGGCCACCATCCTGCGTTATGCCTACCACCTGGACACCACCGAGGCGACGGTGATCGAGGGAATGATGGGGGTATCCGATCCACAGCTGGTCAAGGAACGCGGTTTCTCGTTGTTGGACATCAAACGCTATGTCGAATCGCTGGGCATGCGTGGACGCGGCTATCGCATCGATGAATCGCGCCTGCGCACGTTGCGGGTTCCTGGACTGGTGCTGATGGATGTACGCGGCTTCCGGCATTTCGTCGTGCTCAAGCAGGTGCGCGACGGCGTGGTGGAAGTGGCCGACCCGATCCTGGGCAACCGCAGCCTGTCGCTGGCCGAGTTCAGCGCCGCCTGGCCGTCACGTGCTGTTTTCGTCGTGATCGGCAGCGACTTCGATCGCAATACGGCGCTGCTGCAACCCAGCGAACGGCCCAGTGCCCGCGCGTTGTATGCGCGGCAGGGACCGATCACCGATGCCGAACTGGTCGATTTCGGCTTCAGCCATGCCGACCTGTTCTGAAGGAGGCACGATCATGCAATGCCAACGTGTAGTACTCGCCCTGCTGCTGATGCTGTCGGTGTCGCCGTTGATGGCGGCAGACGGTGCACCAGGGCGTGGTCTGAAGGAAATACCTGATCCCGAACTGAACCTGATGCGTGGCCGCTACACCGTCGGTGGCAACAACGTGGCGTGGTTCGGGGTGACGATGATTTCGCAGTGGCAGGGGCCCAATGGTGCGGTGGTGCAGGGCGCGCTGACCCTGGGCATGGATTTCCGCAATGGCGGGACACCGAAACTGAGCTTCCAGCCCAGCGTCCACGTCACCGCCGCTGACGCACCGTTGCCGACGACGGCAGGGCGCAGCATCGACAGTGCCGGCCTGGCCAATGCCAGTGGACTGGTGCAGAGCGTGCAGGTAGCCGGCGATGGCAACACTGCGCGCAACGTGACCACACTGACCGTGCGTGATGGCGCGGTGCCGACAGCGATGACCGACGACGGCAGCCGCATGGTGCAGGCACAGCAGGGCGGCGCTACCGCCACGGCCATGCTTGATGGCAACCAGGCGCGCCTGCTGCTGCAGGTCGACGGGCAGAGCCTGGTACAGCAGTGGATCCGCAATGGCAGCGTGGGGCAGGGCATTGCCTTGGCTGGCGATGGACAGACGGCCAGCAACCGGCTGCAGCTGGAGCTGGTACGCAACACCGCGGCCAACAACCTGCCCTTGAGCCAGAACGTGGCCCAGGCGATCGGGATGAACCGCGGCATGGGCCCGGGCCAGTAACACGGCCCGGTCAGGGGGAATCGACGTACAACGCAGGTCACCGACATGCACACTCTCTTCCGGCTTACTCCGCTGGCGCTGGCGGCGCTGGCGGCCACTGCCTTCGCCCAGCAGCCTGCGCCCAATGAGGGCGCCGACATGCAGGCACTGATCGCGCAACTGGAACAGCTCAAGGCCAATTACGCACAAGAGGTACGCCGCCTGCGCGAACTGGACATGCAGGTGCAGGCGATGCAGGCGCGGCTGAGTGGTCGCGCAGGCCCCGGAGCGACGCCCGCTGCGCCGTTGGCGCCCGCTGCTGCATCCGTTGTTCCTCCCAGCAGCGAAGGCTATGCCAGCAGCGCGGCCGAGGCACAGCAGGCCAAGCAGGAGGCACGGCGCAGCGTGGACGACGTCAAGCAGCAGCAGGCGGCGTTGTTCTCGCGCCGGTTCACCATCGAGAACGGCCTCACCTATGCGCGCTACGACCGCAAGCAACTCACCCTCAACGGGTTCCTTGCCCTGGATGCGATCTTCCTCGGCAACATCGCGATCGAGAACGTCGAATCCGATTCGCTGACCTACAACCTGGCCGCGCGCTGGGGCGTGAGCCCCAACCTCACCTTGAACCTGGACGTGCCATATCTGGCCAGGCGCACGGTCTACCAGAAGGGTGGCGCCGGCGGTGCGGCGGCGGCGATCGCGCAGGAAGAAACCAACGGCAGTGGCATCGGCGATGTCAGCCTGAGTGCCAATTACCGGCTGTTCGCCGAACGCGGCTGGCGCCCGGAGACGGTACTGACCGGTGGCGTGACTGCTCCAACGGGTCGCGCGCCCTATGGCCTGGACTGGAAAGTGATCGAGCGCGATGACGATGACTACATCCGCTTCGCGGTGCCGCAGGAACAGCCGACCGGCAACGGGGTGTGGCAGGCCAACCTGGGCGTGTCGATGGTGAAGACCGCCGATCCGGCCATCCTGTTCGCCAACGCCGGCTACATCCATTCGTTCCCGCGCGGCTTCAGCGATATCGACAGCAACCCGGATACGGTCAACCCCGGTGACGTGAAGCTGGGCGGTTCGGTGTACTTCGGTGCCGGCGTGGCCTTCGCGTTCAACGAGCGCACCAGCCTGAGCATTTCCTTCAGCGACAAGATCAGCACGCGCGCCTCGACGCGGTTCAAGGGCGGTGAATGGGTGAAGGTGATCGGCAGCGATGCCAATGCGGCCTCGCTCAATCTCGGCGTGACCTACGCGTTGAACCAGCACACCACGCTGGTGACGATGCTGGGCATCGGCCTGACCCCGGATGCGCCGGACTTCACGCTGGCCTTCAAGGTGCCGTACATGTTGTAAGCAGGGCGGCCGGGCCATGCCCGGCTGCTTCAAGCTGCCAGCGGTCAGCGCTGCGTCGGCAGCTCAAGATGATGTTTGCGGCACAACCGATAGACCGTCACCCGCGAGATCTGCATGTGCCGCGCGCACGCCGACACGTTGTAGCCATGCTGGCGCAGGGCCTGCAGCAGTACATCGCGCTCCACCTGGCCACGCGCATCCTGCAGCAGCGCACGCCGTGCGGGCGCGTCGGGTTCGGCCAGATCGAGGTCGGCAGCACTGATCAGTTCTCCCTCTGCGACGATCGCCGCCCGCTGTACGCGGTTCAACAGCTCGCGCACGTTGCCCGGCCAGTCGAACCCGCGCATCGCCTGGTGCGCACCGGGATCGAAACCACGGGCGCGGCCGGCATGACGTTGGCGGAATGCGCGCAGGAAGTGTTCGGCCAGCAGCAGGACATCGGCGCCGCGTTCGCGCAGCGATGGCATCGGCAGGCGCAGCACGTTGAGGCGGTAATAGAGATCGCGCCGGAAGCGGCCGTGGGCGACCGCCTGCTCCAGTTCGACATGGGTGGCCGCCAGCACGCGCACATCCACCCGCAGTGGCTGGTTGCTGCCCACCCGTTCCAGCGTGCCCTCCTGCAGCACCCGCAGCAGGCTGGTCTGCGCATCCGCGGGCAGGTCGCCAACCTCATCGAGGAATACGGTGCCGCCGTGGGCCGCTTCGAACAGGCCGATGCGACGCTGGGAGGCACCGGTGAAAGCGCCACGCTCGTGGCCAAACAGTTCGGACTGGACCAGGTTGGCGGGAATGGCGCCGCAGTTCACCGCCAGGAAGGGCTTTCCCGCACGCCCGGACAGCGCATGCAGTGCCTGCGCGGCCAGCTCCTTGCCGGTGCCGGTCTCGCCCGTCACCAGCACCGGCAGCTCGACCGGGGCGAACTTGTGCAGGGCAGCGCGGACGGCCAGCAGGGGGGCGCTGTTGCCGATCAGTGCGGGAAGACCGCCACCGTTGTGGGTCGCGGCAAGCGGCACGTCGTCGCCGTCGCACTGGCGCTGCATCGCCGACAGGAGATCGGGAAGCTCCAGCGGCAGAGAGAACTGATCCTGGCAGGCCCGCAGCAGCGCCCCCCAGGCCGGTGGAGGACTGCCCAGCCCCGCGGGCAGCACGGCCAACCACGGCAGGTGATGGTGCTTTTCGATCCACGGCAGCAACAACTGCGCCGCCTCTGCATCCAGATGGCGAAGATCGACGACGGCGACCAGATGATCGCGGCCGCGCAGGCCAATGGCCATGGCAGGCGCAGGGCTGACACAGCGCAGTTGCCATCCGGCGGCCGCCAGCGCGCCGCGCTCGGCGGCCGGTGGCTGGCCGAACCAGATCACGCAGCGCGATGGAATTTCCAGGCTTGCCGCCATGCCTTCCCCCAGCATCCGGGCAACGCGGGCGGCTGACAGGTCATCATCGGTGTGCCGCCCCACGCCGGGATGCTGCGGCCACGCGTGGGTGGCCGGTTGCGGCCCAAACGGACCGTGACATCAATGACCAACGCAGCATGCGTCGAGCAGCGGCCATGTTTCCCGTCAGCCAACAAAAAAGCCGCTGCAGGGCAGCGGCTTGTCAGGTCAAGCGCGGACGGCCTCGAATCAGAGGTCGACCCGGCGGGCCTGCATGAACTTGTTGCCCCAGTAGCCACTGAGCAGGGTGTCGACGCGGACGTCCTTGCCGGTGCTCGGGGCATGCAGGAAGCGGCCATCGCCCACGTAGATGCCGACGTGGTCGACCCGGCCCTTGCGGCCGAAGAACACCAGATCGCCTGCGGCCAGGGCGGCGCGGTCGTTGATCAGTTCGGCATTGGCGTCATGCGCCATTTCACGCGAGACGCGCGGCAGCTCGATGCCCAGCGCAGAGCGGAACACATAACCGACCAGGCCGCTGCAGTCGAAGCCGCTGTCCGGATTGCTGCCACCCCAACGGTACGGGGTGCCGAGCAGGGTCATGGCCCGGCGCAGCAGCGACTGCACCTTGCCGTTGTCGGCAGCGGTACCGACCACGACGCTGCCATTGGCGGCGCTGCTGGTGTCGTAATTGGCGAGGAGGCGACTGAGGTCACCGGCCACCATGGCCGAGCGGTCCATCAGGGGAATGGTGTCATTGGCGGCCAGGTGCGGCAGCAGGGCGGCCAGAGTCGCGCTGGCGGCGGCATCGGCGCGGCTGCGCTGCGGAGCGGTGACGTCGGCCTTGGCGGCTGCGCGGGGAGCGGTCTCGGCGGTGGCAGCCGGGGTCGCATCGGTACGGGTGGGAGCGGACTGCGACCAGGCGGGAAGGCTGGTCAGACACAATGCCAAGCCCAGCAGAAGCGGGCGGACACTACGCGAAGAAGCGGCGGTCTGGCCTTGGCACGTCGGGTCGTTTGTCGTCACGCGTCGGTCACAAGGAAAAAAACGATGGGGCATCATGCCCTGTAAAAGCGGTAATAAGTTAAAAATTCCGTTAGTAAATCGTTAGTTGCGCAGTGATGCCGGTCACAATTTTGAACATATCGCCTGTTCATTTTAGCGAAGGACGCGTTTCGCCCCTGTGTAGTGGTCCTTCCAGTAGGGTCCGCTGAGCGAATCCAGGCGCACCGTTCCGCCGGTGCTCGGGGCGTGCACGAATCGACCTTCGCCCACGTAGATCCCCACGTGACTGACATTGCCGCGGCTGCCAAAAAAGACCAGGTCGCCGGTCGCCAGGCGCTTCGGGTCGATCTTCGGGCCCTGTACCGCCGCCAGGTCGCGTGAGGTCCGCGGCAGCTTCAGGTCCAGCATTTCACGGTAGACGTAGGCGACCAGCCCGCTGCAGTCGAAGCCGGATTCGGGCGTGTTGCCGCCGTAGCGGTAGGGCGTGCCGACCAGGCTGATGGCGCGCATCAGCACCGAATTGGCGGCCTCGGGGTTGTCCGGTGTGGTACTGGGCCAGCTTGCCGCAGGCGGTGGCGGTGTGGAACGGACGGCCTTGCCGCCGCCACAGGCGGTCAGCAGAAGGGGCAGGGCGAGCAGCAGGGCGGGCGTGAGGCGCCGGCGCGTGCCGGACGAAACTGGCGTGATGTGCATGTTCTCCGGATAATGCGCGACCTTGGATTGGCCGTCATGATGGCGGCGTCCCCGCCGGGCGACAACCCGCCCCAACCCGCCTGCCTCCGGCAGATCCAGACAGAGTTGCGCATGAAGATCGAAAAAGACCGCGTTGTCCGCTTCCACTACACCGTCTCCGAGGCCGGCCAGGAGCCGATCGAATCGTCCAAGGACCGCGGCGAGCCGCTGGCGATCCTGATCGGCCACGGCAACATCATCCCGGGCCTGGAAAACGCCATGATGGACAAGGAAGCCGGCGCGACCTTCGACGTCGACGTCAAGGCGGCCGATGCCTACGGCGAGCGCCGTGATGGCCTGTCCCAGCGCGTGCCGAAGAAGCACTTCGGTACCGCCAAGCTGGTCCCGGGCCAGCAGGTCGTGCTGCAGACCAACTTCGGCCCGCGTGCCGTGACCGTGCAGAAGGTCGGCATGAGCGTGGTCGACGTCGACCTGAACCACCCGATGGCCGGCAAGGACCTGCATTTCGACGTCGAGATCGTCGACGTGCGCGAAGCCGGCAAGGAAGAGCTCGAACACGGCCACGTCCACGGCGACGGCGGTCACCAGCACTGATCGCGCTGCGATCGTGATGGCAGCAACGGCCCGCTTCGGCGGGCCGTTGCGTATGTGGAACAGGGCGGAGCCATCCATGGTCCGCAGGCCGGCGGCATAATGACGGACCTGCACGCCGGATGCCCCGTGAACACCGCTTCCCCTTCCCTGCAACCGGTGGCTTCCGGCGAACGCATCGCCCTGCTGGACGTACTGCGCGGGTTTGCCCTGCTGGGCATCCTGCTGATGAACATCGAGGCCCTCAGCGGGCCGCTGGACCTGGCCTTTACGGGCATCGACGCGCATTGGCAGGGCATCGACTACTGGGCCGATGCCTTCGTCTATGTGTTCGTGCAGGGAAAATTCTTCACCCTGTTCTCGCTGCTGTTCGGGGCGGGCTTTGCGGTGATGGCCCAGCGTGCCGAGGCAGCGGGCCGCCCGTTCACGCCGTTCTACCTGCGCCGCAGCGCCGGGCTCCTGCTGATCGGCCTGTGCCACGCATTGCTGGTCTGGTCCGGCGACATCCTGGTGTTGTATGCCTTGGCCTCGCTGCCGTTGCTGGCCTGCCGCGAAGCACCGCGCAGCTGGCTGCCGTGGATGGGGCTGCTGGTGTATGCACTGGGTGTCGCGCTGATGCTGCTGGTCGGCGCAATGGTGTCGATGGCCACCCCGCAGGACCTGCAGAAAATGCTGGTCGATGCGCAGCAGGGCATCGACCAGCAACGTCTGGTGTATGGCCAGGGCGACTGGCTGCAGGCCAACGTGCAGCGCCTGCATGAGTTCGGCGCGTCGCTGGGCGGCATGTTCATTTCCGGACCCGAAGTGCTGGGTATGTTCCTGCTGGGTGCCTGGTTCGCTGGCAGCGGCGCATTGACCGCGCCCGAGCGTTTCCCCCGGTTATATGCCGGCCTGCGCTGGGTCGCGCTGCCTCTGGGCCTGCTGGTCACCCTGGCGGGTGTGTTGTGGAAGCCCTATCTGGCGCCGGGTGTCTATGACCTGCCGACCACTGCGGCAATGGCACTGGTGGCCGTGGGCGGCGTGCCGATGTGCCTGGGCTATCTGGCCTGGATCGTGCACTGGCGTGCGCGCATGGGCTGGCTGGCGCCGGTCGGCCGGATGGCGCTGACCCATTACCTTGGTCAATCGCTGGTCTGTACGTTGCTGTTCTATCACTACGGGCTGGGGTGGTTCGATGCAGTGCCGCGTGCTTGGCAGCTGCTGTTGGCATTGCTGCTGTTCGCTGTGCAGGTAATCCTCAGCCATCTTTGGCTGCGCCGTTTCCGCTTCGGTCCGATGGAATGGTTGTGGCGTGCGATGACGTACCGGCAGTGGCCAGCGATGCGCCGTGGGGCCGGGCAGGGGTGATCGATGCAGGCCACGCGCCCATCTTCCTGCGTGGCTGCGTGCATCGCCACGCGTGTCGCTGTACACCCTCACGTCTGGCCTGCAGCGGGCCATGGCATGCTCGCAGCAGCATGAGCGCCTGCGTCAGCCAGCTGCCCGCCGATCTTCTCTGCGGGCGCACGCCCGCCATCGATCCTGTTCCCTGTCGACCCGAGCGATTCCGATGAACACTCCTTCTTATGACTACGATCTGATCGTCCTTGGCGGCGGTTCCGCTGGCCTGGCCGGCGCCATCCGCGCTGCGCAGCATGGCAAGCGTGTTGCCCTGCTGGAGCCGGGTGGACTGGGCGGCACCTGCGTGAATGTAGGTTGCGTGCCGAAGAAGGCGATGTGGCTGGCGGCCGATCTGGCCGAGCGCATAAACCTGGCCAGCGCGATGGGCTTCGACGTGGACGCGCGTCCGGCGCTGTCGTGGAAAGAACTGGTGATCCATCGCCAGGCCTACATCAGCAACATCCACACCAGTTATCACAAGCGTCTGGATGAAACCGGCGTGGTGCGTATTCCGGCCCGTGGCCATCTGCTGGATGCGCACACCGTGGCGTGCAGTGATGGCGTGCAGTACAGCGCTGCACAGATCCTCATCGCTACCGGCGCCCATCCGCAGCGGCCCGACATTCCCGGCGCCGAACTGGGCCTGGTGTCCGACGATTTCTTCGACCTGCGTGCGGCACCGGCCGAGGTCGCCATCATCGGCGGCGGCTATATCGCGGTGGAACTTGCCGGGTTGTTGCAGGCGCTGGGCAGCAAGGTGAGCCTGCTGGTACGTGGCAGTCGCCTGCTGGAGCGCTTCGACTACGAGCTGACCGCGCAGCTGGCCGAGAACCTGCGCCAGCAGGGTGTTCGCATCCACTTCGATTACCGCCTGCGTGAGTTGAAGCGCGACGGCGAGCGCGTGCGCGCTCTCGGCCATGACGGCCCGATCGACAGCGTGTTCGACGCCGTGTTCTTCGCGACCGGCCGGCGCGGCAACAGCAGGGATCTGGGCCTGGAAGCGCTGGGCATCGGCATCGGCGAACACCAGCAGGTGGAGGTGGACGAGTGGCAGACCACGGCGGTGCCGAGCGTGCATGCGGTCGGTGACATCGCTGGCAAGGTCGGCCTGACGCCGGTTGCCGTGGCTGCATCGCGCCGTCTGATGGATCGTCTGTTCGGTGGCCGCCCGGACGCGAAGATGGACTATGACAACGTGGCCAGCGTGGTGTTCTCGCACCCGCCGCTGGGCGCAGTGGGCATGAGCGAGGAAGACGCACGTGCGCGCTTCGAGCAGGTGACGGTGTACCACAGCCGGTTCCGGCCGATGCTGCAGGCACTGGCCAACGGCACCCAGCGCAGCCTGTTCAAGATGGTCTGTGCCGGGCCGGAAGAGCGTGTGGTCGGCGTGCACCTGCTCGGCGAAGCGGCGGATGAGATCCTGCAGGGTTTCGCGGTGGCGGTGAAGATGGGCGCGACCAAGGCGCAGTTCGACGATACGGTAGCGATTCACCCGACGTCTGCTGAAGAAGTGGTGTTGATGCGCTGAGCCGACACTTACGGTAGTGCCGGCCGCTGGCCGGCAACAGCAACAGCAACAGCAACAGCAACAGCAACAGCAGAAGCAACAGCAGAAGCAACAGCAGAAGCAACAGCAGAAGCAACAGCAGAAGCAACAGCA
>NZ_FXWT01000003.1:16607-918581 GCF_900184195.1 Stenotrophomonas sp. yr243
ACAGCAGAAGCAACAGCAGAAGCAACAGCAGAAGCAACAGCAGAAGCAACAGCAGAAGCAACAGCAGAAGCAACAGCAGAAGCAACAGCAGAAGCGTGCTTCCTGTGGGATGGCGGGGTGGGTCCGGTGGCGGGGGACGCCGTAAACCCATCCGTGGGGGCTTGGCCGCGGCATCCATGCCGCGGACACCCCCGCAACCGGACCCACCCCGCCTTCGACAGATTTCCGCGATCTGTCGGAACGGCGTTCTGTGTTGCTGTTGGTGGGTGTCGACCTTGGTCGACACGGTAGATCCACGCCATGCGTGGATCCGGGGTTGCCGTGGGCATGAACGGAAATCGAGTCGTTCGCCCGGAAGTGCCATGAGACAATTGGAAGCAATCCGGCTCCTTCCAGCCGCCCGTGCGGCCCGTTTTCTTCCTGATGTCTACCTCTTCTCCCCGCCTCGCCACCACGTCCCCGCGCATCGCTCTGGGCGGCATCGGCCTGGCTGCGATCGGCGCCGTTGCCGCTTCGGGCAAGGCCATCATCGTCAAGCTGGGGCTGCGCCATGGCGTGGATGCCACCACGCTGCTGGCGCTGCGCATGCTGATGGCGCTGCCCCTGTTCGCGCTGATGGCGGTGTGGGCGTCGCGCCGTGCGGAGCGACTGTCCTGGGCTGACCGGGCACGCGTGCTGTGGCTCGGCTTCACCGGTTACTACCTGTCCAGCCTGCTGGATTTCCAGGGCCTGCAGTACATCAGCGTGACCCTGGAACGGTTGATCCTGTACTTGAACCCGACCCTGGTGCTGCTGATCAACGTGCTGCTGGCGCGGCAGCGGCCGGGTCGCTGGCAGATCGGTGCGCTGGTGCTCAGCTATCTCGGCGTGCTGATCGCGTTCGGCCATGACCTGCAGCGCGAAGGTGGGCAGATCATTCTCGGCAGCCTGCTGGTGCTGGGCAGCGCGCTCAGCTATGCGCTCTATCTGTTCGGCAGCGGCCAGGTGGTCGCCCGTATCGGCGCAGTTCGTCTGACCGCCTACGCCAGCTGCGTGGCCAGCGTGCTGGTGCTGCTGCATTTCACCATCACCCATCCACTGCCATTGCTGTGGCAGGCCCCCGCCGCCGTGCAGTGGCTGTCGCTGATCAATGCGACGGTCTGCACCGTGCTGCCGGTGCTGGCGATCATGCTGGCGGTGCAGCGCGTCGGCTCGTCGCTGGCCGCGCAGGTGGGTATGCTGGGCCCGGTTTCCACCATCGTGATGAGCCTATGGCTGCTCGACGAACCGATGGGGCCGGCGCAGATCGCCGGCACCGTGCTGGTCCTGCTCGGCGTACTGCTGGTGACGCGGCTGCGCCGCTGACACCGGAGCAGGCGCGTGCGCGCATCCTGGCGGTGATCCATGCGATTCCGCCGGGACAGGTGATGGGCTACGGCCAGGTCGCAATGCGCGCGGGCCTGCCCGGACGCGCCCGGCTGACCGCGCGCATCCTCGGCCAGAATGAGGATCCCACGCTGCCCTGGCACCGGGTGCTGCGCTCGGATGGGCGCATCGCCATGGCCGAAGGTTCGGCCGGCTGGCGCGAACAATCGCAGCGGCTGCGTGCGGAGGGTGTCGTCGTGGAAAACGGCCGGGTGCGGATGCCCGCAGTCGACCCGGCGGCGGCGCTGGATGCCGCCGTATGGGGACCGGGTTGATCGCTGCCTGCGACTGAACGGGCGACCGTCCGCTCGGGTCAAAAAGGGCCGGTGCTGCGGCTATGATGGAGGCCGTTCCATGCCGGTGTCCCCATGTTCCCGCGACTGCCAACCGTTACCAAGGCCCTGTTGATCGCCAACGCGATCCTGTTCCTGCTGCAGCAGCCGTTCCTGCTCGGCATGCAGACCTTCGAACCGTTCATGCTGCAGCCGCTGCAGCAGGGCTTCGATGCGTTCTCGCCGGGTGGCAACTTCCAGCCGTGGCAGCTGCTGACCTACGGCTTCCTGCATGGCAGCTTCGGGCATCTGTTCTTCAACATGCTGGCTGTCTTCATGTTCGGCGCGCCGCTGGAACAGACCTGGGGCGAGAAGCGCTTCCTGATCTACTACCTGGTGTGCGTTGTCGGCGCCGGCCTGTGCCAGTTGCTGGTCGGCACGATGCTGGAGAACCCGGCCACGGTGCTGGGTGCTTCCGGTGGTGTGTTCGGCCTGCTGCTGGCCTACGGCATGCTGTTCCCCAACCAGCGGGTGACGCTGCTGTTCCCGCCGATTCCGATGAAGGCGCGTACGTTCGTGATCCTGTTCGGCGTCGGCGAGCTGGTGCTGGGCATGACCGGCTGGCAGCCGGGCGTGGCCCACTTCGCGCACCTGGGCGGCATGCTGTTCGGCTGGCTGCTGATCCGCTACTGGCGTGGCCAACCGCCGTTCAACAAGCGTCGTCCCCCCGGCCCGCCGAAGCGCCCGAATCATCTGCGCAGCGTCAAATGAGCCGCAGGCTCATTTGACGCGGGTAGGTGCCAACCTTGGTTGGCAATCATCTCTGCCACGTTGTGCCAACCAAGGTTGGCGCCTACCAACAGCGGGTAATGCAGGCGGCGAGTTGTACCCACATCCACGCATGGCGTGGATCTACTGGTCCTGCAGCACCACCTGCGCCGCATTGTGCCCGGGCGCACCGGTCACCCCGCCGCCCGGATGCGTGCCCGCTCCGCACAGGTACAGGCCGGGCAGGGCGCCGCGATAGCCGGCCTGGCCGACCATCGGCCGTGCCGAGAACAGCTGGTTGGCGCTGAGCGCCCCGTGGAAGATGTCGCCGCCGATCAGCCCGAACGTCCGTTCCAGGTCCAACGGTGAAAGCGCCTGTCGACCGAGCACGCTGTCGGCGAAGCCGGGGGCGTAGTGATCGACGGTAGCGATCATCAGGTCGGCGACGGTATCCCGGTGGTCATCCCAGTGACGGCCATCGGGCAGCTCCGGCGCCACGTGCTGGCAGAACAGGCTGGCCACATGCTGGCCGGGTGGCGCCAGCGAGTCGTCCAGCGTGCTCGGAATCAGCATCTCCACGATCGGCTCGCGCGACCAGCCATCGCGGCGTGCATCCAGCCAGGCACGGTCCATGTAATCCAGGCTGGGCGCCATGATGATGCCGGCACTGAGGTGGTCGCCGGGGCCGGGCAGGGCGCGGAAATCCGGTAGCCGCGACAGCGCCACGTTCATCCGGAACGTGCCCGAGCCGCAGCGCCAGTTCGCCATGCGTTCGCGGGTGGTGGCGGGAACCTGCGCAGGCTGCAGCAGCTGTTCGTACAGCAGCTTCGGATTGACGTTGGCCACCACCGCACGTGCGCGCAGGCTCTCACCGCCGGACAACGCGACGCCGACCACGCGTCCGTCTTCAACCAGCAGGCGCTGCACGCCGGCATCGACACGCAGCTCAGCACCTGCCGCACGCGCGGATGCGGCGATGGCCTGGCTGATCGCACCCATGCCACCGATGGCGTGGCCCCAGGCACCCTTGACCCCGTTGCACTGGCCAAACACGTGATGCAGCAGCACGTAGGCGCTGCCTGGCGTGTAGGGGCTGGCGTAGTTGCCAACAATGCCATCGAAACCGAACAGCGCTTTGATCGGCTGGCTCTCGAACCAGCGGTCCAGGTATTCGGCGGCCGACAGCGTGAACAGATCCAGCAGTTCCTGCCGCAATGCAGGATCAAGTGCGGCCAGCTCGCGCCCCAGCCGGCCCATCTGCCACAGCGCGGGCAGCGCGCGCCAGCCAGCTGTCACCCCGAGGTCGGGCGGCGGACGCAGCGCCCAGTCGCGCAGCACGTCGGCAAATACTTCCAGGCGCGCTTCATAGGCGGGCAGCGCCTGCGCATCGCGCTCGGAAAATTTCGCCACTTCCGCCTGGGTGCGGCCCGGTGCAGACAGCAGGTAGCGACCATCAGGCAATGGCAGGAAGTTGTTGGCCGGCCGCGCGACGATGCGCAGCCCGTGCGCATGCAGCTGCAGTTCCTCGATCACCTTCGGCTGCAGCAGCGACACCGTGTACGAGGCCACCGAGTTGCGGAAGCCGGGATGGAACTCTTCGGTGACCGCCGCACCGCCGAGTACACCGCGGCGCTCCAGCACCAGCACTCGTTGCCCCGCGCGCGCGAGGTACGCCGCACACACCAGCCCGTTGTGGCCGCCGCCAACGATGATCGTGTCCCACGTCGTCATGCGTTGCGGATCGCCGCGTCGATGGTGGCGATGTCGATCTTCTTCATCGGCATCATCGCGTTGAAGGCGCGCTTGGCCAGGGCCTTGTCCTTGCTGGTCACCGCTTCGATCAGCATGCGTGGGCTGATCTGCCAGGAGATGCCCCAGCGGTCCTTGCACCAGCCGCATTGGCTCTCCTGGCCACCGTTGCCGACGATGGCATTCCACAGACGATCGGTCTCGGCCTGGTCCTCGGTGGAAATCTGGAACGAGAACGCTTCGCTGTGCTTGAAGGTCGGGCCGCCATTGAGGCCGACACAGGGGACACCGCAGACCGTGAATTCGACGGTGAGGACGTCGCCCTGCTTGCCATCGGGGAAGTCGCCTGGCGCGTGATGCACGGCGGTTACTTCACTGTCGGCAAAGGTCTTTGCGTAGAACGTGGCGGCCTCGAGCGCACCGTTGTCGTACCAGACGCAGATCGTGTTCTTGTGAGCCATGGTGGGGCTCCGCAGTGGACGAAGGCGCAGCGATAGCATGGGTCGTGTTAATGCCGGATCGTGCTGCACTGCGGTAGCTGACGGCATCGCGCTACCATGGGCAGACGACACGACAGGGACGATGCGTGAAGATCCTGATTCTGGGTGGATATGGGGTGTTCGGCGGGCGTCTGGTCCGCTTGCTGGCGGACCTGCCGATGCTGGAACTGCTGATCGGTGGCCGCAACCTGGCGGCGGCGCAGGCCTTCTGCACAGGCTATGTCGGGCAATCGAAGCTGCGCCCACTGCAGGTTGACCGGCAGCAGCTGGGTGCGGCTTTGCAGGCCGAGCGGCCGGACCTGGTGGTGGATGCCTCCGGTCCTTTCCAGGACTACGGCGAATATCGCTACGGCGCGATCGAAGCCTGTATTGCCGCCGGCATTGATTATCTGGACTTCGCCGACGCGGCGGACTTCGTGTTCGGCGTTCCGCAGTACGACGCACAGGCCAGGGCGGCTGGCATCTACGTGCTGTCGGGCGTCAGCAGCTTCCCGGTACTGACCGCCGCGGTGCTGCGCGAGATGGCCACGCAGATGGATATCGTCAGCGTGGAAGGTGGCATCGCGCCATCGCCGTATGCCGGCATTGGTCTGAATGTGATGCGTGCGGTCGTCGGCTATGCCGGTGCGCCGGTGAAGCTGCGCCGCAATGGTCGCGATGGGCACGGCATCGGCCTGGCCGAGAGTCGCCGTTTTACTGTCGCGGTGCCGGGGCGGCTGCCGCTGCGCAACCTGCATTTCTCGCTGGTGGATGTGCCCGATCTGCAGGTGCTGCCACCCGAGCATCCGACGATGACCGACATCTGGATGGGGGCTGGCCCGGTGCCGGAAATCCTGCATCGCGTGCTGAACCTGCTGGCCAAGGCGCGCCTGCACCTGAAATTACCGTCGCTGGAGCCTTGTTCGCGGTTGTTCTACACCGTATTGAACCTGATGAAGTTCGGCGAACATCGCGGCGGCATGATCGTACGTGCGGTCGGTACCCGCGATGGCGCGCGCGTCGAACAGAGCTGGCACCTGCTGGCCGAGGCCGATGACGGTCCGTACATTCCGTCGATGGCGATCGAGGCGGTGATCCGCAAGCAGCTGGTCGGTGATCGGCCGACGCCCGGAGCGCGCGCGGCCACGCATGCACTGGAGTTGAGCGACTACGACCGCCTGTTTGAAGGCCGCACCATCCACACCGGTTTCCGTCGGGACATGCCGGGTGCCAGCCTGTACCAGCGCGTGCTGGGCAGCGCATACGCGCAACTGCCGGCCAGCGTACAGGCGTTGCACGCACCGTCTGCAGCCAAGCGCTGGAGCGGCACGGCATCGGTCGAACGTGGTCGTGGACTGCTGTCGCGGTTGCTGGGGAAGGTGTTCGGCTTTCCCGCGGCGGGCGAGAGTCTGCCGGTCAGTGTGGAGTTTACCCCGGAGGCGGGCGGCGAGCGCTGGACGCGGACCTTTGCCGGCCGTCGTTTCTCTTCGTTGCAGACGCAGGGGCAGGGGCGCAACGAAGCGCTGCTGGTCGAGCGCTTCGGCGTGATCTCGGTAGCGTTGGCGCTGCTGGTCGACAACGGGCGGCTGCAACTGGTGCCACGACGCTGGTCGCTGTTGGGCATGCCGTTGCCGCAATGGCTGTTGCCGGGGGAAAACAGTTTCGAGAGTGATGAGGACGGATGCTTTGTCTTCGACGTGGAGATCGGCGCGCCAGTGGTGGGGCGGATCGTGCATTACCGGGGAACGTTGAGGGCGGAGTGATGGGTATCGGCGCAGCGCTGGATACACCATGAGTGTCGGAACCAGAACGCGGGGCTGTCGTATCGAACGCTTAACACAACGCATCGGCCGCGATCATGTGACGTATGTGACCTCTGTTGTCCTGCTGCGGATGCTGTCGCCACGGTGCCGCTGATTGGCTGAAATCCCCATGTTTTCAGGTGTCTGGCCCGATTCAAAGGCGTCGTCGACACCCGCTTGCTGACGCTTTTTCCCTGATTCATCGCGTGTTGCAGCACTGCCTCGCGAGGGACATGCGTGCCTATAACTCCCCGTCAGTTTCATCACGGGAGAGAGCTTCATGGCATTTGCATCCACGCATCGTGTGTTGAAGCGCAGCGCGCTTTCGGCGGTGTTGTTTTCCATCATTGGGGCCGTTGCTGCACAGAGCACGACCGGTACGTTGTACGGCACCGCCGCCGGTGGCGAAGGCGCTACCGTTGTCGCCCAGAGCGACAGCGGTCTGCGGCGGACGGCAGCCATCGATGCACAGGGCCGCTACAGCTTTGGCGCGTTGCCGGTGGGACGCTACAGCGTCAGCGTGCAGCGCGACGGCCGTGTCATCCAGCAGCAGGACAACGTCCAGCTGCGCGTGGGCAGTGGTACCGAAGTGAGCTTCGCCGCACATGGCCCGGCCACCACGCTGGACGCGGTCAACGTCACTGCAGCAAACCTGCCGAAGATCGATGTGACCCACACGGTCTCCAAGTCCGTCATCACGTCCGAGCAACTGGATGTGCTGCCGCTGGGCCGAAGTGCCGAGGCCATCGCTCTGTTGGCTCCGGGGGTGGTCGCCGGCAGCGGTGAATTCTCCAACGGTTCGCGATCCGTGCTGTCGTTCGGCGGCGCAAGCGTTACCGAGAACGCCTACTACCTCAACGGCTTCAATGTCACCAACCCGCTGAGCAACCTCGGCGGCATCAGCCTGCCCTATGGTTCCATCGATCAGCAGGAGACCTTCACCGGCGGGTACGGCGCCGGCTATGGCCGCTCCACCGGCGGTGTCATCAACCAGCTGGGAAAACGCGGCACCAACCGGTGGCGGTTCGGGGCCCAGGTGACGTGGACACCGGCGGAGCTTGCCGAGTCGCCGGCGTCGGTCAACTACCCCGACATGGCCCTGCCGGATGGATATGCCTACGAGAACGAGTCCAAGCCCGGCACGTTGTACCGTTACCGTCGCGGAGACAAGGCGACCACCACCAGCTACAGCGGCTATGTCAGCGGACCGTTGATCGAGGATCGCCTGTTCATCCATCTCGCGGCGGAGTCCGAACGGCGCGAAGGCATCTCCACAGCCAGCGAAGCCAGCGCGCAGCAGGCCCGCAACTACTACCGCGTGGATACACCGAAGTTCTACGGCAAGATCGACTGGAACATCAATGACAGCAACACGCTGGAATACACCCGCTTCCAGGACAATGATCGCTATGGCGGGTACTACACGGAGTTCGAATACCCGTCGTTGGCCGAAGGGGGGCGCACCGGCACCTTCCCCAACACCACCAAGGCTAGCACCGATGTCGACATCTTCAAGTACACCGGGTATCTCAACGACGACCTGACCTTGAGCGCAGTGTGGGGGCGCACGCGCGTCGGCAACCTGGAATTCAATCCATTGGATTCGGGCAACCCCTACATCAGTGGTGCCGGGAACCAGGATCCGTCCTTCATTGGTGGAACGCCGGTCCGCAACGACCAGGCCGACCTGTATACCAAGGCCCCCGATGCGGGCAGCAGGACACAGGGCCTACGCATGGATCTGCAGTACCGCATCGGTAACCACGAACTGACCGCCGGCATCGACAACATGGCCTACTGGGCGAACAACGAAGGCCAGTCCATGACCGGCCCAGGTCATGCCTGGATCTACTCCCGCGGCAATCCGGATGCGTCGCCCAACCCCGGCCTCGGCATCGCACCGCCGGGCGGCAATGGCTATTTCGTGCAGAAGTTCATCTTCTCCACGACCACCAGCATGTCGGTGAAGCAGAAGGCCTACTACCTGGAAGACCGCTGGCAGCTGACTCCCGAGTGGCTGCTGACACTGGGCCTGCGCAATGATCGTTTCACCAACTACAACAGCGATGGGCTTGCGTATGTGAAAAGTGGCGACCAGTGGGCGCCGCGCTTGGGCGCCAGTTGGGATGTGTTCGGTGACGCATCGCTGAAGGTCTTCGCCAACCTTGGCCGCTACTACCTGGCATTGCCCAACAGCGTGGCCATCCGTGGTGCGTCCGCGTCGACCTACACCCGTGAATACTTCACCTATACCGGCATTGACGCCGACGGCAATCCCACGGGCCTGACGCCTTTGGGCGACGGTCCGGTATCAACCAACAACGAGTACGGCCAAGCTCCGGATCCCCTTTCGGTGGCGCCCACGGACCTGCGTTCCCAGTACCAGGATGAGCTGATCCTGGGCTTCGAAAAAACCTTGGGCACTACCTGGAACAGTGGCGCAAAACTGACCTTCCGCCGGCTGCAGTCGGCCATCGACGATACCTGTGATTCCGGGCGCTTCGCTGACCGGCTCGCTGGCATGGGCCTGGATCCCGATACGTACGAGCTCCCCGGCTGCGTGATCTTCAACCCGGGGCAGACCAATACGTTCCAGGTGCGCCATCGCGATGGGTCCGGCTATACGCCGGTCAGCATGAGCGCGTCCGATTGGGGCTACGACGGCAAGAAGGCCAAGCGCGACTACGTCGCGGTTGATCTGTTCATCGAACACCCGATGTCCGAGCGCTGGTACGCGCGCCTTGACTACACCTGGTCGCGCAGCTTCGGCAACACCGAAGGGCAGGTGAGGTCCGATATCGGTCAGGATGATGTTTCCAAAACCCAGGATTGGGATGCGGTGTCGCTGATGGAGTATGCCGGTGGCTACCTCGCAAATGATCGCCGGCATCAGTTGAAGGCATTCGGTGCGTATCAGATCAATGACGAGTGGACCGCCTCGGCGACCGTGCGTGTGATGTCCGGCATGCCCAAGAACTGCCTGGGCTACTACGGAAGCGACCAGAGCGATCCGGCGCATGGCTATGGCTCGGCGTACCACTACTGCAACGGCGAACCGTCACGCCCCGGCGATGCCGGCCGGCAGCCGTGGACGGCGCAGCTGGACATGGGGGTGCTGTACCGGCCAGCGTTTGCGGACAACCGCCTTGGCCTGGGGTTGAACGTCTTCAACGTACTCAACCAGCGCCGTCAGCTGCAGTCGACGGCGACGTACCAGACAAGTCCGGATACGGTTTCCAATCTCTACGGTATGGGAACCCACTTCACGCCGCCGCGTACGGTTCGCCTGACCGCCTCGTACGATTTCTGACCTGCGCGCATAGCGGCTCACTCTCCGCATGGGTTGGCTTGGCCCTGATCCTTCAGGGCCTTTTTCCAATGCGCACTCAACAGAAAAGGGCGCCCGAAGGCGCCCTTTCCGTTACCGCTATCGCATCAACCTCAGCGCCAGACCTTGATCTGCTCGGCGTCGGTGCGCTGCATCGGCTGGCCCGGCTTGCAGCTGAAGCTGGCACCGAACGCCGGCAGGTTCGACAACGGGCCGTTGGTGCGCCAGCGGCCCGGTGCACGGATGTCGGCAGTCAGGCGGCGTGCGGCCTCGTTCGGCGACAACTGCTGCGGCCACAGCGCGGCCCAGGCGCGGAAGAAGCCCTGCTGCTGTGCCGGCTTGGCCTTCGGCTCCTGCGCGGTGTAGGCGGCCCAGGCCAGTTCCAGACCGGCGATGTCGGCCAGGTTCTCTTCCTGGGTCAGCGTGCCGTTGACCTTGGCCCCCTTCACGCCGGGGAACTCGTAGCCGCCGTACTGGGTGGCGACACGGCTGCCGAGCAGGGTCCAGGCGGTCTTGTCGGCCGGGCTCCACCAGCTGCGCAGTTCGCCCTTGGCATCGACCAGCGCACCCTTGGCGTCGATCGCGCGGGTCAGCTCGTGGCCGACCAGGCCGCCGAAGCTGCCGAACTTGTCGGCGGCATCGGCCTTGGCGTTGAACACCGGGCCCTGCAGGATCGCGGCGGTGACGATCAGCCGGTTCTGCGCCAGGTCATAGGCCAGCGACGGCTGCTGCGGCAGCACGTCCCAGCGGCGGTCGGCGTTGCCCTTGCCGATGCGCTTCATTTCCTCGCGGTGACGCCAGGTCGAAGCGATCAGCATGTTGCCGCCGAACGAACCACGGCCCATCGGCTGCACGCTGTAGTCCAGGTCACGCAGCGGGGTGCCGATTTCGATCTTCAACGCGGCCAGCTTGGCCTGCGCTTCGGTCTTGGCCTCGGCGCTCATCCAGCTGTTGTTCTTGACCGCCTCGATCTGCACTTCACGCACCTTGTCGACGATCCACGCCGCTTGGCGACGGTCTTCGGCGGACAGGTAACGTGCGGCGTATTC
Source organism: Stenotrophomonas sp. yr243 (assembly GCF_900184195.1). Taxonomy (NCBI): domain Bacteria; kingdom Pseudomonadati; phylum Pseudomonadota; class Gammaproteobacteria; order Lysobacterales; family Lysobacteraceae; genus Stenotrophomonas; species Stenotrophomonas sp. yr243. The sequence continues at coordinate 27,459 of NZ_FXWT01000003.1, forward strand.
GCGGCCGACCATCGGGCCAGCGGCCACGTTGATTGCGTCCAGCACGCTTTCCCAGCGCTGCGGCGGCAGGGTCTCGCCACGCAGCACGCGGCCACGGAACTCGAACTCCGCATCGCGGTACGCCTTGGACAGGTACGGCGCCATCGAGTCGCCCACGCGCCAGCGTAAGTAGGCCTTCCACTGGTCCGGCTTGAGCTTGCTGACCATGCCGTCGAGCTGCTTGAACAGCGCCGGATCGGCCAGCGACACCAGGTCATCGTTGACGCCCTGTGCCTTCAGGAACGCATCCAGCTGCAGGTTGCGATAGCGGCTGTTGAGGTCCTTTGTGGAAATCGGCGCGTAGTTGTTGAACGGGTTGTTGATGCCCGCCAGCGACTGCGCGTTGCGGGCCAGTTCGGTTTCCAGCGCGATCACCGCCTGCGACTCGGCGTCCAGCTTGGCCGCCGGGGTGCCGGTCAGTGCCAGGATCTGCTTGACGTAGTTGCGGTAGCGGCCCATCAGCGCGACGGTGTCGGCGTCGGTGCGGGTATAGAAGGCCGGATCAGGCAGGCCCATGCCGCCCTGCATGAAGTAACCGATGTGGCGGTCCAGTGCCTTCAGGTCCACGTCCGGACCGAAGTTGAAGGCCACCGGGATGCCGACCTGGTGCAGTGCGGCGATCGAGGCGGGAATGTCCTTGGCCTTCTTGATCGCGTTGATGCGGGTCAGCAACGGCGCGATCGGGTTGGAACCATCGGCCTCCACTGCAGCTTCGTCCAGGCCGCTGGCCCAGAAGTCGCCCAGCAGCTTCTGCACGTTGCCCTGCGGCGCCTTCATCGAGGCGTCCAGCAGTTCACGCTGCTGCTGACGGCTGCGGTCGACCAGCTGGCCCAACGCGGTGGCGGCACCGATCTGCGGCACCGGGTTGGCCTTCAGCCAGCCCGCGTTGGTGGCGTCGTAGAAATCGCTGCACTGCGCACTGACGGCCGGGGCGCGTGCGGCCTTCTTCTTGGCGGCGAACGCATCGTGGGTCGGAACCAGGGTCGCCAGGCTGATGCCCAGGGCGATGGCTAGCGGACGGAAGTTGGGCATGTAGAACGAATCCGTGATGGATTGAGGGCGGGCGAACTATAGCAAGCTGGGCATGGGCGCGGCATGCACGCGTCACGGTGCATCCGCCGGGCATGTCCCGGCGCTACCGGGTGGGTGGCATGGGCGCGGGATGCACGCGTCACGGTGGTTCCTTCGCGCCATGCGCCGACCACGGTAGGCATCCATCAACGGCTTGGGCCAGCGCCGGCGGCAGTAGATCCACGCCACGCGTGGATGGTTGGCGCCGCAAAAAAACAAAGGCCCGGGAAATCCCGGGCCTCTGCAGGCAAACCGTGGCCTCAGCCGTGGCTTACCAGATCACCACCTGCGAGTCGCCGGTGCGCGACATCGGCGTACCCGGCTTGCACTGGAAGGCCGCGGTGAAGGTCGGCAGGTTCGACGGCGCACCGATGGCACGGAACTGCGCCGGCGCATGCGGGTCGGTCGCCAGGCGGACCTTGGCGTTTTCCGGGGTGTACTTGGTGCGCCACACGGTGGCCCAGTTGAAGAAGAAGCGCTGATCGCGGGTGAAGCCATCGATCTTCGCGTCTTCCTTGCCGGCCGATGCCTTCTGCAGTGCGTCGTAGGCGGTGGCCAGGCCACCCAGGTCGGCGATGTTCTCGCCCAGGGTCAGATGGCCGTTCACGGCTTGGCCGTCAACCTTGTACTGATCGAACTGCTTGACCAGCTTGCCGGTCAGGCCAGCGAAGTTCTTCGAATCGCCTTCGGTCCACCAGTTCTCGAAGTTGCCGGTCGGCCCGAAGCGGCTGCCCTGGTCGTCGTAACCGTGGGTCATTTCGTGGCCGATGACCGCACCGATGCCGCCGTAGTTCAGCGCGTCGTCGGCCTTGGCATCGAAGAACGGCGGCTGCAGGATGGCGGCCGGGAACACGATCTCGTTCTGCAGCGGGTTGTAGTAGGCATTGACCGTCTGCGGGGTCATGCCCCACTCGGTCTTGTCCACCGGCTTGCCGATCTTGGCCAGGTTGTACTGGTAGTTGAACGCGGTGGCCGCGCGCACGTTGCCCAGGTAGCTGTCGCGGTTGGTCTGCAGGCCCGACCAGTCACGCCACTTGTCCGGGTAACCGATCTTCGGAGTGAAGGTTTCCCACTTGGCGATGGCCTTGGCCTTGGTCTCTTCGCTCATCCAGGACAGGCCCTGGATGCGTTCCTTCAGCGAGGCGGCCAGGTTCTTCACCAGCTCTTCCATCTTCGCCTTGGCTTCCGGCGAGAAGGCGACCTTCACGTACAGCTGGCCAAAGGCTTCGCCGGCGTCGCTCTCGATGGTGCCCAGCACGCGCTTCCAGCGCGGCTTCTGTTCCTTCTGGCCATTGAGGGTCTTGCCGTAGAACTCGTAGCTTTCCTGCACGAAGGCATCAGCCAGGTACGGCGAGGCGCTGTCCACGGTGTGGAAGCGCAGGTAGGCGCGCCAGACCGACGGATCGGTATCGCCCAGCGCCTTGCTCACTTCCTGGTGGAAGGCCGGGATGGCCAGCGAGAACTTCTCCGGCGCGGCCACGTTCTGCGACTTGAAGAACTCGGTCCAGCTGAAGTTCGGGGTCAGCGCATCGGCCTCGGCCAGGCTGACCGGGTGGTAGTACAGCGAGACATCGCGCGACAGCTCGACGCTGGACTTGGATGCCTTGGCCAGGCGGGTCTCGAACTTGACGACTTCTTCAGCCTGCTTGGCAGCATCGGCAGCGGCGACGCCGGACAGCTCCAGCACCTTGGCCACGTGGGCCTGGTAGGCCTTCAGCTTGTCTGCCTTGGACGCGTCGGTATAGAAGGTCTTGTCCGGCAGGCCCAGGCCGCCCTGGCTGGCGTAAGCCATGTTCACGGCCGAGTTCTTGAAGTCGGCTTCGGCGCCGAAGCCGAACAGCACGTTCTCGCCCTTGGCGGCGCTGGTGCGCAGGTAGTTGGCGATGGCGGCCTTGTCCTGCAGGCCATCGATCGCAGCCAGGTCGGCCTTCAGCGGCTCGATGCCCTGGGCGTTGACCTTGGCTTCGTCCATGCCGGTGGCCCACAGGTCGCCGACGATCTTCTCGATGCCGGCCGGGTTCTTGACCTGCGCGACCTGCTCGGCCAACTGGTGCTGCACGGCCACCGAACGCTCGTCGAGGATGGTGAAGGCGCCCCAGCTGGTGCGGTCGCCCGGAATCTCGTTGGCGGCCAGCCACTTGCCGTTGACGTAGTCACCGAAGGCGTTGCAGGCGTCCAGGTTGCTGTCCAGGTCGCCGGCCTGGAAGGCGTTGTAGGCCGGCAGCTTGCTCTCGTCGAGCTTGTAGGTGGTGGCGGCGTCGGCCGCGGCCGGCGTGGAGGCGGTGGCATCCTTTGCCGGGGTTTCGTTCTTGCCGCAGCCGACCAGCGCGGCCGAAACGGCCAGGGTCAGCAGCACGATCTTGGGAGTACGGGTCACTTGAATGGCCTCCAGGCCGAGTGAGTCAGGGAAGGGCCGTGGTGACGGCCGTGGGCCGAACAATACGCCGCCGGCCCGCACTGCAAGGGTGTCGAAGGTCATGGCCGGGCGCAAGGGGGCCTCGCCGGCACCGGAAAAAGACAGACCCGGCAAAAGCCGGGTCTGTCGGGGTTCTACATCTGTTGCCGCATCAGAACTTGTAGGTAGCACCCATGTACATGTAGCGGCCGATGTTGTCGTACATCGCCGAACCGACGTCGGAGCCGAAGTAGTTCACCGGCGGATCCTTGTCGAAGGCGTTGTCCACGCCCAGGTAGACGTCGATCTTGTCGCCCGGGAAGCGGTAGCCGAACTGGAAGTTGTGGTAGACGTACGAGCCGTTGCGGATCGGGCTGCTCTGGCCCGGATTGGCCTGGTAGCTCTTCGGCTGCACGCGCAGGTTGCTGCTCACGTAGTTCAGGTCCCACGACGCACGCCACTGACCCAGCGAGTACTTGGTCTGCAGCGAACCGCGCCAGCGCGGATCGGTCACCCAGGTGACGTTCTCGTCGTACTCGGTCGGGAAGTCCTGGAAGGCCCACTCACGCGACTGCAGCAGGCGGGTACCGACCAGGCGGATTACCGTGTCGCCCTCGGCGAGCTTGAAGCGGTAGTCCATTTCCAGATCGACGCCGACGCGACGCGAACGTGCCAGGTTCTCATTCAGAGCAACCCAACGGCTGATCGAATGTTCCGGGAAGGTCCGGCCGCCCGCATCGGTCAGGCCACCGGCCGGCGCGCGCTCGATGAAGCCGCAGAAGCTGTTGTTGATGCCTCCCGGCGAGTCCACGCAACGCGTTGCGTTGGTCTGACCTGAAACGGCACCGATGGCGTCCTTCAGGCTGATCCACCAGTAGTCCACGGACATGCCGAAGCCCTGCAGGAAGTCCGGCTGCCAGACCAGGCCATAGGTGAAGCTGCGCGCGCGCTCCGGCTTCAGGTTCGGGTTGCCGCCGCTGACGCCGGGGCGGTTCGCGGAGTACGTGTCGACCCAGCCCACCGGCACGCCCAGCGCCGAGCAGTTGGCCTGGCGCAGGGCCGGGTCAGCTGCGGTATTCGGACGATTTGAATTGGTGGCCAGATAGTTGCAGGGATCGGCGATGGTGGCGAAGTTCTCGCTCTGCGGGTTGTACAGTTCGCCGATGCTCGGCGCACGCACCGCCTGCGACAGGGTGCCGCGGGCACGCAGGGACGGAATGATCGTCCAGTCCAGGCCGACTTTCCAGGTGGTGGTCTTGCCGATGCTGCTGTAATCGGACCAGCGGCCGGCAGCGTCCATGGTCAGGTTGTAGATGCCCGGGATGTCGGCCAGCAACGGCACGGTAGCTTCGACGAACGCTTCGCGCACGTCGTACTTGCCCATCCGGTTGGGGATCGCGTTGAGGAAGGTCAGGCCCTGCGCTGCCAGCGGATCGGTGATTTCACGGCTCTTCTCGCGGCGGTATTCCACGCCACCGGCCACGCCGACGTCGCCTGCCGGCAGGCTGAACAGCGAGGCGTTGGCCAGCGAGGCGCTGAACACCGACTGCTGCAGGCGCGAATAGTTGAACGACCTGACGTTCATCCAGTCACGTGCGGCCTGGGTCACTGCACCGTTGCCGAACACCGAGAACGGTACGCAGCCCTCGCGTGCGAACTGCGAGTACACGCGGTTGCCGTTGTTGGGGTTGGTCGCGTTCGGGTTCAGCGTGGTGCGGCAGACGATCTGGCCGGTGGACGGATCGACCACGGTGTCCAGGCCGGCCTGCCAGCGCTCATTGATGCGGTTGTTGAGGTTCCAGCGCTTGACTTCGCTCTGGCCCCAGTTGCCGTACACGTCGTAGGTCCAGTTCTCGGTCAGGTTGCCCTCGACGCCGAGCACGAAGCGCTGGGTGTTGCGCTCCACGTGCTCGCCACGCTGGCCGGCATCGACGTTGAAGCGGCTCAGGGTCAACTGGCTGGCACCGTTGGCGGCCATCAGCGCGCGCAGCTGCGGCGAAACGTAGGCATTGTCGCGCTGGATGCGCAGGGTCTGGTCGAACGACGGCTGGGCCAGGAAGTCCGACACGGTCTCGGTGTACTTGCCTTCGAAATACAGGCGATGGTTGTCGGTCAGATCGAAGTTGACGACCGTATTGACGCTCTTGCGGTCGAAGCCAGGCTGCAGATCGGCCACCGAATTGAGGTCGGCGAAGTCGCAGTTGACGCAGCTGGTGGTGCTCGGCATCACGCCGTCATAGCGCTGCGGGCGATAGGTGCCGTCCGGGTTGAACTGGTAACGGTTGCCCCAGGTCGCCTTGTTGGTGGGCGAGAACGCACCGAGGGTGAAGGTGCCGCCGAAGGAGATCGAGTGGTTGCCACCCGGGCCGCTGAGGACGGTCTGCGGATTGCTTTCGTTGGAGGGCTTGGTCGGGTCGTAGTTGGGGTTCGGCACCGACACCAGGAATTCATTGCCGATCGCGCGGTCGCTGCGGACAAAGCGGTCCTGCTTGCTGTATTCCAGGGCGATCGCCGCGCTGCCGCGGCCATTGGCGAAGTCGGTACCTGCCGAGGCGCTGATGAAGGAGCGGTTGAAGCCGCCCTCACTGGCCATGCCTGTCTGGGCGCGCACTTCGGCGCCGTCGAACGACTTCTTCATGATGAAGTTGACGACGCCGGCCACGGCATCGGCGCCGTACACGGCCGAGGCACCACCGGTGATGACTTCAACGCGTTCGATCCACTCCACCGGGATCGTGTTGACGTCCACCGCCGAGGAGCCCGAGGTCGCGCCGACATGGCGGCGACCATTGACCAGCACCAGCGTACGCGAGGTGCCCATGCCACGCAGGTCCATCAGGCCCACGCCGGCGGTGCCGATGAAGCGGGTGGAATTACCCAGCGTATAGGTCGGGCTCAGCGCCGGCAGGCGCGCCATCAGGTCGCCGATGTTGTTGGCGCCGGTGGCGCGGATTTCTTCAGCGGTGATGGCGGTGACCGGCGAGGGGGTCACGAAGCCGGTACGCGCGATGCGCGAGCCGGTCACGCTGACGCGGTCCAGGTCGATCGGGTTGCTGCCGGAGCTGGCCTCCTGGGCCAGAGCCGGGGCCGCGGCAGCCATCATCAGGCCGGCGAGCAGGGCGTTGGTCAGCGGGTGGCGACCGGGCGTGCGGTGGTGCGTCATCAGGTAAATCCCCCTAGTGGTAAGAGATCGACCACCTCCTTGTGATTGTTATATGGATGTTCATGTGTCGTCCTGACGTTCATCGAACCTAACATGGGCTTAACGGAAAAAGCATGGGTCCGTCACATTTCCTTGTGGAATAAGGGGTTTTTGACCATCAAATTGCAACAATTACAGTGTCTTAGTCTCAGTTGTGATGGATGAATTTTGTTTCCCCGGCTCTTGATGAATGGGGTGTTAAGCAATGCTTTGCGCAAATTGGCGGTTGAACGCGCAAGAGCGCATGTTTCAAGGACGAGACGCAGCAGGGGCGCCAGGCAGCTCCGTTGAGGCTGTTCTCCTTGCCTCCTGCTGCCATGCCAGGCAGCAGGAGGGCCTGTTATCACGACAAGAGAAGTGCACAGGCATGAAAAAGGAAAGGGCGGCTTGCGCCGCCCTTTCCGGGATGCTGCTGTTACTGCTGGATCAGAACTTGTACTTCAGACGCACGAACGGGGTGCGGCCATACAGGTCGTACTGGGTGGCGAATGCTGCGGTGTTGCCGTAGCGGTTGCCTGCGCCAGTGGAGATCAGTGCCGGCTTGGTGTTGAACACGTTGGAGATACCCACCAGCACTTCCCAGTCGGCCTGCTTGTAGCTCAAGGAAGCGGTGTGATAAACACGTGCGTCGGCCACCAGGTCACGGTACGAATCCGGACGGCCCTGATAGGTGAAGCGGGAATTGAGGGTGGTGTTCTCGGTCTTGCCGATGTATTGGGTCAACCAGTTGTACTCCCAGTCGCCACGGGTCAGGGTCAGGCCCAGGTTGGCCACCAGGTCCGGACGGCCGATCAGGCCGAGCTGATCCGATGAAGCCAAGCCGCTGGCCTCCGCGCTGTCAAACAGCTGTGCAACGTCTTCCACGGTGTAAGTAACCTGGGAATCCAGGGCGAACTTGCCGAAGCCGAACTCGTGCTCCCAGTTCAGGGTCATGTCCCAGCCGCGGGTACGCTGCTGGTTGATGTTCAGGTACTGGGCGTAGATGTTGCGGATCGAGTTGGCATCGGGACCGGTGGTCGGGTTGCGCTCCAGCAGGTCGCAGTAGCGGTTCGGATAGGTGCTGGAACCGTAGCAGCCAGTGGTGATGTCCAGCGCGTTCAGCGAGGTGATCTGGCCGCGGATATCGTAGTCAAAATAGTCGATCGCCACGCTCAGGTCAGCAAACGAGGGGGTGAACACGATACCGGCGCTCTTGGCGCGGGATGTTTCCGGAATCAGGTTCCCGGCGCCGCCGCTGGTGTACACGGTCGCACTGGAGCCTGCGCCCACGTAATCGCCCGGGATGCCGGCGGCGCCGCAGTTTGCGCGGATGTTGGTGTTGTCGCTCTCATCCCAGCGGATGCAGGGATCGATTGCGGTCTGGTTCTGGAAGCCGGTCTGGTTGCCCAGGTACAGCTCGTACAGACCGGGTGCGCGGTAGGACGTACCGACCGTGCCGCGGATGCGCAGCGACGGGATGATCTGCCAGTTCAACCCGGCCTTCCACACCTTGTCGCTGCCGCTGACAGAGTTGTACTTGAAGACACGCGCCGAGGCATTGGCGGTGAGCGATTCGATACCGGTCACGCCCTTGACCAGCGGGATGTCGAATTCGACAAAGGCTTCCTTCACCTTGTCATTGCCCTTGGTCACGTCAGCGGTCGACGCACCCCACAGGTCCTTGTAGTTCTCGTCCGGGGTATCTTCAATGGAGTAGTAGCGGTATTCCAGACCAAACGCAGCACCGATGGGGCCGGCCGGCAGGTCGAACAATTCGCCAGAGAAGACGGCGTTGATCGTAGCCGTGTCGTACGTGGTCTTACCGGTGGCAGTGATGCCCAGGATGTCCACCAGCTCATCGACCTTGGCGCCGCTGAGGTATCCCGGGTCGAAATAGTTCGCCGCCGGGGTTTCGCCAGCATTCGGATTGGTCAGATCGCCGGTGATCGAGTTGCGGATGCCCAGCGAGCTGTACTTGCCGCTGGAGCGGCTGGCGTTGGCATTGACTTCCCAGCCCCAGCTGCCAGTGAACAGGCCGTCGAACTTGTTGGCCAGGTAGTAGTAGTTCACCTCGGTTTCCGAGGAGGACTTGAACGGGAGCACCGGCTGCGCATAACCCGTGCTGGTGCCAGGCGCTTCCACGGTCGGGAAGAACTGGCGCCACTGGAAGTTATTGGTCTTGCGGTTGTTGTAGAGGAACTGGGTCTTCCAGTTGAACGACTCGAAGCCGAAGTCCGAAGCGAAGTACGCCGACTTGCGCTCCTGGCGGTTGATGATGTGGCTGCGGCCCCAGGCATCGAAGTTCAACGGTTCTTCGTAGTACGCCACCGGACTGCCGTTGGCGTAGGTGCGGTTGGCACGCGGGCGGTAACCGGGGAACGGGCCGACGGTGCTGCCGTCCGGCGATGGGACATAGCGGATCGGCGAGTCGTACTCGTCAATAACGTTGATCAGGAGGTTGTTGCAATTGGCCAGGTTGGTGCCGGCGGTGATCGAACGATCCTCCCGGTCGATACGATTACCGTTGGCGTCCTTGATCAGGTCGTTGCCGCATTTCAGGAAGTCGCGGTCAGCGCGGGTCAGTTCGTTGTGGCGATACCACTCGACGGCGGCGACGATGCTGCCCTTCTCGAAGTTCCAGCCATTGGCAAGCGAACCCTGGAAGACTTCACCGCCACCTTCGGTGGGGATGCGGCCGGTAACGGTCAGTTCGGGGCGCTCGAAATTCTTCTTGGTGATCAGATTGACCACGCCGGCTACGGCATCGGAACCGTAAATGGACGACGAACCATCCTTCACGATTTCAGCGCGCTGCAGGATGGCGGTGGGAATGACGTTCAGGTCGAAAGCACCGACCGCGCCGCGGGTACCGGCCGGGCCCGGACGCTGGCCGTCCAGCAGCACCAGGGTGCGGTTGGCGCCGAGTCCGCGCAACGAGAACGTCTGCACACCCGTGCCGCCGTCTACGACGAAACCGCCGAACTGGTGGGTGATCTGGGTCTCGGCCGCACCGATCGCGGACTTCTGCAGGAACTCTCCAACCGAGACCTGGCCCTGCGCTGCGTTGTGCTCGGTGTCGATGGTGAACACCGGGGACGAGGTATCGTAGTCCGCGCGGCGGATCAGTGAGCCGGTGACAGTGATCTTGTCAAGGTCAGTCGCGCGCTGGGTGCGGGTGGAAGTGCTTGACGCCGCGGCTTCCTGCTGGGTGTTCTCCTGGGCCAGGACCGGTGCGGCCTGCAGGCAGGCCAGCACAGCGAGAGTGAGCGGGACGCGGCTTGGCTTGATGTGGTGTTTGGCGTTGCGCATTTCGGTGTGATCCCCACTTGTTATGCTTCGGTTAATGGAGTGTATGGGTGGCGTAAAGTAAATGCAACATGAATGGCGCATGGGCGTAACTCATTGTTGCTAAGGGGAAATTCAGGAAATTGCGCATGAAAAAACCCCGTCGGTTAACCGACGGGGTTCGTGCGCGGTCCAGATTGCGGTGGGCTTACAGGCCGCCTGGTCCGCAGTCCTTGCCCAGGAAATCGGCCATCAACGGCAGGGTCGCGCGATAGTGGCTCGGGTACCACGGCATGCTGTGCGGCATGTCGGGAATCAGCTCGAAGCGGGCCGGCACCTTGTCCTTCACGCCGTTGTAGAAGTTCCTGGCGTGGGAGGCCGGGGTGCGCACGTCGCGATCACCAACGAAGGTCAGCAGCGGGATTGCGGCCTTGGAGGTGTTCTGCATCGGGTCCATGCCCTTCACGGTCTGACCCTGCAGGATGCGCTGCAGACGGTTCTCGCTCCAGGAAACGCCAAGGCGGGCCAGATCGGTCACAGGCGCGCCTGCAATGGCGCACTGATAGGGTGATGGACTGCGCACCACTGCGGCGGCGGAGGCGAAGCCACCGTAGGAGTAGCCGAAGATCGCGATGCGGTCCTTGGCAGCGATGCCCTGCTGAATCAGCCACGCCGCTGCATCATCGTTGTCGTCCTGCATCGTCAGCCCCCATTGCTTGTCGCCGGCGATCCAGTGCTCACGGCCGAACCCGGTCGAACCCCGGTACTGTGGGCGGATCACGGCGTAACCGCGCGAGGTGAAGAATGGCACCCAACCGGACGCATCCCAGCCGGTGTAGTCACGGGCCCAGGGGCCGCCATGGGGATGGACCAGCGCCGGCAGCGCGGCGTCACCGTTTTTCCAACCCGCGGGCAGGTCGACGATGGCGGGGATCTTGCGACCATCCCGGGCGGTATAGGTTATCCAGCGCTGTTCGCCGATCTGCTTGCCATCTACCCAGGGGCGTTCGCTGCCCAGCGTGGTGACCTGCTTGCGATCGATCAGGATCTGGTAGCTGGTGGGCGAGCTTGCGCTGTTGGTGGTGAACAGTACGCGCGAAAGGTCGTCGTTGTAACCGCTGATGGCGATGTACTTGCCCGGATAGGCCTGCTTGAGGCCGTCGTACAGGGCTTTCATCTGCGGATCGACGTAGACCGCTTCACGTCGAGGGCCGTCGACGTAGAAGCCCAGCACCTGGTTGAAGTTGCTCGGTTTGGTGCCCAGGATCAGGCCACCGATCGGATATTCCGGATGGGCCGCCAACGGTTCGTTGTCGAACGCTTTGGTCGCCGGGTCGTACAGGCGTGCCTGCACCTGGTCGGAGAACTTGTCGGTGAGGATGTAGAGCTTGCCGCTCTGGTCATCGATACCGACCACTTCCATGGTGTAGCGGTCGGACAGCCGGGTGGTGAGCGTTTCATGCTTCTCGAACTGACCGCTGGCTTTGCTCTTGACCAGGATCTGCTGCTCATAGTCGTTGGAGCCCGCAGGCTCGATCTGCGTACGGGTCAGCAGTTCGCCGTTGCGTGGATGGAAAAGTCCCGGCGTGGAGCGGGCGTCGCCACGGAACAGCAGCTCGGTCTGCCCGGTCCTGAGGTTGAACAGGTAGTAGCTGGCGGAGAAATTGGTCTGGTTGATCTGTGAAATGATTACCTTGTCCGGATCCAGCGGAAGCGAGTGCACCAGGGACGCGGTGCCGGCAAGCTCCAGGCAGCGTTGAGTCTGCTCGCTGATGCCCAGCTTTCGCGTGTTGTCGGCGAATGCTTCCTCGAACTTGGCTTGGCTGCTGTCGGTGAGAAAGGCCTTGGACAGGAAGGTTTTGGTCGAGCCGACTGAATTGCCTTCGCCGCAGCCGGACAGCTGTGCGGTCAGTTCCTGGCGACCAATGACGAAACTGCGGCCTGCCTTGAGTGCGCTGGCGGCAATGAACTTCATCCGGTCACCGGACGGGGTGATCGCCACGGGTGCCGAGCCGGGGGTGTCCAGGTTCCAGTTGGCCAGCGCGGTGTCACCATTGTTGCTGCCTGGTGCGGCGATGATGGCAACCAGCTGCTTGCCGTCCGGGCTCATGCTGACGGACTGGATTGACGGAATCTTGGCGAAATCCTCAACCGGCAGTGGCGTGGCGGAGGCATGGGTGATGTGCAGGCCCACCAGTAGTGCGATGGTGGTACCCAAGCGGGCAGGTGCGAAGCGGGATTCCATGGTCAGCAGTTCCTTGTGGCAGGGCACGTCAATATGACCTGAAGATGAACGAAGCTCCGGGTTCCGTCAACTCGGTGTGAACGGGGCCGTTCCGCGCTGCCGCCCGCAAACAAGGAGACCCCGCCGAAGCGGGGCCCTTGGGGTGCTGCGGGAGCGGCGCTTACTTCTTGCCGAACTCGTACTTGGCCTGCACGTAGACCGCACGGCCGTAGGGGTTGTAGATGCTGCTGTTGTACGGCGCGTCGATGTTGCCGGCGTAGCTGTGGGCCTGGCCGTCGGGCATCTTGTTGAACACGTTGTTGACCATCATCGACAGGGTCAGGTTGTCCATCGCCTGGTAGTTCACGCTGAGGTTGTAGGTGGTGTACGAGCCCCACTTACCGGCTTCGTAACCAGACGGATGCACGTAGTCATAGCCCTTGCCCAGGTATGCCATGCGGTTGGGCGTCTTGCCGATGTAGTTGAAGTACAGCGTGGTGGTCCACTTGTCCTTCGCCCAGCCCACCGCACCATCTGCACGCACCTTGGCGTACTGGTCGTAGTTCCACATCGCGTACGGGTCGCGCAGCAGGTCCAGGTAGTCGTCGCCCGGCTGCGGCTGCAGTTCGCGCTTGATCATGTTGGTGTAGTTGCTGGAGAACTGCAGCGCACCGAAGCGGCCGATGTCCTGCACGTACTTGAAGCTGGCCGTCACCGCCTGCAGGTTCTGGCTGGCGATGTTCATCTTCGGCGTGTAGATCTTCTCCAGCTTGCCGGTGCCGTCACGGGTGATCCAGTCGCTCACGTTCTGGCAGCTGGCCGAGGTGTTGTTGGTCTGGCCGTTGCGGCAGTAGTACTCGGCCAGCAGCAGCTGATCGGAGCTGAGGGTGTTGACCTCGTTCTTGATCTTCCAGTTGTAGTAGTCCACCGACACCGACAGGTTGTTGATGGGGGCCCACACGATGCCCGCGTTCCAGACGTCGGCGGTGATCGCTTCCAGCTCGGCATTGCCGGACTGTTCGCCGAACACCGATTCGTTGGCATACGCACAGCCCACCGTGTCGCTCGGGTTGAAGCCGAGCTGTCCACAGCGGTAGTAGTCGACCGAGTCGTTGGCGTAGTAACCGCTGCGGCCCTGGAAGGCATCGGACAGGCTGGGCGCGCGGAAGGCGGTGCCGTACTTGCCGCGGAACAGCAGGCTTTCGATCGGGCGGAATTCCACGCCGATGCTGTAGGTCGATTTGTCGACGGTCTTGTCGGCGATCTTGAACGCGTCGTAGCGGCCGGAGGCGGTCACGGTCAGCGACTCCAGCAGCGGCATGCGCAGCTCGCTGGTCAGCGCGTAGTTGCTGCGATGGCCGGCGCCGGCCACCGAGGTGGTGCCCCACACGCTGCCATCGAGCAGGCGCTGGTCGGGTGTATACGACCAGCCTTCGCTGCCGGCTTCGGCCACCACGGCCAGGCCAGCATCGCCACCGGGCAGCTTGAACAGCGAACCATTGGTGATCTGCGCGCGGCCCAGGTTCTGCCAGGTGCGGCTCTTGTTGTAGGTGAAGCCGGTGAAGGTCTGGAAATCACCCGCCGGCAGCGGCGAGTAGAACGCGCCCCAGTTCGGGTTGTAGATGTTGTAGCCGTCGTCGCTGACGCCCAGTACCGGACCCAGCACACGATCTTCGAAATAGCTGTCGATCTCGTTGGCCCAGCGCGCGAAACTGCGCTCGGTCAGCTTGTACTCGCCGCGGCTGAAGCTGGCGCTGTAGTCCCAGTTGCCGACGTTGCCACGACCGCCCAGAGTGACCTGGTAGGCCTTGTTGCGATCGGTGCTCATGATGTCGCGGTAGCCGGCGGCGCTGATGTCCTCAGGCGCGAACGCGCGCTGCAGGTTCATGTACTCGCCGCTGGCCTGGTCGACGAAGGCACCGAAGCCGACGTTGCTGCCCCAGAAGGCGTAGCCCGAACCAGCGGTGTACTGCACTTCTTCCAGGCTGTACAGCGCATCTGCGAACAGCTGGAAGTTGTCGTTGACGTCGAAGGACATCGACGAATAGATCTGGCTGCTTTCCTTGCCGTTCTTCAGGGTCTTGTAGCCGGCACTGAAGGGCGAGCCACAGGATTCGCCGGTAGCGCGCGTGCCCAGTACGGTGGTGCCGCCGAACTGGCCGGCCACGTTGGCGCAGCGGGTCGGGTCCATCATCACGTAAGCGTTCTGCTGGTCCGGCAGGTAGACCAGGAAGTCGTTGGTCGGTACCTGCGGCGTATAGCCCCTGGTGTTGTTCTGCTTGGTCAGGTCGCGCTGGTAACCCCAGATCGGACTGCTCTTCTCGTACTGCACGTTGACCAGCGCGTGGAAGCGGTCATCGAAGGCGTTGAAGCCATGCGCGCCACTGACGCGGAAATCATTGCCGCCGCCCTCGGTGTAACCGCCGCCGCGCACGTTCAGAACGCCGCCGTCCATGCGGTCCTTGAGGATGATGTTGACCACACCGGCGATCGCGTCCGAGCCATACAGCGACGACTGGCCACCGGGCAGGATCTCGATGCGCTCGACAATGTCGATCGGGATGCCGCTGAGGTTGTTGAAGGTGTCGCTGCCGTTGTACAGGGCAGGGTAGGACAGCATCGGCCGTCCGTTGATCAGGTACTTGGTGTAGCTGGGGCTGAGGCCGAACATGCCCGAAGCTTCAGCGCCCTGGGTGAACGAAGCGGAGGTCTGGCCGCCCTGCAGGCCGCCGGTGGTCAGCGAGTTCTGCTGCAGCACCTCGGCCACGCTGGTGAAGCCGCGCGTCTGGATGTCCTCGGCGGTGACGGTCAGGACCGGCGTGTGGTTCTCGATCTGCGTCTGCGGGATCAGTGATCCGGTAACGGTCACGCGTCCGAGATCGGTAGGAGTGTTCTCCTGGGCGAGCGCGATCGCGCTGCTGCTGGCCAGGATCAGGCCGCTGAGGACGGCGCGGGTGAGCGGGTGACGCGGGAAGCCATTGCGAGACATGCGGTACTCCGAGTGTTCGTGAGAGACGCGTTTCCCTTTCCTGGGAACTCATGGATTGTTCAGCAGCCTGCAGACACGGAAAGGCGGCGTTTTTCGAACGTAACACACGCTTAACTTGGTTTTCGCGGACTTGTCGCGCTCTCGCAATCGCTCGCTGCGAGTTAATAAAAATATATTTAAAAACAATATGTTGCGATATCGGTGCGAATTTGCCGAGTTTGGCGTAATGAATATCTATTAAATGTCGGGGTATTTAACAATCGAGATATTCATGCGCTGATCGATGCACATGCGTTGGCAAAAAAAAAGGCCCCGCCGAAGCGGGGCCTGGTCCGGAATCAAACCCGGAAAACGACGGGATTACTTGCCGAAGTCGTACTTGGCCTGCACGTACACGGTGCGGCCGTAGACGTTGTACAGGTAGTTGTTGAACGGCGTGCCGGAGGTGCCCTGGTAGCTGTGGGCCTGCTGCTCGGGCATCTTGTTGAACACGTTGTTGACCATCAGCGACAGGGTCAGGTCATCCTGCACGCGGTAGTTCACGCTCAGGTTGTAGGTGGTGTACGAAGCCCACTTGCCTGCCTTGTAGCCCGACGCGGTGTGGGTGTACTCGTAGCCGTTCAGGCCTGCCAGGTAGTTCGGGGTGTGGCCGATGTAGTTGGCGTACAGCGTGGTGGTCCACTTGTCCAGCGACCAGGCCACCGACGCGTCGGAACGGACCTTGGCGAAGCTGTCGTAGTTCCACATCGACTTCGGGTTGCCCAGCAGGTCCTGGAAGTCCTCGCCCGGCTGCGCCTGCACTTCACGCTTGAGCATGTTGGTGTAGTTGCCCGAGAACTGCAGCGAACCGAAGCGGCCGATGTCCTGCAGGTACTTGAAGCCGACGGTCACGGCCTGCAGGTTCTGGCGGGCCACGTTCATCTTCGGGGTGTACAGCGAGCTCAGGTTGCCGGCCGAATCACGGGTGACCCAGTCAGCCACGTTCTGGCAGGTAGCCGAGGAGCCGTTCGGCAGGCCGTTGCGGCAGTAGTACTCGGCCAGCAGCAGCTGGTCGGTGCTGGCCGTATCGACTTCGTTCTCGATCTTCCAGTTGTAGTAGTCGGCCGAGATCGACAGGTTCGCCATCGGCGCCCAGACGATGCCCGCATTCCAGACGTCGGCGGTGATCGGCTCCAGGTCCGGGTTGCCGGCACGCTCGGAGTACACCGAGACGCTGTCCGCGTAGCGGCAGGCGTCGGTGTTGCCCGGCACGTAGCCCAGCTCACCGCAACGGTAGTAGTCGGTCGAGTTGGCGGCGTAGTAGCCGCTGCGGCCCTGGAACGCGTCGGGCAGGGTCGGCGCGCGGAAGGCGGTGCCGTACTTGCCGCGGAACAGCAGGCTTTCGATCGGACGGAACTCGACACCCACGCTGTAGGTGGCCTTGTCGACGGTGTTGTCGCCGATCTTGAAGGCGTCATAACGACCGGAAGCGGTCACCGTCAGCGACTCCAGCAGCGGCATGCGCAGCTCGCTGGTCACCGCATAGTTGCTGCGATGGCCGTTGCCGGCAACAGCCGACGAGCCCCACACATCGCCGTCCAGCAGGCGCTGGTCCGGGCTGTAGTCCCAACCTTCGCTGCCGCCTTCGACGACCACGGCCAGGCCGGCGTCACCGCCCGGAAGCGAGAACAGCGAGCCATTGGTGACCTGCGCACGAGCCAGGTTCTGCCAGGTGCGGGCATGGTTGGTGGTGTAGCCGGTGAAGCCGGCGAAATCTTCCGGCGCGATCGGCGAGTAGAACGCGCCCCAGTTGGTGTTGTAGATGCCGAAGCCATCCTTGGTGCCCAGCTGCGGGCCCAGCACCTTGTCGGCGAAGTAGCTGTTGATGGCATTGCCGAAGCGCTGGAACTTGCTTTCATCCAGGCGGTATTCGCCACGGGTGAAGCTCAGGCTGTAGTCCCAGTTGCCGACCGCGCCCTTGCCGCCCAGGGTGACCTGGTAGGCACGGCTCTTGTCGTTGTTCAGGATGCCCTTGTAGCCTTCGCCGCCGATGTCTTCCGGAGCGAACGCGCGCTGCAGGTTGACCAGCTTGCCCGACGCCTGGTCGTAGAAGCCGCCCATGCCGCTCTTGGTGCCCCACCACAGGTAGTTCGAGCCGGAGGTGTATTCGGTCTTTTCCTTGCTGTACAGCACGTCGGCGAACAGCTGGAAGTTGTCGTTGACGTCGAAGGTCATCGACGAGTAGAACTGGCCGCTGTCCTTGCCGTTCTTCAGGGTCTTGTAGCCGGCGCCGAACACCGAACCGCAGGACTGGCCGGTCGGGCGGTTCGCCAGCACGGTGGTGCCATCGAACTGGCCGGCGACGTTGGCGCAGTTGCTCGGGTCCATCATGTACAGCGCATTGGTCTTGGCGTCGATGACGGCAAAGTCGTTCGACGGCAGCTGTGCGGTGTAGCCGTGGGTGTTGTTCTGCTTGGTCAGGTCACGCTGGTAGCCCCAGATCGGATTGCTGCTTTCGATCTGCACGTTGACCAGTGCATTGAAGCGGTTGTCCAGCGCCGAGAAGCCATGTGCGCCGCTGATGCGGAAGCTGCTGCCGCCGCCTTCAGTGGTGGTGCCGCCACGCACGGACAGGCTGCCGCCTTCCATGTGGTCCTTCAGGATGATGTTGACCACGCCGGCGATCGCATCCGAACCGTACAGGGAGGACTGGCCACCCGGCAGGACTTCGATGCGCTCGACGATGTCGATCGGAATGCCGCTGATGTTGTTGAACGCGTCGCCGCCGTTGTACAGCGCCGGGTAGGACATCATCGGGCGGCCATTGATCAGGTACTTGGTGTAACCCGGATTCAGGCCGAACATGCCAGCGGCTTCAGCGCCCTGGGTGAACGAAGCGGAGGTCTGGCCGCCCTGGATGCCGCCGGTGGTCAGCGAGGACTGCTGCAGCACTTCGGCGACGCTGTTGAAGCCGCGCGACTGGATGGCTTCAGCGCTGATGGTCATGACCGGGGTCTGGGTCTCGACCTGGGTCTGCGGGATCAGCGAGCCGGTGACGGTGATCTTGTCCAGGTTGGTGGCCTTGTCCTGGGCCATTGCCGGCGAGGCGGCAACCAGGGCGGAGATCAAGGCGACAGCGAGGGTGTTGCGACGTGCGGAATTGCGAAGGTCTTTCATGTAGTTCCGTTCAGAGAGCAAATACGAGTACGGCACTGCGCATGCGCCATCGTGCGTGCTGTAGAACCAGCGACGCAGCCCAAAACCAGTGCTTAGCGAACGTAACATGAACTTAACAATCTGTGCACGAATCTGTAGCAATCCTGAATTTCAGTCAGCGTACGTCCAGCTTGTATGATGTTGGGTTCTTCTTATCGATTCACCCCGGAGTCCGCAGTGAACAGTTCTTCCCGTCGTCCGCATGCCAGCCAGGTGCAGAAAGGACTGGCGCCGCATGCGCGCATCCGCAACGTGATCGCGGTGGGCTCGGGAAAGGGTGGGGTGGGCAAGTCGACCACGGCAGTCAATCTCGCCGTCGCCCTGCAGCAGCTGGGCGCGCGCGTCGGCGTGCTTGATGCGGACATCTACGGCCCCAGCGTGCCGGCGATGCTGGGGTTGTCCGGTCGCCCGGAAAGCCCGGACAACAAGAGCATCGAGCCGATGCGTGCCTTCGGCGTGGACACCATGTCGATCGGCTATCTGGTCGAGGACGAGACACCGCTGATCATGCGCGCACCGCGCGCGACGGCGGCGCTGACCCAGCTGTTCGAAGACACGCTGTGGGATGACCTGGACTATCTGCTGATCGACCTGCCGCCGGGCACTGGCGACATCCAGCTGACGCTGGTGCAGAAGATCCCGCTCGCCGGTGCGGTGATCGTCACCACGCCGCAGGACATCGCCACGCTGGATGCGAAGAAGGCGCTGAAGATGTTCGAGAAGGTCGAGGTGCCGGTGCTGGGCGTGGTCGAGAACATGGCCGTGCACACCTGCAGCAACTGCGGGCACGTGGAGCACCTGTTCGGCGAGGGTGGTGGCGAGCGCATGGCGGCGCAGTACGGCGTACCGCTGCTGGGGTCGTTGCCGCTGCAGATCGGCATCCGCGAGCAGGGCGATGCCGG
This sequence comes from Stenotrophomonas sp. yr243, assembly GCF_900184195.1. Lineage (NCBI taxonomy): Bacteria > Pseudomonadati > Pseudomonadota > Gammaproteobacteria > Lysobacterales > Lysobacteraceae > Stenotrophomonas > Stenotrophomonas sp. yr243. Next base: position 46,740 of record NZ_FXWT01000003.1, read on the forward strand.
CACCCCGATCACCGCCGCGCAGCCGGATTCGGCGGCGGCCCAGGCCTACCATCGCGCTGCCCAGCGTCTGGTCGAGGAGGTGGGCAAGCGCCCGCGCGCCTCGATCCCGATCCTGTCCTCGCTGCTGTAAGGGCCCGCTGGCGGGGCTGCGGCGGCGACGCCCGGCCCCCTGTTAGAATCCTCGCGCCCCCTTGCACCCAGGACAGAGCATGAGCATCAAGAGTGACCGTTGGATCCGCCAGATGTCCGAACAGCACGGCATGATCGAGCCGTACGAGGCCGGGCAGGTCAAGCAGGTCAACGGCGAGCGCATCGTCAGCTACGGCACTTCCAGCTACGGCTACGACGTGCGCTGCTCGCGCGAGTTCAAGGTGTTCACCAACATCAACTCGACGATCGTGGACCCCAAGCATTTCGACCCGGGCAGCTTCGTCGATATCGTTGGCGATGAGTGCATCATTCCGCCGAACAGCTTCGCGCTGGCGCGCACGGTCGAATATTTCCGCATTCCGCGCGACACCCTGGTGGTTTGCCTGGGCAAGAGCACCTATGCGCGCTGCGGCATCATCGTCAACGTGACCCCGCTGGAGCCGGAGTGGGAAGGCCACGTGACCCTGGAATTCAGCAATACCACGCCGCTGCCGGCGCGTATCTACGCCAACGAAGGCGTGGCGCAGATGCTGTTCTTCCAGTCCGATGAAGTGTGCGAGACCTCGTACAAGGACCGCGGCGGCAAGTACCAGGGCCAGACCGGCGTGACCCTGCCGCGCACCTGAAGGAGGCGCCGGGCGATGCCCGGCGTTCTGCGTGATCGCGAAGGCGGCGCATGCGCCGCCTTTGCTTATTTGCCGCGACCGAACAGGATCGCGATGCCTACGGCCACCAGGCCGAGCGGCCACCAGGTCAACAGCAGGCGCGACAGGTTCAGGTTGGTCCAGCCCAGGTTGCTGGCCAGCATGAACAGGCCGATCAGGATCAGCAGGATGGCGGCGACGATATTGAATCGCATCGGGTCGGCACTGGCTCAGGAATGGGCCGGATATCCTAGCCGTTCCTTCCAGTAGGCGACATGCTGGTCCAGCGCGGCCGCCTCATAGCGGTGCGCCGGGCCGCTGCCCCAGACCGGTCCCGGCCACGCCGGATCGCCGTCGTGGCGGCCGATCACGTGGAAATGCAGCTGGCGCACGATGTTGCCCAGCGCGCCGATGTTGATCTTCTCCACCCCGTCGGAACCGTGCAGCGCCTTGCAGGCGCGGTTGAGCTCGGTGCGCAGCTTGTCCTGCTGATCGCCATCCAGCTCGATCCACTCGGTCACCCCGGCCAGGCGCGGCACCAGGACCAGCCAGGGGAATCGTTCGTCGTTCATCAGTCGCACTTGCGACAACGGGCCTTCGGCCACCAGCACGCTATCAGTGGCCAGGCGTGAATCGAGTTCGAAATCGCTCATCCAAGATGCTCCGAGAAGAAGTCCAGGGTGCGTTGCAGCGCCAGGGCGGCGCTGTCTGGATCATACGCATGTCCGACCTCGCGGTTGAAGGCATGGTCGGCCGGATAGACGTAGGTCGCCATCTGCGGCAGCTTCTCGCGGTGGGCCTGGATCGCCTCCGGCGGGATGCTCTTGTCCTGCGCGCCGAAGTGGAACATCACCGGGGCCTTCGGCGTTTCATCCAGGAACTGCACGTTGCGTGCGCCGTAGTAGCTCACCGAGGGCAGGCCCAGGCGCAGCGCCGTCAGCAGCGCGACGCTGCCGCCCCAGCAGTAGCCGACCGTGCCCACCTTGCCGTGCGGGGCCAGCCGGGTGGCTGCGGCGCGGACCACTTCCAGTGCCTTCTCCATGCCCAGGGTGGTGACCCGTTCCAGGCCATCCTTCACGCCTTCGGGGCTGTAGGGCAGGGCGTCCGGATCGGCGTCGGGGCCGTCCACCAGGTCGAAGAACGACGGCGCCAGCACCGCGTAGCCCTCGGCCGCGAAGCGCTCCGCCACGCTGCGGATGTGCGGGTTGGCGCCGAAGATTTCCTGCACCACCACCAGTGCGCCGCGGGGTTTGCCCTCGGGCAGTGCCTGCCAGGCGCGGACCGGGCCATGATGCGTATCCAGGGTGATCCATTCGGACATCGGGGGTACCTCGTTGCAGGGGACAGGCCCGCATTGTCGGTGCTGGGCGGGTTAGCGCGATGTCAGCGGCTGTGCGGGATCGGGCGGCTCACGCGATTCAGAGGCCGCCCCCCAACCCCGGTATACTGGCGCCCTTTCAGGCCCCGGCCCCCAGGTCCCCCTGCCATGCCGGCAGGGGCCCAGGCCCCCAGAGTCCCGCGATTCCATGTCCCAGCTGAACCCCAAAGTCGGCTTCGTCAGCCTTGGCTGCCCGAAGGCCCTCGTCGATTCCGAGCGCATCCTTACCCAGCTGCGGTCGGAAGGCTACGACATCGTCCCGTCCTACGATTCGGCCGACGTGGTGGTGGTCAACACCTGCGGCTTCATCGATTCGGCGGTGACCGAATCGTTGGATGCGATCGGCGAGGCGATGAACCAGAACGGCAAGGTCATCGTCACCGGCTGCCTGGGCAAGCGCCCGGAGCAGATCCGTGAGGCATACCCGAACGTGCTGGCGGTGTCCGGGCCGCAGGACTACCAGAGCGTGATGGAAGCCGTGCATGCAGCGCTGCCGCCCAAGCACGACCCGTTCGTGGATCTGGTGCCGGACTACGGCATCAAGCTGACCCCGCGCCACTACGCCTACCTGAAGATTTCCGAGGGCTGCAACCACCATTGCAGCTTCTGCATCATTCCGTCGATGCGCGGCAAGCTGGTCTCGCGCCCAGTCGATGACGTGCTGCGCGAAGCCGAGCGCCTGGTGCGTGGCGGCGTGCGCGAGCTGCTGGTGGTTTCGCAGGACACCTCTGCCTACGGCGTGGATGTGAAATACGCCGAGAAGATGTGGCGCGACAAGGCCTACCAGACCCGCCTGAAGGCACTGTGCGAAGGCTTGTCCGAGCTGGATGCGTGGGTGCGCATGCACTACGTCTATCCGTATCCGCACGTCGATGACGTGGTGCCGCTGATGGCCGAGAACCGTATCCTGCCGTACCTGGACATCCCGTTCCAGCACGCCAGCCCGCGCATCCTGCGCCTGATGAAGCGCCCCGGCGCGGTGGAGAAGACCCTGGAGCGCGTGCAGAACTGGCGCCGCATCGCGCCGGACATCACCGTGCGTTCGACCTTCATCGTCGGTTTCCCGGGCGAGACCGAGGCCGAGTTCGAAGAGCTGCTGTCCTTCCTGGACGAAGCGCAGCTGGACCGCGTGGGTGCGTTCGCCTACTCGCCCGTCGAGGGCGCCACGGCCAACAATCTGCCGGACCCTGTGCCGGAAGAAGTGAAGCAGGAACGACTGGCACACTTCATGGAAAAGCAGGCGCAGATTTCGGCCTCGCGTCTGGAAGCCAAGATCGGCACGGTGCAGCAATGCCTGGTCGATGCCATCGAAGGCGATATCGCCGTGGCCCGTTCCAAGGCCGATGCGCCGGAGATCGACGGCCTGGTGCACATCCAGAACGCCGACCAGGTGCCGCTGCGCGTGGGTGAGTTCGTCGACGTGGAAATCACCGAGAGCGACGAGCACGACCTCTACGGCGACGCACTGCCGCCGACCACGCGCCCGGCCTTCGACCTCAAGGTGCTGTGACCGGGGCGGAGGCTGCTGATGGCGGCCCCCGCCGCTTCGTGGCACCGCTGCGCGCGGCGGTGGATCGGTCTGCGTTCGATCATCCGGTGTTTGCCGGTATCGCCGAATTCGCTGATCTGCTGACCACAGCGGACTGGCCGCGCGTGTCCGACCTGGACGCGCGCCTGGCGCTGCCGGGCAAGCGCGTTGTTGAACAGGATGCGGCGCTGCTGGCCGACGGCCTGCACTATGAAACGCGCATCGCCGCAGGCCGCATCGCAACACGTGCCGAAAACTGGCACGACCTGTTCAATGCCCTGGTCTGGGCACGCTACCCGTCGATCAAGCGCGCACTCAACACGCAGCAATGCCGGCACATCGACAGCATGGCCACAGGACAGCGCAACCGCGCGCAGGCCGCGCTGACCCAGTTCGATGAAACCGGTGTGGTGATGCGGGTGCGCGACCCGGGATTGCTGGCAGTCTGGGATGCTCACGATTGGCGCGCGTTGTTCGAACCGAGCCATTGGCAGTCAGGGCGGATCGCCATTGTCGCTGTATTTGGTCATGCCTTGATGGAACAGGCGTTGCTGCCGGGCCGGCTGCTGGTGGGTAAATGCATCGTGCTGCAGGGCGATGATGATGCCGGCTGCATCGGCGCGGTCGCGCAGGCCATCGACGAGGGCAGGGCGCTGCTCGACCCTCTGGAGCTGCGCCCGCTGCCATTGGCGGGAATTCCGGGCTGGCACACCGATCAGACACCAGCCTTCTACGCGAACGACGATTATTTCCGCCCGCTGCGCGAAGGCCGTCGTTACCCGCCGCCGCTGCTGTAGAGCCGAGCTCATGCCCGGCTGAGCGCCGCTGCCCGCCAGAGGCTCAGCTCTTGGCCGCAGTCTCGTACTCGACATCGATCACCGCAAAGGTGTGATGACCACTGGGCAGTTCCACCGAAAACTCATCATCCAGGCGCTTCTTCAACAAGGCCCGCGCCAAGGGCGAATCGATGCTGATCCAGCCCAGCCCTGCATCGGTCTCGTCCGGCCCTACGATGCGGTAGCGGCTGGTCTGCCCGCTGTCCACGTTCTCCAGTTCCACCCAGGCACCGAAGAACACGGCTTGTGGATCGGTCGGCGTGGTGTCGACCACGCGCAGTGATTCCAGGCGCTTGGTCAGGTAGCGCACACGACGATCGATCTCGCCCAGCTGCTTCTTGCGGTAGGTGTATTCGGCATTCTCCGAGCGATCGCCTTCGGCTGCAGCCGCGGCCAGTGCCTTGACCACCTCGGGTCGACGCACCCGCCACAGCTCATCCAGCTCGGCCTTCAAGCGTGCATGGCCGGCGGCGGTGATCAACGCGGTGCTCTTTTCTGCAGGGGGACGCCAACGGGACATGCGGTAAGACTTCTTTTCAGGGGAACGATGGGGTCGGAGCCCTTCCTGCGGAAGGGATCCGACCCCGGGTCATGCAGTGGGGTCAGATTCCTTCCGCAGGAAGGACTCTGACCCGAGTGACGGAGCTCTCAACGCTTGCCGCCGAAGATGCCGCCGAGGATGCCGCGCACGATCTGGTTGCCCAGCTTGGTGCCGACCGTACGCGTGGTCTGCTTGGCCATCGTCTCGATCATGCCCTGGCGGCGCTTGGTGCCGAAAATCGCGTCCTTGATCGACTGCCCGAAGCCGCCTTCCTGCGCCTCGTCCTGCTCACGGCTGCGCGCGGCCGGCGCATCGGTCTTCTCGACGGCCTTCTGCGCGCGCTGGGCCAGCAGTTCGGCGGCCGATTCGCGGTTGATGGCAGTGTCGTAGCGCGTGCCGACCGGGCTGCCGGCACGCACCTGCGTACGTTCGGTCTCGGTGACCGGTCCCATGCGGCAGCGCGGCGGGGCGATCATCGTCTGCTGTACCGGCATCGGTACGCCCTTGTCCTGCAGCGTGGACACCAGCGCCTCGCCGGTACCGAGCTGGCTGAGCACCTTCACCACATCCAGCTTCGGGTTCGGCACGAAGGTCTCGGCGGCGGTCTTCACCGCCTTCTGGTCGCGCGGGGTGAATGCGCGCAACGCGTGCTGTACGCGGTTGCCGAGCTGGCCGAGGATGTTGGCCGGCACGTCGTCCGGGAACTGCGAGCAGAAGTACACGCCCACGCCCTTGGAGCGGATCAGCCGCACCACTTGTTCGATGCGCTGTACCAGTGCGGGCGGCGCATCGTCGAACAGCAGGTGCGCTTCGTCGAAAATGAAGACCAGCTTCGGCTTGTCGAGGTCGCCCACTTCCGGCAGCTGCTCGAACAGTTCCGACAGCAGCCACAGCAGGAAGGTGGAGTACAGCTTGGGCTTGAGCACCAGCTGGTCGGCGGCAAGGATGCCGATGACGCCGCGGCCATCATGGTTGACCCGCATGATGTCGGCCAGTTCCAGCGCCGGTTCGCCGAAGAAGTGCTCGCCGCCGTCCTGCGCCAGGCGCAGCAGGGCGCGCTGGATGGCCGCCACCGACTGCGCGCTGACCAGGCCGTATTCGGTGGAGATGTCCTTGCGCTCCTCGGCCACCAGGCCGAGCAGGGCGCGCAGGTCGTCCATGTCCAGCAGCAGCAGGCCGCGGTCATCGGCCAGCTTGAACACGATGTCGAGCACGCCGGCCTGGGTGTCGTTCAATTCCAGGATGCGTGCCAACAGGGTCGGGCCCATCTCGCTCACGGTGGTGCGCACCGGGTGGCCGAGCTTGCCGTACAGGTCCCAGAACACGGTGGGGCTGGCCGCCGGGGCGTAGTCGCCCACGCCGATCTCGGCCGCGCGCTTGAGCAGGTTCTCAGCGCCGGTACCCGGCACCGCCAGACCAGACACATCGCCCTTCACATCGGCCAGGAACACCGGTACCCCGATCCGCGAAAAGCCCTCGGCCAGGGTCATCAGGGTCACGGTCTTGCCGGTGCCGGTAGCGCCGGCCACCAGCCCATGGCGGTTGCCGAGTTTCGGCAGCAGGGTGACAGCCACATCGTCGGTGATGCCTTTGCCGAGCAGAATCGGATCCATGGTCCAGCCCTTGTGATGAATGTGCCAATGTTAACCGCCGACGGTGACGGGCCGAAGGTCGGCTTGCCCCGACCTTGGCCGCGCCGCTACTCTGCCTGCCTGTTTCATACACAGTGCCACCAATGCCCGTTCCTGTCCTGATTTCCCGCACCTGGCCGCTGCTGGCCCTGGCTGGCCTGGTTTCCCTGGCGCCGGAGGCCCACGCACAGCGGGTTTCGGCCCGGGACAAGGTGAAGGTGGATGCACTGCAGCTGCGCATGACGGCTGCCGAGAAGCGCTACAGCGATGCCGTGCTGCTGGTGGCCAACGCCGATCCGAAGGGGCGCAACGAGGCCGATGCCGCGCTGGAGGACATGGAAGACGTCATCAGCGAGTGCGTGAAGCAGAAGGGCTGCGAGATGAGCAACATGCTGGCCACCTACAAGCGGCTGCTCAAGCATGACGCCGATGCCGCCGCCGATGATGACGTGGCCGATGAAGCCGGCGACCGCCTGGAAGCCGACCCGGACCATGTCGGCCCGCTGGCTGCCGACGTGCCCGAGGCGGCCCGCGCGGCGGCGCTGCTCAACGACAAGCGCCATGCCTTCGACAACATGGTCGAATACAACCCCGCCGTGCAGGCCGGCATCCGCCGCTGGCTGACCGACATGCGCCCGGCGCTGATGACCACCTACGAGAACTACCAGAACCTGCGCGCGGTGATGTGGCCGGAATGGGAGAAGCGCGGCCTGCCCGAGGCGCTGCTGTTCGGCATCATGGCCAAGGAGTCCAATGGCCGCGTGCATGCGTCCTCACGTGCCGGCGCCGCAGGCCTGATGCAGTTCATGCCGGCCACCGGCCGCCGCTTCGGCCTGGGCCCGGACGGTACCGGTTTCGATACCCGCTTCGATGCGCGCAGCGCCGCCGAAGCCAGCGCGACGTACCTCAACGAGCGCATGCGCGAGCTCAACAACAACGTCGAACTGTCGTTGGCCGGCTACAACGGCGGCGAGGGCCGCGCGGCGCGCGTCTACAAGCAGTACCCGGGGCAGAGCTTCTGGGTGGACAGCGTCTACAACCAGTTCCCGGGCGAAACCAAGGACTACGTGCCGATGGTGATCGCCGCGTCCTGGATCTTCCTGCACCCGCAGCAGTACGGCGTGGAGTTCCCGAAGATCAACGCACAGCCGGCCACCATCCGCCTGGCCCGCTCGACCACGATCTACGAGCTGACCATCTGTCTGGGCAGCCATGGCACCCGCGATGGCTACATGCGCGCATTGCGCAACCTCAACCCGCGCTATGAAGCCGATGGCTGGATCCCGGCCGGCACCCTCATCAACGCCACCAACCGCATTGCCGGCCTGTACGCGCGCAACTGCGTCAGCGGCCCGCGTGCGGATCTGGCGCGCACCTTGATCACCGCCGACCTCAATGCGGCGATCGTGCGCCCGAGCGCCGCCAGCTACACCGGCAGCGTGGCCGTGGGCGGGGTGGTGCCGGTGGTCGATCCCAATGCCGCCAGCAGCGTGCCGACCACGCCCGCAGCGCCCGTGGCTGCGCCGCGCCCGGCGCTGGCACCGCGTGCCAAGCCGGCCCGCAGCTACAAGGTCGGCAAGGGTGAGACCCTGGGCCGGATCGCCGCGAAGTTCCAGTGCGATGTGCCGGTGCTGGCCCGCGCCAATGGCCTCAAGGCCCCCGGCTACAGCCTGCGCCACGGCCAGGTGCTGAAGCTGCAGGGCTGCGACAAATAATCTTTCTGCAATCTGGATATCGCATGGACATCGAAGACACCCGCAACCTGTTCACCAACCTCCGCGAGAACACCGACTGGGACCTGGATGCCCCGCTGCTGTGGGGGTACTTCTTCGTGCACTCCACTGCCGAGCCGCTGCAGGCACTGGGCACCCACCTGCAGGCGCAGGGCTATGTGCTGGTGGAACTGTTCGAGCAGGAGCCGGAAGACGGTGACGCTGCATTCCACGTGCTGCACGTGGAGCGCGTGGAAGTCCACGACGAAACCTCGCTGGACAAGCGCAACCAGGAACTGAGCGCGCTGGCCACGCAGATGGGCGTGGAAGACTACGACGGCATGGACGTCGGCCCGGCGCCGACCCTGCAGTAACGCCGCATCCGGTAGTGCCGGCCGCTGGCCGGCATTCCGTTGAAGCCATCCACGCATGGCGTGGATCTACTGGCCAAGCGTGAGCCCAGCACGGCTCGACTCTACATGAACCTCAGCGCAGCTTCGCCAGTGCCTGGCCCAGCTGCACCGGATGCTCGGCATCCAGATGCGGGGCGAATTCGGCCACCCCCGGCGGCAGCAGCACGATCACGGTCGAGCCGTAATTGAAGCGCGCCATCTCTTCGAAGCGCTGCAGGGTGATGCCGCGGCCACGATAGTCCTTGCGGGTAATGCGGTCGCCGTAATGCGGAATTTCTTCGCCGCTCCACACCGTTTCCACGCCCGACACCAGCAGCGCACCGACCATCACGCTGACCATCGAGCCGAAACTGGTGTCGAAGTGGCAGACCAGGCGTTCGTTGCGTGCGAACAGGCCGGGCACGTTGTTCACCGCGGCCGGGCCGACGCTGAACAGGCGGCCGGGTACGTGCACGGTTTCGCGCAGGGTGCCGGTCCACGGCATGTGCACGCGGTGGTAGTCGCGCGGCGACAAGTACACCGTGGCATACAGGCCCTCGTTGAACGGCTTGGCGTCCTCGGCGCTGCCCAGCAGCTCGGCGGCGGTGAAGGACTGGCCCTTGGCCTGGAAGATGCGGCCGGCGTCGATCTTTCCGAGCTGACTGATGCGGCCGTCGGCCGGCATCACCAGGCTGCGCGGATCGGCATCGGCCACGCGCGCGCCGGGTTTCAGTGCGCGGGTGAAGAACTGGTTGAAGGTCGGGTAGCTGCGCGGGTCCGGGTTGGCCGCTTCATCCAGGTTGACGTTGAACTTGCGGGTGACCGTGTCGATCAGCCAGCGCGATACGCGCGGGTTGTCCGAGTACGCCAGCGAACGCGCCATCGAGGACAGCAGGCGGTGGGGCAGGACGTACGTCAGGGCGGTGGTCAGACTCATGGGGCGGATTTCTCGGTCAGCTTCTGCAGGTCGCGGGCGATCGCCGGCGCGTTGAACGGGGGCCGCACCAGGCCGGCAAGCCGGCCCTGCGGGTCGAGCACGGCCAGGCTGGCGGAGTGCTCGAGGGTGTAATCCTCGGGATTCTCGTCGAAGTGCTTGCCCGGCACCTTCTGGAACACGAAGCCCAGCGAGGTGGCAAAGCGCTCCAGCGAGGGGATGTCGGCGGTCGCCGCCAGGGTGTCCTTGTGGAAGCCATGGGCGTATTCGCCCAGGCGGGTCGCGGTGTCGCGCTCCGGGTCGACCGAGACGAACAGCACGCGCGGGCGCAGGCCATCGGGCAGGGCTTCCCACTGGTTCTGCGCGCCGGCCAGCTCGGCCAGGGTGGTCGGGCACACGTCCGGGCAGAAGGTGAAGCCGAGGAACACCAGGGTCCAGTGGCCCTTCAGTTCGCCGGGAATCAGGCGCGTGCCGTCGGACTGGGCCAGGTTGTAGTCGGGCAGGGCGCGCGGCTGCGGGTACAGGGTGATCGCTTCGGTGGCCGGCTGCCCGGCCGGCGGCTTCGGCGCGAACACCTGCTGGGCGGCGAGCAGGCCAAGGCCCGCTGCCAGAGCGATCAGCAGGATGATGCCGACGTTGCGATTGAACATGGGATTCCGCCGCAGGAAGTGGCCACCATCATACCGGCTGCGACTGGATCGTTTCTGCCGCAACGGATGCCGGCGCAGGCGGCAACCCCTATAATCGGGGGCCACTTTGCCCGCAGTACCGCCATGACCGCTGAAACGGCCGCCGAACTCCATACGATCATCGATCTGATCCGCTACGGCACCAGCCGTTTCAACGCTGCGGGCCTGACCTTCGGGCACAGCTACGACAATGCCCTGGACGAGGCCACTCAGCTGGTGCTGCACGGCCTGCACCTGCCGCACGACCTCGGCCCGGCCTACGGCCAGGCACGCCTGCTGCGGGAAGAGAAGCTGGCGGTGCTGGAGCTGTTCCAGCGCCGCATCGACGAGCGCATCCCGGCCGCCTACCTGACCGGAGAAGCCTGGTTCGCCGGCCTCAGCTTCAAGAGCGACACGCGCGCCCTGGTGCCGCGTTCGCCGATCGCGGAACTGATCGAGTGCGGCTTCGAGCCGTGGCTGGCTGGCCGCGACGTCAGCCGCGCGCTGGACCTGTGCACCGGTTCGGGCTGCATCGCCATCGCCATGGGCCACTACTACCCGAACTGGGAAGTGGACGGCGTGGACCTCAGCGATGACGCGCTGTCGCTGGCTGAAGAGAACAAGGAACGCCTGCAGGCGCACAACGTGACCCTGTTGAAGTCGGACCTGTTCAACGGCCTGACCGGCCGCCACTACGACCTGATCGTCACCAACCCGCCGTACGTCACCAACGACGAGACCGATGCCCTGCCGCAGGAATACTCCTACGAGCCGGACATGGGCCTGCGTGCCGGTGACGACGGCCTGGACCTGGTGCTGAAGATCCTGCGCGACGCGCCGCTGCACCTGAGCGAGGACGGCCTGCTGATCTGTGAAGTGGGCGAATCCGAACAGCACCTGATCAAGCTGCTGCCGGAAGTCGATTTCGCCTGGGTCGAGTTCAAGGTCGGCCAGATGGGCATCTTCGCGGTCGAGTGCCGCGAGCTGATCGCCCACAGCGCACGCATCACCGAACTGGCGGCACAGCGCCCGTGAGCTCCAATTCGTTCGGCAAGCTGTTCACCGTCACCACGTTCGGCGAATCGCACGGGCCGGCCATCGGCTGCGTGATCGATGGCTGCCCGCCGGGGCTGGCGCTGGACGCGGCCGAATTCAGCCATGACCTGCAGCGTCGCGCCACCGGCAAGAGCCGGCATACCTCGGCGCGGCGCGAGGCCGACGAAATCGAGATCCTGTCCGGGGTGTACGAGGGCCTGACCACCGGCACCCCGATCGCGCTGCTGATCCGCAACACCGACCAGCGCAGCAAGGACTACAGCAACATCGGCCAGCAGTTCCGTCCGGGGCATGCCGACTACAGCTACTGGCACAAGTACGGCATCCGCGACCCGCGTGGCGGCGGCCGTTCCTCGGCGCGCGAGACCACCATGCGCGTAGCCGCTGGCGTGATTGCCAAGAAATGGCTGGCCGAACGCTTCGGCATCACCGTGCGCGGCTACCTGTCGCAGCTGGGCGAGATCACCCCGGCCGGTTTCGACTGGTCGGTGGTCGAAGACAACCCGTTCTTCTGGCCGCATGCCGCACAGGTGCCCGAGCTGGAGGCGTACATGGATGCGCTGCGCAAGTCCGGTGATTCGGTCGGCGCCTGTGTGGACGTGGTCGCCGACAACGTGCCGCCGGGCTGGGGCGAGCCGATCTACGGCAAGCTTGATGGCGAGCTCGCTGCCGCACTGATGAGCATCAACGCGGTGAAGGGCGTGGAGATCGGCGACGGTTTCGCCAGCGCCATGCAGAAGGGCACCGAGCACCGTGACCTGCTGACTCCTCAGGGTTTTGCCAGCAACCATGCCGGCGGCATTCTTGGTGGCATCTCCACCGGCCAGCCGGTGGTCGCCTCGATGGTGCTGAAGCCGACCTCCAGCCTGCGCCTGCCGGGTGAGTCGCTGGACACGGCCGGCAACGTGGTGGAGGTGGTCACCACCGGCCGCCATGATCCCTGCGTCGGCATCCGCGCCACCCCCATCGCCGAGGCGATGATGGCACTGGTGCTGATGGACCAGGCGCTGCGCCACCGCGCACAGTGCGGCGACGTCGGCACCATCACCCCGCGCATTCCCGGCCAGCTTGATGGCTGATGCGCGGCCGACGGTGTGGGTGAGCCAGCCGCTGATCGACGCGGCCATCGCGCCGCTGCGTGATCGCGTGCAGCTGCGCACCACCGATGCCGTCACCGCCTGGTCGCCGCAGCAGATCGCCGCGCAGCTGGCTGACGTTGACGGCGCGATCATCACCCTCAACGAGCGCATCGGCGCGGCCCAGGTTGCCGACACCGTGCAGCTGCAGGTGATCGCGAATGTCGGGGTCGGCTACAACAATCTGGATGTCGACGCGCTCAGCGCCGCCGGCATCCTCGCCAGCAACACCCCGGACGTCCTCACCGAGACCACCGCCGATCTCGGCTTCGCCCTGCTGATGGCCACCGCGCGCCGGATCACCGAATCCGAGCGCTGGCTGCGCGAGGGGCAATGGGGGCAATGGTCGTTCCAGACCATGCTCGGTGCCGACATCCATGGCAGCACGCTGGGTATCCTCGGCATGGGCCGCATCGGCCAGGGCATCGCCCGTCGCGGTGCGCACGGCTTCGGCATGAAGGTGCTGTACCACAACCGTTCGCGGCTGCCGGCCGAGGCCGAAGTCGCGCTCGGTGCGACCTACGTGGATCTGGACACGCTGCTGGCGCAGTCCGACCATCTGCTGACCGTACTGCCGTACTCCCCGTCGTCGCACCACATCATCGACGCCGCTGCGCTGGCGAAGATGAAGCCGTCCGCCACGCTGGTGAACATCGCCCGCGGCGGCATCGTCGACGAACTTGCGCTGGCCGATGCACTGGCCAACGGTCGCCTGGCGGCCGCGGGCCTGGATGTCTACGAAGGCGAGCCGAACGTGCGGCCGGAACTGCTGGCCCTGCGCAACATCGTACTGACCCCGCACATCGGCAGTGCCTCGCTGGCCACGCGTAAGGCCATGGTGCAGATGGCCGTGGACAATCTGCTGGCCGGGCTTGGCCTGGACGGCAGCCCGGCGCGCATGCCGAGCGCGATCAACGCCGACGCGGCCCTTGCCGCGCGCGCCTCCTCGGATAAAAAAAGCGGGAAACGATAGGGAACCTCCGCGCATCCATCCGAGGAGGCTCCCCGAACCCAGCTGTCGTGCGTGAGTTTTCCCCCTTCCCGTTTTCGTGAGAGTTCCCCCATGAGCAATGCACAACGCAGCTTCCACGTCGCCATCGTCGGCGCCACCGGTGCGGTCGGCGAGACCATGCTGGCCATCCTGGCCGAGCGCGATTTCCCGGTCGCCACCCTGAGCCTGCTCGCTTCCGAGCGCTCGGCCGGCGGCGAAGTCGAGTTCAACGGCAGCAAGGTCAAGATCCAGGACCTGGCCACCTTCGACCCGAGTGGCGTGGACATCGCCCTGTTCTCGGCCGGTGGCAGCGTGTCCAAGGAATACGCCCCGAAGTTCGCCGCCGCTGGCGCGGTGGTGATCGACAACTCCTCGGCCTTCCGTTACGACGATGACGTGCCGCTGGTGGTGTCGGAGGTCAACCCGGACCAGGTCGGCAACCGTCCGCGCGGCATCATCGCCAACCCGAACTGCTCGACCATGCAGATGCTGGTCGCGTTGGCGCCGCTGCATCGCAAGTACGGCATCGAACGCATCAACGTGTCCACCTACCAGTCGGTGTCCGGCGGTGGCCGTTCGGCGCTGGAAGAACTGGGCAAGCAGACCGGCCAGCTGTTGAGCTTCCAGGAAATCGATCCGCAGCGTTTCCCGGTGCAGATCGCCTTCAACCTGATCCCGCACATCGACGACTTCCTGGACAACGGCTTCACCAAGGAAGAGATGAAGCTGGTCTGGGAGACCCGCAAGATCCTGGGCGACGACAGCATCCTGGTGAACCCGACCGCGGTGCGTGTGCCGGTGTTCTACGGCCACTCCGAATCGGTGGCGATCGAGACCCGTGACAAGGTGACCGTGGCCGAAGCGCGCGCGTTGCTGGAACAGTCGCCGGGCATCGAGGTGGTGGATCGTCATGAAGCCGGTGGCTACCCGACGCCGGTTACCCATGCCTCGGGCACGGACGCGGTGTACGTCGGCCGCATCCGCGAGGACCTGTCGCATCCGCGCGGCCTGAACCTGTGGATCGTGTCGGACAACGTGCGCAAGGGGGCTGCCCTCAACGCGGTGCAGCTGGCCGAGCTGGTCGCCGCCGAGACGCGCTGATGGAGAGGCCGGGCAACGCCCGGCCTTTTCTGTAGAGCCGAGCCCATGCTCGGCTCTCCCCAAGCAGCCGAGCATGGGCTCGGCTCTACATGGGTGCGGACCTTGGTCCGCACGCTTTATAGTGTCGCCCATGAATAAACGAGCCAAGGGCGCACGGCGTCCGCTCACCTGTCTCTCCGCCGCGCTGCTGGCCCTGGTCAGCAGTTCGGCCATGGCCCTGGGTCTGGGCGACATCCGGGTCCTGTCCAAGCCGGGACAGCCGTTGCTGGCCGAGATCCCGGTGATCTCGGCCGATCCGTCCGAACTCGAGAACCTGCGCGTCGCGCTCGCCTCGCCGGTCACCTTCGAGCGCGTTGGCCTGCAGCGTCCGGCTGGCCTGGTCAGCGAACTGCAGTTCGAGTTGACCCGCAACGCACAGGGCAGGGCGGTGGTGCGGGTGACCTCGCAGACGCCTGTGGAAACACCATCGCTGAGCTTCCTGGTCGAGGCCGACTGGGGCCAGGGTCGGCTGGTGCGTGAGTACTCGGCGCTGGTCGATGCACCGGCCAGTGCACTGGCCGTGGCCGAACCGGAGATCGTCGCGCCGGCCGGCGTGCTGTCGGACACCATCGTCCGCGATGCGCCTGCAGCCGCTGCAACCGCAACCGAGCCGGTACCTGCCACGCCGGCAGCCGCACCTGCTGCACCGCGTCCGCGCGCTGCGGCATCTGCGCCAGCACCAGCAGCGCCAGCACTGGCCGCAGATGGCAGCGTGACCGTGCAGCGCGGGCAGACCCTTTCGCAGATTGCCGGTTCACTGGCCCGTGGCAATCAGATCAGTCGCGACCGGGCGATGATCGCGTTGTTGCGTGCCAACCCCGAAGCCTTCATCCGAGGCAACGTCAACCTGCTCAAGCAGGGCGCGGTGCTGCGCATGCCGGGCGATAGCGCACTGGCCGCGGTGGATGCGGCCGAGGCCGCCGCGCTGGTTCGCGAACATGCCGCGCAGTGGCGGCAGGCACGTACCGTGCCGCAGCCGGCTGGCGCGCCGATGCCGGTGGCCAAGGCCGATGGCAGCGTTTCTTCCCCGGCTGCGGCCACAGGGGCACGACTTGAAATCGCTCCGGCGCTGGCATCCGACGCCGCGCACGCGGGCACAACCACCGGCACCAGTGCCGGCAGCGAGGGTGACATGCTGGGCAACGAACAACTGCGCCAGGCCAAGGAGGACATCGCCACCCGCGATGCCGAAATCGGCGATCTGAAGCAGCGCGTGGCGGAGCTGGAGAAGCTCAAGGAGCAGCAGCAGTCACTGATCGCGATGAAGGACAATGACCTGGCCGCCGCGCAGCAGCGCTTGGCACAGGCGCCGGGTGCGCCGGGCGCCGGCACGCCGTGGTACTGGCTGGGCCTGCCGCTGCTGGTGCTGGTTGCCCTGGGCGCCTGGTTGCTGCGTCGTCGCAAGCCCTCGCCGCTGCCGCCGCTGCGCGAGGAACACGATGCCGCCGGCCTGGCCGCAGCGCTGCCGGCAGGTGCCGCGCTCGATACCCTGGCCGAGCAGGACGCCGGGGTGGGTTTCGCGGCCGAAGGCGGACGTCAGGAACCGGCGATGCCGGCCTGGGCCAGCACTGCCGACCATGATGCGCCGGATGCGGAAATCCGTGAGGATGCCTCGCCGGCCGAGTGGCGGGCGGGTGAGCTTGATGAGGACGCGCTGGCTGAACTGCCTGCTGCGGTGAACGATCTGCCGCGCTGGGACGATGCCGCTGCTGCAGCCCCGGTCACGCCGACCGAGGCCGCCGAGGTGGCCGTACCCGACTACGCGCTGCAGGCCGAACAGGAGCCGCAGTTCCGCGGTGTGTTCGATCTGCCGGCCGAACCGCATGAGCACGGGACGGCTGCACCGGTCGACCTGCACGACGACCATGCTGCCACCGAGGACGCTGCCGTGCCTCCGGCAGACAGTGGTCATGACTGGACCCCGCGTGTCGGCCAGGAACGGCTGGAACTGGCCATCGCCTATCTGGACCTGGGCGACGCGCAGACTGCGCGCACCCTGCTGCACGAGGTGGCCGAAGGTGGCGATCTGCATTGCCAGGCGCAGGCCCGCGAACTTTTGGCTCGTCTGCCATGACCCGCGAACGCCGTATCGACTACGTTGAATTCGCCTCGAGCGACCCGGCTGCGAGCCGCACCTTCTTCGAGGACGTGTTCGGCTGGTCGTTCGTCGATTACGGCAGCGACTACACCGCTTTCGATGACGGCCGCCTGCAGGGAGGCTTCTTCCGCGGCCAGCCACTGCGTGCCAGCGAAGGCGCGCCACTGCTGGTGCTGTATGCCGACCAGCTGGCGCCGATGGAAGCGGCCGTGCGCGCGGCCGGCGGGCAGATCGTGCGAACCGTGTTTTCTTTCCCCGGCGGCAGCCGTTTCCAGTTTGTCGAGCCTGGTGGCAACGAACTGGCGGTCTGGTCCGAGCGCGACCCGGCCTGAGCGTCGCCCCACCCGCAACATCGAGGTAGCACATGCGTTACGCGCTCGGCGTCGAGTACGACGGCAGCGATTTCAGGGGATGGCAGAACCTGGGCGAGGGCGGACCCAGCGTCCAGGCCAGCCTGGAACAGGCCCTGTCATCGGTGGCCGATACCCCCTTGCAGGTGGTCTGCGCCGGCCGCACCGATGCCGGCGTGCATGGCCAGTGCCAGGTCGTGCACTTCGAGACCGACGTGGTGCGTGATCCGCGCGCCTGGATGCTCGGTACCACCACCCGCTTGCCGCGCTCCATCGCGGTGCGCTGGTGCGTGCCGGTGGCCGATGACTTCCATGCCCGTTTCTCCGCGCGGGCACGACGTTATCGCTACCGCCTGCTCAACCGCGAAGTGCGTCCGGCGCTGGGCCGGCAGACCCTCAGCTGGGAGCGCCGCCCGCTCGATGCCGAGCGCATGCACCTGGCCGGGCAGGCCCTGCTGGGCGAGAACGACTTCAGCGCCTTCCGCTCCGTCCAGTGCCAGGCCCTGCATGCGCGGCGTGAGCTGCAGTCACTGCAGGTCAGCCGCCACGACGACGTCATCGAGGTGGCGGTGCGCGGCAATGCATTCCTTCATCACATGGTCCGCAATATTGTCGGCTCGTTGATTCTGGTTGGCAGTGGGGAGAAGCCGGTGGAGTGGATCGCCGAACTGCTGGCCGGGCGCGACCGAACCGTAGCCGGTCCCACCGCTCCTCCGCAGGGACTGGTGTTCCTGGGGCCGCTGTACCCCGACAACTGGCATCTGCCCGCCGAGGTAACGCTATGAGCCGCTCCTACTACCGTACCCGCATCAAGTTCTGTGGCATGACCCGCGCCGGCGACGTGCGCCTGGCCGGCGAGCTGGGCGTGGACGCGGTGGGCTTCATCTTCGCCCGCGAGAGCAGCCGCCGGGTCGCACCGGCCGAAGCGCGCGCGATGCGCCAGGCGATCGCACCGATGGTCGACGTGGTGGCGCTGTTCCGCAACAACAGCAAGGAAGAAGTGCGCGAGGTCCTGCGCACCGTGCGGCCGACCCTGCTGCAGTTCCATGGCGAGGAAGACGAGAGCTTCTGCCGCAGCTTCAACATGCCGTACCTGAAGGCGATCGCCATGGGCGGGCGTGAGGAGATCAATGCGCGCACCCTGCAGCTGCGTTACCCCAGCGCCGCAGGCTTCCTGTTCGACAGCCATGCCCCGGGCGGCGGCGGCGGTACCGGCGTGGCCTTCGACTGGTCGCGCGTGCCGACCGGGCTGCATCGTCCGTTCCTGCTGGCCGGTGGCCTGACCCCCGAAAACGTGTACGACGCCGTGCTGGCGACCCTGCCATGGGGCGTGGATGTCTCCAGTGGCATCGAACTGGAGCCGGGCATCAAGGACGGCTACAAGATGCGTACGTTCGTGGAAGAAGTCCGACGCTCCGATTGCGCTGCACTGGATTGAATCGCGACCGCTTTTGACGTGTTCGGCCTTCACATTTGAGCCTGCACACCTTCTTCACATAGGATGATCCCAAGCGTGCTGGCCATGAGGGCCGGCACGAGGATCGACGGAGCCGCTGTTGGCGTGCTCCGAACGGGCGCTTGGCGCCCCCGCCCAGGAAGGCAAACGATGCAGGAATTTCTAACCGTCGTGCTCGGTTATCCGACCCTCCCGTACAGCGTAGCGCTGGCGGTGGCGGTTCTGTATTGGGGAATTGCCGCCTTCGGCCTGGTCGATGACGGTTTCGGAGAGGCCGGTGCCGACGGCGCCCTCGAAGGCGACGCCCATCTCAGCGGTCTATCAGCGCTGCTGGCGCGCTGGGGGCTGGGCGGTGTGCCGCTCATGGTGGTGGTGACGCTGCTGAGCCTGTTCGCCTGGACCCTCACCTACTTCATCCATCTGTACCTGCTGCTGCCATTGCCCGACCTGCTGCGCTGGTCATTGGGCACCGTGGTGGCGGTGCTCGCACCACTGCCGGCCGTGCCGGTCACCGCGTTGCTGCTCCGCCCCATCCGCCGCTTCCTGCTCCGCCTGCGCCCGGTGCCGCAGGCCTCGCTGCTGGGCCGGGTCGGCGTGGTCGCCTCGCCGAAGGTCGACGCACGCAGTGGCCATGCCACCGTCGATGACGGCGGTGCCGGCCTGGTCCTGCAGATCCGCAGCGACATCGAACTGCAGCGCGGCGAGCGCATCGTGCTGGTCGAGCACGTGGCTGCACAACACCATTACCGGGTGGTCCGCGCCGACGCGGTCGCCCTCGACTTCCAGGACAACCTGCTTCCGGGCAACAAGGAGAATCATCAATGACGTTGGAATCCGCACTACCCTTCCTGGCCATCGTGGGCACCATCGTGGCCCTCCTGCTCGGCGTGGCCGGGCTGTTCAAGGCGTTCTACCGCAAGGTCGACCAGGGCGTGGCGTTGATCGTCAACGACATGAGCGCCACCCCGAAGGTGCATTTCACCGGCGCGTTGATCATTCCCGTGCTGTACCGCGCCGAGCTGATGCGGATCAGCCTGATCACCCTGCAGATCGACCGCCGCGGCAAGGAAGGCCTGATCTGCCGTGACAACATGCGCGCCGACATCGCCGTGGCGTTCTACCTGCGCGTCAACGAGACCCAGGCCGACGTGCTGCGCGTGGCCAAGGCCATCGGCGCTGATCGCGCCTCGGATAAACACGCGGTCGATGAGCTGTTCAACGCCAAGTTCTCCGAAGCACTGAAGACGGTCGGCAAGAAATTCGACTTCACCGAGCTGTTCGAGAAGCGCCAGGAATTCCGCGACGAGATCATCGCGGTGATCGGCAACGACCTCAATGGGTATGTGCTGGAAGACGTGGCCATCGACTACCTGGAGCAGACCCCGAAGTCGCTGCTGGACCAGTTCAACATCCTCGACGCGCAGGGCATCCGCAAGATCACCGAGCTGACCGCTGCGCAGAACGTGGTGACCAACGAGCTGGAGCAGAACGAGAAGCTGGCCATCACCAAGAAGAACGTCGAAGCGCGCGAAGCGTTGCTGGCGCTTGAACGCCAGCAGGCCGAGGCCGAGGCACGGCAGAAGCGCGAGATCGAGACCATCCGTGCGCGCGAGGAAGCCGAGACCGCCAAGGTGCAGGAAGAGCAGCGCCAGCTGTCCGAGAACGCCCGCATCGAAGCGCAGCAGGTGATCGACATCCGCGAGCAGAACCGCATGCGCGAAGTCGAAGTAGCCGAGCAGAACCGCCAGCGCGCCGTGGCCATCGAAGCCGAGCGCGTCGAACGTGCACGCCAGCTGGAGCAGGTCACCACTGACCGCGAAGTGCAGCTGCAGGGCGTGGAGCGCGACAAGGTGGTCGAGCAGGGCAAGATGGACGTGGCCAACATCACCCGCGAACGCATCTCCATCGACAAGACGGTGGCGCAGGAAGAAGAGCGCATCAAGGAAGTGCGCGAAGTTTCCGAGGCCGACCGCCAGAAGCAGGTGCTGATCCTGGAAGCTGAAGCGAAGGCGCAGGAATCGCTGGTGCGCGAAGTGAAGGAAGCGCAGGCCCGCGAGACCGCCTCCAAGCATCGCGCAGTGGAGCTGACCACGCTGGCGCAGGCCGAGCACGAAGCGGCCGGCAAGCAGGCCGAAGCCAAGCGTCTGCTGGCCGATGCGTTCCGCGCCGAACAGGCTGCACCCGGCCTGGCCGAAGCGCAGGTGCGCGAAGCTTCAGCGCTGGCCATCGAGAAGGTCGGCATCGCCGAAGCGCGCGTGATCGAAGCCAAGGCCGAAGCGAACCTGAAGCAGGGCAGCAACGAGGCGCGCGTGCTGGCCGAGACGCTGCAGGCACAGGCACAGGGCGAGGAGAAGATGGGCCTGGCCCGCGCCACGGCTACCGAATCGCTGGGCAATGCCGAAGCCGGCGTGGTGCAGAAGAAGCTGCTGGCCGAAGCCGAAGGCCTGGTCCGCAAGTTCGAGGCCATCGCCTCGCTGAGCGACCAGGCACGTGGCCACGAAGAGTTCCGCATGATGCTCGACAACAGCCTCAAGCAGGCCCTGGCT
Organism: Stenotrophomonas sp. yr243; assembly: GCF_900184195.1. Taxonomy (NCBI): domain Bacteria; kingdom Pseudomonadati; phylum Pseudomonadota; class Gammaproteobacteria; order Lysobacterales; family Lysobacteraceae; genus Stenotrophomonas; species Stenotrophomonas sp. yr243. Next base: position 67,927 of record NZ_FXWT01000003.1, read on the forward strand.
TCGATCGAAGCCGGCAAGGAAGTCTCGCGCGAGAACGCGGGCGTCATCGCCAGCGCCCTGCGCAATGCCGACATCGATCTGATCGGTGGCGACGGCGGCATGTTCGAGAACCTGATCAAGGCGGTTTCGCTGGGCAAGTCGATCGAAGGCTTCGCCGGCAAGAGCCCGATCGTGCAGGACCTGATGCAGCGCTACCTGGGCGTCAACGTGGCCGACAGCGCGCCGCGGCAGATCGCCGAGGACGTGGAAACCGTGCCCGTCGCGTCGACCGCTGTGGTCGACAGCGCGCGCTGATCCACCCGGCGATGGCCACCGCCATCGCCCACCCGTGCCGGCCGCATCGACGGCCGGCCGTTCGTGAGCCGGAAACCTGCTGATGTCCGAAACCAAACCGTCCACCGAGTCCGTCGTGCCAGAGGCTGCCGGCGATACCGTCGACCAGGCCGTTGCCCAGGGCGGCGCCTATGAAGTCCTGCGACGCCGTCTTGGCGAGCAGGGCCAGCGCCTGCAGGCCGTTGCCGAGCAGCTGAACCGCCAGCGCCTGGCCGAGTTCGGCGACAGCCGCCTGGAGGTGGTCGGCCGCTTCCGCATCCGCAGCGAGAACAACTGCGTCGGCCGCGACATCGTCCAGGTCGGCCCGGACCGCCTGCTGTTCGGCTACAACGTGTTCATCGGGCTGAAGACCCAGACCCGCATCGAAGATGTGTTCGGCCTGTACCGGCTGGTACAGGGCACTGAGGGCTACGACGTCGCCGCGCTCGAGTTGAAGGGCAGTTTCCTCGACCAGCCCGGCTTCGTGCATGACTTCAACGAGCTGTACGCCTACTACAAGCATGCGCGCCTGCTGCAGCTGATCGTGGTGGGCGACAAGCTGCTGGCCTCGTTCCAGATCGGTGAGCGCAGCAGCGACGTGCGCGTGTTCCGCTGGGCATTGTCACGCGAAGGTGAACTGACCTATCTCGATGCACGCGGCGAGCGCGACATAGCGCTGCCACCGCCGTTCGATTTCGAATGGACCCGCGCCACCCGCGACCTCGCCGTCAACGGCCGCCATTCGCATCTGAACATCCTCGACACCCTGTTCGTGGAGACCACCGGTGGTGATCTGACCATCAAGGTGGAGAACAACACCGAAACCGGGCAGGGCATCTACAGCGAACCGGTGGAAGACAGCACGCAGTCGCTGGACGACGCGCAGTTCGAGTTCGCCCGTGTCGGCTCGCTGGTGCTGCTGAAAGTGCTGCCCTACCGCGAAACCGAATGGCGCGGACTGATCTACAACACGCTCACCGGCGACATCGTGCGCAACGATGCCATCGTCCAGGCCTGTGTGCAGCTGCCCGAAGACCACGGCATCATCTTCCCAGGTGGTTACTACCTGCAGGGGGGCGAGCACAAGGCGTTCGACGCCTCGATGGATGGCATGCAGTTCAAGCGCAGCATCCGTTCGCCCAACGGCGAGGACGTGCTGTACATCTTCTACGAGCGCGAAGGCGGGCGCTCGGCGCTGTTCGTCTACAACACCATCCAGCGCGTGCTGCAGAACCCGGTGTTCGGCCACGGCTATGCCTTCATGCAGGATGGGCGCATGGTGCTGTTCCATGCCGAAGGCACCGAGCCGACCCGCATCCATCCGATGCAGGTCTGGCAGACGCCTTTCAGCAGCGATGAGTTCGCCGCCAGCCGTCCGCCCGGCAATACCTTCATGGGCCGCATCGGCAACGCCGAGCTGGTGCGTGGCATCTCCAACCTGTTCAACCTGGCGCGCGGGATCGATGGCCAGGATGTATCGGTGCAGCGCTACCAGCGTCTGGTGGCCGACACCCGGCGGCTTTTCGATGCGCATCATTGGCTGGGCGACGAGGCGTGTGATGGTGCCGAAGCGTTGCTGCGGCAGATCAGCGCCACCGGCGAATCGGTGCTGGACGAATACGAGAAAGTGCAGTCGATCCGCCAGCAGTCGGCGCAGGCGATGGCCGAGGCCGAGAGCACGCACAAGGCGCTGCTGGGCCGGCTGCAACCGGAAAACTGGAACGAGGTGCAGGCCTTCGTTGAAGCGCTCAACGCGATCACTGCGCTGCGCGGCCGCCTGCTGACGATCCGCGAACTGCGCTACATCGATACCGCGCGCATCGAGGCGATGGCCGCCGAGCTGGTGCAGGCACACGACCGTGTCGGCGCCGCCACCGGTGCCTTCCTCGCCGGCGATGCGGCACTGGCCCCCCTGACCGTTCGCATGCAGGCGCTGGACGAGGCCGCACAGCAGGCCGCCAGTGCACGCCAGCTGGATGAGCAATTGGACGGCCTGCGCGGCATGGCCGGTGATCTGGACATGCTGTCCGAGCTGATGGCCGGGCTGAAGGTCGACGATGCGACCGCGCGTACCCGCGTGGTCGAATCGATCTCGCTGCTGTACGGGCGCCTGAACCAGGCGCGCGCACGCGCCGAACAGCGCCGCAGGTCGCTGGGCTCGGCCGAAGCCGTGGCCCAGTTCGCCGCCCAGTTCGCCCTGTTCTCGCAATCGATCACCAGCGCGCTGGCGATGGCCAGCGACCCTGAGCGTGCCGACGAACAGCTGTCGCGCCTGCTGGTACAGCTGGAGGAACTGGAGAGCCAGTTCGGCGAGCATGAGCAGTTCCTCGGCGACATCCTGAGCAAACGCGAAGAGCTGGTCGAGGCCTTCGACACCCACAAGCAGGCCCTGCTGGATGATCGCCAGCGCAAGGCGCGCTCGGTGCTTGATGCTGCCAACCGCATCCTCGACGGCCTGGGCAAGCGTACCGAGCGGTTCGGCACGGCCGACGAACTCAACGCGTTCTTCGCCGGCGATCCGCTGATCCTCAAGCTGCGTGAACTGGCTGAGCGCCTGCGTGCGCTGCGCGACAACGTCAAGGCCGACGATGTCGAGGCGCGCCTGAAGGGCGTGCGCGACCAGGCCGTACGCCAGCTGCGTGACCGCAGCGACCTGTACGAGGCGGGAGGCAACGTCGTCCGCCTTGGCCCACGCCATCGTTTCAGCGTAAACACCCAGGCGCTGGACCTGACCCTGCTGCCGCGTGGCGAAACCCTTGCCATCCATCTTACCGGCACCGACTTCCTGGAGACCCTGCACGATCCCGAGCTGGATGCGCTGAAGCCGTTCTGGCAGGTCACCCTGGATTCGGAATCGGCAGCGATCTACCGCGGCGAATACCTGGCCGGGTGCCTGTTGCTGGCTGCGGAGGAGGGCCGGGATGGCCTGGACCTGGCCCAGTTGCAGCATGATGCGGCCGAACCCGAAGCGCTGGACCAGCGGGTCCGTGCGTTTGCCGCGCCCCGTTACCGCGAAGGTTACGAGCGCGGTATCCATGACCACGACGCTGCCCTGATCCTGCGTGCGCTGTTGCCGTTGCAGCAGGCCGCCGGCCCGCTGCGGCATTCGCCCCACGTGCGTGCGTTGGCGCTGCTGTTCTGGGCCGCGCGGCAACGCGATGAAGCCGTGGCGCAGTGGCCCGGCCGGCAGGCCGGCGCGGAGGCCATCGCGCGCCTGTTCGGTTCCGATGAGGGACGTCAGGCGCTGCGCGCGGAAATGGCGAAGGCGCTGCATGACTACGCACAGACCCATGCACTGCCGTTTGACGGCGCCGCCGCCGATGCTGCCGCGGCGTATCTGGGCGAAGAACTGGTCGCCGGCGAACCGGTGTTCAGCAGTAGCCGCCACGCGCAGGCACTGCTGGACGCGCTGTCGCAGCAGCTGGAGCAGGCCGGCCAACGGGATGCGCTTGAGCGTGCGCTGCAGCGCTCGCAGGATCCGCTGGCCACGCGCTGGGCGTTGGCCGGGCAATGGCTGCGGGCGCTCGCCGGGCTGCCGGCACAGTCGGCACATGCCGGCTATGTCGAAGAAGCGGCGGCACTGCTGCTGGTGCAGCGACAGCTGCGCACCCGTGCCAGCGATGCACCGCTGCAGGCGGAGGTCAGTGGCCTGCTGGGCGAGCATGCCCGCATCCACAACGGCAGCCTGACCGTGTCGCTGGATGATTTCCTGGCACGCCTGCAGCACCACCTGCAGTCCTTCGTGCCGGCATTCCACGCCTATCAGGCGGTGCGCCAGGGCATCATCGGCCGCGAACGCGAAACCCTGCGGTTGTCGGAGTTCAAGGCGCGGCCGTTGTCGTCCTTCGTGCGCAACAAGCTGATCAATGACGTGTATCTCGGCGTGATCGGCGACAACCTGGCCAAACAGATGGGCACCGTTGGCGAGAACAAGCGCAGCGACCTGATGGGCCTGCTGATGATGATCTCGCCGCCCGGCTACGGCAAAACCACGTTGATGGAGTACGTGGCGCATCGCCTCGGCCTGGTCTTCATGAAGATCAACGGACCGGCGCTGGGCCACGAAGTGCGGTCGCTGGATCCGCAGCAGGCGCCGGACGCGACCTCGCGGCAGGAACTGGAGAAGCTCAACCTGGCGCTGGAGATGGGCAACAACACCATGCTGTATGTCGATGACATCCAGCACACCCACCCGGAGTTCCTGCAGAAGTTCATTTCGTTGTGCGATGGCACGCGTCGCATCGAAGGCGTATGGCGCGGCCGCACCCGCACCTACGACATGCGTGGCAAGAAGTTCTGCGTGGTCATGGCCGGCAACCCGTACACCGAGTCCGGCGAAGTGTTCAAGATCCCGGACATGCTGGCCAACCGTGCCGACATCTACAACCTGGGCGACGTGCTCGGCGGCATGGAAGCAGCCTTCACCCTCAGCTACATCGAGAACAGCCTGACCTCCAACCCGGTATTGGCACCGCTGGCCACGCGTGAGATGGCCGACCTGTACCTGCTGGTCGACCGCGCGATGGGCAAGGATGTCTCCAGCAACGGCCTGAGCCATGCCTACAGTGGCGCCGAGGTCAACGAAATCACCGCCACCCTGCAGCGCATGCTGCGCGTGCGCGACGTGGTCTACCGGGTCAACCAGCAGTACATCGCCAGCGCCGCGCAGGACGACCGCTACCGCACCGAGCCGCCGTTCCGCCTGCAGGGCAGCTACCGCAACATGAACAAACTGGCGGAGAAGATTTCGCCGGTGATGAATGACGACGAGCTGCAGCAGTTGATCTCCGATCACTACCTGGGCGAAGCGCAGCTGCTGACCACCGGTGCCGAGGAGAATCTGCTGAAGCTGGCCGAGCTGCGTGGCGTGCTCGATGACGAGCGCTCGCAGCGCTGGGCGCAGATCAAGCGCGATTTCCTGCGCAACAAGGCGATGGGCGCCGGTGACAGTGATGTTGGCGGCCGCGTGGTCGCGCAGCTGGCCGATATCGCCAGTGCGTTGCAGCTGCCGCCAGCGCAGGCGGAGGTGGCCGCCGCACCCGAGCCTGCGCCATGGCCGGCCCTGCTGGCGGCCCTCCAGCGCCTGGCGGACGCGCGTCCGGCGAGTGCGCCCACGGCCGCCGCACCACAGCCGGCAGCTACGCCATTGGCTGAAGACCTGCAGGCCGGGCTGGCACCGCTGCTGCAGGTGCTGGTCGCTTCGCAAGAGCAGCAGGTGCAGCTGTCGCAGACGTTGGCGGCCTTCGCCGGGTGGGCACGGCAGCAGGTGACTGCCGATGTGGCCACGGCCGACACGCGTCGTCGTCCGCGCGTGCGTCGTGCAGCGACACCGGAAGAACGTGCGCTCGACGAAGCGCTGATGCGCCACTTCTACGGCGAATCATTGCCGCCGGAAACGGTGGCTGATGACGGCCCACGACCGCCGCCACTGCCGTGACCTGCGTGCGCTCCCTGCCCGAACCCATGCTTCCTGCGCGTGTCGATGTGGCCGCGCTGGCCGTGTACGGCAGCCCCTTGCTGCAGGTATTGGCCGAGCCGGCACCGTTGCAGGCCGGCACGGGGGGCGAAGGACTGATGGCTGCACTGGCGCGGATCGCCTTGGCCCTGCAGGCCAGCGATCCTGCGCGCCTGCGGCGGCAGGAGAGCTGGTGGGGCCGCCTGCTCGGCCGCGACGTAGCGCGCCAAGCGCAGGCGCAGGGGTTGCAGGCGCAGCTGGGCGTGCTGGTGCTGCAGGCGCGCGAGCAGGCACAGGGTCTCGCCCAGCGTGTGCAGCAGCGTGCCCAGACCATCATCGACAACGACGCGGCTGCCGCCGCGTTGCAGGCCTGGGCCACGTTCGGCGCCGCGCAGTTGGCGAGCCTGGAAGGCGCTGCGCAGGTCGTGCTGGCCCCGCGTGTGGACCACCTGCAGCGGCTGGCCACGCTGCGGCGCATCGAAAGCGGGCAATGGCAGCTGCTGCAGGCGCAGGACGAAGCCCTGCTGCAGCGCTTCGTCCGCATCCATGATGTCCTGCTGCCCGCCTGGCGCCAGGCGGCGCTGGCTGGCCAGGCCCAGGCCCAGGCTGCACAGGTCGCGCAGGCAGCTGCGCTGCAGGCCCAGATCGACGACGAAGTGGCCGCTGCTCAGGCTAGACTGCCCTGAGCCGGCCGCCGCTGCCGCTTATCCACCGCAAGGACACTGCCCGATGACCCAGGACAGCCAGAACTCCGGCACGCTCGTGCCCGCCACCACGCCCGCTCCGGAACTTGATGACAGCACGTTGAAGGCCCTCGGCCTGGTCCGCGACGATCTGCCGCGCATCGCAGAAATCGGCCGCGAGCTGGAAGATCTCCGCCCAGGCAACCTGCAGGTGTTCGGCCGTGAAGCCGCCGCCCGGACGACGGCCTTCTCCAGCCAGTTGCTGGACCAGGTGCGCAATCGTGATCTCGACGCCAACGGCGAGAAGCTCGGCGAAGTGGTGCGCATCGCGCGCGAGCTCAAGCTGGATGGTTTTTCCCAGCGCTCCAAGGTGCCGTTGATCGGTGGCCTGATCGATCGCCTGCGTTCCTCCAAGGGCGAACTGGTGCAGAAGTTCAGCGATACCAATTCGCAGATCGAACAGCTGCTCGGCGACGTCGGCGCGCAGCAGGCGCTGATGGGCAAGCGGGTGACCGATTTCGACCGCATGCATGACATCGTCCGCGAGGAACGGCACGCCCTGGGCCTGTATGCCGCCGCCGGCAAGCAGCGCCTGGCCCAGCTGCAGTCCGAGCAGCTGCTGGGGCAGGGCAGCGAAGATCCGCAGCAGCGCATCCGCCAGAGCGAGATCGACAATGCGATCCGCCTGATCGAGAAGCGCGTCTCCGATCTGCAGCTGATGCAGCATGCGGCTGATCAGTCGTTGCCGATGATCCGCCTGATCCAGGCCAATGCGCTGCAGCTGATCGAGAAGTTCAACACCGTCCGCGACATCACCATCCCATCGTGGAAGCGCCAGTTCGCGATCCAGTTGTCGCTGGGCGAGCAGAAGAACGCGGCCGAACTGGCCAATGCGATCGATGATGCGACCAACGAGCTGATGCGACGCAATGCCGATCTGATGCGGCAGGCCTCGGTGGACACTGCACGCAGCAACCAGCGCGGGGTGATCGACGTGGCCACCCTGCGCCACGTGCACGATCAGCTGATCGCTACGGTCGAAGAGGTGCGCAGCATCCATCGTGAGGGCATGCAGCAGCGTCAGCAGGCCGAAGTCGAGCTGTCGCGCCTGCGCGAGGATCTGCAGCAGCGCCTGGCGGCGCCGACGGCGCCTTGATAGCGCTTGGCAGCATCGAGCGTGCTCGATCGCTGCCGGTTGGTCCTTCTGTAGAGCCGAGCCCGCGCTCGGCCTTCGTACTCAACGCAACTGCCCAACCACCCAGTCCGCCAGCGCGTCCACGCGCGCATCGACAGGACCGTCCGGCCGCGCCAGCACCCAGAATCCGCCGGTCGCGGCAAACCCCCACGGTGCCAGCAGCCGCCCCGCGGCCAGATCCTCTGCCACCAGCGGCTCTGGCGCGATCGCCGGGCCCAGCCCCGCCACTGCCGCTTCCAGCAGGTAGTACAGGTGTTCGAAGCCGGTGCCCAGTTGCAGCTGGCCTGGATCCAGATCATGTGCCTGCGCCCATGCCGGCCACGCTTGCGGCCGCGAACTGGTATGCAACAGCGTTTCCTGCAGCAGGGCCGACGGCGGCACGTGGCGCAGCCGATGCGCCGCCGGGTGCGATGGCGCCACCACCACGCCCACCCGTTCCGGTGCCAATTCGCGTACCTGCCAGCCGCGCGGCCACGGCCCCTGCGCCAGTAGCAGCACCGCATCCAGGGTGGCCTGCGTCTCGGTGAAGCTGCCATCCAGGGCCGACCACTGCAGGTGCACGCCGGGCAGGGCCGCCTGCAGGGCCGGCAGTCGCGGAATCATCCAGCGCGCCAGCACGCTGCCGCTGCATCCCAGCACCAGCGCCGGTGAAGCCGCTGGCCGCTGCAATGCTTGCACGCAGTCCTCGATGCCGCTGAAGGCATCGCTGCAGGCTTCCTGCAGGCGGGTGCCGGCGGCGGTCAGGCGCAGGCCACGGCCTGCACGCTGGAACAGGGCCAGGCCCAGATGGTCTTCCAGCAGCTTCAGCTGGCGGCTGACCGCACCATGGGTCACATGCAGGGCCTGTGCAGCGCGGCCAACGCCGCCCAGACGTGCGGTGGCCTCGAATGCCCGCAGGGCATTCAGCGGCGGCAGCAATGACGTGCTCATGTGAGATTTCCTGACGTGATGCGCCAGATAATATCCATTTTCCGGACACAATCCGTGCGCTAGAGTATCCACCTGTCTGAACGACCGGTCGTCTCCATGTCTGCCTCTCCCATTGCCGATTTCCACGCATTCCCTGACGCCCAGGGCCACTTCGGCCGTTACGGTGGCAGCTTCGTCGCCGAAACCCTGGTCGGCCCGCTGCAGGAACTGGCCCAGGCCTATGACCAGGCCCGTCAGGACCCGGCGTTCCAGCTGGCCTATGACCGCGATCTGGCCCATTACGTGGGCCGGCCAAGCCCGATCTACCATGCTGAACGCCTCAGCGACCACGTCGGTGGCGCGCAGATCCTGCTCAAGCGTGAGGACCTGAACCACACCGGCGCGCACAAGATCAACAACACCATCGGCCAAGCGCTGCTGGCTGCGCGGATGGGCAAGACGCGCATCATCGCCGAGACCGGCGCCGGCCAGCACGGCGTGGCCAGTGCCACCGTCGCCGCGCGGCTGGGCCTGGAGTGCGTGGTGTACATGGGCGCCACCGACATCGAGCGGCAGAAGATCAACGTCTATCGCATGAAGCTGCTGGGTGCGACGGTGGTGCCGGTCACCTCCGGCTCGGCCACCCTGAAGGACGCCCTCAACGAAGCGATGCGCGACTGGGTCACCAACGTGCAGGACACCTTCTACATCATCGGCACGGTCGCCGGCCCGGACCCGTACCCGCGCATGGTGCGCGACTTCAACGCCATCGTCGGCCGCGAGGCGCGCGAGCAGATGCTGGCCGAGTACGGTCGCCTGCCCGATGCGATCACCGCCTGCGTCGGCGGCGGCAGCAATGCGATCGGCCTGTTCCATGCCTTCCTCAACGACCGCGAGGTCGAGATTGTCGGCGCTGAAGCCGCCGGCGATGGCATCCACACCGGACGCCACGCAGCCTCCATCGCCGCCGGCCGTCCGGGCGTGCTGCACGGCAACCGCACCTATGTGCTGTGCGACGACGATGGCCAGATCATCGAGACCCATTCGGTATCGGCCGGCCTGGACTACCCGGGCGTCGGCCCTGAGCACGCGTTCCTGGCCGACAGCGGCCGCGCGCGTTACGTCGGCATCACCGACGATGAGGCGTTGCAGGCTTTCCACCTGCTGGCGCATACCGAAGGCATCCTGCCGGCGCTGGAGTCCAGCCACGCACTTGCGCAGGCGATGAAGCTTGCGCGCGGGCGCCCGCGCGACCAGATCGTGCTGTGCAACCTGTCAGGGCGTGGCGACAAGGACGTGCATACCATCGCTGCGCGCGAAGGCCTGGTGCTGTGAGCGCGCTGCTGCGGAACAGCGGCATGCTTCTGCTGGTGCTGGGCCTGACCGCGTGCCAGCCGCCGGAACCGCCGGTGCTTGCGCCGGCTGCCAAAGCCACTACGCAGCCTGCGCAGCAGCCGGCCGCCAACGATGATCTTGACCCGATGGCGCGCACGCCCATCGTCGATCCGCCGTCCGCGGAAGGCACGAGCAACGGTGACGCACCGGCAGTGGCCTCGGTGGCGCTGGACCACGCCGGCGACGTGCTGGTTGGCCAGCACATGAGCGACGTCAAGCACCTCGGCTCGTGGGAGTCGCAGGGCGCGATCGAGACCTGCGAGTACTTCACCGGCAAAGGGCTGCCGCCGGGCGTTTCGATGATGGTCGACGATGGACGCATCGTCCGCTTCGACCTGGATCAGGATGAGGATGCCGAAACACCAGTCGCCCAGCCTGGCCCGTACGGCCTGCGCATCGGCATGACCCGCGCACAGGCGCTGGCGCAGTTCCCCGGCGCGCCGGTTTCCGAGCCGCATGCCTACCTGGACGACCAGGGCGAGTACCTGACCTGGCAGGATCCGGGTTCCGACCTGGCCATCCGCCTGGAACTGTTTGAAGGGAAGGTTACCCAGATGTACTGGGGAACCAGTGAAGCGATTGAACTGATTGAAGGGTGTGCCTGAAATGTCCGTATCCCGACTCGATGCCTGTTTCCTGCGCCTGCGCCAGCAGCAGCGCAAGGCCCTGATCCCCTTCATCACCGCCGGTGATCCTTCCCTGGAAGCCACGGTGCCGGTCATGCACGCGCTGGTCGAGGCCGGTGCCGATGTGATCGAACTGGGCGTGCCGTTCTCCGATCCGATGGCCGACGGCCCGACCATCCAGCGCAGCTCCGAGCGTGCGCTGGGCCGCGGCGCAGGTAGCCGCTATGTGTTGCAGGCAGTAGCGCAGTTCCGCGAGCAGGATGCGCAGACGCCAGTAGTGCTGATGGGCTATCTCAACCCGGTGGAGATCCACGGTTACGTGGCGTTCGCCAACGCGGCGGTGGCCGCTGGCGTGGACGGCGTGCTGCTGGTCGACCTGCCACCGGAAGAGGCCGGTGAAGCCCAGCAGGCCTTCGACGCTGCAGGCCTGGCGCTGGTTCTGCTGGCATCGCCGACCACCAGCGAGGCGCGCGCAGACAAGCTGTTGGCGTTGGCCCGTGGCTATCTCTACTACGTCAGCTTTGCCGGTGTCACCGGCGCCTCCGAACGACTGGACAGTGACGCGGCCAGCGCACGTCTGCAGGCGCTGCGGGCCAAGGCCAGCGTGCCGGTGGTGGCCGGCTTCGGCATCAAGGATGCAGCCAGTGCGGCAGCCATGGCCCGCCAGGCCGACGGCGTGGTGGTCGGCAGCGCGCTGGTGGCGGTGCTGGCCGAAGCGGGTTCCGCCGACGATGCAGCGCAGCGCGCAGGCGCCTTCCTCGCGCCTCTGCGGCAGGCGCTCGACGCGTAACGGTAGTGCCGGCCGCTGGCCGGCACCCTCCGTACCCGCCCGCGTGCAAGTGCTGCCGGCCAGCGGCCGGCACTCCCCAGCACCTAAACGTACGTCCCAGCATGGTTTTTTCCGCCGGGCCCAAGGCCGGGCAGGGGGTGCACGGGCAGGGAAAGCGGAGCTAGACTGTCCGCCTTTGCGGCCCCCGGGCCGCCCTGAACGGAAGTGTCCTCCCGCATGAGTTGGCTCAGCAAGTTGATGCCGTCTGGCATCCGCACCGACAACACCCCCAGCAAGAAGCGCAGCGTCCCCGAGGGCCTGTGGGAAAAGTGCAGCAACTGCGGCAGTGCGTTGTACCGTCCGGAGCTGGAAGAGAATCTGGAGGTCTGCCCGAAGTGCGGCCACCATATGGCCATCCGTGCGCGTGCGCGCCTGGCCGCGCTGTTCGACGCCGACAGCACCACCGAGATCGCCGCCCGCCTGGGACCGACCGACCTGCTGAAGTTCAAGGACCAGAAGAAGTACGGCGAGCGCATCAAGATCGCGCAGAAGAACACCGGTGAGTACGACGCGCTGATTGCCATGCGCGGCCTGCTCAAGGGCCGTCCTCTGGTGGCCTCGTCCTTCGATTTCGCCTTCATGGGTGGCTCGATGGGCTCGGTGGTCGGCGAGCGCTTCGCCCTTGCCGCCGAGACCGCGGCCGAGATCGGCGCACCGTACGTGTGCTTCTCCGCCAGCGGTGGCGCGCGCATGCAGGAAGGCCTGTTCTCGCTGATGCAGATGGCCAAGACCTCGGCCGCGCTGGGCAAACTGCGTGAAGCCGGACAGCCGTACATTTCGGTGCTGACCCACCCGACCACCGGTGGCGTGTCGGCGTCGTTCGCGATGCTGGGCGACATCAACATCGCCGAACCGCGTGCACTGATCGGCTTCGCCGGCCCGCGCGTCATCGAGCAGACCGTGCGCGAGAAGCTGCCGGAAGGGTTCCAGCGTTCGGAGTTCCTGCTCGAACACGGTGCCATCGACCAGATCTGCGATCGCCGTGAACTGCGTGACCGCCTGGCCGACCTGCTGGCGATGCTGCGCCGCGAGCCGGCACCGGAGGAGGTCTGATGGGGGCGCGCAAGTACTTCGGTACCGATGGTATCCGCGGTCGGGTCGGCCAAGGCGCGATTTCGGCGGATTTCGTGCTGCGCCTGGGCAACGCCCTGGGCCGTGTGCTGGTCGCCCAGCGCGGGCAGGATGGACGCCGTCCGATCGTGGTGATCGGCAAGGACACGCGGATCTCCGGTTACATGTTCGAAGCCGCGCTGGAAGCGGGGCTGGTCTCTGCGGGCGCTGACGTGCAGCTGCTCGGCCCGATGCCGACCCCGGCCGTTGCCTTCCTGACCCGCACCTTGGGAGTAGATGCAGGCATCGTCATCAGTGCTTCGCACAATCCGCACTACGACAACGGCATCAAGTTCTTCTCCGCCCAAGGCGAGAAGCTTGACGATGCCACCGAGCTGGCGCTGGAAGCCGCACTGGACGTGCCGTTCACCACTGTCGTTTCGGAGAAGCTCGGCAAGGCCTCGCGTGCACGCGAGGCCGTCGGCCGTTACATCGAGTTCTGCAAGTCCAGCGTGCCGCGCGCGTTTGATCTTCGCGGCGTGCGCCTGGTGCTCGACTGCGCGCATGGCGCCACCTACCAGATCGCGCCACTGCTGTTCCGCGAACTGGGTGCGGAGGTCATCGGCATCGGTGCCGAACCCAATGGCGTCAACATCAACGACGGCGTCGGTTCGACCCACATCGACAACCTCGCTGCCAAGGTGCGTGAGACCCGTGCCGACCTGGGCATCGCATTCGACGGCGACGGTGACCGGGTGTTGATGGCCGATGATCGCGGCAACCCGGTCGACGGCGATGACCTTGTGTACATCCTCGCGCGCGCTTGGCAGGCCGAAGGTCGCCTGCGCGGCCCGGTGGTCGGTACCCTGATGAGCAACTTCGGTCTGGAAAAGGCTCTGGCCGAACTGCAGATCCCGTTCCAGCGCAGCAACGTCGGCGACCGCTACGTGCACCAGGCACTGGTGGAGGGAGGCGGCGTGCTCGGCGGCGAAGCGTCCGGCCATCTGCTGTGCCTGGACCGGGCCACCACCGGCGACGGCATCGTCAGTGCCCTGCAGGTACTGGTGGCGCTGAAGCAGCAGGGAAAGAGCCTGCGCGAAGCGCTGCTGCCGTTGTCCAAGGTGCCGCAGAAGACGGTCAACGTGCGCCTCGGCGATGTCTCGGCCAAGGCCATCGTGCAGGCGCAGAGCGTGCAGGCTGCGCTGACCGAAGCGCAGCAGGCGGTATCCGGCCGCGGACGTGCCTTCCTGCGTCCCTCCGGCACCGAACCGGTGGTGCGGGTCACGGTCGAGGCCGATGACGCGACGTTGATGCAGGACACCCTGGATCGGCTTTCGGCGGCGGTCAGGACAGCGGCTGCGGCCTGAGCCCTGACGCTGGATCGAACCGACAACATGGCCGCCTGTGCGGCCATGTTGCTGTCTGCAGCAAGCAAGGCATCAGGCGCTGCGCGGCATCTCCGTCTGCCATTTCCAGGTGTCGCGGCACATGTCCGCCAGGCCATGGCGCGCGGTCCAGCCCAGCTCGCGCAGGGCGAGGGACGGGTCGGCAAAGCTCACCGCGATGTCGCCAGTGCGGCGGCCGGTGATCCGGAATGGAATCGGCCGGCCGACGGTCTGCTCGAAGGCCTTGATCAGTTCCAGCACGCTGTGGCCCTGTCCGGTGCCCAGGTTCAGGGTGATGCTGCGGCGCTTGTCGCGCAGGTACTGCAGCGCCAGCACGTGGGCCCGCGCCACATCTTCCACATGGATGTAATCGCGTACGCCGGTACCGTCGCAGGTCGGGTAGTCATCGCCGAATACCTGCACTTCGGGCAGCAGGCCGGCAGCTACCTGGGCGATGTAGGGCATCAGGTTGCTGGGTGTTCCGTGCGGCAGCTCGCCGATCAGGGCGCTGGAATGCGCACCCACCGGGTTGAAGTAGCGCAGCGTTGCCACATGCAGCGTTGCATCGGCGCCGACCAGGTCGGACAGCAGCTGCTCCACCACCAGCTTCGAACGGCCATAGGGCGTCATCGCGCAGGTCGCGGCCGTCTCGGCCACCGGGCAATGGTCCTGGTCGCCGTACACCGTTGCCGACGAGCTGAACACGAACGTGCCTACACCGGCATCGCGCATGGCGCCGAGCAGGGCAAGGGTGCCGCTGATGTTGTTGTCGAAGTAGTCCAGCGGCATCTGCCGCGATTCACCAACCGACTTCAGCGCGGCAAAATGCAGTACCGCATCGATCGAATGTTCGCGCAGCAAGGCAGCAACCCGCGCACGATCGCGCACGTCGGCCTGTACGAACAGCGGCGTGATACCGGTGATGTCGCCGATCCGGCCGATCACCCCGGCGTCGCTGTTGCAGAGCGAATCGACAATGACCACCGCATGGCCCTGCTGCTGCAGTTCCACGCACGTGTGGGAGCCGATGAATCCCGCGCCGCCGGTAACCAGAACGTTCATTTCCTGTAGTCCTTCCACTCGGTTGCAGCTTCCTTGCCGAAGCTGTGTCAGACCGGGCCTGGAGAAGCCGTCACGGCCCCGGCACCATCTTCTTCTGCCGTGCCTTGAAGCCATTGAACAGCGGTGCGATCAGCGGGTTGTAACTCCATGCGATACGCTTGCGCAGCCAGCTTGCCGGCCGGTTACGGATGGCGAAGCGGTAGATGCGCTCGGGGTCGCCGCCGACCACGTTGCGTCCGAACGGATGGGTGGTGTGCAGGTAGTGGAACCCCTGCTCACGTGCCACTTCGATGTAGTCCTGGTCGAAATCACCGTACGGCCAGCACAGCGTGTCGGACACTTCGCCCAGCTTCTCCATCAGCACTTCCCTGGCCTTCGACAGGTCGCCACTGATGCCGGCACGGCGCTGCGCGCGGTCCAGGTCCTGGCGGCGCAGCCAGCGCGTGTGGGTGTGGGTATGGCAATGGATCTCGAAGGTGCCCGCCTCGATGGCCGCACGTGCTTCGCTCCAACGCATCATCACTTCGTCGCTGCGGTCCTGCTTGTAGATCAGGTCTTCGCAGGCGCGATGTTCTGGCGTTTCCGGCAGCGTGGCGCCGGTGATGCCGGCATGCGGGCGCATCGGGCCCTCGTGCATCCAGCCGGTCACCACGAACACCACCGCGTGCATGCCGTATTTCTGCAGGATCGGGTGGGCGTAGACCCAGTTGTCCAGGTAGCCATCATCGAAGGTGATCACGATCGACTTGCGCGGCACCGGCTTGCCGGCCAGGAAACCCGCGTACTGGTCCAGCGTCAACGAAGTCCAGCCGGTGCGCGCCAGCCAGGCGATCTGGCTTTCGAAATTCTCCGGCGACACCGTGATCATGCCGGGCGAGTTGCTGACGTGATGATGCATCAGCACCGGTACGGTTCTGGCATTAGCCATGACCCAGCTCCTTCATCCATTGGTGGTAGTAGTGTTCGGTGGCTTCAGCGTGGCTTTCGGGGCTGAAACGCTTTGCGCTGCAGATCCACTCCCAGCCGGAACGACCCATCTGCCGGCGGCGCTCGGGATCTTCCACCAGCAGGCGCAGGGCGCCGGTCAGGGCCGCGCCGTCACCCAGGCGAGTGAGGATGGCATTGCTGCCTTCCACCAGCATTTCGGGCACGCCGCCGACCCGGTGCGACACGATCGGCAGGCCCGCCTGGGCTGCTTCCAGGAAGACCGTGCCCGATGCTTCCTTGTGTGTGGCCAGAGCGAAGATGTCGAAGCCGGGCATCAGCTGGTTGGCATCGCTGCGGAAGCCCAGCAGATGGACCTGGCGCTGCAGGTCGTGCTCGGCGCAGGTGGCCTGCAGGCGCTGCATCACGGCCTGGCCATCGCCGACCACCACCAGATGCAGGCGGGGGTTGGCCTTGCACAGCGGCACCATGGCCTGCAGCAGTTCGGCATGGCCCTTGGGTTCACGCAGCACGGCCACGCAGCCCACCACGATGTCCTGTTCGTCGAATCCGAGCTCGCCGCGCACGCGTGCACGGGCCTCCTGCAGCGCCTGCCAGGACGGCTCCTGCGCGGCGTCGATGCCGGTTGGAGAAACCGCCATCGGCGGCACGATGCCGATGTGATCGGCGGGGATTCCGCGGTCCGCCAGCAGCTGCTTGACGAAGTTGCTCACCGTGATGACGCGGTGGGGCAGGCCGGTGTAGGTCAGCAGCGAATTCACCGGGCTCATCAGATGGCGCGAGCGCACCACCAGCGGTGTGCCGCCCAGGCGTGCGCCTGCGGCGGCAATCAATGCATCGCGACGGCTGGTGGTGTTGACCACGTCGTAGCGCTCGCGGCGCACCAGCCGTGACACCGACCAGATGCCGCGCAGCAGCCGGGCAATGCCGCCCATCCGCAGCGTATGCACGGTGAAGCCATCGTCGCGCGCGCGGGTGGCCAGGCGCGCGTCCGGCTGGCACAGCAGGGCGACGTCATGGCCGCGCGCGCGCATCACCTGCATGTGGCGGAAAATGTAGATCTCCTGTCCACCCATGCCTTTGGCGGCTTCGGTATGCAGGATGCGCAGCGGACGGTTCATGGTGGATCGGTCCTTGGATTCAGCGGTTGCGGAAGCGCGTCAGCGCTTCCCATGCCGCGCGGATGCTGGCGGCGTCGGGGGTCTGTTGCGGCAGGGGGCGGTAGCGCGCATCGAGCGCGGTGGCGTTGCCGAATTTGTCGAACACGTAGATCGCCTCGCCAGTGCGCACCGCGCGCTGCGACCAGCTTTCCACCACCAGCGCACGCTTGCCGGTCGGTGCAGCCAGCAGGTCGTTGCCGGTGCTGTAGTCGGTCAAGGCGTTCTCGCAGCCCAGGCCGTGGCGCATCAGCGTCGGTACCCAGTCTTCATGCGAGCTGACGCGCGCGTCGCGGCCGCCAGCCTGGCCCGGCCAATGCAGCACGAACGGCACCTGCAACTGGTAGTTGGAGAAGTTGCCGTTGTGGCCCCAGTAGTTGAGCTTGAGGTCGTTGAATTCCTCGGCGTGGTCACCGGTCACCAGCACGATCGTGTTCTGCGCCAGGCCCTGTGCGCGCAGGTCATCCAGCAGCGATCCAATCAGGCTGTCGGCGTAATGCACGGAGGTGTGATAACGGTTCAACTCCGGCGTTGGATCGTGCTCGGGGCCGAACTTGAGAAAATCGATGGCATCGGCCATCGGCGTGGCGAGCGGCGGATAGCCGGTCGGCATGTGGTAGGGCGCGTGGGTGGAATCGAGGAACACGAAACCGAACCACGGGCGCTGCGCAGCCTGGCTGGCGCGGATGTCCTTCTGCAGTCCAGCGACGATGGCGGCATCGCGGCCGTCGGAGGTCAGTTCGGACGGCCCTTGGTGCAGCTGGTCGCGGACATCGGCGAACGCCGTGCGATCGAATTCCGGGCTGTACAGCGGCGCGCTGCCATACAGATGCAGGTCATAGCCCTGCTGTCCCAGTACCTTGAACAACTGCGAGCCGCGCTGCTCGTCGAGCATGCTGGGCCAGTAGCCGCCCGGCAGGCCATACAGCAGACCGAACAGGCCATAGCGGGTGGCGTTGCCGGTGCTGAAATGATGCTCGTACACCCGCGAGGACCGGGCCAGTGCCGATGCATTGGGCATGAACTGTGGAGTGAGCACGTCATGCCGCAACGACTCCAGTACCACCATCAGTACATTCGGCCGCTGATGGCTCTGGCAGCGCAGGGGCTGCAATGGATAGTTGAGCTGGGCATGGCGCGGGTCGGGCAGGCCGACCTGGTGCTGGCTGACCACGCCGAAGCGGCGCATCGCGCTCTTGGCGGTGATCGGTTGCGCCCATGGCAGGTAATTCCACTGGCTGATCACTGCGCGTTCGCCAAGTGCGTCGTAGTAGGCAGTGGCGACCTGGCCGCCGCCCATCAGCAGGGCAATCACCGCCCAGGCCTGCAGTACCCGCCGCCGCCGCGGCGCTGCGGGCAGCAGCTTCCAGCACGCCCAGGCCAGCAGGCCCTGCGCGGCGAAGATCGCCGACACCATGGCAGCCGCCTGCAGCCAGGTCTTCCAGGACAGGCTTACCTGGTCCTGCAGGGCGCCGCCGAACACCATGTTGGCGACCATCGCGTTGAGGTGGAAGCGATACAGCGCGAACACCTTGGCATCCACCAGCAGCAGGCACAGCCATAGGCCTTGGCAGATCACCGCCGAGACGCTCAGCGCGCGCGCGTTGCGCTGCCACAGGCCGATGGCCAGCGGCAGCAGGCCGGCCAGTGCGCCGAACGCGAGCAGATGGCCGGGCAGGGCAATCGCCAGATAGGCCAGGCCGAGTGTCCCGCCGGGGTTGTCGCGCAGCGGCACGTTGCCCAGCGCGATGAGCGCGGCCAGCACCGCGTTGGCCGCGATGAACAGGGACCACCAGGCCAGCCTGCGCCAGCGTCGGGCAGGGCCGGGAAGAGCGGCGGCGGTGGCGTCGGGCAGGGCGGCGTCCATGGAGAAGGCGGGTTGGGATGGGGCAACGGGGGGCGTTTCCCGGCGTGACGAAGTCGTTAAACCGCGCGCGGGTGGCGCATTGTATCGGTTTGTTTCAGTGTGTCGGTGGCGTGTTCCGATCTATCTGTCACAATGTTCAGATCGGTCGCCATGACATGGCGGGCCCGTACCGACTCAACGACAAGCCAGGAACCGCTGTGAGCCAGATCCCCACCCTCGACATCACCCGTTTCGACAGTGACCGCGACGCCTTCGTGGCCGAGCTGGGGGCGGCATATCGCCAATGGGGGTTTGCCGGCATCCGCAACCACGGCATCCCGCAGGCCGACATCGATGCGGCCTACGACGTGTTCAAGGCCTTCTTCGCACTGCCGGATGAGACCAAGCGCAAGTACCACGTGGCTGGCAGCGGCGGCGCCCGTGGCTATACCCCGTTCGGTGTGGAGACCGCCAAGGGCTCCAAGCACTTCGACCTGAAGGAGTTCTGGCACATCGGTCGCGAGATCGCCGACGACTCCAAGTACCGGGACGTGATGGCGCCGAACCTGTGGCCGTCCGAGGTCGAGGGCTTCCGTGAGCGTGGTTATGGCCTGTACCAGGCGTTGGACAACCTGGGTTCGCGTGTGCTGTCGGCCCTGGCCCTGCACATCGGCCTGCCGGAGCACTTCTTCGCCGACAAGACCAATTTCGGCAATTCGATCCTGCGCCCGATCCACTACCCGCCGATCACCACCGATGACATCCCGAACGTGCGTGCCGGTGCACATGGCGACATCAACTTCATCACGCTGCTGGTTGGCGCCAGCGCCGCTGGCCTGGAAGTGCAGTCGCATGATGGGGACTGGGTGCCGTTCACCTCGGACGCGGACACCATCGTGGTCAACATCGGCGACATGCTGCAGCGCCTGACCAACCATGTGTATCCGTCGACCATCCATCGTGTGGTCAACCCCCCGGGCGAGCTGGCTCGCCAGCCGCGCTATTCGGTGCCGTTCTTCCTGCACCCGAACCCGGATTTCCTGATCGACGTGCTGCCTTCGTGCATCACCGAGGAGAACCCGAGCCGGTACCCGGAGCCGATCACCGCCCACGGCTTCCTCGAAGAGCGCCTGCGTGAGATCAAGCTGAAGTAATGAAGAAGCCGCCGAAAGGCGGCTTTTTCATTGCGGGTAGCGCCGGCCATGCCCGGCGAGCGCAGCGCAGGGTGTTCGGCAGGGTTGCACCCTGCACCCGCAGAGGCCAGGGCCAGAGCCTAAAGCCAAAGCGGCTCCGGGTTTCTGCGGGTTGGGCGGGGCGGTGTGGGCTGGCAGGACACGCCGTAAACCCATCCCTGGGGGCTCGATGGCGCCATCCATGGCGCCAACGGTCCTGCCAGCCCACACCGCCCCACCCCCGACAATTTCCCGCAGCTGTTGGTAGGTGTCGACCTTGGTCGACACGATCTATCCACGCCATGCGTGGATGGGATCTGTCAGATCTCGAGGCGAGGGAGGGGACACGGCTTCTGCTTCTGCCTTTGCTCTTCTTTTTTCTTTCCGTGGCGGGCGGAACCGCCGCAATGTGTCAGGGGCCGGGCGGGTGGGGCTGGCGAGGGTGTCCGCGGCATGGATGCCGCGGCCAAGCCCCCATGGACGGGTTCACGGCGTCCCTCGCCAGTCCTACCCGCCCGGCCAACCCCACAAATCCAGCCGGGGCTCTCCGCGACCAACCCGCCCCCGCCACGAGGGGCTGCGCCGTTGGCTGAAAATCCATGTAACCGCTTACAAAGAAACGGTTTTTTGCCGCAGCAGGTATCATGGGCGGCTGAGTTCACACAGGAGCCACCCGCTCATGCGCCGCAAGATCGTCGCTGGAAACTGGAAGCTGCACGGCAGCCGTCAATTCGCCACCGAACTGCTGGGGCAGGTCGCTGCCGGGCTGCCGAAGCGCGGGGTGGAGGTGGTGATCCTGCCGCCGATGCCCTACCTGGGTGAGCTGGTCGAAGATTTCGGCGACACCGGCCTGGCCTTTGGTGCACAGGACGTCAGCAGCAACGAGAAGGGCGCCTACACCGGTGAGGTATGCGCGGCCATGCTGCACGAGGTGGGTGCCCGCTATGGCCTGGTCGGCCACTCCGAGCGCCGCCAGTACCACAACGAGAGCAGTGAGCTGGTCGCGCGCAAGTTCGCTGCTGCCCTGCACGCCGGCCTGGTGCCGGTGCTATGCGTCGGTGAAACCCTTGAGCAGCGCGAGGCCGGGCAGACCGAGGCGGTCATCGCCAGCCAGCTGGCCCCGGTGCTGGAGCTTGTCGGGGCGCAAGGCTTCGCCAATGCCGTGGTCGCCTACGAGCCGGTCTGGGCGATCGGAACCGGTCGTACCGCTACCAAGGAACAGGCGCAGCAGGTGCACGCGTTCATTCGTGGCGAAGTCGCGCGCATCGATGCTAGAATTGCTGATTCACTGCCCATTGTTTACGGCGGTAGCGTGAAGCCCGACAATGCCGGGGAACTGTTCGCGCAGCCGGATGTCGATGGTGGGCTGGTTGGTGGTGCCTCCCTGGTGGCCGCCGACTTCCTGGCCATCGCAGAGGCGGCGGCAAACAATTAGTTACGGTTGCCGGCTAGCCGCCGGCACTCTAGTCCGAGGGCGGATTTCCAATGCTGATGTTGATCCTCAATGTCGTCTACGTGCTGGTTGCCGTAGCCATGGTCGCGCTGATCCTGATGCAGCGTGGCTCGGGTGCGGCGGCAGGTTCGGGCTTTGGCGCTGGCGCCTCGGGGACCGTGTTCGGTGCGCGTGGCGCGTCCAACTTCCTGTCCAAGTCGACCAAGTGGCTGGCCGTGGTGTTCTTCGGCATCAGCCTCTTCATGGCCTGGTACGCCGGCCATGGCAACCGCCCGGCCGCCGAACAGGATCTGGGTCTGATGTCTGCCCCGGCGGCCAGTGCTCCGGCCGCTCCGGCGGGCGAATTGCCGGCTGTTCCGAAGGCCGATGCGGTCCCGGCCGCCCCGGTTCCGGCCGCAACTGTGCCGGCTCAGGCGGAATCTTCGGTTTCTGGTGAAGAAAAGCCTTCGGAAGGCTCCCAGAAAGACTGAAGCCGGTTACAATACGCGGCGCATCGGGAAGATAGTCTGATGTGATCGTTTGCCCAGGTGGCGGAATTGGTAGACGCACTACCTTGAGGTGGTAGCGACTTAGGTCGTAGGGGTTCGAGTCCCCTCTTGGGCACCATTTAGTAAGTAAAGCGGGTTCGTCTGGCGCGCAAGGCGCCAGGCAGATTCCCGTCCACTCCCCCATGCCAAAGCGCCTGCAGGCGCAGCGGCAGAGGCAAGAGAGAATCGCTGTGCTGGCCGAATATTTGCCGTCTCTGCTGTTTCTGATCGTTGCCACCGGTATCGGCATTACGCTGATGCTGGTTGGTCGATTCCTCGGTCCCCGCCGCCCCGATCTGGAAAAGCTGTCGCCGTACGAGTGCGGCTTCGAAGCCTTCGAAGACGCACGTATGAAGTTCGACGTGCGCTACTACCTGATCGCGATCCAGTTCATCGTCTTCGACCTGGAAATCATCTTCATCGTGCCGTGGACGCAGGTCTTCATGGAGCTTGGCGCGCGTTCGCTCGTCACCATGGGTCTGTTCGTCGGCATGCTGTTCCTCGGTTTCATTTATGTCTGGAAGAAGGGAGCGCTGGAATGGGAGTGATTCAGACTCTCGATGGCCTGATGACCAATCCTGTCCCGGAAGGGCGGGTTGATGACATCCTGCGGCCGGAAGGCGACAACCCACTGCTGGAAAAGGGCTTTGTCACCACCAGCGTCGATGCCCTGCTGAACTGGGCGCGCACCGGCTCGATGTGGCCCATGACCTTCGGTCTGGCCTGCTGTGCGGTCGAAATGATGCACGCAGGTGCGGCGCGCCTGGACCTTGACCGCTACGGCGTGGTGTTCCGCCCGTCGCCGCGTCAGTCCGACGTGATGATCGTCGCCGGCACCCTGGTCAACAAGATGGCCCCGGCGCTGCGCAAGGTCTATGACCAGATGCCCGACCCCAAGTGGGTGATCTCCATGGGCAGCTGCGCCAACGGCGGTGGTTACTACCACTACTCCTATTCTGTGGTGCGCGGCTGTGATCGCGTGGTGCCGGTGGACATCTATGTCCCGGGCTGCCCGCCGACCGCCGAGGCGCTGGTGTACGGGATCCTGCAGCTGCAGAAGAAGATCTGGCGTACACAGACCATCGCCCGCTGACCCCTTTACCTGACAAGAGCGCGCCAAGCCCCCATGGCAGAGCAAGCATCCTTCATCGACCGACTCTCCGCACGTTTCGCAGGTGCGAAGGTCATCGTGGTCGAACCCCGCGGCGAAGTGACGCTGGAAGTGCCTGCCGCTGAGTGGCACGCCACCGCCCTCGCGCTGCGTGACGAGTTTGGTTTCGAGCAGGCCGTGGACCTCTGCGGCGTCGATTACCTCGGTTACGGCTCCGATGAGTGGGACACCGCCGACGTGTCCTCGCAGGGCTTCAGCCGCGGTGTCGAAGGCAAGGCCCAGGGCCGCTTCGCCTGGGGCGAGTTCCCCAGCGAAGAGAGCGCCGACGGTGCCCGCCCGCAGCACATGCCGACCCAGCGCTTTGCCGTGGTCGCACAGCTGCGTTCGTACCAGCACAACCTGATGATGCACCTGCGCTGCTTCGCGCCTGACGAAGCGCTGCCGGTGGTGTCCTCGCTGACCGGCATCTGGCCGGGCCTGAACTGGTTCGAGCGCGAAGCGTTCGACCTGTATGGCGTGATCTTCGAAGGTCACCCGGACCTGCGCCGGATCCTGACCGACTACGGTTTCGTCGGCCATCCGTTCCGCAAGGACTTCCCGCTGATCGGCAACGTCGAAGTCCGCTACGACGAAGAAAAGAAGCGTGTCATCTACGAACCGGTCACCTCGGTGGAGCCGCGTGTCGGCGTGCCGCGCGTGATCCGCGACGACGCCCGCCTGCAGACCGCTGCCGGCGAGCGCTCGCAGGAGGCAGTGAAGTGAGTCACGTACACCAGGCCGGCGAAGCATTCGCCAGCAATGCTGCCGAAAGCCGGCAGGAAATCCGCAACTACACCATGAACTTCGGCCCGCAGCATCCGGCCGCGCACGGTGTGCTGCGCCTGATCCTGGAGATGGACGGCGAGACCATCATGCGTGCCGACCCGCACGTGGGTCTGCTGCACCGGGGCACCGAGAAGCTGGCCGAGTCCAAGCCCTTCAACCAGTCGATCGGCTACATGGATCGCCTGGATTACGTGTCGATGATGTGCAACGAACACGCCTACGTGCGCTCGATCGAGACCCTGATGGGGATCGAGGCGCCGGAGCGCGCGCAGTACATCCGCACGATGTTCGACGAGATCACCCGCATCCTGAACCACCTGATGTGGCTGGGTTCCAACGCGCTCGATCTGGGTGCGATGGCGGTGATGCTGTACGCCTTCCGCGAGCGCGAAGAGCTGATGGACTGCTACGAAGCGGTCTCCGGCGCGCGCATGCACGCGGCGTACTACCGTCCGGGCGGCGTTTACCGCGACCTGCCGGACCACATGCCGAAGTACAAGGAATCACGCTGGCACAAGGGCAAGGCCCTGAAGAACCTCAACGCCTCGCGCGAAGGTTCGCTGCTGGACTTCCTGGAAAACTTCACCAATGAATTCCCGGGTCGTGTCGACGAATACGAGACCCTGCTGACCGACAACCGTATCTGGAAGCAGCGTACCGTTGGCATCGGCGTGGTCACCCCGGAGCTGGCCCACCAGTGGGGCATGACCGGCGTGATGCTGCGTGGTTCGGGCATCGCCTGGGATCTGCGCAAGAAGCGTCCGTACGCGAAGTACGATGCCGTCGATTTCGACATCCCGCTGGGCAAGGAAGGCGATTGCTACGATCGCTACCTGTGCCGCGTGGCCGAAATGCGCGAGTCCAACCGCATCATCAAGCAGTGCGTGGCGTGGCTGAAGGCCAACCCAGGCCCGGTCATGGTCAAGAACTTCAAGGTCGCTCCGCCCAAGCGCGAGGACATGAAGGACGACATGGAAGCGCTGATCCACCACTTCAAGCTGTTCAGTGAAGGCTATTGCGTGCCGGCCGGCGAGACCTACGCCGCGGTTGAAGCGCCCAAGGGCGAATTCGGCTGCTACCTGGTTTCCGACGGCGCCAACAAGCCGTTCCGCGTACACCTCCGTGCGCCGGGCTTCGCCCACCTGTCCTCGATCGATTCGATCGTGCGCGGCCACATGCTGGCCGACGTGGTGGCGATGATCGGTACCTACGATCTGGTGTTCGGCGAGGTTGACCGGTAATGCCGTCCGCCACGCCAACGCCCGCTGCAGGCAGCCGGCGCAAGCCGGCGCCGCAGTTTCTGCAATTTCACGCTATGCATTTCGCTGAGGTCGGCCGATGAAGGCGACAGGTAATTTCGAGGCGGCGCGCGACGTCGACCCGATGGTGGTGTTGAGCGACAAAACTCGCGCTCACATCGATCACTGGCTGTCCAAGTTCCCGCCGGACCGCAAGCGCTCTGCCGTGCTGCAGGGTCTGCATGCTGCCCAGGAGCAGAACCAGGGCTGGCTGACCGACGAGCTGATCGCCGGCGTGGCCAAGTACCTGGACCTGCCGCCGGTGTGGGCCTACGAGGTCGCCAGCTTCTACTCGATGTTCGAGACCGAGAAGGTGGGCCGCAACAACGTGGCCATCTGCACGAACATCAGCTGCTGGCTCAATGGCGCCGAAGACATCGTGCGCCATTGCGAGAAGAAGCTGGGCATCAAGAACGGTCAGTCGACCGCTGACGGCCGCGTCTACCTCAAGCGTGAGGAAGAGTGCCTGGCCGGCTGCGCGGGTGCACCGATGATGGTCATCAATGGTCACTACCATGAGCGTCTGACCCTGGAAAAGGTCGACGAGCTTCTGGACGGGCTGGAGTAAGGGCATGGCACATCACCACGAATCCAAGGGTCCGGTCGGCCCCGCGCCGCTGCCGCACCAGGTGGTCTACACCACCCTGCATTACGACACCCCGTGGTCGTACGAAAGCTATCTGAAGACCGGTGGCTACGCTGCCCTGCGCAGGATCCTCGAAGAGAAGATCCCGCCGGAGCAGGTCATCGAAATGGTCAAGGCCTCGGGCCTGCGCGGCCGTGGCGGCGCAGGTTTCCCGACCGGCCTGAAGTGGTCCTTCATGCCCAAGGGCAACGTGCAGAAGTACATCCTCTGCAACTCGGATGAATCCGAGCCGGGCACCTGCAAGGATCGCGACATCCTGCGTTACAACCCGCATTCGGTGGTGGAAGGCATGGCGATCGCCTGCTACGCCACCGGTTCCACCGTGGGTTACAACTACCTGCGCGGTGAGTTCCACCACGAGCCGTTCGAGCACTTCGAGCAGGCCCTGGCCGACGCCTATGCAAACGGCTGGCTGGGCAAGAACGTGATGGGCTCGGGCGTGGATATCGATATCTACGGCGCCCTCGGTGCCGGCGCCTACATCTGCGGCGAAGAAACCGCGCTGATGGAGTCGCTGGAAGGCAAGAAGGGCCAGCCGCGCTACAAGCCGCCGTTCCCGGCCAACTTCGGCCTGTATGGCAAGCCGTCGACGATCAACAACACCGAAACCTATGGTTCGGTGCCGGCGATCATCCGCAATGGTCCCGAGTGGTTCAAGGGCCTGAGCCTGACCGCCAATGGCGGCCCGAAGTGCTTCTCGGTGTCCGGCTGCGTGCAGAAGGGCGGCAACTTCGAAGTGCCGCTCGGTACCACCTTCGACGACCTGCTGGAAATGGCTGGCGGCCTCAAGCCGGGCCGCAAGCTCAAGGGTGCGATCCCGGGCGGCGTGTCCATGCCGGTGCTGACCGCGGCCGAGCTGAAGGGCCTGCCGATGGACTACGACACCATCCGTGCGCTGGGCTCCGGCCTGGGTTCCGGTGCGGTCGTGGTGCTGGATGACAGCGTCTGCTGCGTCAAGTTCGCTTGCCGCATCAGCCAGTTCTTCCACAAGGAATCCTGTGGCCAGTGCACCCCGTGCCGCGAAGGTACCGGCTGGATGCACCGCGTGCTGGAGCGCATCGTTGCCGGCAAGGCCACGATGGAAGACCTGCACCAGTTGAAGACCGTGGCCGGTCAGATCGAAGGTCACACCATCTGTGCGTTCGGCGAAGCGGCGGCGTGGCCCATCCAGGGCTTCCTGCGCCAGTTCTGGGACGAATTCGAGTACTACATCGTCAACGGTCATTCGATGGTTGACGGCAAGAAGGTGGAGGCAGCCGCTGCATGAGCGCGCAACCCAATAATCCTGGAGTGACCCCCAGCGTGCCACCGGACCACGTCACCATCGAGATCGATGGCAAGTCGCTGGTCGTGCCCAAGGGTTCGATGATCATCCAGGCCGCCGACAAGGCGGGCATTTCGATTCCGCGCTTCTGCTACCACGAGAAGCTGCCGATCGCTGCCAACTGCCGCATGTGCCTGGTCGACGTGGAAAAGTCGCCGAAGCCGGCGCCGGCCTGCGCCACGCCGGTGATGGATGGCATGAAGGTCGCCACCCGCAGTGAGAAGGCGCTGAAGTTCCAGCGCTCGGTGATGGAG
Organism: Stenotrophomonas sp. yr243; assembly: GCF_900184195.1. Taxonomy (NCBI): domain Bacteria; kingdom Pseudomonadati; phylum Pseudomonadota; class Gammaproteobacteria; order Lysobacterales; family Lysobacteraceae; genus Stenotrophomonas; species Stenotrophomonas sp. yr243. Next base: position 95,386 of record NZ_FXWT01000003.1, read on the forward strand.
TTCCTGCTGATCAACCACCCGCTGGATTGCCCGATCTGCGATCAGGGCGGCGAGTGCGAACTGCAGGACGTGTCGCTGGGTTACGGCCGTTCGGTCAGCCGCTTCAACGAGCGCAAGCGCGTGGTGGTCGACGAGGACATGGGGCCGCTGGTCGCCACCGAGATGACCCGCTGCATCCAGTGCACCCGCTGCGTCCGCTTCACCGCCGACGTTGCCGGTACCTACGAACTGGGTGGCATGTACCGCGGTGAAAACCTGCAGATCGGCACCTACGACGGCAAGCCGCTGACCACCGAGCTTTCGGGCAATGTGGTCGACGTGTGCCCGGTCGGCGCGCTGACCAACAAGGTGTTCCAGTTCCGCGCCCGTCCGTGGGAACTGACCGCGCGCGAATCGCTGGGCTACCACGACGCGATGGGCTCGAACCTGTTCCTGCACGTGCGTCGCGGCGAAGTGCTGCGTACCGTGCCGCGCGACAACGAGTCGGTCAACGAGTGCTGGCTGTCCGATCGTGACCGTTATTCGCACCAGGGCCTGTACAGCGAAGACCGTGCGGTCAAGCCGCTGCGCAAGGTCAATGGCGAGTGGAAGGAAGTGAGCTGGGCCGAAGGCCTGGCCGCGGCCGCCGAGATCCTCAAGGCCAACCAGGGCGACAACCTGGGCGTGCTGGTGCACCCGTCGACCTCGAACGAAGAGGGCGCACTGCTGGCCCGCCTGGCCACGGGCCTGGGGTCGAGCAACATCGACCACCGCATCAACAACCGCGACTTCTCCGACGCCGCCACCGCCGAAGTGTTCGGCCTGCCGCTGGCCGAGATCGAAGGCGCCGACCGCATCGTCGTGCTCGGCAGCAACATCCGCCACGAACTGCCGCTGCTGCACGCCCGCCTGCGCAAGGCGCAGACGACCAACGGCGCGAAGATCCACGTCGTCAACCCGGTCGACTTCGACTTCGCGTTCAGCATTGCCGGCAAGCAGATCGTGGCCCCGTCAAAGTTCGCCGATGCACTGGCCAACGCCGAGCTGCGTTCGGCGGTGCAGGGCGGTACCAACACCGTGCTGATCGTCGGTGGCATCGCCGAGAACCATCCGCAGGCTGCCGCGATCCGTGCCGCTGCGCGTGATTTCGCCGCCGCTACCGGTGCCAAGCTGTGCCGTATCCCGCAGGGCGCCAACGCCATCGGCCTGACCCGCGCCGGCGTGCTGCCGGCCGGCAAGGACGTCGCCGCGATGCTGGCCGATCCGCGCAAGGCCTACGTGGTCTATGGCCTGGAACCGGGGCTGGACTTCGCCGATGCTCCGGCCGCGCGCAAGGCGCTGCTCGGCGCACAGGTGGTGGCCTTCAGCCAGTTCGCCTGCGCCTCGACCCGCGACGTCGCCGACGTGATCCTGCCGATCGGTGCGCTGCCGGAAATCGATGCCACCCTGACCAACCTCGATGGTCGCGAGCAGTCGGCCCGTGCCGGCGGCAAGCTGCCGGGCGAGGCCCGTGAGGGCTGGCGCGTGCTGCGCGCCCTGGGCGGAGACCTTGGTCTGGCCGGCTTCGAGTTCATCGACCTGGCCGGCCTGCGCGCCAGCCTGGCCCCGGTGACTGTTGCCGTCGCTGCCTCGGCCCAGCCGGCCCTTGCCGGCGAAGGCCTGGAAGTGGCCTCGACCGCTGCGATCTACCGCACCGATGCGGTGGTCCGTCGCGCGCCGGCGCTGCAGTCTCATCCGCTCAACAACGCCCCGCGCATCGTGCTCAACGCTGACGATGCCGCCCGCCTGCAGCTGCAGGAAGGGCAGATGGCCAAGGTCGGCACCGATGCCGGCAAGGCCACCCTGCCGGTGGTGGTCGATGCCCGCGTCGCTGCGGGTTCGGTCTGGATTGAATCGGGCCACGGCGCAACCGCGCCGCTGGGTGCCGCTCGTGTTTCGGTGGTGGCTGCATGAACGAATTGCTGATTAACGCGGTCGATCCGCTGCACCAGTGGCTGCTTGGCCTCGGTGACATCGGCGCGCTGATCTGGATCATCCTGAAGATCCTCGTGATCACCGTTCCGGTGATCGTCTCGGTGGCCTTCTACGTGGTCTGGGAACGCAAGCTGATCGGCTGGATGCACGTCCGCCACGGCCCGATGTATGTGGGCATGGGCATCTTCCAGGCCTTCGCCGACGTCTTCAAGCTGCTGTTCAAGGAAGTCCTGCAGCCCAGCAGCGCCAACAAGGCGATCTTCCTGCTGGCGCCGCTGATCACCCTCGCTCCGGCCTTCGCGGCCTGGTCGGTGGTGCCGTTCGACAACCAGCTGGTGCTGTCCAACGCCAACGCCGGTCTGCTGTACCTGCTGGCGATGACCTCGCTGGGCATCTACGGCGTGATCCTGGCCGGTTGGGCCTCCAACTCGAAGTACGCGTTCCTCGGCGCCATGCGCGCCTCGGCACAGATGATCAGCTACGAAATCGCGATGGGCTTTGCCCTGGTCGGCGTGATGATCGCTTCGGGCAGCCTCAATCTCAGCAACATCGTGGCGGCCCAGGCCGGCAGCTCCGGCTTCTTCGACTGGTTCCTGATCCCGCTGTTCCCGCTGTTCATCGTGTACTGGGTGTCCGGCGTTGCCGAAACCAACCGCGCGCCGTTCGACGTGGTGGAAGGCGAGTCGGAAATCGTCGCCGGCCACATGGTCGAGTACTCCGGCGGTGCGTTCGCACTGTTCTTCCTGGCCGAATACGCGAACATGATCCTGATTAGCTTCCTGATCTCGATCTTCTTCCTCGGCGGCTGGCTGAGCCCGATCCAGGGCTGGGTCAACCCGGGCGAGATCTCGCCGTTCATCGACTGGATCTGGAAGGGCGGCTGGCCGTGGCTGTTCGTCAAGGTCTTCTTCTTCGCCAGTGCCTACATCTGGTTCCGTGCAAGCTTCCCGCGCTTCCGCTATGACCAGATCATGCGCCTGGGCTGGAAGGTCTTCATCCCGCTGACCATTTTCTGGATCGCGGTTACCGCCGTCATGGTGTTCTTCGGCGTGATTCAAAAGGGCGTCTAAGTGATGAACAGGATTACCCATTACTTCAAGAGCCTGCTGCTGCTCGAACTGCTGGCCGGTCTCTGGCTGACGCTGAAGTACAGCTTCAAGCCGAAGTACACGATGATGTACCCGATGGAGAAGTTCCCGCAGTCGCCGCGCTTCCGTGGCCTGCACGCCCTACGCCGTTATCCCAACGGTGAAGAGCGCTGCATTGCCTGCAAGCTGTGCGAAGCGGTGTGCCCGGCATTGGCCATCACCATCGATTCGGCCAAGCGCGAGGACGGCACCCGCCGTACCACGCGCTACGACATCGATCTGTTCAAGTGCATCTTCTGCGGCTTCTGTGAGGAAAGCTGCCCGGTGGACTCGATCGTCGAGACCCACATCCTCGAGTACCACTTCGAGAATCGTGGCGAAAACATCGTTACCAAGCCGCAGCTGCTGGCCCTGGGCGACCGTCTCGAATCCGAGATCGCCGAGCGTCGTGCCGCCGATGCCGCTTACCGCTGAGGTCGAGAGATGGATTGGGTAAATATCGCTTTCTGGGTCTTCGCCATCGCGGCAACGGTTTCGGCCGCTGCGGTGATCAGCGTGCGCAACCCCGTGCATGCTGTCCTGTGCCTGGTGCTGACCTTCTTCTCCATCGCCTGCGTGTGGCTGCTGGTCGGCGCCGAGTTCCTCGGCGTGGCACTGGTGCTGGTCTACGTTGGTGCGGTGATGGTGTTGTTCCTGTTCGTGGTGATGATGCTCGACATCGATCCGGACAAGCTGCGTGAGGGCTGGGTGCGCTACCTGCCGGTCGGCCTGATCGTGGCCGTGGCGATGCTGGTGCAGATGCTGATCCTGATCGGCGTGAAGGGCAGGACGGTCAACCCGTTCCCGGCCGATAACGCCGCCGCGCTCGCCGCCGACAGCTCCAACGTCACCTGGCTGGCACGCAGCCTGTTCACCGAGTACCTGCTGCCGTTCGAGTTCGCCGCCGTCATCCTGACCGTGGCCGTGGTCGCCGCGGTGATGCTGACCCTGCGCCGTCGTGAAGGCCTGAAGACGCAGAACCCGTCGCAGCAGACCATGGTCAAGGCACACGACCGCCTGCGCGTGGTCAAGATGGACGTCGAGCAGCCGCTGATCCACAGCAACACCAAGCCGGCCGCTGGCGACGAGGAGACCAAGGCATGATCTCGATCACTCTGGGCCACATCCTGGCGCTGGGCGCGGTGCTGTTCTGCATCAGCCTCGCCGGCATCTTCCTCAACCGCAAGAACATCATCGTCCTGCTGATGTCCATCGAGTTGATGCTGCTGTCGGTCAACATCAATTTCGTCGGGTTCTCGCGGGAACTGGGGGACACGGCCGGCCAGCTGTTCGTGTTCTTCATCCTGACCGTGGCTGCTGCCGAGGCCGCCATCGGCCTGGCGATCCTGGTGACCCTGTTCCGTACACGCCGAACGATCAATGTCGGCGAAGTCGATTCGTTGAAGGGCTGATCCACAGATGGAAATCACTCTCTCCAAGAGTCTGTTGATCGCAGTGGTGCTTGCACCGCTGTTCGGCAGCATCATCGCCGGCCTGTTCGGTCGCCAGGTCAAGCGCTTCGGTGCGCAGACCATCACGATCCTCGGTGTCGCGGTTGCCTGCGGCCTGTCGATGCACACGCTCTACCAGCTGCTGTGGGGCGGGGCGCAGCCGTTCAACGAGAACCTGTACACGTTCTTCGAAGTCGGCCAGTACTCGGCCCACGTCGGTTTCATGGTCGACAAGCTGACCGCGATGATGATGGTGGTGGTGACCTTCGTGTCGCTGCTGGTCCACATCTACACGATCGGCTACATGCAGGACGATCCGGGTTACCAGCGGTTCTTCAGCTACATCTCGCTGTTCACCTTCTCGATGCTCACCCTGGTGATGAGCAACAACTTCCTGCAGCTGTTCTTCGGCTGGGAAGCGGTGGGCCTGGTGTCGTACCTGCTGATCGGCTTCTGGTTCAAGCGCCCGACCGCGATCTTCGCCAACATGAAGGCGTTCCTGGTCAACCGCGTCGGTGACTTCGGCTTCCTGCTGGGCATCGCCGGTGTGTTGTGGGTGTTCGGTACCCTGGATTACTCGCAGGTGTTCTCGCAGGCCGGCATGCTCGCCGACCCGCGCGCCCAGCTGCAGATCTGGGACGGCACCATGTTCGGCATGCAGCTGCTCAACGAGCCGGTGGTCTGGTCGATCGCCACCGTCATCTGCATCGGCCTGTTCATCGGCGCCATGGGCAAGTCGGCGCAGGTTCCGCTGCACGTGTGGCTGCCGGATTCGATGGAAGGCCCGACCCCGATCTCGGCACTGATCCATGCCGCGACGATGGTGACCGCCGGTATCTTCATGGTCACCCGCATGTCGCCGTTGTTCGAGCTGTCGCAGACCGCGTTGAACTTCATCCTGTTCATCGGTGCCACCACCGCGTTCTTCACCGGCCTGATCGGCATCGTGCAGAACGACATCAAGCGCGTCGTCGCGTACTCCACGCTGTCCCAGCTGGGTTACATGACCGTGGCGCTGGGTGTGTCGGCGTACTCCGCTGCCGTGTTCCACCTGATGACCCACGCCTTCTTCAAGGCGCTGCTGTTCCTGGGTGCCGGCTCGGTCATCATCGCGATGCACCACGAGCAGGACATGCGCAAGATGGGCGGCCTGCGCAAGTACATGCCGATCACCTTCATCACCATGTGGATCGGTACCCTGGCCCTGGTCGGTACGCCGTTCTTCTCCGGCTTCTACTCGAAGGACACCATCATCGAGGCCGCCGAGATCCACGCCCACATGCAGAACAGCTGGGTGGCCACCTATGGCTACTGGGCAGTGCTGGGTGGCGTGCTGGTGACCAGCTTCTACAGCTTCCGTCTGCTGTTCCTGACCTTCCACGGCAAGGAACGCTTCCGCGACGCACACGACGATCATGGTCATGACGACCACCATGCCGCCGACGCACATCATGCCGACGCGCATGACGACCACGGCCACGGCCACGGTCCGCATGAGCCGCATGAAACGCCGTGGGTGGTGACGCTGCCGCTGATCCTGCTGGCCATCCCTTCCATCGCCATCGGTTTCTTCAGCATCGGTCCGATGCTGCATGGCACCGACTGGGCCGGTCACCACGCCCATGCGGCGATCAAGGGCCAGGTCAACACGTTCTTCACCGGCATCGTCGATTTCTACGATCCGGCCAAGAACACCGTGGCCTTCCTGGGCGAGGAGTTCCATGGTCCGGTGGCGTTCGCGCTGCACGGCATGATGCTGCCGCCGTTCTGGCTGACCCTGGCAGGCTTCCTGCTGGCTGCGTTGTTCTACCTGTGGAAGCCGGATCTGTCGGGCAAGGCGCGCAAGACCTTCGCCCCGGTGGTGTCCGTGCTGGAAAACAAGTACGGCTTCGACAAGCTGTGGATCGATGGCCTCGCCGGTGGCAGCGTCAAGCTGGGCAAGGTCTCGCGCTGGATCGACAGCAACATCGTCGACGGCGTGGTCAATCTCTCGGCACGTGTTGTGGACGTCGCAGCCAGCGTGCTGCGCCGTACCCAATCCGGTTTCCTCTATCACTACGCCTTCGCGATGATCATCGGCCTGATTGCCCTCCTGGGCGTGCTGATGCATTACCTGCGTTGATGACCTGTACGGAATAAGAAGACGTGTCGAACTGGCCTCTACTCAGTGTCCTCATCTGGCTGCCGATCCTCGGCGGTGCCCTGATCCTTGCGATCCGTGATGCGCAGACCGCCCGCTGGGCGTCGCTGGGCGTCGCGGTGCTGACCTTCGTGGCGAGTCTCTCGCTGCTGGGCGGCTACAACCCGGGTATCGACGCGCTGCAGTTCGTCGAGACCCACGCCTGGATCCCGACCTACAACATCGGCTACAACCTGGGCGTGGACGGCATCGCCGTAGCGCTGATCCTGCTGACCACGCTGGTCAGCGTGCTCGCCCTGATCGGTGCCTGGAGCGCGATCGACAAGCGCGTGAACCAGTACGTGGCTGCCTTCCTGATCCTGGAAGGTGTCACCGTCGGTATCTTCTCGGCCACGGACGCGATGCTGTTCTACGTGTTCTTCGAGGCGATGCTGATCCCGATGTTCCTGATCATCGGTGTCTGGGGCGGCCCGCGCCGCATCTACGCCGCGCTGAAGTTCTTCCTGTACACCTTCCTCGGCTCGGTGCTGATGCTGGTGGCGCTGATCTACCTGTACATGAAGGGCGGCAGCTTCCAGCTGGCCGACCTCTATGCACTGCAGCTGTCGGGCAAGGAACAGACCTGGATCTTCTTCGCCTTCCTGATCGCGTTCGCGGTCAAGGTGCCGATGTTCCCGGTGCACACCTGGCTGCCGGACGCGCACGTGGAAGCGCCGACCGCCGGTTCGGTGATCCTGGCCGCCATCGCACTGAAGATCGGTGGCTACGGCTTCCTGCGCTTCAACCTGCCGATCGTCCCCGATGCGTCGCAGGAGTGGGCATGGCTGGTCATCGCACTTTCGCTGATCGCGGTGATCTACGTCGGCCTGGTCGCCCTGGTGCAGGACGACATGAAGAAGCTGATCGCCTATTCGTCGATCGCGCACATGGGCTTCGTCACCCTGGGCACCTTCATTGCCCTGTGGCTGGTGCGTGAAGCCGGCAACGTCGATGCGGCCCGCCTGGGCCTGCAGGGTGCCATGGTGCAGATGATCTCGCACGGCTTCGTGTCCGGCGCGATGTTCTCCTGCGTCGGCGTGCTGTACGACCGCATGCACAGCCGCCGCATCGCCGATTACGGCGGCGTGGTCAACGTGATGCCCTGGTTCGCCACCTTCGCCATGCTGTTCTTCATGGCCAACGCGGGCCTGCCGGGTACCAGCGGTTTCGTCGGCGAGTTCATGGTCATCCTCGCGGCGTTCCAGCGGAACCCGTGGATCGCCCTGGGCGCAGCCACCACCCTGATCATCGGCGCGGCCTACACCCTGTGGCTGTACAAGCGCGTCTTCTTCGGCGAGGTGGCCAACAGCCACGTCGCCGAACTGAAGGACATCAACGGCCGCGAATGGCTGGTGCTGGGCGTGTTCGCCATTGGCGTGCTGGCCCTGGGCATCTACCCCAAGCCGCTGACCGACCTGATGGAGCCCTCGATCGCAAAGCTGGCGATGCAGATCGCATCCAGCAAGTTGCTGTAATTCCAGGATTTGATGATGACCACCTCGCCGCTGCTGCCACTGACCGCCGCTGACCTGCCACCGCTCGCTCCCGAGCTGGTGCTGATCGGCAGTGCCTTCGCCCTGATGATCCTCGACCTGTTCGTCAGCGAACGGAACAAGATCGTCACCCACCTGTTCTCGGTCGCTGCACTGGCCGTGGTGCTGTTCATGCTGGCCACCGGCGTGGGCGGGCAGGGGGAGGTCTTCCATGGCATGTTCGTGCGCGATACCGCCGCGGACGTGATGAAGACCGGGATCGTGCTGCTCAGCGGCCTGACCCTGATCTACGGCTGGGGCTACCTGCGCGAGCGCAAGCTGTTCCAGGGTGAGATTCCGGTGCTGATCCTGTTCGGTACCGCCGGCATGATGATCCTGGTCTCCGCCGGCAGCCTGCTGATGGTGTACCTGGGCCTGGAACTGCTGGCCCTGTGCTCCTACGCGCTGGTCGCCAGCAACCGCGAAAGCGGCCTGGCCTCGGAAGCGGCGATGAAATACATCGTCCTCGGCTCGCTGGCTTCGGGCCTGCTGCTGTACGGCATGTCGCTGATCTATGGCGCCACCGGCAGCCTGCACCTGGATGCCATCCAGGCCGCCATTCCGCACTCGGAAGAGCGCGTGCTGCTGATCACCGGCGCGGTATTCATGATTGCCGGTGTTGCCTTCAAGCTGGGTGCCGCACCGTTCCACATGTGGCTGCCGGACGTGTACCAGGGTGCTCCGGCACCGATCGCGCTGTTCATCAGCTCGGCACCGAAGCTGGCCGCCTTCGGCATGGCCTATCGCCTGCTGGAAATGGGCGTGGGTCCGCTGTCGACCGAACTGCAGCTGATGATTGCCGGCCTGGCCGCGTTGTCGCTGGTGATCGGCAACCTGATGGCCATCGCACAGAGCAACCTCAAGCGCATGCTGGCGTTCTCCACCGTGTCGCACATCGGCTTCCTGCTGATGGGCATTGCCGGTGGCGGTTCGCAGGGTTATGCGGCTGCGCTGTTCTACGCTCTGGCCTACGCCATCATGTCCACCGCGGCCTTCGGCGCGATCATCGCGCTGTCGCGTGCTGGCTTCGAGGCGGAGAACATCGAGGATTTCAAGGGCCTGAATGCCCGCAACCCGTGGATGGCCGGCCTGGTGCTGTGCATCATGGCGTCGCTGGCAGGCATCCCGCCGTTCCTCGGTTTCTGGACCAAGCTGGCCGTGCTCGGCGCAGCCATCAACGGCGGCCTGTTGTGGCTGGCGATCCTGGGCGTGCTGTGCGCCGTGGTCGGTTGCTTCTACTACCTGCGTGTCATCAAGGTCATGTACTTCGATGAGCCGGTGGGCGAGGCCATGCCGCGCAGCAAGGACCGCGTGCTGGGTGTGGTGCTGGGCGTCAACGCACTGGCATTGCTGGCGCTGGGCCTGGCCTGGAACCCGATCATGGTCTGGTGCCAGCAGGCATTTGCGCATCTTGCATAAAAGTTGACACAAAGCTGCGCGATTCGTGTAATATACGCAGCTTGAGTTGTCACTGCAGCGGTTCAGCCAGAACATCGTTGCGGAGCGCCCCTCGCCAGAGTAGGGCGGCAGTTCAAACACTTCCGGTGCGGGGTGGAGCAGTCTGGCAGCTCGTCGGGCTCATAACCCGAAGGTCGCAGGTTCAAATCCTGCCCCCGCTACCAACACATCGAATCGGCGCCAACCAGTTCGATGAATGAGGAAAAGCTTGCAGGTTTTGAAGTTATCCCTCATAATTCCGCTTCTGATGCGGGGTGGAGCAGTCTGGCAGCTCGTCGGGCTCATAACCCGAAGGTCGCAGGTTCAAATCCTGCCCCCGCTACCAAGTAAAGAATGCGCCTTCGAAGCTCTGCTTCGAGGGCGTTTTTCTTTGCGGCTTCCGCCGATCCGCCGATCCGCCGGGCCATGCCCGGCGAGCGCAGCGAAGGGTTTCAGGACGGCCGCAGCCTTGCACCAGAGCGGTGCAAGGGCTATCATCAGCGGCCTAGAAGTACCCCTGACGGCGGCGCTCCCCATCGGAGATCCGCCCGGAAGGAGGGCCGCAACACGCTTGTTCAGCGCGTTGCAACCGGAATCCAGTCACCGGAGTCTTTCCGGAAAAGGGGCCCAGCGGGCCCTTCGTCGTTTTCGGGGCGTCATGTTTCCATGCTGGCCAAGGCCGGCACCCAACCAAGAGATCAAGGCAGGCTGTGAGCGACAAGGCAACCGACATCGCGAATCTGCTCGCCCCGACCGTTGTGTCGCTGGGCCTGGAGCTGCTGGGCGTTGAGTATCTGCCGGCCCCCGGCGGTGCGACCCTTCGCCTTTACATCGACGTGCCGCTGGCGGAACAGCCGGAGCGCATCATCAATGTAGACGACTGTGAGCGGGTAAGCCGCGAAGTTTCTGCGCAGATGGACGTCGAGGACCCGATCAGCGGCAATTACACGCTGGAAGTGTCCTCGCCGGGCGTGGATCGCCCGCTGTTCAACCTGGAGCAGTTCGGTCGTCACCTCGGCGAATCGGCCAAGGTCACCCTGAAGCTGCCGCAGGAAAACCGCCGTCGCCTGCAGGGTCGCATCGACGCGATCGACGAGGCGCAGGGCAGCATCACCTTCATCGTCGACAACACCGCACTGGTGGTGTCGGCCGACAACATCGACAAGGCGCGGATCATGCCTGACTGGGTGGCGCTGGGGCTGGCCCCGAGCAAGCCGACCGGTCCGGCACCGAAGCGTCCGAAGCCGAACAAGAATTCTTCTTCCAACGAGCCGGCGGCAAAGAAGCCGCGCGCGGAGTGAGCCAATGAGCAAGGAACTGTTGCTGGTAGTGGACGCGGTCGCCAACGAGAAGGGCGTGCCGCGTGAAGTAATCTTCGATGCCATCGAGGCCGCCCTGGCTTCGGCAGCGAAGAAGCGCTATCCCGACGAGGAAGTGCTGACCCGCGTGGTCATCGACCACAAGGATGGCAACTACGAAACCTACCGCCGCTGGGAAGTGGTGGCCGATGACGTAGTGATGGAGTCGCCGGATCGCCAGATCCGCCTGATGGACGCGATCGACGAAGCCGAAGGCGTGGACGTCGGCGATTACATCGAAGAGCAGATCGAGAACCCCGACTTCGGTCGCATCGCCGCCCAGGCCGCCAAGCAGGTGATCGTGCAGCGCGTGCGCGAAGCCGAGCGCCAGCAGGTTGTCGATGCGTGGGCCGACCGTGTGGGCGAGCTCATCACCGGTGTGGTCAAGCGCGCCGAGCGCGGCAACATCTATGTCGACCTTGGCGGCAACGCTGAAGGTTTCATTCCGAAGGACAAGGGCATTCCGCGTGATGTCCTGCGTGCCGGCGACCGCGTCCGCGGTTACCTGGCCGAAGTGCGTTCGGAGCCGCGTGGCCCGCAGCTGTTCATCAGCCGCGCCGCACCGGAATTCATGATCGAGCTGTTCAAGCTGGAAGTGCCGGAAGTCGGCCAGGGCCTGGTGGAAATCAAGGCCTGTGCCCGCGATCCGGGCGACCGCGCCAAGATTGCCGTGCTCGCCCACGACCAGCGCACCGATCCGATCGGCGCCTGCATCGGCATGCGTGGTTCGCGCGTGCAGGCCGTGTCCAACGAGCTCAATGGCGAGCGCGTGGACATCGTCCTGTGGAACGAGAACCCGGCCAACTTCGTCATCAATGCGATGGCGCCGGCCGAAGTGCAGTCGATCATCGTCGATGAAGACAAGCATTCGATGGACCTGGCCGTTGCTGAAGACCGCCTGGCCCAGGCGATCGGCAAGGGCGGCCAGAACGTGCGCCTGGCCAGCCGCCTGACCGGCTGGCAGCTCAACGTGATGACCCAGGACCAGGTGACCGCCAAGTCGGAAGCCGAACAGGCTTCGGCCCGCCAGCTGTTCATGGACAAGCTGGAAGTGGACGAGGAAATCGCTGGCATCCTGGTCAGCGAAGGCTTCGGCACGGTCGAGGAAATTGCATACGTACCGGTCGGCGAACTGCTGGCCGTGGAAGGTTTCGACGAAGACATCGTCGAAGAGCTGCGCGCACGTGCCCGCGATGCGCTGCTCAATGAGGCCCTGGCAGTCGAGGAAGGCCTGGAGGACGGCCAGCCGGCACAGGACCTGCTGTCCCTGAAGGGCATGGACGAAGCCACCGCATACGCGTTGGCCGGCCACGGCGTGCGTACCAGCGAGGACTTGTCCGACCTGGCCGCCGACGAGGTCATGGACTTCGGCATTGAAGGGCTGGACCAGGAGCGCGCCGCGGCGCTGATCCTGGCCGCGCGTGCCGAGGAAATCGCCCGACTGGAACGCGGCGAATGAGCCGGCAATGAACAGGGCCCTGAGCCGATCAGGGCGTAGAATCCGCGCCACCTCCAGATGCGGGGGGGCGCCCACAAGATCATAGGATCCGAATGTCGCAGCAAACCACCATCCGCAAGCTTGCTGAACTGGTCAATACACCGGTCGAAAAACTGCTGGAACAGCTGGCTGGTGCCGGCATGAAGTTCAGCGGTCCCGACCAGGTCGTGACCAGCTCCGAGAAAGTGAAGCTCCTGGGCTTCCTTCGTCGCTCGCACGGCAAGCCCGAGCAGGCCCCGGAAGAGACTGATCAGTCTGCCAAGAAGATCACCCTCAACCGTCGCAAGCAACAGGAAGTGACGGTCAGTTCCGGTCGCAGCAAGACAACCGTGAACGTGGAAGTGCGCCAGAAGCGCACCTACGTCAAGGATGGTGCTCGTGCGATGACCCCGGACGAAGAGCGTGCCGACATCCTGCGCAAGCTGGAAGAGTCGCGCGCACGCAACCTTGCCGAGCAGCAGGCCCTGGCCGAGAAGGACCGCCTGCGTGACGAGGCCATCGTCCGTGCACGCGAGGAAGAGGTCGCTGCCAAGGAGCGTGCCGAGGCCGAGAAGAAGGCGGCCGAGGAAGCTGCGGTTGCCGCCAAGGCTGCCGAGGCCCTGGCTGCCAGCAAGCCCAAGGTGCGTGCTCCGATCGACGAAACCGCGCCGCGCCCGCCGCGCGCTCCGGCCGCAGCCCCGGCTGCTCCGCGTAGTGCAGCGCCGCCGCGCAGCGACGACCGCAACAACCGCAACGCGCCGCGCAACGAGCGTGGACCGGGTGACCGCTTTGCCGGTCAGATGCACCTGTCCGCCGCCGATCGTGCGCGCCGTGGCAACAGCAACAACAGCAACAACCGTGGTCGCCCGGGCAGCCGTCCGACGTCCGGCCGTCGCGACATGTCGCGCGGCGGTGGCAACTCCGGCCCGCACGCCTTCGAGCGTCCGACCGCACCCGTCGTGCGTGAAGTGGCGATCGGCGACACCATCACCGTGGCCGACCTGGCGCAGAAGCTCGCGCTGAAGGGCGGCGAGGTGGTGAAGGCGCTGTTCAAGATGGGCGTGATGGCCACCATCACCCAGTCCATCGACCACGACACCGCGGCACTGGTCACCGAAGAGCTGGGCCACAAGGCGATCCGCGCCAGCGACAACGACGCCGAAGACGCGCTGTTGGCATCGGCGGGTGAGAACAAGGGCGAGGCCGTGCAGCGTCCGCCGGTGGTCACCATCATGGGCCACGTCGACCACGGCAAGACCTCGTTGCTGGATTACATCCGTCGCACCAAGGTCGCCACCGGCGAAGCCGGCGGCATCACCCAGCACATCGGTGCGTACCACGTTGAAACGCCGAAGGGCGTCATCAGCTTCCTGGATACCCCGGGCCACGCCGCGTTCACCTCGATGCGTGCCCGCGGTGCCAAGCTGACCGACATCGTGGTGCTGGTCGTGGCTGCCGATGACGGCGTCATGCCGCAGACCAAGGAAGCGATCCAGCACGCCCGTTCGGCGGGTGTGCCGCTGATCGTGGCGATCAACAAGATCGACAAGTCCGGCGCCGACCCGATGCGGGTCAAGAACGAGCTGCTCTCCGAGCAGGTCGTGGCCGAAGACTTCGGTGGCGACACCCAGATGGTGGAGATCTCGGCCAAGACCGGCCTGGGCATCGACGACCTGCTGGAAGCTGTATCGGTCCAGGCTGAGCTGCTGGAACTGAAGGCGGTCGACGAGGGTCGTGCCAACGGCGTGGTCATCGAATCGTCGCTGGACAAGGGCCGTGGCCCGATCGCGACGGTGCTGGTGCAGCAGGGCCGCCTGAAGAAGGGCGACTACCTGGTGTGCGGCATCCAGTACGGCCGCGTGCGTGCGCTGTTCGACGAAACCGGCAAGCAGCCGGAGTTCGCTGGCCCGTCCATCCCGGTGCAGGTCCTGGGCCTGTCAGGCGTGCCGGAAGCCGGTGACGACTTCGTCGTCGTCGACGACGAGCGTCTGGCCAAGGACGTTGCCCAGCAGCGTGAGACCAAGCGCCGTGAATCGCGCCTGGTCGCCACCGCTGGCAGCCGCATGGAAGACATCATGGCGACCCTGGGCAAGGGCGAGGGCCAGCAGGTCCTCAACCTGGTCATCAAGGCCGACGTGCAGGGTTCGGTGCAGGCGTTGAGCCAGGCCCTGGTGGCGCTGTCCAACGACGACATCCGCATCAACGTGATCCACTCCGGCGTGGGCGGCATCACCGAGTCGGACGCCAATTCGGCCGCCGCTTCGAAGGCCACCGTCATCGGCTTCAACGTGCGTGCGGATGCTTCGGCCCGTCGCATCATCGAATCCAACGGCGTGGACCTGCGTTACTTCTCGATCATCTATGACGTGATCGATCAGGTGAAGCAGGTGGCCTCCGGTCTGCTGGGCGTGGAGATCCGCGAAGAGATCATCGGTATCGCCGAGGTCCGCGACGTCTTCCGCAGCTCCAAGCTGGGTGCCGTCGCCGGCAGCATGGTCATCGAGGGTGTGGTCAAGCGCAACAAGCCGATCCGCGTCCTGCGCGACAGCGTGGTGATCTTCGAAGGCGAGCTGGAATCGCTGCGCCGCTTCAAGGAAAACGTCGAGGAAGTCCGCAACGGTACCGAGTGTGGTATCGCGGTGAAGGCCTACAACGACGTCAAGCCGGGTGACCAGATCGAGTGCTTCGAGCGTATCGAAGTGCCGCGCACCCTGTAATGCTGCAACGGACCGGCCCTCACGGGCCGGTCTCGTTTCATCCCGTAAACTGTAGTGCCTGACCTTGGTCGGGCCACAATCGAATCAAGAGCCTGCCGCGTGCCCAAGACTTTCCATCGAACCGACCGTGTCTCCGCCCAGCTGCGCCGTGAACTCGGCACCCTGGTGCACAACGCCGTGCGCGAGCACGGGTTGCCCTCGGTGAGCGTGTCCGACGTGGAAATCACCCGCGACATGGCCCACGCCAAGGTGTTCGTCACCGCGCTGATGCCGGAACGTTCGGTTGAAGCCATGAAGGGCCTGAAGGAACTGGCCTGGGGCCTGCGCATGGAGCTGGCGCGTGCGATGAAGCTGCGGCATGTGCCGGAGCTGCATTTCCACTACGACGATTCGGTCGATCGTGGCGAGCGCATCGACAACCTGCTGCGCGACCTGCCCGATACCGTGGCCGCCGAAAAGCGTCGCGAAGGCGACGAAGAATAACCGCGCGACGCCGGGCATGCCCGGCGTTGTTGCATTCCGGCTGCGCGATGTCTGATGCAGACCGCGCTGCGCGCTCGCCGGGCATGGCCCGGCGCTACCCGTACCTGTCATGACCCGAATTCAGTTCCGCCGCCTGGATGGCATCCTGCTGCTCGACAAGCCGACCGGCATGAGCTCCAACGCCGCGCTGCAGGTCGCCCGTCGCCTGTTCCGTGCGGAGAAGGGCGGCCACACCGGCAGCCTTGACCCGCTGGCCACCGGCCTGTTGCCGCTGTGCTTCGGCGAGGCCACCAAGATCGCCGGCCTGCTGCTGGGCTCGGCCAAGGCCTACGACGCCGAGATCGTGCTGGGCCAGACCACCGATACTGACGACGCCGAGGGCCAGGTGCTGCTCGAGCGGCCGGTGCCTGCGATCAGTCCCGAGACCCTGCAGGCGGCAATAGCGCCGCTGCTGGGCGACATCCTGCAGCGTGCGCCGATCTATTCGGCGCTCAAGCAGGGCGGGGAGCCGCTTTATGTGAAGGCCCGACGTGGCGACGCCATCGAAGCGCCCGAGCGCCAGGTCAAGGTCCACGCCATCGAGATACTGGAGCAGCAGCCCGAGCGGCTGCGGCTGCGGGTCACCTGCGGCTCGGGCACCTATATCCGCAGTCTGGCCCGTGACCTTGGTGAAACGCTGGGCTGCGGGGCGCACATCAGTGCCCTGCGTCGCTTGTGGGTGGAGCCGTTCCACGAACCGGCGATGGTCACCCTGGAGCAGCTGAGGGCCCTGGTGGAAGCGCAGGACGAGACCGCCATGGACGCGCTGCTGCTGCCGCTGGAGGCGGGTCTGTCCGAGTATCCCCGGGTCGATCTGGACGCCGAGCAGACCCAGCGTTTCTGCGTAGGCCAGCGCCAGCGCGACCCTTCCTGGCCGCGCGGCCTGGTGGCCGTGTTCGGCCCCGGATCGATGGCGCAGGGCCTGGGCCAGGTCGACGATGGCGGCCTGCTGGCCCCGCAGCGCCGCTTCAACCTCTGAACGGGGAGGCCCGGTTCAGCCCCGGACCTTGTTCCAAAGCCCCCTGGCCGTTACAATTCCGCGGCCGTTTTACGGCAGCCTGCCGAAGGCGGGTTTCATCCATTTGTTGGTTCACGGCGAGCCAGGCGGTGCGCGAAAGCGCGTTCCTGCCGGCCACGCATCACAGAGAAAAAAAGACATGTCGATCGACACCCAGAAGGTCATTGAAGACAACAAGCGCAGCTCGGCTGACACCGGCTCTCCGGAAGTCCAGGTTGCACTGCTGACCGCCCGCATCGAACTGCTGACCGGCCACTTCAAGACCCACAAGAAGGATCACCACAGCCGCCGTGGTCTGCTGCAGATGGTCAACCGCCGCCGCAGCCTGCTCGACTACCTGAAGAAGAAGGACGTCGAGCGTTACAAGGCCCTGATCGAGAAGCTTGGCCTGCGTCGCTAAGCAACGAATCCCCCGCGGCGCAGCGATGCGCCGCGGTTTTGTTTTGTAGCACCGTAATACCTTTTTCAGATCGGAACGACCGGTCATCCGTTGGCGGCAAGGGTCGCCCTCGGTCCATTCGCAGACAGCATCCCCAAGGACACCCTCCGTGGCAAAAATCACCAAAACCTTCCAGTACGGCAAGCACACCGTCACGCTTGAGACCGGCGAAATCGCCCGCCAGGCCGGTGGCGCCGTCATCGTCAAGTTCGACGACACCGTGCTGCTGGTCTCCGCCGTTGCCGCCAAGAGCGCGCGTGAGGGCCAGGACTTCTTCCCCCTGACCTGTGACTACCAGGAGAAGTTCTACGCCGGTGGCCGTATCCCGGGTGGCTTCTTCAAGCGCGAAGGCCGCGCGACCGAGAAGGAAACCCTGATCTCGCGTCTGATCGATCGTCCGATCCGTCCGCTGTTCCCGGAAGACTACAAGAACGAAGTCCAGATCATCGCCACGGTGATGTCGCTGAACCCGGACATCGATGGTGACATCGCTGCCCTGATCGGTGCCTCGGCTGCGCTGTCGCTGGCCGGCACCCCGTTCAAGGGTCCGATCGCCGCCGCCAAGGTCGGTTACAAGAACGGTGAGTACATCCTCAACCCGACCGTGACCGAGCTGAAGGATTCGGAGCTGGAGCTGGTCGTCGCCGGTACCGCCAACGCGGTGCTGATGGTGGAATCCGAAGCCGCGCTGCTGTCCGAAGACGTGATGCTGGGCGCCGTGACCTTCGGTCACCGCGAAATGCAGAAGGTCATCAACGCGATCAACGAGCTGACCGTGGAAGCCGGCACCAAGCCGTCGACCTGGGTCGCCCCGGCCAAGAACGACGTGCTGATCAGCGCCCTGCAGGAAGCCATCGGCCCGCGTCTGGGCGAAGCCTTCCAGGTGCGCGACAAGCTGCAGCGCCGCGACGCCATCTCGGCGATCAAGAAGGACGTGGTCGAGTCGCTGGCTGGCCGCGTGGCCGCTGAAGGCTGGAACCCGGCCGAGCTGTCGAAGGAATTCGGCGAGCTGGAATACAGCACCATGCGCAACTCGGTGCTGGACACCAAGGTCCGCATCGACGGCCGTGCGCTGGACACCGTCCGCCCGATCGCGGTGAAGACCGGCATCCTGCCGCGTACCCACGGTTCCTCGCTGTTCACCCGCGGCGAAACGCAGGCCATCGTGACCATCACCCTGGGCACCGCCCGTGATGGCCAGGTCATCGATGCCGTCTCCGGTGAGTACAAAGAGAACTTCCTGTTCCATTACAACTTCCCCCCCTACTCGGTGGGTGAGACCGGCCGCATGATGGGCCCGAAGCGTCGCGAGATCGGCCACGGCCGTCTGGCCAAGCGCGGCGTGCTGGCAGTGATGCCGTCGCTGGAATCCTTCCCGTACACCATTCGTGTCGTGTCGGAAATCACCGAATCCAACGGCTCCTCGTCGATGGCATCGGTCTGCGGCTCGTCGCTGGCCCTGATGGACGCCGGCGTGCCGGTGAAGGCACCGGTTGCCGGTATCGCCATGGGTCTGGTCAAGGAAGGCGATCGCTTCGTCGTCCTGTCCGACATCCTGGGTGACGAAGATCACCTGGGCGACATGGACTTCAAGGTTGCCGGTACCGCTGAGGGCATTTCCGCCCTGCAGATGGACATCAAGATCGAAGGCATCACCGAAGAGATCATGAAGCAGGCTCTGCAGCAGGCCAAGGCTGGCCGTCTGCACATCCTGGGCGAAATGGCCCATGGCCTGACCGCTCCGCGCGAAGAGCTGTCGGACTACGCGCCGCGTCTGCTGACCATCAAGATCCACCCGGACAAGATCCGCGAAGTGATCGGCAAGGGTGGTTCGACCATCCAGGCCATCACCAAGGAAACCGGCACCCAGATCGACATCCAGGATGACGGCACCATCGTCATCGCGTCGGTCAATGCCATCGCTGCGCAGGCTGCCAAGGCCCGCATCGAGCAGATCACCTCGGACGTCGAGCCGGGCCGCATCTACGAAGGCAAGGTCGCCAAGATCATGGACTTCGGTGCGTTCGTCACCATCCTGCCGGGCAAGGACGGCCTGGTGCACGTGTCGCAGATCTCCAGCGACCGCGTCGAGAAGGTCGGCGACGTGCTGAAGGAAGGCGACGTGGTCAAGGTCAAGGTGCTGGAAGTCGACAAGCAGGGCCGTATCCGCCTGTCGATGAAGGCCGTCGAGGAAGGCGAAGGCGCCACCGCCGAGTAATCGACGGTAGGTGTCAACCTTGGTTGGCACGCCTCGATTCCGGTAGGTGTCAACCTTGGTTGACACGCCTCGATTCCGGTAGGTGTCAACCTTGGTTGACACGCCGAAATGAAAAAGCGGGCTTCGGCCCGCTTTTTCTTTGCCCGCAACACCCGCCAGGCGTGGCGCTACGGCGACGGTTCCTCTGCATCTTCGTGCCCCAGCCACCACACCTGGCCGGGCTCCGGATCCGGAAGTGGATGCTCGCGCTGTTCAATCGCCTCCAGCACGCGCCCCCTGCCGGCTGCCGTCCATACCGCCATCAGCTTCTCCACTGCGGCCCGGCCCTGTGCGGCGATACCGAGGTTGCGTTCGCTTTCCCAGCGATCGTCATCATCACGGGTCTCGTCATCGCCACGGTCGTCATCGTGCTGGTGCGGCGTGCCATAGCTGCAGCGCAGGCACAGGTGACGCACCGACTCGGTCCAGTCCTCGACCAGGCCGATGCCCGGCAAGGTCAGCGCACGCAATGCGGCAATGTCCTCTGGCCCGTCGCACTGCACGAACACGGCATGGGTTGCCATGTCCGACGGCTGCAGACGCTGCATGGCGTTGAACACCGGTACCTGACGCTCACCATGGCTGCGATGCCCGGTGGATGCGCCGTCATGCAGCACGATGTCGCCGAAGCGGAACCCGCTCTCAGGCAGCGGTACGTTCTCCACCCGTGCACGCACCGGATCCAACCGGCGCATGTACACGGTCTCGCCGCTGGACCACGGATTCAAGCGGACACAGGCAACGCCGAAATTGCCGTCGATCGGGCCTTCGCCTTCGGGCAGTGTGATGCCGCAACGGGTCCATTGCCGGCGCGCCTCGGCCCAGTCACCGGCGCCGGTGGCGGCAATGCCGGCATTCCATGCGGTGGCCTCGTCGAATGCATCGCGCAGCTGTTCCGAGCGCAGGTTGTCCTGCAGCGATGCCGGCCAGTCGCGCAGGTACTTGTGCGCCAGCCCGCGCATGTAGTGCAGATTGGGCAGTTCGGGTGTGAGTTCGATCAGCTCGCCGAACAGGGTGGTGGCTTCCTCCAGGTCGCCAGCATCGAACGCCGCATAGGCACGCGCTTCCATTGCCTGCAGCTTTTCGAGGGTTTCGTCGTCCAGCAGTTCGCCGTCTGTGTCGTGGTCTGCGGTCATGTCCGTGTGCCATTGAAGATCCAGCGCCACCTTAGCCCAAGCGGGTCGTATGTTGTCCTGCAGCGAAGTGCTTTCGACGTTGCGCAGCCACGACCGTGTCAGCTTCCAGTGGCCGGCCACTGTCCAGCGGACGACTTGCACGGACATCCGCACCCTGGAGCGATCTGTTTGCTAACGTGGCTGCGCCTTCGACCCGGGAGTTTCCATGTTCCGCCAGACCTTGGCCGTACTTGCGGTGCTGATCGCCGGTACCCTGCCCATTGCCGCGCAGGCGCAACCCGCGCAAACGCCGATCTTCGGTGCGTACTACCCCGGCGGTTCGGCCGAGCGCTATCCGGTATCGAGCATCCCGGCCGAACGGCTCACCCATCTGTTCTATGCGTTCTCCACCATCGAGGACGGGCGCTGTGCGATCGGAGCCGAGGCGCCGGCCAACTTCGCCGCATTGGCCGCGCTCAAGCGCCGTCATCCGCATCTGCGCACGTTGATTTCGATCGGTGGCTGGGGCGCGGGCGGATTCTCCGACGCTGCGCTGACCGAGGCCAGCCGCAGGCGCCTGGTCGACTCGTGCATGGCGTTGTTCTTCGAGCGTCATGCCGGCAGCTTCGATGGCGTGGACATCGACTGGGAGTTCCCGGTCAGCGGTGGCCCGAAGGAACTGGCGCACCGTCCGCAGGACCGTGCCAACCTGACCAGGCTTGCGCAGGCCTTCCGCGTGGCGCTGGATGCGCGCGGCAGAAAAGCGGGGCAGCCGATGCTGCTGACTGCGGCGCTGGCGGCAGGTCGCCTGCAGACCGACGGTCCGTACGATCCCGGCGCCAGCTACGATCTGCCGGCGCTGGCCAAGGTGTTCGATTTCATCAACCTGATGAGCTACGACATGGGCACCGGCTTCTCGGCGGTGTCGACCTTCAATGCCCCCCTGCATGAAGTGCCTGCCGACCCGCTGGCGCCGGAACTGCGGCGCTGGAACAACGTCGCCGGTGCCGTGCAGTACTACCGCGAGCACGGCGTACCGGCGAGCAAGCTGGTGCTGGGCGTGCCGTTCTATGGGCGCGGTTTCAAGGTCACCGGCGAGTCGGCAGATGGCCTGTACCAGGCCTACAGCGCTCCGGCCGATGCCGGTGACTGGCGGGTGATCAAGGCGCGCTATCTCGACCGGCCGGGCTGGAACAAACACTGGCAGCCGCAGGCGCGGAGCCCGTGGTTGTACAACCCGACCGAGAAGATTTTCATCAGCTATGAAGACCCGCGTTCGATCGGACTGCGGGCGCAGTTCGCGCGCGAGCAGGGCCTGGCCGGTGTCTTCATGTGGGAGCTGACCGGTGACGACGAGCAGGCCAGCCTGCTCAACGCCATGCTGGCTCCGTGGCAGAAGGCCCGCGTCGGCGACTGACCGGCTCTGGCAGCGCCGGGCCATGCCCGGCGCTGTCACCCGATCATCGAAGGCGGGTGGTCAGTTTGCCCACACGCTGTTGGGGTCACCGTTGCGGGCCCGCCGCTGGCTCGCATATGCCAGGCGGGCAAAGCCGAAGGCCATCGCCAGCGCCATCGCATCGATCCAGAACAACGGCCAGTGGCCGCGTGCGGCGGCCAACCACAGCCAGTCACCGTTGAGGGCGCCGTGTGCCACCGGCACCAGCGCGGTGCTGATCGCCGCGGCCCATAGCAGCTCGCGCGCCGCCTGTGCCGGGCGGCGCAGGGCTGCCCACAGCGCACATGCGGCCCAGGTCACGAAGCAGGCCCAGCGGATGCCGTGGTCGACCTGGGCAGGGGAGACCCGCTCCAGCACCAGTGCGGCTACGAAGGCCACCGAGATCGCCACGCACAGGCCGATGCAGACACCCACCGTGGCCCGTGCCATGTTGACGGCAGCGCGTGACTGCTGCGGCTGACGGCGCTTGCGGCGCGACTCGATCCACAGCAGGTTGCCCGAATAGAACAGGAAGGCGCCGCCGAGGCCGAGCAGGAAGTACAGCCAGACCACCACGCCGTTGCCGAACTCGCCGAAGTGCAGCGCATAGGCGGCACTGAGCGTGGCGTGGTTGGCATCGCGTTGGCCGGGCAGCTGGCTGGCCAGCACGCGGCCGCTTTCGACATCCAGCGCGACAGCGCCGAGCGGGCCGAGCGTGCCGCTGGCCTCGCCGGTGATCTCGATGGTCGCGTTGGCATCACCGCCATTGGCCAGTTTCAGGTAGGCCGGTTCAAAGTTGGCCACACCTTGCGCGCGCGCCACTTCCAGCGCCCGTGCGTGCAGTTCGCGCAGGCTGCCCGGTGCAGCCGGGATGCCACTGGCTTCGCGCAGCGGCGCGGTATCCATCGCCGTCGGTACCGCCTGCAGCGCCTTGCCGTCGTAGATCAGGGGATTGAGCACGGCCATCTGCATGAACACCAGGCAGAGCAGGGCGCCGGTCACCGCGAACATCAGATGGAACGGCAGGCTGAGCACGCCGATCACGTTGTGCGCGTCCTGCCATTGCTGCTTCAGATTGCGGCCCGGGCGCAGCGCGAACAGATCGCCCAGCAGCTTGGGCAGGTGGATCACCAGTCCGCTGAGCAGGGCCATGCCGTACAGCAGGCTGACGATGCCCATTACGTAGATGCCGGCCACCGGCAGGCCCAGGCTGTAATGCAGCTCGTTGACCAGTTCGGCCAGCCCGGTCTGCGGTGGCGTCGGACTGCCGCCGGTCTGTCCCGGCCATGCATAGCGCCAGCTGCCGTCTTCGGCCTGCCAGTAGGCCAGCGGCTGCGGATGATCGGCACCGGGGAAGGTCATGCCAACGTGGCGACGCGCTTCGGCGTGGGTGGCCAGTACATCGTCGAGCAGGTACTGGGCGTCATCCAGGCCGGCCGGCAACGCGGTTGCTGCACCAGGCGTCTGCCACAGCGGGAGATCGTGGTGGAACAGGGTCAGCGCGCCGGCATAGAACGCCACGAACAGCCCGAAGCCGGCGACCAGGCCAACCCAGGTGTGCAGGGTGGTGAACGTGCGCAGGGTCTGTGAACTGAATTTCATGCGGTCGATCTCATTGCACCGCGCCGGTCAGGCGCAGCAGGCCGAGTACGGCGAAGCCAAGGGCCGCGCAACCGGCCAGGGTCAGCCAGGCGCGCAGCGGGCTGCGGAAACTGAAGGCCCACAACGCGGCCAGCATCCACAACGGGACGAATGCGATCAGGCTCGGCACCAGGGCCTTCTGCCAGGGGCCCGGCGGCAGCCATGCGACCAGGCCGGTCGCCGCAGCGGCAAGGAAGAAGCCGGCGAAGATGCCGGCCAGTGCGCGCGACCACATCAGCGCGGCTCCACATCGGGGCGGTGCCACGCGGCCAGTGCCGGCAGCAGCATGGCGGCCAGCATCCAGGTGCACAGCATCGCCACCAGGCCGGCGGCAAAGCCCAGTTCGGCCATCCACAGCCACAGTGCGGCCACGGCAGCGACCAGGCCGATCTGCCGGCCCAGGCGCCCGGCACGGCGCAGGCGTGGCCAACGGCAGTGCGGGGAGGCGGCATAGAAGGCCAGCGCGGAGAACATCGCCGACAGCATGCCGAGGCTGCAGAAGCCAAGGGTCGACAGGCCGACGGTGATCATTGCGGGCTCCGAGCCCGGCACTCGGCCGGTGAACGCGGGGCACGGGCGGGACCGGCAGGCGCCGGTCGGGGCGGGTGGCGCATTGCAGGGTCCTGGGGGAAGCGGGCAGGTCGGCACGGAGGCTGGCTGCGCGCACATGGTAATCATTGCGTTTTCACGCCGCCAGCGAGCGCCATTCAGGCGCCGCTTGGGCTTTGTCGGCCACTGGTTTAAGATCGTGGGCAACCACATCCTGGAAACCAAGGTGGCCCGCGCACTGCGCCGGCCGAGCGTGCGACATGAGCACTACCACCGCCCACTGTTGACCTGCCCCGAAGGCCCTGCATTCCAGGCGCCCTCGTGGCGCTTTTTTATTGCCCGGGCGTTGGCCCGGGAGCGCTTTCCAGCCCGCCCGGCGGGCCCCGCATGAAGCCATTGCAATGATCACGATTACCCTTCCCGACGGCAGCCGCCGCGAATTCGAACATCCCGTCAGCGTCATGGACGTCGCCCAGTCGATCGGCGCCGGCCTGGCCAAGGCCACCATCGCCGGTTCGGTGGATGGCGTGCTGGTGGATGCCAGTGACGTCATCGATCACGACGCCTCCCTGCGCATCATCACCGCCAAGGACGAGGAGGGCGTGGAAATCATCCGCCACTCCAGCGCCCACCTTGTCGGCCACGCGGTCAAGCAGCTCTATCCGGACGTGAAGATGGTCATCGGCCCGGTGATCGCCGAGGGCTTCTACTACGACATCTACTCCGAGCGCCCGTTCACCCCCGAAGACATGGCGGCGATCGAAAAGCGCATGGGCGAGCTGATCGCCCAGGACTACGACGTCATCAAGAAAGTGACGCCGCGCGCGGAAGTCATCGAGATCTTCAAGGCCCGTGGCGAGGACTACAAGCTGCGCCTGATCGAGGACATGTCGCCTGACATCCAGGCGATGGGCATGTACTACCACCAGGAATACGTGGACATGTGTCGCGGTCCGCACGTGCCGAACACGCGCTTCCTGAAGGCCTTCAAGCTGACCCGCATTTCCGGCGCCTACTGGCGCGGCGACGCGCAGAACGAGCAGCTGCAGCGCGTCTACGGCACCGCCTGGGCCGACAAGAAGCAGCTCGATGCGTACATCAAGCGCATCGAAGAAGCGGAGATGCGCGACCACCGTCGCATCGGCAAGCAGCAGGACCTGTTCCACCTGCAGGAAGAGGCGCCGGGCCTGGTGTTCTGGCACCCGAAGGGCTGGGCGCTGTGGCAGGTGGTCGAGCAGTACATGCGCAAGGTGTACCGCAGCACCGGCTACGGCGAAGTGCGCTGCCCGCAGATCCTGGACGTGTCGCTGTGGCAGAAGTCGGGCCACTGGGACAACTACCAGGACGCGATGTTCTTCACCGAGTCGGAGAAGCGTACCTACGCGCTCAAGCCGATGAACTGCCCGGGCCACGTGCAGGTGTTCAACCAGGGGCTGCACAGCTACCGCGATCTGCCGATCCGCTACGGTGAGTTTGGTGCCTGCCATCGCAACGAGCCCTCCGGCGCGCTGCACGGCATCCTGCGCGTGCGTGGCTTCACCCAGGACGACGGTCACGTGTTCTGCACCGAAGACCAGGTCGAGGCGGAAGTGACCGCGTTCCACCAGCAGGCGCTGGCGGTGTACCAGCACTTCGGCTTCGAGGAGATCCAGGTCAAGATCGCACTGCGCCCCGAATCGCGCCTGGGCGATGACGCCACCTGGGACAAGGCAGAGGGCGCGCTGCGCTCGGCACTGTCCAGCTGCGGGGTGGAATGGCAGGAACTGCCGGGCGAGGGTGCCTTCTACGGCCCGAAGATCGAGTACCACCTGAAGGACGCCATCGGCCGCACCTGGCAGCTGGGCACCATGCAGGTCGATTTCATGATGCCTGGCCGTCTGGGCGCTGAATACGTGGACGAAAACAGCCAGAAGAAGCATCCGGTGATGCTGCACCGGGCCATCGTCGGCTCGATGGAGCGTTTTCTGGGCATCCTGATCGAGCACCATGCCGGCCAGTTCCCGGCCTGGCTGGCGCCGACCCAGGTGGTGGTGGCCAATATCACCGATGCGCAGGCTGAATACGTGTCTGCCGTGACCAAAAGCCTTGCGGATCAAGGCTTCCGCGTCAGCGCCGATTTGCGTAACGAGAAGATCGGCTATAAGATTCGCGAGCACACGCTGCAGCGCGTGCCGTACCTGCTGGTCATTGGTGACCGCGAGAAGGAAAACGGCGCTGTGGCGGTGCGTACGCGTTCTGGCGAAGATCTCGGCAGCATGAGCCTCCAGGCTTTCACCGAGCGGCTCCAGGCCGAGGGCGCGTAAATAAAGGTCCGGCCCGTGCGCATTGGCGCCCGGGCCGGGTTCGACACCCTTGGGAGATCGCAATATCAGTACCCCTGACAACAAACAGAACCGCAAGAATCAGGAAATCCGTGTGCCGCGCGTCCGCGTGATCGGCAGTGACGGAGAAATGATCGGCGTGTTGACGCGAGACGAAGCGTTGTCCATGGCCGAAGATGAAGGCCTGGACCTGGTCGAGATCCAGCCGCAGGCAGACCCGCCGGTGTGCAAGATCATGGACTTCGGCAAGTTCAAGTTCGAAGCCCAGAAGAAGGCCAGCGAGGCCAAGAAGAAGACCAAGCAGGTCGAGATCAAGGAAGTGAAGTTCCGTCCGGTTACGGACGAGGGCGACTACCAGATCAAGCTGCGCAAGATGCGCGGTTTCCTTGAAGAAGGCGACAAGATCAAGGTCAACATCCGTTTCCGTGGCCGTGAAATGAGCCACCAGGAACTGGGTCGCGAGATGGCCAGCCGGATCGAGGGTGATCTGGGCGAGGACATCGTCATCGAATCCCGTCCGCGCCTGGAAGGGCGTCAGATGGTGATGATGATCGCGCCGAAGAAGAAGACCTGAGGCCTGACGGGCTGCCTCGCGGGGCGCCTGGCGGCTGAATGGATGAAGGTGAAGGGGCGCCGCTGGCGTCCTTTTGCTTTTCCGGGTCCGGCACAGTCGGGTTACGGATGAAAAGCTGTATGGGGCTGGTTACAGGGCGGTTTTGCCTGTATCATGCCCGGCTCGACCCACCCAGGACGGGTCGTACGCCGATCATGGCAGGACGGAAAGAGCGGCCCAGGCCGCCGCCAGATCAGTCAGAAACCAGGGTCATATCCCATCAAGGACATTGCAATGCCCAAGATCAAGACCAACCGGGCGGCGGCCAAGCGTTTCCGCAAGACTGCCTCGGGCAAGTACAAGTGCGGCCACGCCAACCGTAGCCACATCCTCACGAAGAAAGCGACCAAGCGTAAGCGTAACCTGCGTCAGACGAATCACGTCCGCGCAGAAGACGCAGGCCGTCTGGACCGCATGCTCCCTTACCTCTGAGGAACTGAAAAATGGCACGAGTTAAGCGTGGCGTACAGGCGCGTCGCCGCCACAAGAAAATCCTTGATCTGGCGAAGGGCTACTACAATGCCCGTCGCAAGGTCTTCCGCGTCGCCAAGCAGGCGGTCATCAAGGCACAGCAGTACGCCTACATCGGCCGTAAGCAGAAGAAGCGCAACTTCCGTTCGCTGTGGATCACCCGCATCAACGCGGCTGCCCGCATCAACGGCCTGAGCTACAGCCGTTTCATGAACGGCCTGCTGAAGGCTGGCATCACCCTGGACCGTAAGGTTCTGGCTGACATCGCCGTGCACGACGCAGCTGGCTTTGCTGCACTGGCCGAAAAGGCCAAGGGCGCACTGGCGGCATAAGTCCTTCCCGATGCCGTTGCCGTTCACGGAGAACGGTGTCAGGTAGAGGCAATGCATGGGGAAGGGCGCAAGTCCTTCCCCATTCTTTTTTGTGCCGGGCGCCGCCGTGCAGATGGCGGGCGACCGGCAAGCGGTTGCGACGGCGCGGCCCTTCGTGCATCGCGATGGCAGACCGACTGGAGTTCCGGCTACCCATGAGCGACATCCAATCCCTCACTTCCCAGGCGCTGGCCGATGTGGCCGCCGCGCAGAGCCCGGACGCGCTGGAACAGCTGCGCGTGGCCCTGCTTGGCAAGAGCGGCAGCATCACCTCGCAGCTCAAGCAGCTCGGTGCGCTGCCGGCCGACGAACGCAAGGCGGCCGGTGAGGCCATCAACCAGGCCCGCGACGCGCTGAGCAGCGCGCTGGGCGAGCGCAAGGCAGTGCTGGAAGATGCCGCACTCGATGCGCGCCTCGCCGCCGAGGCGATCGACATCACGCTGCCGGGCCGCAGTGGCGAACGCGCCGGCCTGCACCCGATCACCCGCACCCTCGAGCGCATCACAGGCATCTTCGGCCGGCTGGGCTACGAGTTGTCCGAAGGGCCGGAGATCGAGGACGACTGGCACAACTTCGAGGCGCTGAACTTCCCGCCGCACCATCCGGCGCGTGCCATGCATGACACGTTCTACTTCGGTGACGGTCGCCTGCTGCGCACGCATACCTCCGGTGTGCAGGTGCGTTACATGGGCGAACACCAGCCGCCGCTGCGCATGATCGCCGCCGGCAAGGTCTATCGCAGCGACAGCGACCAGACCCATTCGCCGATGTTCCACCAGGTCGAAGGCCTGCTGGTTGACGAGCACTCGACCTTCGCCGACCTGAAGGGCACGTTGTCCGAGTTCGTGCGCGCGTTCTTCGAGCGTGATTTCGAGATGCGCTTCCGCCCCAGCTACTTCCCGTTCGTCGAACCCGGCGCGGAAGTGGACATCGCCTGGCAGCAGCCCGATGGCAGCACCCGCTGGCTGGAAGTGCTCGGCTGCGGCATGGTTCACCCGAACGTGCTGCGCAACGTCGGCATCGATCCGGAGCGCTACACCGGCTTTGCCTTCGGCTTGGGCGTGGAGCGTTTTGCGATGCTGCGCTACGGCGTCAACGACCTGCGTGCGTTCTTCGAGAACGACGTGCGGTTCCTGAAGCAGTTCGCGTAAGCCACAGCCATGTCGTGCCGGGCCATGTCCGGCTGCACTTGAATCCGAAGCCCAGGCGCATGCGCCGGGCCCACCAGGGTGACCCCATGAAATTCTCCGAAAACTGGCTGCGCAGCCACGTCCCGACCACTGCCTCGCGCGATGAGCTCAGCGCGGTGCTGACCGCCATCGGCCTGGAAGTGGAAGAGGTGACCGCGCTCGGCGATGGCCTGCAGCACGTGGTCGTGGCCCGTATCGTCGAAGCCGAACGCCATCCCGAAGCCGACCGCCTGCAGGTGTGCAAGGTTGATGCGGGGCAGGCCGAGCTGCTGCAGATCGTCTGTGGTGCGCCGAATGCGCGCCCGGGCCTGGTCGCGCCGCTGGCGATGGTCGGTGCGCAGATCGGTGAATTGAAGATCAAGCCGGCCAAACTGCGCGGCGTTGAATCCAACGGGATGCTGTGCTCGGCCAAGGAGCTGGGCCTGGACAACGACGCCTCCGGTTTGCTGGAACTGCCGGATGACGCGCCGGTCGGCCAGACCCTGGTGGAGTACCTCGGCCTGCCGGACGCCAGCATCGAGATCAAGCTGACCCCCAACCGCGCCGACTGCTTCAGCATCCGCGGCATCGCCTATGACGTTGCTGCAGCCACGCGCAGTGAAGTACTGGATTTCATCGCAGAGCCGATCGCTGCCCACGGCAGCCGCGAGCTGGTGATCCAGCTCGACGCAGGTGCCGAAGCGCCGCGCTATCTCGGTCGTGTCATCGAAGGTGTCAACGCTGCGGCGAAGACTCCGTTGTGGATGGCCGAGCGCCTGCGCCGCAGTGGCGTGCGCCCTGTGTCGCTGCTGGTCGACATCACCCAGTACGTGATGCTCGAGCTGGGCCAGCCGATGCACGCCTACGATCTGGGCACCCTGCAGGGCACGATCGGTGTGCGTCGTTCGCGCGCCGGCGAAAACCTGAAGCTGCTGGACGGCCGTGATGCTGCGCTGGATGACAGCTTCCTGGTGGTCACCGACGCTGATCGCGCGGTCGGCCTGGCCGGCCTGATGGGCGGCTTCGATACGCGCGTTACCGATGCCACTACTGCCGTGTTCCTGGAAGCGGCGCACTTCGCGCCCGCCGCGATCATGGGCCGTGGCCGCAAGCTGGGCCTGCATACCGATGCCGGCCACCGCTTCGAGCGTGGCGTCGACCCGGCGCTGCCGCGTACCGCCATCGAATACGCCACCCGCCTGGTGCTGGACCTGGCCGGTGGTACCCCGGCGCCGGTGACCGAGGCGGTACATGCGGCCGACCTGCCGCAGCCGGCGACGATCCTGCTGCGCCGCGCGCGCATCACCCGCGTGCTGGGCATCACCATCGAAGACGCCGAAGTCGAGCGCATCCTGCGCGCGCTGGGCATGCAGGTGGTGGTCGCTGGCGAAGGCTGGCAGGTCACCGCGCCGAGCCGCCGCTTCGACATCGCCATCGAAGAAGACCTGATCGAGGAGCTGGCCCGGATCCACGGTTACGAGCAGATCCCGACCACGCTGCCGGGTGGTGCATCGCGTGTTGCGATGCCGACCGAGACCCAGCTGGACACGCTCAGCGTGCGCCGCCAGCTGGTTGCCCGCGACCTGCAGGAAACCGTCAATTTCGCCTTCGTCGACGACGCACTGCTGAGCCAGTGGCAGCTGCGCGACAACCTGGTGCCGCTGGCCAACCCGCTGTCGGCCGAGCTGGCGGTGATGCGCCCGGCGCTGCTGCCGGGCCTGGTCGCTACCCTGGGCCGCAACGCCGCCCGCCAGCTGGGCCGCGTGCGCCTGTTCGAAATCGGCCGGGTGTTCGCCCAGCAGGCCGGTGACGCGTCGCTCGGCGAAAGCCGGCCGGCACCGCTGGAAACCTCGCGCGTGGCCGCTGCGGTCTGCGGTGAAGCGCAGGCGGTGCAGTGGGGCCTGCCGACCCGCAAGGTTGATTTCCATGACCTGAAGGGCGACCTGGAATCGCTGGCCGCTGCCAGTGGCGCGGTGCTGGAGTTCCGCCCGTCCACCCGTGCCTACGGCCATCCGGTGCGTTCGGCCGAAGTCTTCCGCGACGGCGTGGCGATCGGCTGGATCGGTCAGATCCACCCGCGCCTGGCCAAGGCGATGGACATCGACGTGGACGTGTACGCCTTCGAGCTGGATCTGGAAGCGCTGTCCGCCCGTGCGCTGCCGCGCGCCGGTGAACTGTCGCGCCACCCGGCGGTGCGTCGCGACCTGGCCTTCCTGGTGCCTGAACAGGTGGCCTGGAGTGACCTGGCCGCGACCATCCGCCAGGCTGCCGGCCCGTTGCTGCGCGAGCTGAACCTGTTCGACCGCTACGTCGGCCAGGGCGTCGAGCCGGGATTCAAGAGTCTCGCTATGGGCTTGATTTTGCAGGACAAGTCGCGCACTCTGACGGACCGCGACGTGGAAGCGGTAGTGGCCGAGGCGGTCACTGCCATCGAGCGTGAACACCACGCCCGGATCCGCGGCTGAGCGGGCAGCACTCGGGGGTAGCAGGCAATGGCATTGACCAAGGCGGAGATGGCGGAAAAGCTGTTCGACGAAGTCGGTCTGAACAAGCGGGAAGCCAAGGAATTCGTCGACGCGTTCTTCGATGTGCTGCGTGAAGCATTGGAACAGGGACGTCAGGTGAAGCTGTCGGGCTTTGGCAATTTCGACCTGCGGCGCAAGAACCAGCGCCCGGGTCGCAACCCCAAGACCGGCGAGGAAATTCCGATTTCCGCCCGTACGGTGGTCACCTTCCGTCCGGGCCAGAAGCTCAAGGAGAGGGTGGAAGCTTATGCTGGATCCGGGCAGTAACCGCGAACTTCCGCCGATTCCGGCCAAGCGCTACTTCACCATCGGTGAAGTCAGCGAACTGTGCGACGTCAAGCCGCACGTGCTGCGCTACTGGGAAACCGAGTTTCCCAGTCTCGAGCCGGCCAAGCGCCGTGGCAACCGTCGTTACTACCAGCGCCACGATGTGCTGATGGTGCGGCAGATCCGCAGCCTGTTGTACGAACAGGGCTACACCATCGGTGGCGCGCGCCTGCGCCTGGATGGTCCGGATGCGCGCGAGGAATCGGCCTTGAGCAACCAGATCATCAAGCAGGTGCGGATGGAACTGGAAGAAGTGCTGCAACTGCTGCGTCGCTGACCCATTTCCGCCGTAATCCGCTATACTTCACGGCCCGCCGCACTGGCGGGCACATCGCAGCATCAGTCGGGGCGTAGCGCAGCCTGGTAGCGCATCTGCCTGGGGGGCAGAGGGTCGTCGGTTCGAATCCGGCCGTCCCGACCACTGTGATGAAACAGACAAGCCTGCGCAGCGATGCGTGGGCTTTTTTGTTGCGGCGTTGTATCCTGCGCGCACTCGTACTACCGCGGCTGCTGAACCCGGTACCCACGAGAACACGATCATGGAAACGCAAAGGAACCGCGCCTGGAGGCGCTCGCAGTCGCGCCATCACGGTGGCGACCACACGGCACCGCTGCCGATCTTCAAGCCGGAAAAGAACTGGAAGCTGATGTATACGCGGGGCGAAAAGCTGCTGCGGGCGCGCCAGCTGGGTTTCACCTATCCGGTCCTCAGCCCGCGGCAACTGCTGGATCAGGAATGTTGAACCTGTTGTTTGTCTGCAGCCGCAACCAGCTGCGCAGCCCCACCGCCGAAGCGATGTGGCAGCGCCGGCCGGGTATCAGTGCGCGCTCGGCTGGCACCAGCCCGCATGCGCGCCGGCCCATCAGCCCAGCGGATATCCGCTGGGCTGATGTCATCTTCGTGATGGAGCCCAAGCACCAGCATCGGCTGCAGGCGAATTTCGCGCGCCTGCTTGAACACACGCCGCTGCACTGCCTGGATATCCCCGACGACTATCGCTGCATGGATCCGGCGCTGATGGCGCTGCTGGAAGCGAAGGTCGCCCCTTACCTCACATCGTCAGTGGCGAAGCGGTAGATCAGCTCCGGATCGCCTTCGTCGAGGCCGTGCACGATCCCGCACCTTACGAAGCCAGCGGCTGCCAGCAGCCGCTGCATGCTGGTATTGGACTGGTTGGTCGAGCTGAAAAGTCGGGTGCCCGCGCTGATCGACGTGGCATGCAGAAGCAACGCACGGCCGATGCCGTGTCTGCGCAGCGGTGCGGCTACCATCAGCATCTCGATGAAGGCTTCACCGAAGAAGTGCCGATGCTGGACCCGGTAGCCGGCCAGCGTGCCATCGAGCTCGGCAACGTGCATGTGGCCGTCCACCAGCCACTGGCCGATCTGCACGGCACGGCGTGGGTCATCGGCCGCAACGCTATCCAGCGCGATCAGTGCTGGAAGATCCGTGCACGCAGCCATGCGTACCCGAAGTGCTGGAGACTGCAGGGTCATCGCCGACGGCTGCGTAGCAGCAATCCGCTGCCGCTGACCAGGCAGGCCAGAAGCGTGAGCAGCGACAGCGGCAGGTGGAATTCATCGCGACCGGCCGCAGCGAAGCCGGCATGGATGAGGGCGGTGCCGATACCCAGCACGCCGCACAACAACGCGTAGCGGCGCGCAGAGCCCAGGCCGAGCACCACCTGGCGATAACCGTGCAGCAGTACGCCGATGGCAAGCAGGTTGAACAGCAGGAATCCCTGGATGCCGCCGGGCACCTGGAACATCCGCCATTCCTGCCAGAACGCGGCATCGATCTGATGCAGCAGCAAGGACATCATCGTTGCCAGATACCAGCGTTCCATGCGGTGTTTCCTGCTGTGAGAGCCTCATTCTAGCGAGGATGGGCGCGCAGCCATCGCACTCAGTAGACGCGGAATTCGGCGCGGCAGCCGTCGCTGACCCATACACCTCGTCGGTCCCAGCCCCAGTTGCGGTCCTCGGTGCAGGTGGTGACCGACTTCTGCTTGACCAGCCGCACGTCATGACGGACGCGGATGCGGCACTGCTTCTCCTTGTTTTCGTAGGATTCGCAGACCAGGCGCTCGCCATCGCGATCACGGTCATGGTCACGGTCACGGTCACGTCCGGGCCAACGGCCTCGCCCACGCTCTTCGGCGACGAATTCGGCGCGACAGCCGTCGGTAACCCACAGCATGCCGCGGCGCTGTCCCCAGTTGTCGTCTTCCACGCATCGCGTCACCGACAGCTGCCGCGCCAGTCGCGCGCGTCCTTCGAACGGGCACTGCTGGGTCTTGTTGAAGTGTGATTCGCAGGTCGTGCGCGGTGACGATTCGCTGTCGTAATCCTGGGCCGAGACGGTGGTTGCGGCCAGCAGCAGGGCAAGCGCAGAACCGCCCAGGGGCAGTAGCAGGCGAAGGCTCATTGAAACCTCGGGTTGGGAATGGGACGCAAGAATGGCGCACGTGCGGCGCTCTGCGACGACCGGGGCCCGCGCTGGCTCAGGACGGATTTATAAGTGTCCGGCAGCGCATGCAGGGCGTTACATCCCGTATCATCCCCGGCACATCCGATTGCATCGGTTTACAGTTTTTTACACGTTCCAGCGCTTTCGAATGCGACCTTCGGGCCTCGTCCGTGGCTGCTGGCGCGGGTGCGGACAAGGATGTGCGGACCACGACGACCACAGGGGGTTGCGTTGATCAGCAGTATCGTCATTCATCGGTCGGCCGGCACAGGCGCGGTCGAAGTGCAGGTCCTGGACACGACGTTCAAGGGCAAGCGTGTTTTTGTTGCCTGGGGCCTGCGTGGCCTGGAATTGACCCGCCAAGCCGAGCCGGAAGATACGGCAGCGGCCCGGCGTGCCTTGCGGATGGTTTCGCGCCAGGCCGACGGACCGCGCAGCAGTGAGATTTTCATCGCCAGCCAATTTGGCGTGGCGATCAGCGTCTATCGGATGCTGACCGAAGCCCGCAGCGGCGACGCCGTGTTCTTCCTGTGCGATTCGCCACCGGTGGTGGAATGGCTGGTCACCTCGCTGGAAGTGCAGCCCGAACCGACCGCGTGACCGGGTGCAGGGCGATGTGCGTCATGCCAACGCCGCGTCTACCGCCGCGCGCGCATGCAGGGTCGTGGTGTCGAACAGCGGCACCGGGCTGTCTTCGGCACGTACCAGCAGCATGATCTCGGTACAACCCAGGATGATCGCTTCTGCACCGCGGGCAACCAGGCGTTCGATCACCTCGACGTACACCTGCCGTGATCGTTCGTTGACCACGCCGGCGATCAACTCCTGGTAGATGATCGCGTGTACATCGCGGCGGTCGTCGGCCTCCGGAACCAATACGTCCAGGCCGAAGCGCTCGCTCAGCCGCCCACGGTAGAAGTCTTCCTCCATGGTGAAGGCCGTGCCGAGCAGGCCCACACGCTGCAGACCGGCCTGCACGATCGCCGTGACGGTCGGGTCGGCGATGTGCAGCAGGGGCAGCGGGCAGGCCGCCTCGATCTCACCAACGAGCTTGTGCATGGTGTTGGTACAGATCAGCAGCAGTTCGGCGCCTCCGGCCTGCAGCCGCTGGGCCGCATCGACCATCTCGTTGCCCAGGGCATCCCAGTCGCCGTCGTGCTGAAGCTGCTTGATGCGGGCGAAATCCAGCGACCACATCAGCAACTGCGCCGAGTGCGCGCCGCCCAGCCGCGCGCGTACCTCTTCGTTGATGAGGCGGTAGTACTGCGCCGAACTTTCCCAGCTCATGCCACCGATCAGGCCAAGCGTCTTCATGTGTGTCTCCATGCCGGGGAGTGCCATTGCAGCACAACCGGGGCCAGGCTGCTGCGCGCGAGCTTGGCCGGGGCGCACAATTGCAGATGGGCCCGTCGCGAACGCTGCCGACACGCCTGATCGGCGCGATAATGGGCCACGACAGGCAGAGGGCAGGGCGATGGGCGAATGCTGTGGCTGCGGCAAGACGCTGGATGTGGCGGCCATGCAGGCGCGCCACCGGCGTGTGCTGTGGATCGTGCTGCTGATCAACCTGGCAACCTTCCTGATGATGGTCGGCGCGTCGTGGTACAGCCACTCGTCCGCGCTGCTGTCCGGTGCGCTGGACAACCTGGGTGACGCCGCCACCTACCTGCTGAGCCTGCTGGTGGTGGGTGCCGGCGTGGCGGCCAAGGCGCGGGTTGCGCTGTTCAAGGGCGTGCTGATCCTGGCGGCGGCGGTGGCAGTGGCGGTACAGATCGGATGGCGGCTGGCGCATCCGCAGGTTCCCCTGTTCGAAAGCATGGGCCTGGCCGCGCTGCTGAATCTTGCCGCGAACGGTTTCTGCCTGTGGCTGCTGACGCCGTATCGCAATGACGACGTGAACCTGGCATCGGCCTGGGAATGCGCGCGCAACGACATCTTCGAGGGCGTTGCGGTGGTGCTGGCCGCGGGTCTGGTGGCGCTGTTTGGTGCCGGTTGGCCGGACCTGCTGGTCGCGGTCGCGCTGCTGGTCGTGTTCCTGCGCTCGGCGCTGCGGGTGCTGCGCATCGCGATGGCCGAACTGCGCGCGTCGCGTGTTGCCAGCGGCTGAGCCGCAGCCGCTGTAACCGTCGAATCGACCCTGGACTGTGCATGGTGGTGACAGCCGCTGCGCACTATCCTTGCAGGGAATATTCCGGTGGACGAAGTGATGGCCCTGCATACCTGGTGGTGGTTCCTGGCGACGGTGTTCGTGCTGTGTGGCACGCCGGGTCCGAACATGCTGCACATCCTGGGACGCAGTGTCGGCCTGGGCTTCCGTCGCAGCGTGCCCGCCATGGCCGGTTGCCTGCTGGCGATGCTGCTGGTGCTTGCGGCGTCCGCGGCCGGCCTGAGCGCGGTGTTGCGCTCGTCGCCGATGCTGTTCGATGTGCTGCGCTATCTGGGTGTGGCCTACCTGGCCTGGTTGGGCATCAAGGCCTGGCGGGACAGCTACCGGCAGGCGCCGGTGGCGACAGACGTCGATGCAGCGCTGGCACCGGTGCATGGTGCCTGGGCAGTGTTCCGTGGTGGTCTGCTGGTGGGGTTGAGCAATCCCAAGCTGCTGCTGTTCGCCGCCGCGTTCCTGCCGCAGTTCGTCGACCCCGCGCGTGGCCAGGCCATGCAGTACACGGTGCTGGTGGCTACCTTCGCCACCTGCGAACTGTTCTGGTACGTGATGTACGCGGCGGGTGGACATGGGCTGCGCCGTTGGCTGGCAAAGCCCTTTGCGCAACGCTGGTTCGAACGCCTGGTCGGCAGCGTGTTTCTCGCCTTCGCAGTGGCGCTGCTGCGCTTCCGGCCGCGTTGAGCCGCATCGTTTCACGCCGCGCCTGCGACCTGTTCACGCGTGTGGCATCGCGGCCTGCCTAACCTGATCGCACCTTCAGTATTCCCGTCAGGGAGAGGATCGACATGATCAAGTGGGCCATCATTTTCGCCATCATCGGCCTGATCGCCGGTGCGCTGGGTTTCGGCGGTATTGCCGGCGCCGCAGTGGGTATCGCCAAGTTCCTGTTCTGGGCCGGCATCATCATTGCGGTTGTACTGTTCGTGCTCGGCATGACCGTCGCGAAGAAGGTCGCTTAGCGCCGCAGTTGCAGTTCGTGCAGTGGCGCGCTCAATGCGCGCTGCTGTGCGAGAACAGGTTGATGACCAGCACGCCGGCACAGATCAGGCCGATGCCGATCAGTGCCGGTGCATCCAGGCGCTGCTTGAACACCAGCAGGCCGATCAGCGAGATCAGCACGATGCCGACGCCGGACCAGATGGCATAGGCAATGCCGGTGGGGATCGACTTCATCGTCAGCGACAGCAGGTAGAAGCACACACCGTAACCGGCGAGCGCGCCCAGCGTCGGGCCGAGGCGGGTCATCCCTTCCGATGCCTTGAGCAGGGAGGTGGCGATCACTTCCAGCACGATTGCGCCGGCCAGGTAGAAATAGGGGTTCATCGCAGTCTCCCGCTCATGCCGGTTCGCACAGCTTCAGTGCCTCCAGGGCCATGGCCTGGGCGTTCTGGCGTTCGTTTTCGTCCAAGGGTCGCCCATAGGCGGTGGCCCAGTAACCATCGGCAACGCAACGCGCGGCGTACAGCCGCGGATCGCAGGCTTCATCCGGAAACTCGGCCAGCATGCCGCGCAGCCACGTTCGCCAGTACACCAGCAATGCCGGCTCCAGCATGTTGCCCATGGTGAGCCCGATGTCGTTGATCTGCTCCTGCTGCAGCAGATGTTCGAAATTCACCTGCACATAGGCACGGCTGAAGCCGCCATGGCGGGGAGGAGACTGTCGCAGCACCTCGCGCACTCTGTCCTCGAAGTCGGCGATGAGCGAGGTCAGCGTCGCCTCGACCAGGTCCTGCTTGCTGCCGAAATGATGGAACAGCGCGCCCTTGCTGACGCCGGCCGCGTCGGCGACGTCCTGCACGGTGAGGGCCGCCAGCCCATTCTGGCCGATGGTATGGGCGGTCGCGTGCAGCAGCGCCTGGCGCACGCTGTCGGGCGCCTTGCGGCGGGAGCGGGGAGGGGATTCTGGCATGGGGGACGAAACCGACTGGACGGTATGATTGTAGCGCGGGGGCGATGCGCCCGACGCGCACGATCAGTTCAGCAGGTCACTGCAGATAGAACGCGATGCCGGTGCCGAGCTGCAGGTCGGGGCTGTTGCGATTGAGGCCGAGATCGAAAGAGGCATCCAGCTGTACGTTCGGCCGCAGCATCCAGGTCAGGCCTGCGCCGGCGATGGCCTGGTCGGGTTGCTGCCTGGCGTGGGTAAAGCCGGCTTCGAGATAGGTGCCCAGCCGCTCGGTCACGTTCAGCGCGAGAGTCGGCGACCAGGTCGTGCTGCGCTGGCCTGCGCCGCGCTGATGGCTGCCATACAGCGCACCGCTCCAGCGGTCGTTGAAGGTGTGTTCGACGCTGGCGCCCAGCGCGTACTGGCGGCCATCGCTGAAGGCGGCATCGCCACGTGCGATCACACCACTTGCCAGCAGCGCCCAGGCCGTGCGCTCGGTACTGCCGGGACCTGCCCATTTCACTCCGACGGTGCTGTCGCCGGCGCCGCGCTGCTGCGTGCGTGGCATGTCAGGGCCACGTTCGCGCTGGCGCTGCCACGGTGTGGACGCCAACTGCAGTTCCCAGCCCGGCGCCAACCCGGTGCGCAGCAGCAGGTCGCTCGACAGCGATGTGGTACGCAGGCCGTCGCGATCACGATCACGTTGATAGCTGGGCAGGCCCACTTCGACGGCAAGGCCGCCACGCGGCACCGTGTCAGTGCCGAAGCCGATGCCGGGACGGTCGAAGCTGGGAGGTTCTGCGGCCAGCACCGGGGTGCTGGCCAGCGACAGGACGATCAACAGGGTGTGGCGCATGCGGGCTCCGTCTCGCAGGGATGCTCCAGCATGCGCGGCGATGCCGTGCGCGCGGTGTGAGCCGCGCCGTTCAGTCGCCGATGCGGGCGAAGCGTGCCTGCGGGCCGTGCTCGCCGGGCACCTGCTCAACGAACATCGGATAGGGCCGCACCCACAGGCCGCCTTCACCGTACAGGGCGCGATAGAGCACCATCGGCTGCAGCGTTTCACTGCTGCGGACGATGTCGATCACCTCATACTCGCCACCTTTGAAGTGGCGGTAGCGGCCAGGCGTCAGCGCGGGCAGTGGGGTCAGGTCGGTCATTGGCAGCATCCGTTACCTGCGCGCCGGCGTTGCCGGGGTGGCGCAGTAGGCGTCGATGGCTTCGGCAGTGTTGGCCAGGCCCTGCGCTTGCGCCAGTTCCCACGGGCGCTCGCAGCGCTGGCTGCGCTCGCACCACTGATAGCCGGCCGAACCGATGCATCCGTGTACATCGCGGTCGCCACCAACCACGGGCGTGGCGGTGTCATGGGTGACCGGTTTTTCCGGGCTGGCGCACGCAGCCAGGGCCAGCAGCGGGATCAGGAACAGGACTTTCATGGGTGCGGCTTCGTGCCGTAAACCGACAGTTTGTTCGGTCCCCGCAGCAGCGGCAAGCATCGCTGGCCAATCCTCAACTCAGCGATGCGCGGACCAGTTCCTCGATCAATACCACGTAGCTGGCGGCAAAATAGAACTTCAGCAGCGTCGAACGCTGCAGTGGAAGCGAGGTGCGCATGTGGAAGGGGCCCCTGTTGATGACGGTAGTGTGAAGCGCGCCTGACTTCGTGACAAGGGTCACGGAATGGATTTCCTAAATGGCCTCAGGGATGTGATGGGCGGCGCTTTCTGAGGTGCCGGTAGGGAGTTTTCGGATAAATCCGATAGGTCTTCCCCGGGGCGCTGGCTAGGCTGGTCGGGCATCGGAGATCGGCTTTGCGCCGGTCCCGGATTTCCCAGAAACGCAGGAGCCCACCATGGTCATCACTGTCCAATGCACCGCCCAGCGCTGGTCCATCCTGGATCCGCAGACACGCGCGACCGAAGAGTTCAGCACCGGTGCGGCCGCCTTCGACGCTGCTGCCTCGCGGGCCAGCGAACATCACTGCCGTACCGGCCAGCACAGCACCGTGCGCGTGGAAGCACTGGGCACGGCGGTCGACGCGCTGCACTTCGGCCGCTGAGCCGCCGCAGCCGCAGCCGCAGTCAGTTGCGGTTGGGTTGGTTGAATGGGGGAAAAACCGCCGTCGCGGCTCCCTCTGTGCGCCACGCCCGGAATCCCCGATGCTTGCCTCCACCGTATTCACCTGGAGACGAGGGATGGGCAAGGGACTCACTTGGCGCACCGTGGCGTGCACCCTGTTGCCGATGATGGCTGCCGCTGGCGGCGTGCAGGCGCAGAACTATGGCTACGACGATCGCTACGATGATCGTGGCGGCAATGGCATCGTGCGCTGCGAATCGATCAAGAACCGCAGCAACGAGTGTCGGCTGGAAGGGCGCGCGCGCATGATCCGCCAGTTGTCCGGCTCCCCCTGTGTGGAAGGTGAGACCTGGGGCCAGTCCCGTTACGGTGTCTGGGTTACCCAAGGCTGCCGTGCCGAATTCGTCGGTGAATACCGGCGACCGGGCGGTGGCGGCGGTGGTTGGGGCGGCGGTGGTGGCAACGGCTGGGGCGGAAGCCAGTGGGGTGGTGGCGGCCAGGTGATTGCCTGCCATTCCAATGACCGGCGCCAGCAGTACTGCGATGCACAGGTTCGTCGCGGTGTGCGTCTGGTACGGCAGGAATCGCGCAGTGCCTGCATCGAAGGCCAGAGCTGGGGCTGGGACCGCCGTGGTATCTGGGTCAGCAACGGCTGCAGGGCCCAGTTCCAGGTGAATTGAGAGGCCGACGCAATCGGCTCAAGATCAGAGAAATCTGATAGCGATCACACTTCTTTCCTCGTATTGTCGACTCCCGGGACGCCTTGCGCGTCCCGGTTCGCACTGGCCATCCCTGTCGCGCCTGGTGCGGTCATTCTCTCGTCG
The DNA here is from genome assembly GCF_900184195.1 of Stenotrophomonas sp. yr243. Taxonomy (NCBI): domain Bacteria; kingdom Pseudomonadati; phylum Pseudomonadota; class Gammaproteobacteria; order Lysobacterales; family Lysobacteraceae; genus Stenotrophomonas; species Stenotrophomonas sp. yr243. The sequence continues at coordinate 136,812 of NZ_FXWT01000003.1, forward strand.
TCGATACGCTGTTCAAGGAGTGAGCAACGCATGTTGATCCGACTGCAATGTGAGCAGCGCCAATGGCGCGTGCTGCACCCGGACAAGCCGGAACCGATCGAGTTCCGCGATGGCGTTCGTGCCTTTGACTTCGCCGAAACCCTGGCCCGCCTGCATTTCACTGATACCGGTCAGCGTGCGTCGGTGCGGGTGGAGTCCAGCGGGGCATTCGTCGAAGCGATCAGCTACGGCTGACAGCGCCGTTCGCCGGCAGGGACTGCGGCATCCACGCATGGCGTGGATCTACTTTTACCCTGGTAGATCCACGCCATGCGTGGATGTGTTTCTACGCCACCAGCACCCTGGTAGATCCACGCCATGCGTGGATGTGTTTCTACGCCACCAGCACCCTGGTAGATCCACGCCATGCGTGGATGAGGGGCCTGAGGAGCCACGCATGACGTGGCCCATACCTCCGCGGTTTCTCAGCCCGCCGCGCTCAGCGGCGGGTTACCAGCGGCCAGTTGCGGCCAGCGCTTGAGCAGGGCCGCACGGATGCCTGCGGCATCGATGCCGGCCTCGGCCAGCAGGTCCTCGCGGCTGGCGTGATGCTGGAAGGCATCGGGCAGGCCCAGGTGCAGGATCGGACGCAGCACGTCCTCTGCATTGAGCAGTTCGGCCACGGCCGAACCGGCGCCGCCCGCCACCACGTTGTCTTCGATCGTCACCAGTGCCTCGTGCTGGCTGGCCATGGCCAGTACCAGTTCGCGATCCAGTGGCTTGATGAAACGCATGTTGACCACGCTCAGGCCCAGTTCGCGGCCGACCTGTTCGGCGGCGGCGACGGCGCTGCCGAAGGCGAGCAGGGCGACGCGGTTGCCCTGCAGGCGCAGCTCGCCCTTGCCGATCGGCAGGGTCGACAGATCGCTGCCGGCATCCACGCCGGTACCGCTGCCGCGCGGGTAACGCACCGCAGCCGGGCCGGGGTGCTGCAGGCCGGTGCTGAGCATCTGCCGGCACTCGGCTTCGTTGGACGGGGCCATCACCACCATGTTCGGCACGCAGCGCAGGAAGCTGAGGTCGAGGTTGCCGGCGTGGGTTGCACCATCGGGGCCGACGACGCCGGCTCGATCGATCGCGAACAGCACATCCAGATCCTGGATGGCCACATCGTGCACCAACTGGTCGTACGCGCGCTGCAGGAAGGTGGAATAGATCGCCACCACCGGCTTGCCGCCCTGGGTGGCCATGCCTGCGGCCAGGGTCACCGCGTGCTGCTCTGCGATGGCCACGTCGAAGTAACGCTGCGGATATTCCCTGCTGAAGCGCACCAGGCCCGAGCCTTCGCGCATCGCCGGGGTGATGCCATACAGGCGCGGCTCGGCCGCGGCGGCGTCACACAGCCAGTCGCCAAACACGTCGGTGTAGGTGGGCTTCTTCGCGCCGGTCTTGGCCACCAGGCCCTTGTCCGGATCGAACGGCCCCACCGCGTGGTAACCGATCTGGTCACCTTCGGCCGGCTCGTAGCCCTTGCCCTTGGTGGTCATGACATGCAGCAGCTTCGGGCCCTTGGAGGCACGCAGCGTCTTCAGCGCGGACAGCAGCGCCGGCAGGTCATGGCCGTCGATCGGGCCGGTGTAATGGAAGCCCATTTCCTCGAACATCGTGGACGGCACGAACATGCCCTTCCAGTGCTCTTCCCAGCGCTTCACGAAACGGGCGGGGTTGTTCTTCTTGTCGCCGAGGATCTTCTTGCCGCCTTCGCGCAGCGCATTGAGCGTGCGGCTGCCGGTGGCGCGGCCGAGCATCTTGGTCAGCCCGCCCACTGCCTCGGAGATCGACATGTTGTTGTCGTTGAGGATCACCAGCAGGTTTGGTTCCGGCTCCATGCCACCGGCGTGCATCAGCGCTTCGAACGCCATGCCGGCGGTCATCGCGCCGTCGCCGATCACGGCCACGACCTTGCGGTCGTCACCTTCGGTCTGGCGCGCGATGGCCATGCCCAGCGCTGCCGAGATCGAGGTCGAGGAGTGGCCAACACCGAAGGTGTCGTATTCGCTCTCTTCGCGCTTGGGGAACGGCGCGACGCCGTCCTTCTGCTTGACGGTGTGGATCTCGTCGCGGCGACCGGTGAGGATCTTGTGCGGATACGTCTGGTGGCCGACGTCCCAGACCAGCTGGTCGATCGGGGTCTGGTACAGGTAGTGCAGGGCCACGGTGAGCTCGATCACGCCCAGGCCGGCGGCGAAATGGCCGCCGCTTTTGCCAACCGATTCGATCAGGTAGGCACGCAGTTCATCGGCAACCGCCGTCAGTTCGGATTCGTCGAACGTGCGCAGGTCATCCGGTGTCTGGATACGCGCGAGGCGGGGGTAGCGGGCAGAGTCGATCATCATGTTCGCACTTGTTCTGAACGCCCATTTTCGCCCTCAAACGGGGGTGGGGCAAGCAAACGCCGCCGTCCGTGACAGGACGGTGAGGGTTGCATTCCCGGCAGTTCAGGTGCAGAGCTTGGAACGCTTGGGCAGCTGGGCCCTCAGGAACGCCATCTGGTCGGCCAGGATGTTGCGGTTGGACAGGATCAGGTGCTCGATCCAGCTCGGCCGGTAGGGCACCGCCAGCAGCGGCATGCCGGCCTGTTGCGGGGTGCGGTCGCTCTTGCGCGAATTGCAGTGGAAGCAGGCGGTGACTACGTTTTCCCAGGTATCCAGGCCGCCTTTGGACAAGGGCATGACGTGGTCGCGGGTGAGGGTCGGGCGTCCGAACTGCTGGCCGCAGTAAAGACAGAGATGGGCATCGCGGGCGAACAGGGCTGGGTTGGTCAGGTTCGGTGTCGGGTCCAGCGCACGTGAGCGGGCATGGCCGCGCGCGGCGATGATCGGGTGCAGGTCCATCCCGCTCTGCATGCCACTGCGACGATTTGTCCCACCGTGGATGTGCAGGCAGGGGTCGCCGAGGGTCCAGGCGACGGCATCGCGGGCGTAGAGGCAGGCTGCGTCCTGCCAGGTGATCCAGTCCAGGACCCGCCCGTGACCATCAAGTGAGAGCAACCGGACCGTGCCGGGGCGATGCAGCGTCGTGGCGTTGGGCGATGCTTCGGCGCCCGGAGCAGAAAACGGAGCTCCGGCTTCGATCAGACCCAAGCGTGTAGTGTCTGTCTCCATCGGGAAAACAGCTTATACCTGAATGTTGACGATTTGTGTATCGCCCAGCGGGCGATACACAAATCGTCAACATTCAGGTCCGCGCATTCCACCTAATCCCCGCACCTGTCGGTGCGCCCCCTTTAACAAAAGGGGGCTTTTCTCCAGATGGATTTCGGGGGTTTCCATCCACGCGTGGCGTGGATCTACGTGTCGACCAAGGTCGACACCTACCAACAGCCGCGGGGAGTTGTCGAAGGCGGGGTGGGTCCGGTTGCGGGGGCGTGAGCGCCATGGATGGCGCGACCGAGGCTACAGGGACGTACTTGCGCCGCCCCCCGCAATTGGACCCACCCCGCCATCCCGCAGGAAACCAGCTGTTGCTGTTGCTCCAGCTGTTGCAGTTGCCGGCCAGCGGCCGGCACTACCGCGGGTGCCGGGCGCGGCCCGGCTCAGGCGCCGAAGCGTTCGTCGTCCATTGCCATCAGCGGTGCGGCACCCGCCTGGATGGCGGCGGCGTGGCTGAGGGTGCGCGGCAGCACGCGGGCAAAGTAGAAGCGCGCGGTCTCGCGCTTGCCTTGGGCGAATGCTGCGCCGTGCGCGCTGGCATCGGCGGCGGCAACGCTGCGCGCCCACCAGTAGGCCAGCACCACATACCCCGAATAGAACAGGTAGTCGTAGCTGGCTGCACCCAGTTCGTCCGGGCTGGCGGCCGAACGCTGCAGCACGTCCATCGTCAGTTTGCCCCACTCGGCGGCCTTGGCACGCAGGGGACTGATGAACTCGGCCAGGCTTTCGTTGCCTTCATTCGCCTTGGCGAACGCTTCGATCTCGGCCAGCATCAGCTTCAGGCCAGCGCCTTGGCTGGACGCGGTCTTGCGGCCGATCAGGTCCAGCGCCTGGATGCCGGTGGTGCCTTCATACAGCGTGGTGATGCGGGCATCGCGGGCCAGCTGTTCCATGCCGTGTTCGCGGATGTAGCCGTGGCCACCGAAACACTGCAGGGCGTTGTAGGTGTTCTCGATGCCCCATTCGGTCTGGCAGGCCTTCGAGATCGGGGTCAGGAAGCTCACCAGGGTGTCAGCGCGCTCGCGTTCGCCGGCATCTTCCGCATGGTGGGCGACGTCGATCAGGGTGGCGGCGTGCAGCGCCAGCAGGCGGCTGCCTTCCACCAGCGACTTGATGGTCAGCAGCATGCGACGCACGTCCGGATGCACCAGAATCGGGTCGGCCGGCTTGTCCGGGAACTTGGCGCCGCTGAGCGAACGCGACTGCAGGCGCTCGCGGCTGTACTTCAGCGCGTTCTGGTACGCGCGTTCGGACAGGCCGATGCCCTGCAGGCCGACACCCAGCCGTGCAGTGTTCATCATGGTGAACATCGCCTGCAGGCCCTTGTGCGGCTGGCCGACCAGGTAGCCCTGCGCGCCATCGAAATTCATCACGCAGGTGACCGAGCCCTTGATGCCCATCTTGTGCTCGATGGAGCCGCAGCGCAGCGCGTTGCGCTCGCCGACGTTGCCGTCGCGGTCGACCTTGAACTTCGGGGTGACGAACAGCGAGATGCCCTTGGCGCCCGGGGGAGCGTCGGGCAGCTTGGCCAGCACCAGGTGCACGATGTTGCCGGTCAGGTCGTGCTCGCCGGCGGTGATGAAGATCTTGGTGCCGGTGATCGAATAGCTGCCATCGGCGTTCGGCTCGGCCTTGGTCTTCAGCAGGCCCAGGTCGGTGCCGCAATGCGGTTCGGTGAGGCACATGGTGCCGGTCCAGCGCCCTTCGATCAGCGGCTTCAGGAAGGCCTCGTGCTGCCAGGCTTCGCCGTGCTGCTTCAGCGCTTCGATGGCGCCGTGCGACAGCAGCGGGAAGTTGCCCCAGGCGAGGTTGGCGGCGTTGATCATTTCATTGAGCGGCACGCCCAAGGTGTGCGGCAGGCCCTGGCCGCCCAGTTCCGGTGACGCGGTCAGGCCGGTCCAGCCGCCGTCGACGAACTGGTCGTAGGCCTGCTTGAAGCCGGGCGGGGTGGTTACTTCGCCGCTGGCCTGGTCGAGCACGCAGCCGATCTCGTCGCCCACGCTGTTGAGCGGGGCCAGTACGCTGGCGCTGAAGCGGCCGGCTTCTTCCAGCACGGCATCGACGACATCGGCGGTGGCGTCGGTGAAGCCAAGACGGGCAAACAGCGGCTCGACCTTCAGCACATCGTGCAGGCCGAAACGAAGGTCGGAAAGCGGGGCGGTGTAGCTGCTCATCGGGGCGTCTCGATTTGATCAGTAACAGGGGGAGCGGCGCGATGCGTCGCGGCGGAAAGCGGAGATCAGCGAAGTACGCCCGGCAGGCCCGGGGCCTGGTTCAGCGTGCTGCGGCTGTTGATGTCGAAGGTGCGCTGCTTCTTTTCCTGCGGCGTGGCCGACACCGTGCCCTTCAGGCTGTAGGCGAGGGTGCGGTTGCTGGCCAGTGCGTCGGCGATCACCAGGCGTGCGGCCGGGCTGGGCTTGAAGTTCACGTTGATGACATCGGCGGAGACGCCGCCGATGGAGATGCCCGGCTTGGCGGACAGGGGGCCGGCCTCGGTGTCGCCGATGGTCAAGGCCAGCGCGACGTCGTCGAAGCTCATCGGCATCGAACTGTAGTTCTGCAGACGCAGGGCGACGGTCCAGTCGCCATTGGCCTGCACCGTCAGCTGCTGCAGGCTCGCGGCCGGTTCCGAAACACGCTTGACGATGCCATCGCCGCAAGCGGCCAGGGCCAGGGTGCACAGGACGATCAAGACGGTACGGAAGCGGTGGAGCATGGGCGCAGGTCCTCTGAAGGCGGTGCGTGGAATAAGCATACTACGGCGTATGGTGGAATGGGTCGCCTGCGGCGACCGGCCACAGAGGGTAGCGCGTGAAGATGCACGCGAGGCGTGCGCGATGCCGGATTGCGGACGTAGCGTGCCCCGCTTGGGCGGCGCCTCAATCGGCGGGCGCGTCGCGCAGGGGCGCCATCATGCGCAGTGGTGCGAGGTCGTAGCCCATCGCTTCGGCCTTTGCCTTCAGCTGGTCGAACAGGGCGCGGTCCATCTCCGGCAGCCGCGCGAGGATCCACAGATACTTGTGGCCGGGTTCACCGACCATCGCCCACTGGTAGTCCGGGTCCAGCGCGATCACCCAGTAGTCGGCCCAGACCAGCGGCACCCAGCTCAGCCAGTCGGGCACGAAGCGCACCTGCAGCTGGCCAGGCTGTCCCGCAACGGGCCGCGCCACGCCTTCGGCGACAACCCGCTCGCCATCGGCCTTGCGGCAGGCATTGGTGACGCTGATGCGACCATCGCGGCGCAGCCCGTAGTTGGCGGTGATCTCGCCGACGCACTGCTTCTGGAACGACACCGGCAGATGTGCGATCTCGTGCCACTGCCCGGCGTAGCGATCGATGTCCAGTTCGTTGACAGCGCGCACGGGCTCGGCAGCGAGTGCCGGTGCGGCGAAAAGCAGCAGGCAGGTCAGTAAGGCAGGGCGCAGGCGCATTGATCGGCTCCGGGCAGGAGGATTGGAGCTTAGGCCAGCGGCGGCATGCCGGTGTAAAAGTTCCATGCGGCGCCGGATCGTGCCTGCCGCCGGCGGTCAGCTACGGGTCGAAGGCGCGTTGGCTGCGCTCGTCGCCATCGTAGGTAAGGGTACGTGTGTGCAACGTACCGTTGGACATGTCCCATCTGAAGGTGTCCATGCCGCCGCCGGTGCCCTTCGAATGCAGGCGCACCACGCCACGGGTGAGGTTGTCGGTCAGCAGCAGCTGGGCCGAGCCATCGGCGTCCACGCGCAGCCCGGCGCGGTCGCGCAAACGGGCATCCCCCATGCCCAGCGGGGCGTCCAGAGCGAGAGCAGTGCTGCCGTCGTCAAAAGTACTCAGGCCGCCGCGTTCGACACCACTGCGGTCGAAGATGAGCAGGCCCGCAGCGGGGCTGCGTCGATCGTCGTCGTCCGCATCCTGGCCGATCTGCACACGGACCACGCCGCGGTCATCGAGCACCTGCAGCCTTTGCGTGCTGATGCTGTCGGCGTGCAGCGGGGCGTTCCGCTGCAGCAGCAGCCAGCCAGTCATGCCCGCGAGCACCAGAAGCAGGGTGGCCAATGCGGCAACCAGGTACTGCAGGCGGCGCAATGACTGCTGCAGGCGGGGCAGGGCCAGGGTGTCGTCCATGTCATCAGTGCTCCATGCAGTGAACCGTGGACGGTACTACAGTGCCAGCGACAATGGATGTGCAAAAAAAAGACCTGCATTTCTGCAGGTCTTTGAACATGGTGGCCGAGGACGGAATCGAACCGCCGACACGGGGATTTTCAATCCCCTGCTCTACCAACTGAGCTACTCGGCCATGTAGAAAAAAAAGACCTGCATTTCTGCAGGTCTTCGAAAGTGGTGGCCGAGGACGGAATCGAACCGCCGACACGGGGATTTTCAATCCCCTGCTCTACCAACTGAGCTACTCGGCCACTTGTTTCGTTGCAGCGATGTCGCTGCCGAGGACGCGCATATTACGGACGTAGGACAGGTTCGGCAAGCGTTTTGGAAAAAAACCTTCACATTGGTGTCTGCGGCCGGCGGAAGGCCCTGCAAGTGGTTGATCCTGCGTTGAGCCGGCCTGACCGGGAATGCCGGAGGCGGAAAACAGCGGCCCGCCGCTGACGCCAAAGCTGACGGGGCAAGCGATACAGCGGCGGAGTGGGGAAGGTGCCAATGGAACGCTGTTTTCATGGCACCCACGAGGGCAGGGCACGGCGTACTGTCGCGGTTCCCTCCCCGACGCTGCCCGCAGCAGAGCCATTGGACATGTCCGATTCAACCACCCGCATCGTGCTTGCCTCGCGTCCGCAAGGTGCGCCGGTCGCCGCCAATTTCCGCCTCGAACAGGCGCCGCTGCCGGCGCTGGGCCCCGGCCAGGTGCTGTTGCGCAACCGCTACCTGTCGCTGGATCCGTACATGCGCGGACGCATGGACGATGGCCCGTCATACGCGCCGCCGGTGGCCGTGGATGCGGTGATGGAGGGCCAGACCGTGGCCGAAGTACTGCAGTCGCAGGCGCCTGGCCTGGCGGTGGGCGACCTGGTGCTGGCCCCTGGTGGTTGGCAGACCCATGCCGTGGTGGCGGGCGATGCGATCAGCCGGCGCCTGGATCCGGCCGGGCTGCCGCTGAGTACGGCATTGGGCGTGTATGGCATGCCGGGGTTCACCGCGTACTCCAGCCTGATCGAAATCGGCAAGCTGCAACCCGGTGAGACCCTGGTGGTCGCGGCTGCCAGTGGCCCGGTCGGTGCCACCGTGGCCCAGCTGGCCAAGCTGCAGGGTGCACGCGTGGTCGCCATCGCCGGTGGCGAGGCCAAGCGTGCGTACCTGGAAACACTGGGTGTGGACGTGGCGCTGGACCATCGCGCCTCCGATTTTGCAGCGCAGCTGCGTGCTGCCGTACCGGATGGCATTGACGTGTATTTCGAGAACGTGGGCGGGCATGTGCTCGACGCCGTATTGCCGCTGCTCAATGATTTCGCGCGCATTCCGGTGTGCGGCACCATCGCCACCTACAACGCCCGCGGCGTCGCGCAGCCTGGGCCGGATCGGCTGCCGGCGCTGTTCAGCCAGATCCTGCGCCAGCGCTTGACCGTGCGTGGCTTCATCGTCCACGACTTCAAGCATCTGTGGCCGGATTTCGAGCGCGACATGCCGCAGTGGCTGCGCGATGGGCGCATCCAGTACCGCGAAGACGTCGTGCAGGGGCTTGAGAATGCGCCGGAAGCCTTCTTTGGCCTGTTGCAGGGGCGCAACTTCGGCAAGCTGGTGGTGAAGCTGGATTGAGCGATTGCTTCATTGAGGGCACCGGAACGGAACCGGTGCCCTCAATCTTCGACGCGCGCCGTTCGTGGGCTTACGGGGCGAAACGCAGCTGTTTGGCGTCGCGGATCTGGATCTGGGTCTGGTAGTAGTACTTGTCGCTCTGCCGGCCGTTCGAATCGATGAAGGCGATGCGTACCCGACCCGCGGTACCGCGTGCCAGCACGCGCCGGTTCTGCAGCTGCTCGAGCTTCATGCCGAACGCCTTCTCCAGTTCCGGGCGCAGCGCGGCATCGATGTTGAGCGTGATGTTGAGTGGGTGGCGGTAATCACGCTCGCTGTTCAGGTAGATGCGCTCGCCTTCGGTACCGGTGGCCTGCACGGTCAGCACGAAAACACCGGAGATGCCGCGAGAGGGATCATCCTGCGCCGCGCGCACTGCTTCGTAGTTGCCGATATAGCCCGGTGGCGGCGCTGGTTGCCGGTCGAGGCGATGCGCGCAGCCAGTGGCGAGCAGCAGTGGGATCAACAGGGCAGACATCAGGGCAGGGCGATACATGGCGCATCCTTGTGCGAGGTGATCCGCGGATTGTGACCACGCGACGATGACGATCACAAGCACTGGAGGAGCGTGATGGCTGCACGCGCTGTTCGCAGGCAGCCGACCGCCGCATCACGCAGGCGCGGCTAGCGTTGTCTGCGTCACGCCGACCTGTTACCGGCGTTGTGGGAGCGATTCATGACCGAACATGACAAGAAGACCTCGAATGCACACGAAGGCGTGCAGGAAAGTCGCCAGGACCGGCAGCAGGAGGAAGTGGCCAAACAGCGTCCCGGCCAGCACGACCAGAAGGTGCGCGATGCACATTCGCGTGCACCCGTGCGCAAGGACGGTGGACAGGACCCGGCCTGAGCGGTTCGCCAAAACAGAAAGCCCCGGCAGTGCCGGGGCTTTCTGTTTTGCATATGGTGGAGCCAAGGAGGATCGAACTCCTGACCTCGTCATTGCGAACGACGCGCTCTCCCAGCTGAGCTATGGCCCCATGGGGTGGTATTGCATCCCGTGGGCAGCGGAGCTGGCGCCACGTGACGGGCCTAGCATAGCGCCGCCAGGCGCCGGCTGCCAAGGGGCACGCAGGGACGCAGCGGAATTGCCGCTACGCCCCTCTGCGGCCTTCGTTTCAGGGCAGCAGGGCCGCCGCCCGCTGGATCGCGATGTCGGTCGCAGCCGATACGCCATGCAGGTGGATGCAGGCGTGGATCATCCCCGGCAGGCGCTCCAGCGTGCAGTCCACGCCCGCCTCCCGCAGGTGCGCGGCGTACTGTTCAGCTTCGTCGCGCAGCGGGTCGAACTCACAGCTCAGTACCGTGGCCGCCGGCAGCCCGCGCAGATCTGGGGCGTGCAGGGGCGAAGCCAGCGCCTGCCGGCGGTCACCGTCGCCCAGGTAGGCCTGCCAGCAGCGCTGCATCAGTTCAGCGCTGAGGTAGTAGCCGTCGGCGAACTCGCAGTAGGTGCTGCTGGCCATGGTGGCATCCAGCGCCGGGTACAGCAGCAGTTGATGCGATGGCAGCGGCAGTCCCTGATCGCGTAGCAGCAGGCAGCACGCGGCAGCGAGATTGCCGCCAGCGCTGTCACCACCGATGACCAGGCGTGCTGGATCAAGACCCAGGTCTGCGGCATTGGCCTGCAGCCACAGCCAGGCGTCGGCGACGTCGTGCAGCGGCGTCGGGAACGGATGCTCCGGGGCCAGTCGATAGCCGACGGCAGCGATGACATGGCCGCTGGCATTGGCCAAGGCCCGGCAGGGGCCGTCATAGACCGCCAACGAACACTGGAACCAGCCACCGCCGTGGGCGAACAATAGGGCAGGGCGCGGTTCGGCGCTGTTGGTAGCGGGCGTGTACAGGCGCACGACCAGCGCATGGCCGTCGCGCGCGCTGACGACGTGCTCCACGACATGCGATACCGCCTCGGTGGCGCCCTGCAATGTGGGCAGCGCCTGCTCGCTGAGTGCGCGCAGTTCCAGCAGATCGTCTGGCAACGGTTGCGCCGCCACCGCATCGACGAACGACTGCAGCGCAGGTTCAAGCGGCATGACCAGCCTCCTGCAGGAACGGCAGCAGCTGGGCGAGGAACGCCTGCGGTGCTTCTTCCATGATGAAGTGGCCACAGCCCGGAACGACGCTGCCGCGCAGGTCATCGGCGTGCGGTTGCAGGGTCAGCATCGGGGCGTTGCCGGTGGCGTGCTCGGCGCCGATGGCCAGCACCGGCATCGTCAACCGGCGTTGTGCGCGGAGCTGGTTCTGGCGGATCGTTTCCGGAATCGCGCGGTACCAGGCAAACCCTGCACGCAACGCGCCGGGGCGGCTGTAGGCGGCGATGTAGGTTTCGCTGGCCACCGCATCGCGCCGGTACGACCAGCGGTCGAACATGAAGTCCAGGTAGGCGCGTTCGCGACCGGTGATGAGGGCCTCGGGCAGGTCGGCCACCTGGTTGAACATGAAGTGCCACAGGAAGATGTTGTCGGCCGGTGCGGCGAAGATGCCCGGCTCAGGCGCCAGCCCGGGAATCACCGCCTCGGTCACGGCCAGGCGCTGTACCGCCTGCGGCTGGTCGCTGGCCAGTGCATAGGCGATCCACATGCCGATGTCATGGCCGACCACGTGGTAGCGCTCGTGGCCGAGGGCCTGCATGGTCTGATGCAGTACCGCGGCGGCACTGCCGGTGTCGTAACCGTGCGCGGGACGATCGGATTCGCCGATGCCGGGCGGGTCGACCGCGATCGCTTCGAAACCGGCCTCGGCCAGCGCATGCAGCACGTGGCGCCAGGCATACCAGGTCTGCGGCCAGCCCGGGATCAACAGCACCGGCTGCCCGCTGCCAGCGGAGACGCAATGCACGCGCTGGCCGTCGATGCGCAGGTAGTGGTGGCGCAGGGTGTCGTCGCCGGGGGTACCAGCGGTGGGGATGTTCGTCATGGGAATGTTCCTGTGGGGGCTCAGGCGATGCCGAGCATGTGCTGCATCTGGGCGCTGCTGATCGGCGCGCCGGCGAAGTCGTCGAAGATCTTGTCGGTGACCGGGATGATGTGGTCGCGGATGAAGGCGGCACCCTCGCGCGCGCCGGCTTCCTGGTCCTTCAGGCAGCACTCCCACTCCAATGTTGCCCAGCCGGCGTAGTCGTACTGCGCCAGCTTGGAGAAGATCGACTTGAAATCGACCTGGCCATCGCCCAGCGAGCGGAAGCGGCCCGCGCGTTCGGTCCAGTCGGCATAGCCACCGTAGATGCCCTGGCGGCCATTGGGGCGGAACTCCGCGTCCTTGACATGGAACATGCGGATCAGCGGATGGTAGATGTCCAGGAACTGCAGGTAATCCAGCTGCTGCAGCACGAAGTGGCTGGGATCGAACAGGATGCGGCAGCGCTCGTGCTGGCCCACACGCTCGAAGAAGCGTTCGAAGCTGGTGCCATCGTGCAGGTCTTCGCTGGGATGGATTTCGTAGCAGAGGTTGATGCCGTTGTCCTCGCAGGTGTCGAGGATCGGCCGCCAGCGGCGTGCCAGCTCATCGAACGCCGCATCGATCAGGCCCGGCGGACGCTGCGGGAACGGGAACAGGTAGGGCCAGGCGAACGAGCCGGAGAAGGTGCCCATGTCCTGCAGGCCGAGCCGGCGCGAGGCGCGGGCGGCCAGATGCAGCTGCTGCTGTGCCCATTCGCTGCGTGCCTGCGGATTGCCGCGCAGCGCCTCCGGGGCGAAGCCATCGCACAGTTCATCGTAGGCCGGATGCACGGCCACCAGCTGGCCCAGGATGTGGGTGGTCAGCTCGCTGACCTGCAGGCCGTGTTCGGCCAGCGTGCCACGCAGGTCGTCGCAGTAGTCCTGGCTGTCGGCAGCGGTGGCCAGGTCGAACAGGCGCGCGTCCCATGCCGGAATCTGCAGGGCCTTGAAGCCATGGCCGGCTGCCCAGGCGGCGATGCCGGACAGGCTGTCGAACGGCGCCTGGTCGCCAGCGAACTGCGCCAGATGCAGGCTGGGGCCTTTGAGGGTTTGCATGTGTTGCTCCAATTATTTGTCGATCGACAAAGAATAGGTGCGTGCATCGGGATGGTCAACACCCGCGTTACACTGCGCGCCTCAGAACGGCAGGCAGGCAGATGGCAGGGCGACCGCGCGAATTCGACAGGGACCAGGCATTGCGCAAGGCGATGCTGCTGTTCTGGCAGTACGGCTATGAGGGCACTTCGATGTCGGCCCTGGTCGAAGCGCTTGGCATTGCCTCGGCGCGCATCTACGCCGCGTTCGGCAGCAAGGAGCAGCTGTTCCGCGAAGCTGTGGCGCTGTACGAGGAAGGCGAGGGCGGCTTCGCGCCGCGCGCGCTGGAACAGGCGTCACTGCGCGATGCGATCGGCAGCATGCTGCGTGATGCCGTGCTGACCTATACCCGTCGTGGTCGTCCGCATGGCTGCCTGGTGGTGTCGTCGGCCAGCAGCGTGTCACCGGAGGGCGAGGGCGTACGTGACTGGCTGGCCAGCCATCGTCGCCAGCGCACGGCGGCGATCATCGCGCGGCTGCAGCAGGCGCAGGCAGCCGGCGAGCTGGCGGCCGATCTGTCCGTGCAGGCCCTGGGCGATCATTTCGCCACGGTGCTGCACGGCATCTCGGTACAGGCGCGTGACGGCGTCAGCCGTGAGCGCCTGCTGGCGATGGTCGAGGTTGCGCTGGCGCCGTTGCCAACGGCCGGCTGAGGGCGGACTGTGCCGAAAACGGCTTGATGCCCCTGTTGCCTGCCGGCGCAACGAAATTGTAACAATTTGGAGGATAATGGCCGCTTGCGCAGTTCTCCTCCTATTTGCCGCCCGGTCAGCGCAGGCCGCACGGACGCCTCCTCAGAGCTTTCGATGCCTTCCCATTCCGATTCCCGCCGTTCGTCGGGCATGTCGTCCTCCCTCGTTTCCTTCCGTCGCCATCCGCTGGCCCTGGCCTGTGCAGGCCTGGCCCTGGCTGCCAGCTTCGGTGCTGCCGCGCAGGACAGTGCGCCGACCCCGACCGGGCTGGACACCATCACCGTGACCGCCGAGCACCGCGAGCAGAACCTGCAGGAAGTGCCGGTGTCGGTAGGCGTGGTGCAGGGCGAGCGCATGCGCGACTTCACCGCCGGCGGCGACGACACCCTGCTGGCGCTGTCCGGCCGCGTGCCGAGCCTGTATGCGGAAACCACCACCGGCCGCATCTTCCCGCGCTTCTACATCCGCGGCCTGGGCAACATCGATTTCTATCTGGGTGCGTCGCAGCCGGTGTCGATCATCCAGGACGACGTCGTGCTGGAACACGTGGTGCTGAAGTCCAACCCGGTCTATGACGTGGACCAGGTGGAAGTGCTGCGCGGTCCGCAGGGCTCGCTGTTCGGCCGCAACACCACCGCCGGCATCGTCAAGTTCGACACCCTCAAGCCGACCCAGGACTACAGCGGCCGCGTCAGCGCCAGCTACGCCTCCTACAACAGCGTGTCGATCGACGGTGGCTTCGGCGGCCCGATCAACGACATCGCTTCGTTCCGTGTGTCGGCCCTGTACCAGCACCGCGACGACTACGTCGACAACACCTACACCGGCCCCAGCGCCGACGGCACGGTCAGCCCGAAGAAGAACGCCATGGGCGGCTTCGACGACCGCAACGTGCGCGCGCAGCTGCTGCTGACCCCGAGCGACCAGTTCTCGATCCTCGCTTCGGCCCACGCCCGCGATTACGAGGGCACCTCGACCCTGTTCCTGCGCAACGCGCTGACCAAGGGCTCGAACAAGACCGACGTGCCGCGTGACCAGGTCGCCTACGACGAGGCCGACAACAACCCGCAGGCGTACAAGACCTACGGCGGTTCGGTGAAGGCGCGTTATGACTTCGGCGCGATCGACTTCACCTCGATCACCGCTTACGAGACCACGTCCGGTTACAGCCGCGGTGACACCGACGGCGGCGCCGCGGTCAACTTCCCGGTCAACGGCGTGCCGAACGGCTATGGCCAGTCGATGGGCCAGATCCGCGATCTTGACCAGTGGACCCAGGAATTCCGTCTGGCCAGCCACGATGACAGCGCCCTGCAGTGGCAGGCCGGCGCGTTCTACTTCAACGGCAGCGACACCACCGACTTCTACCAGCGCGCCTGGTTCCTTAAGGGCGCGGCGCGCAACCCGAACAACTGGGTGCGCCTGCGCAACAAGAACACCTCGTGGGCCGGTTTCGGCCAGCTCAGCTACGCCTTCACCGACAAGTTCACCGTCACCGCCGGCCTGCGCCAGACCCGCGATGAAAAGCACACCCGTCTGTTGAAGACCGCCGACACCGCCGCTGGCGCAGTCACCTACAAGGGCCGCACCGACGTCAAGATGACCGACACGACTCCGAGCTGGGATCTGAGCGCGATGTATCAGATCACCCCGGACGTGAGTGTCTATGCGAAGGTCGCGCGCGGCTTCCGTGGTCCGACCATCCAGGGCCGTTCGGCGGTGTTCAACGCTGACTTCACCACCGCCGATTCGGAGACGATCCTGTCCTGGGAAGCCGGCGTGAAGAGCAGCCTGTGGGACAACCGCCTGCGCTTGAATGCCACCGCGTTCACCTACACCGTCAACGACATCCAGCTCAACGGCAACGATTCGGACGGCAACGGCGTGCTGTTCAACGCCGACAAGGCCAAGGCCTACGGCTTCGAAGCGGACATGGAGCTGCGCCCGATCCAGAACCTGACCCTGAGCGCCGGCCTGAGCCTGCTGCACAGCGAGATCAAGGACAAGCGCGTGTATGCGCAGGTCTGCGCACTGAACGGCAAGGTGGTGTGCACCGTCGATGACCCGACGATCAAGGTCGGTGCCAACACCTTCGCCCAGATCGATGGCAATCCGCTGCCGAACGCGCCGAAGTACAACATCAACCTGGCAGCGCGTTACGACTTCCCGGTCAGCGATGCGGCCACGATGTTCGTGTCCACCGACTGGAACAAGCAGGGCTACACCAGCTTCGTGCTGTATGACAGCAAGGAGTTCAATTCGAAGGGTGATTTCGAGGGTGGCCTGAAGATCGGTTACTCGGGCAACTACGGTGCCTACGAAGTGGCGCTGTTCGCGCGCAACATCACCAACGAGAAGAACCTCAAGGGCGTGATCGAAAACTACATGGCAGCGGTCTACAACGAGCCGCGCACCGTGGGTGTGTCGCTGAACATGAACTGGTAAGCCGCATCGGTCGGTACCGCATACGGTACCGATACCGTCGCACTTCCCTCCAGACGCCCTGCCTGTGCAGGGCGTTTGCCGTTGTGGGAACTGACACGCGGAATCGACGCCCCGCAGGTGCAGGGCGTCGTGACGGGTCTACTTGGCGGCGGGCGTGACAGCAGGGGCCAGTTCGGCGAACAGGCCGCCGAGCACGCCCATGGTGGCCGTGTCAGCGCCCATGTCTTCGGCGGCGTTGGCAATGGCGATCACGCCACTGTTCTGTGCGGGGAACAGCACCACCCACGCCAGCCAGTTGCCATCGGAGCCACCGTGCACCAGTACCGGGCCCTGGCGGCCGGCGATCGACGGCTGCACGCCCCAGTCCAGACCCGAGGGGCTGCCCGGTTGCGCGCTCTGCATCAGCGTGTAGGACGCCGGCGTCAACAGCGTGCCCTTGCCTTGGCTGCCGGCGAGCTGGTCGATGGCGAACAGTGCCAGGTCCTGCAGGCGCATGTGCAGGTTGCCGGCAGCGGTGTAGATCGGTGGTACGCCATCATCGGCTTTCTGCGGTGCGCGGGTGACGGGCTTGCCGCCGCGGTGGCCCAACGGCTGACCGGCAGTGGTCGGCCCGAAGCCGGCCCCTGTCATCTGCAGCGGCTGGAACACCTCACGCTGGATCAGCGTCTCCACGTCCTTGCCGGTGGCGCGCTCGGCGATCACGGCTGCGATCAGGAAGCCGCTGTTGCTGTAGGCGAATTCCGTTCCCGGCGGGTGGACCGGCGCCTCTGACAGCGCGGCCTTGATATAGGCCTCGCGCTGCACCGGCAGGGCACGCGTGTCGGTGAAGAACGCATCCAGTGCGGCGCCATCGCTGAGGTTCTCCGGCAGCCCAGCGCGGTGCGACAGCAGCTGCACCAGCGTGACATTGCGGTAGGCCGGCTGCATCTGTGCCGCGAGGTCGGGCAGCATCGTCGACAGCGGCGCATCCCACTTCAGCACGCCCTGTTCGACCAGGCGCGCGATCATCGCCACGGTGATCGGTTTACCGGTCGAGCCGATCATCCAGGCATCGCCGGTATTGGCGGCCACCTTTTCATCATTGCGGCGTACGCCGCTGACGGCCTGCTCGGCGATCTTGCCATCGCGGATCACCAGCACTCCCATGGCCGGCGTCGTGGTGCCCTGCAATGCCTGAGCGATGCGTGCCTGCAGGTCATCGGCGGCGCTTGCACTGGCAGCGATGCACAGGAGTGAAACGCCCAGCCATCGGCGCAGGTGGCGCATGGTCCGGGAGGAGGAAGCTGCGGTCCGTTCGGAGGTGTTTGTGTGCATGGGAGTCCTTTGCGCAGCAGCGTGGACAGGACCTGCGCCGACGGCATCGGCCCTGCGGGGTGCGTCGTCCCCCGGTGCCTTGAACAGGCGTACAAGGTGACGTGCGATTCACTCTTGCATGCCACCGACGCAGGCGTATGTGTCTGCAGTCATGTACATGAACCGCGCGGCGAGATCCTGTTGGCGGACGTACAGGATCGCGGCAGGTACCGCCGCATGCAGCAATCAAACTCGGGCGGGCTTCGGGGGCCGTGGCGCGAGGGCGCGCGCGCAGCAGGCACGCGCCGCGCGATCTCATGGCAGTGTCAGGGTGTGCCGTCGTCGCGCCGCATGCGCGACGACGGCAGGGGGCTCAAGTGGCGGGCAACAGCGGTGCCAGCACCGGCTCCAGTTCCTGCTGGCGCCATCCGGCCAATGCGGCAGGCCACTGCCGATGCTCCAGATAGCTTTCCAGATGCTTGCGCGAGGCCAGTACGCCGTCGGCCAGACCGAGCTCGCGGCTGCGTTCGGCTACGGCATCCTGCAGTTTCTTCAGCAGCTGCTTGCTGGCATCGCTGGCCTGCATCGCCAATGGTGCATCGGCTTCGTCGGCCAACGGCGTATCCAGCGCCTCCCATACTGCAGCGGCAAGCTTGCGCGGCGCCTTCGGGAACTGTTCGAACAACTTGCTCAATGCGGCGGCATCGGCAGGTGGGGTGCGTGCCAGGGTCGCTGCCAGCTCGTTGTCCAGGATCCAGCTGCGCGGACGGTCGCTGGCGCGCGCCTGCACGTCGCGCCAGCGCAGCAGGCGCAGCAGGCGGCGCTGCGCGGGCGCGTCCAGGAACTGCGCCGAGCGCATGCCAAGGTGTGGCCAGCGGTCCTCGTCATTGGCGACGCTGGCCAGCAGGCGCTCGCCGTCGTCGTGCAGCCATTGCTGGCGCCCCAGCGATTCCAGCTTGGCGGAAATCGCATCATGCATCGCGAACAGATGCTCGACGTCGTCGGCGGCGTACTTCAGCTGTGAGTCCGACAGCGGCCTGCGCATCCAGTCAGAGCGGGTTTCGCCCTTTTCCAGCGCCACGCCGGTGATCTCCTGCACCAGCTTCTGGTAGCCCATGCCCGCACCAATGCCAGCCAGAGCGGCGCCGATCTGGGTGTCGAACAACGGGCGCGGCAGCACGCCGCAGGTCCACTTGAACGCCACCAGGTCTTCGCTGGCGCTGTGCATCACCTTGGTGATGGATTCATCGGCCAGCCACGGCGCCAACGCCTCGGGCATGCCGGGAATCAACGGGTCGATCAGCAGGATGTCCTCGCCGACGGCCATCTGCACCAGCGCCAGCTGCGGCCAGAAGGTGCGTTCACGGATGAATTCGGTATCCAGGCCGATGCGGGTCGGCCGTTGCTGGCGGTATGTGTCCAGCTCGGCGGGGGTGGTGATCCAGGTTGCCACAGGTCAGGGCCTACTACTCGTGTTTGCTCAGGCAGGGGAGAATAGCCTAACGTCGGTCCGCATCCGTGCCGAAGGAGGCCCTGCTTGCGTTTTCTGCTGTCGCCCGTGCTGTGTACCGCCTTGGCCGTGGGCCTGGCCGGTTGCACGCCGTCGCCCCCTGCGCAGACCTCCGGTGGTACCGCAGGCCAGCCGGCCGATCCCGCACCAGAGGCCGGTCCGGCACCTGGTACCGGGCAGGGCACGGTGACCATTGCCGGTGACGATGCGGCCGAGGACATTCAGCAGTGGACGCCGCCGCGGGTCGATCGCCAGGGACGTACGCTGGCACAGCTGCGCCGGGCTGCCGATCAGGCATTCGCGCGGGGGCATCTGTACGAAGATGGCGATGCGGCAGTGCCGCTGTGGCTGGCGGTGCAGGAAGAGGAACCCGACGACCGCCAGGCGCGCCTGGGCCTGCAACGTGCGAAGCAGCGCCTGCTGCAGCAGGCCGATGCGTTGCTGCAGCAGCCATTGCGGCAGCGTGAAGCGCTGGCCGAAGCCGGGCGCCAGGCGCTGGTATTGCTGACCCTGGCGCCGAAGGACGAGAAGGTGCGCGCGCTGCAGGGCCGGGTGGAGACGGCGCAGCGCGTGGTCGCCTACAACCGCGCGGGCGAAGACGATCTGCGTGCCGACCGGATAGGTGAAGAGGGTGATGGCGCCATCGGCAACTTCCGCGAGGCACTGGCGTTGGACCCGCATAACCGGCGGGCGCGGCAGGGTCTGGCAGCGGCGGAAAGCGGGCTGATCCGGCGTGCCGAGGATGCTGCGCGCATCCGCGATTTCGCCAGTGCCGGCGCTTGGTTGGCAGAAGCCAGCAAGGTGCGGGACTCGTCACCGACCATCGCCGATGCGTTCGAGCGCATCGAGCAGATCCGCGCAGCAGCGCTGGTCCAGCTGCGCGATGGCGGCCTGCATGATCTGACCACCCCGCAGGGACTGAAGCCTGCGCGCGAGAAGCTGGCCGAAGCGCTGCGCATCGCCTTGCCGGGCGACGCGGTGGTGGCGCAGCTGCGCGAGCGCATCGAACTGGCCACCCATTACGGCAGCTTCCGGCCGGGGCAGGTGTTCAGCGACGCGCTGCGTGATGGCGGCCGTGGACCACAGATGATCGTGGTGCCGCACGGTGGATTCCAGATGGGTGCCAGTGATACCGAGCCGGGCGCAACCGATGCGGAGCGACCGTCGCACTATGTGCGGTTCGAGCGCGGTTACGCAATGGCGATCACCGAGATCACCGTGGGTGATTTCGAGCGCTATGTAAAGGCGACCAACGCCCGCCCACGCGCAACCCGGCGTGGACATTCGGTGGTCTATGACGAGCGCAGCGGCAATTTCATCCGTCGCAGCGGCGTGGACTGGCGATCCGACTATGACGGTGGGCGCGCACTGGGCAATTCGCCGGTGATGCACGTCAGCGTGCGTGACGCGGAGAACTACGCCACCTGGCTGTCCGAGCAGACCGGCCGCAGCTACCGCCTGCCCAGCGAGGCCGAATTCGAGTACGCGATGCGTGCCGGCAGCAGTGGCCGCTACCCGTGGGGCGATGCCGGGCTGCCACCGGAAGGCAGTGGCAATTACACCGGCAGCAAGGACGTTTCACCGTCCGGAAGGCATTGGCACAACGCCTTCGTCGGCTATGGCGATGGTTGGTGGGGGCCGGCCCCGGTCGCCAGTTTCCAGGCGAACGGCTTCGGGCTGCACGACATGGGCGGCAACCTGAGCGAGTGGGTGGCCGACTGCTGGCATGCCAGCTATCGGCGCGCTCCGGCCGATGGTGTGGCCTGGTTCAACCCGGGCTGCCGTTCACGGGTGATCCGGGGTGGCAACTGGGCCAATGCGCCGGAGCAGACCCGGGCGGCCTGGCGGCAATCGCAGGATTCGGATACCACCAACGCGCGCATCGGCTTCCGGCTGGTCCGCGGGATCTGACGGCCACGCCTGGATCGGCGCCGGCTTCACCCGCCGCAGGCAGTGTCGCACTAAGATTGCGCCGTGCCCGCCGGCCGGCGGGGTCAGCCGGAAGACCTGCCGATGCGCAATGATCCTTTTTCCCGCTCGCCGCAGCAGCGGCGTGGCCTGTTTGGCAACATCCGCTGGTGGGTGCTGCTGCTGGCCGCCGGCTATGCGGCGTTCTACTGGTTCTCCAACCGTGCGGTCGACCCCTATACCGGCGAGAAGGTGCTGATCGACAGCAGCCTGGACGCCAGCCAGGAGAAGGCACTGGGCCTGCAGGCCTACCAGCAGATCCTGTCGCAGGAGCGCCCGCTGGGCCCGAACGAACAGGTCTCGCGGGATGTCCGGGCGATTGCCGAGCGATTGATTGCCAAGGTGGACGTGGTGGAAACCGCGCTGGCGCAGGAACACGGGTTGCAGCCGGCGCACTTCGCACGCGACTTCGAGTGGGAAGTGAATGTGATTCCGTCCGAACAGGCCAATGCGTTCTGCCTGCCCGGCGGCAAGATGGCCGTGTACACGGGGTTGATCCCGGTTGCGCGCACGCGCGATGCAATGGCGGTGGTGATGGGGCATGAAATCGCCCATGCGTTGCTGCGCCACGGTGCACAGCGCATGGCCCAGCAGAAGCTGACCCAGATCGGCCAGGTGGCGGGCGCCGCCAGTGGCATGGATGCGCAGCAGCAGCAGATGATGATGTCGGCGATGGGCTACGGCTATCTGTTGCCGTATGCGCGCAGCCACGAGACGCAGGCTGACGAAGTGGGCCTGATGCTGGCGGCGGCGGCGTGTTTCGACCCGCGCGAGGCGGTGCCGCTGTGGCAGCGGATGGGCCAGGCGGGTGGCGGCCAATCGCCGCCGGAATTCTCTTCGACCCACCCCAATCCGGGTACCCGCATCCAGAATCTGCAGGCGCTGATGCCGAAGGCACTGGAGTACCGGCAGAAGTTCTGCGAGCAGGCCAGGTAAAGGGTAGTTCGGCAGGGCTGCGCCCTGCACCCGCCGAGGCTGGAGCAACAGCCGAAGCAACAGCAACAGCAACAGCAACAGCAACAGCAACAGCAACAGCGGGCTATCCGTGGGATGGCGGGGTGGGCCCGATTGCGGGAGACGCCGTAAACCCATCCATGGGGGCTTGGCCGCGGCATCCATGCCGCGGACACTCCCGCAACCGGACCCACCCCGCCTTCGACAGATCTCCGCGATCTGTTGGAATGGCATTGCCTGCTCTTGGTGGGTGTCGACCTTGGTCGACACGTAGATCCACGCCATGCGTGGATGCTTTTCGATTTCAATTCGAAATATTCGATCTCGATGGAGATTCATCCACGCATGTCGTGGATGTGCCAACCGTCTCCGGGAAACTGTCGGAGGTGGGGCGGTGTCGGATTGCGGGGTGTCAGCCGCATGGATGCGGCTGCCAAGCCCCCATGGATGGGTTCACGGCGTCCCCGCAATCCGACACCACCCCGCCAAACCCACAGACAACCCAGTGCCGGCTGTTGCATTTGCCGTTGCTGTTGCCCTGGCTTGAAGGCCTCTGCAGGTGCAGGGCGCAGCCCTGCCGAACACCCCTTATTTGACTGCCGTCACCTGGACATCGATCACGCCGTCGCCGACGCGGGCCTGCAGTGCGTCACCCGGTTGCACCTGCTCGACCCGACGCACCAGCGCGCCATCGTCTGCACGGGTCACGATGCTGTAGCCACGCGCGACGGTAGCCAATGGACTGACTGCTTCCAGCGAACGTGCAAGGCCGCGCAGGCGCAGCGCATCACGCTGCAGCAGGCGCTGCAGTGCCGCCTGTGGGCGCCCGCCCAGCGCGGCAAGGCGGCGTCGCAGTGCATCCATCTGCCGTTGCGGATGATGACCACGCAACACCGCAGCGGCGTGGCGCAGGCGGGCCGCGCGACGCTCCTGCTGCTGGTTGTGCGCCGCATGCAGTCGACGCCCGAGGTCCAGCTGGCGTCGGCGCAGCAGATCCAGCCGTGCCTGCGGGCTTTGTGCATTCAAACGCAGCAGGGCACGATCGGCGCGCTGCATGGCCTGCTGCAGGGTGTGGCGTTGCAGCTGCACCATGCGTGCCGCGTTGCGGCGCAGGCGCAGGGCCAGGTCGCGCTGATCGGGTACCAGCAGTTCTGCGGCCACCGATGGCGTCGGCGCGCGCAGGTCAGCGGCAAAATCGCTGAGACTGAAGTCGGTTTCGTGACCCACCGCCGAAACTACCGGCGTGCGGCTGGCGGCGATTGCACGGGCCAGGGCTTCATCGTTGAACGCCCACAGGTCTTCCAGTGAGCCACCGCCGCGGGTCAGCAGAATCACGTCGTAGCGGCCGCTGGCATCGGCGGCCTGCAGCAGGCGGGTGATCTGCGCGGCAGCGGTCGCGCCCTGCACCAGGGTCGGCAGCAGATCCACTTCCAGCAACGGGAAGCGGCGGCCAAGCACGCTCAGCACATCGCGCACGGCGGCACCGGTGGGCGAGGTGATCACCGCCAGGCGCTGTACATGGGCCGGCATCGGCCGCTTGCGTCCAGGGTCGAACAGACCCCCGGCCTCCAGCCGCGCCTTCAGTTCCTCGAATGCGCGGCGCAGTGCGCCTTCGCCGGCTTCCTCCATGTGGTCCAGCACCATCTGGTACTCGCCACGGGCGTCGTACAGGGTCACCTTGCCGCGCACCAGCACGCGCATGCCCTCGCGCGGCACGAACTTCAGGTACTGCGCCTTCATCCTGAACATCGCAGCGCGCAACTGTGCACGCGCGTCCTTCAGGGTGAAGTACAGGTGGCCGGACGCCGGGCGCGCCACGCTGCCCAGTTCGGCTTCCACCCAGATCGCCGGGAAGCTGCCTTCCAGCAGGTCGCGGGCGAGGGTGTTGAGCTGGCTGGGGGTGAAGACGTCGTTGTTGCGTGGCTGCATGGTTACGGCGTGGGGCAGATGGAGCAGGGGCCTCAGGATCGCACGTCAGCGCAGGCCGTGCTGGCCCAGTGCCCACTGCACGTGTTCGCGGACCACGGGTGAAGCATCTTCGGCGCGTGTCTGCAGTGCCGACAGCGTCTCTGCCGTGGTCGACGCATTGCCCAGCGCCACGGCGATGTTGCGCAGCCAGCGCTCGTGGCCGCTGCGGCGGATCGGGCTGCCTTCGGTACGGCGCAGGAATTCAGCTTCGTCCCACGCGAACAACTGGTCCAGGCGTGCAGTGTCCAGGTTGTTGCGGGCGCGGAAGTCGGCCTCGTCGGTGCGCTTGGCGAACTTGTTCCAGGGGCAGACCAGCTGGCAGTCGTCGCAGCCATAGATGCGGTTGCCGATCAGGGGCCGCATCTCCACGGGAATCGCACCGTCATGCTCGATGGTCAGGTAGGAAATGCAGCGGCGCGCATCCAGGCGCTGCGGGCCGGTGATGGCCTGGGTCGGGCAGACGTCGATGCAACGCGTGCAGGTGCCGCAGTGGGCACTGGCCGGCGTATCAATCGGCAGCGGCAGATCGATGTAGATCTCGCCGATGAAGAACCACGAGCCGCCGTGGCGGTCGATCAGGCAGGTGTGCTTGCCGATCCAGCCCAGCCCCGCGTTGCGGGCCAGTGCGCGCTCCAGCACCGGCGCCGAGTCGACGAAGACGCGGTAGCCCAGCGGCGCCACCTCATCGTTGATCTGCGTGGCCAGCTTCTGCAGGCGGTTGCGCATCAGCTTGTGGTAGTCGCGGCCGAGCGCGTAGCGCGCCACATAGGCGCGACCCGGATCGGCCAACGTGGCCCAGGCTTCGGTGTCATCCTTGTGGCTGTAGTCCATGCCCACCGAGATCACCCGCACGGTGCCGGGCAGCAGCTCTGCCGGGCGCGCACGCAGGGTGCCGTGGCGGGCCATCCAGTCCATCGTGCCGTACAGGCCCTGGCCCAGCCAGTCGGCCAGGTGCGCCTCATCCTCGCCGAGTTCGATGCCGGCGATACCGCAGCGCTGGAAGCCATGCGCACGCGCGAGGTCGCGGATGCGCTGTACGGCCAGGGCCGGATCGAGGGGGGCAGGGACGGGGGACATGTGCACCAGTATAAAATCCCCGCATGGCCAACCTCGCCGATCTGTTCGATTCCCGTGCCGCACGCTCAATCGATGCCCAGGCCTCCGCGCTGGCGGGCGAGGGTGGGTGGGGCCTGATGGCCGAGGCGGGGCAGGCAGCCTGGCAGTGCCTGCTGCAGCACTGGCCACAGGCGCGGCGGATCGGCGTGGTTGTTGGCAGCGGCAACAATGGCGGCGATGGTTACGTGCTGGCCTGCCAAGCGCTGCAGGCAGGGCGGCAGGTGCAGGTGGTCGCGCTGCCGGGCTCGCCGTCTTCCACGCCATTGGCGCAGCGCGCCGCGACGGATTTCAGGTCCGCCGGGGGAACCGTCGCTGATTTCAACGGCGAACTGGCCCAGGCCGATGTATGGGTCGATGCCCTGTTCGGCCTCGGCTTCGCCCGCGCACCGGGCGGTGCGGCGCAGGACTTGATCGAGGCGCTGAATGCGCAGCGGGCACCGGTGTTGGCGCTGGATGTACCCAGCGGCGTCGATGCCGACCGTGGTTGCGTGCCGGGCGTAGCCGTACGCGCCGCCCTGACCTTGCAGTTCATCGTCGCCCATCGTGGCCTGTACACCGGCGACGCGCTGGAATACACCGGGCGCAGACAGCTGGCACCGCTGACGCTGCCCGACGAGGCCTGGCAGGGTGTCATTGCCGCTGCAGAGTGCTGGACGCAGTCGCGCCTGCCGGATCTGCTGCCGCCGCGCCGTGCCAACAGCCACAAGGGTGATTCCGGCCATGTGCTGTGCGTGGGCGGCAACCATGGCAGCGGCGGTGCCATCGCCATGGCCGCCGAAGCCGCGCTGCGTGCTGGCGCAGGTCTGTTGAGCATCGGTACGCGTCAGGATCATGTCGGCCCGCTGCTGGCGAGGTTGCCTGAGGCGATGACGCATGCGCTGGAAGATGGCGCTGCGCTGCCCGCGTTGCTGGCAAAGGCCAAGGTCGTGGCGATCGGCCCGGGCCTGGGCCAGGACGAATGGGCGCGTGCGCTGTATGCGCGTGTCCTGCAGTCCGGCCTGCCGCTGGTGATCGACGCCGATGCGCTGAACCTGCTGGCGCAGGATGCGCATGCGCTGGCTGATGCGATCCTGACCCCGCACCCCGGCGAAGCCGCGCGCTTGCTGGAAACCACCACGGCGGCAATCCAGGCTGATCGCTACGGCAGCGCGCAGGCGCTGGCCGTGCGCTACCACGCGGTGGTGGTGCTGAAGGGCGCTGGCAGCATCGTCGCCGCGCCCGGCCGCGCACCTCGACTGATTGCTGCCGGCAACCCGGGAATGGCGGTAGGTGGCATGGGTGACCTGTTGACCGGCATCATCGCCAGCCTGCGCGCGCAGGGCCTGTCTGCATTCGATGCGGCGGCAGGCGGTGCGCTGCTGCATGCCCTGGCCGGTGACGTCGCCGCTGCCGACGGTGCGCGCGGCCTGCTTCCCACTGATCTGCTGGCGCCCCTGCGGCGGCTGGCCAACCCGGAATGTTCCCGATGACCGAATTCTTCCTTGCTGACAGCGACGCCACCGAACTGCTGGGGCAATGGCTGGCAGCCACACGTCCGCCACAGGCGCTGGTCGAACTGCGCGGCGATCTTGGCGCCGGCAAATCGACCACGGCGCGCGCGCTGCTGCGTGCGCTGGGCGTGCAGGGTGCGATCCGCAGCCCCACCTATACCCTGGTCGAGCGCTATCCGTTGTCCAGCGGCGGTGAAGCGTGGCACCTGGACCTGTATCGCATCGGCCAGGCGGGCGAGCTGGATTTCCTTGGGCTGGACGAGGGCAGTGCCGTGCTGTGGCTGGTCGAATGGCCCGAGCGCGGTGCCGGTGCACTGCCGCCCACCGATCTGGTGGTCGCACTGGAGATTGAAGGGCAGGGGCGCCGCGTGCGTCTCACTGGCATCAGCGACGCGGGGCGTGAATGGCTGTTGCGGCTTCCCGAAGGTGGCGACTTGCAGGCCCTTTCTGTCGGCTGACGAGAACAAACACCGGCAGGTTACGGATTATTAAGGAAAAAGGTATTGCATTCCGTTCAGTGCGGTGATTGAATCCTGAGTCATGCGCCCGGGGAATCGACTCATTGCCATCTGTGCCGCCGTCGGACTTGGTCTGGCGAGCGTCAGTGCGTGGGCCGGTGAGGTCCGTCAGGTACTGCTGAACACCGGTTCCACCGGAACCCGTGCGGAAATCGCGCTGGTCGGCAGTGGCGGCTACAAGACCTTGTCCTTGGCCGGCCCGAACCGGCTGGTGGTCGATTTCCCCGATTCCAGCGCGGTGCGCAACCTGAAGATGCCCTCGCCGCAGGGCGTGGTCACGGCCGTGCGCACCGGGCAGCCGGTGCCGGGCACCTTCCGTGTCGTATTCGACCTGGCTGAGACGGTCGCACCCTTCCGCCCGCAGATGCAGCGTGAAGGCAATGAATCCAAGCTGGTGATCGAGTGGCCGGGCGATGGTCCGGCCGTTGCTGCCAGCCGGCCAGCGGTGATCCCTGCGTCGACGCAGCCGCCCGCAGCATCTTCGGTGAGCCCGGCTCCGACCTCTGGCCCGACCCCAGCACAGACCGCACAGTCCCGTGGCGATGCCGCGCGGGCCACCGCGCTGTTGACCGCGCAGGTCCAGCAGCAGGCCAGCGCCAGCGCCGCGGCACCCGCAGCACCAACACCGGCGCCGAGCACCGCGCCGGTGCAGATGGCGGCCGCGGGCACCACCGCCAGCAGCACGCCGACGTCATCGCCGGCAGCGATCCTGGCCGGTCAGGCCACCGCTGCGGTGGTGGCCGCCCAGCCGAAGCCGGTGCCGACGCCCGTTGCGCCGACCGAGTCGCCGCGTCCGACCATGCCCAGCGATGCCTCGCGCATCCGCATGCAGCCGGGCATGCGTCATCTGGTGGTAGCGATCGATCCGGGCCATGGCGGCCAGGACCCCGGTGCCATCGGCCCGACCGGCAAGCGTGAGAAGGACGTCACCCTGGCGGTGGCGCGTGAACTGGCCCGACAGGTCAATGCCACGCCCGGCCTGAAAGCGTTCCTGACCCGCGACAGCGATGTGTTCATTCCGCTGCCGATGCGTGCGCAGAAGGCACGCGCGAACAAGGCCGACATCTTCATTTCGATCCACGCCGATGCCGCCGAGAACCGCTCGGCCACCGGTTCGTCGGTGTACGTGCTGTCGACCAAGGGCGCGTCTTCGCAGCGTGCGCGCTGGTTGGCGGACAAGGAAAATGCCGCCGATCTGGTCGGTGGCGTGCGCCTGCAGCAGACCGAAGGCACGTTGGCCAACGTCCTGCTGGACCTGGCCCAGAGCGGGTACATGAAATCCTCCGAGGATGCTGCCGGGCACGTGCTGGGCGGGCTGAAGCGGATCGGCAACAACCACAAGCCGAATATCGAGCGCGCCAACTTCGCCGTGCTGCGCACCTCGGACATGCCGGCGATGCTGGTGGAAACCGCGTTCATCTCCAACCCGGATGAAGAGCGCCGTTTGATCGACCCCGCCTACCAGCGCAAGGTCGCCGGTGCGGTACTCGATGGCGTGCACACGTTCTTCAGCCGCCAACCGCCGCCGGGGACCTTGTACGCCGCACGCGCGCAGGCCGAGATCGACGCCGCAAGCACCGTGGCTGGCGGCAGCAAGTAAGCCGCTGGATCGCCCGCTTCTGCTAGACCCGGGCCCTGCCTGGCTGGCGCTGCACACGGCGGATCTCGACTCTACCTGTCGCCGCTCCGCTATCATCGTGGCATGACGTCTGCCTGCCCCATCTGCCCATGAACGCGCCCGATCCGCGTCCGATCCGGCCGTTGCCGGAAATCCTGATCAACCAGATTGCCGCCGGTGAGGTGGTCGAACGGCCCGCATCGGTGGTCAAGGAGCTGGTTGAAAACGCGATCGATGCCGGCGCCAGCCGCGTCGACATCGAACTGGAAGAAGGCGGTGTGCGCTTGATCCGCATCCGTGACAACGGCAGCGGCATTGCCGCAGAACAGTTGCCGCTGGCCGTCTCTCGGCACGCCACCAGCAAGATCGCCAACCTGGACGAGCTGGAAGCGGTGGCGACGCTGGGTTTCCGTGGCGAAGCGCTGCCGTCGATCGCCTCGGTCAGCCGTTTCACCCTGTCCTCGCGCCGTGCCCATGATGAGCACGGTTCGGCACTGCAGATCGAAGGCGGCAAGATCGGCGAGGTGACCCCGCGCGCGCATGCGCCGGGCACCACGGTGGAAGTGCGCGAGTTGTTCTACAACGTGCCGGCGCGGCGCAAGTTCCTGCGTGCCGAGCGTACCGAACTTGGGCATATCGAAGAGTGGCTGCGCTCGCTGGCGCTGGCCCGTCCCGATGTCGAGCTGCGTGTCTCGCACAACGGCAAGGCCTCGCGTCGCTACAAGCCGGGCGACCTGTATTCGGACGTGCGCCTGGCCGAGACCCTGGGCGAGGACTTCGCCAGCCAGGCCGTGCGCGTGGACCACAGCAGTGCCGGCCTGCGCCTGCATGGCTGGATCGCGCAGCCGCATTATTCGCGTGCCAGCACCGACCAGCAGTACCTGTACGTCAACGGTCGTTCGGTACGTGACCGCAGTGTTGCCCACGCGGTGAAGATGGCCTACGGCGACGTGCTGTATCACGGTCGGCAGCCAGCCTATGTGCTGTTCCTGGAGCTGGACCCGACGCGCGTCGATGTGAACGTGCACCCGGCCAAGCATGAGGTGCGCTTCCGTGACTCGCGGCTGGTGCATGACTTCGTCTACCGCACCTTGAAGGATGCGCTGGCCGACACCCGCGCCGGCATGAGCGTGCAGGAGATCGGTGCAGGCGCGGTGCATCCGGCCGAGGGCGGCAGCGCGTCTGCGATGCCGGGGGCCACGGCCGCCAGCTTCGGCTACGTGCGCGGTCCGGCACCCGGTGCGGGGCAGGGCGGCAGCGGAGGATTTTCCGGATGGCGACCGCAGCAGCCGCTGGGCCTGCAGGTAGCCGATGCACCCGCTGCCTATGCTGCGCTGTATGCATCGCCAGCCGGTGCCGAGCGCGGTGCTGCACTGCCGCCGATGCCGATGGAGAACGGACTGCCGGTCACCAGTGCCGACGCCGGGGTGCCGCCGCTGGGGTACGCCGTTGCCCAGCTGCACGGCATCTACATCCTGGCCGAGAACGCCGAAGGCCTGATCGTGGTCGACATGCACGCGGCGCACGAACGCATCGGCTACGAGCGGTTGAAGAATGCGCACGATGGCATCGGCCTGCAGTCGCAGCCGTTGCTGGTGCCGATCACCCTGGCGGTGGGCGAGCGCGAAGCCGACACCGCTGAAGCGGAGGCCGATACGCTGGCCGCCCTCGGGTTCGAGATCACCCGCGCCGGACCGGGCGCACTGCACGTGCGCAGCATCCCGGCGCTGCTGGCCCATGCCGAGCCCGAAGGCCTGCTGCGCGACGTACTGACCGACCTGCGCGAGCATGGCCAGAGCCGTCGCATCGCCACGGCGCGCGACGAGCTGCTGTCGACCATGGCCTGCCATGGCGCAGTGCGCGCCAACCGGCGCCTGACCGTGCCGGAAATGAACGCGCTGCTGCGCGACATGGAAATCACCGAGAGGTCCGGCCAGTGCAACCACGGCCGGCCGACCTGGGCCCGTTTTTCGCTGGCGGAGATCGACCGCTGGTTCCTGCGCGGACGTTGAGGGGAGCACCGATGCGACTTTGGGGAATGGGCGGCCTGCTGGCGGCCCTGTTGCTGGCGGCCTGCAGCCCGGCATCGACGCCGGCGCCAGCCGTCGTTGAGGATCCGGCATTCGCCGCGCAGCAACAGCAATGGCGGGTGCTGCGTTACCAGGACCTGACCCGGCCCGATGGGTGGACCGCGCTGGTCGGCCTGCACTGGTTGCAGAACCGGTCGCACTTCGTCGGCAGTGGTGCAACCAGCGGCATCCGCCTGGCGGTGGGGCCGGCCAAGCTGGGGCTGTTGCGCCGTGAAGGCGACCAGTGGTGGTTCACGCCGGAGTCCGGCACGGATGTCAGCCTCGACGGACAGCCTGTGCGCGGGCGTGTCCGCATGGATACCGACAAGGATCCGCAGCCGACCCTGCTGGCCTTCGATGGGGGCAAGGGCCAGCTCAGCCTGATTCGTCGCGGCACGCGCGATGCGCTGCGGGTCAAGCACGCCGATGCGCCCGCGCGCCGCGATTTCGCCGGCCTGCAGTACTGGCCCGGTGGACCGCAATGGCAGGTGCAGGCGCGTTTCATCGCGCATCCGCCAGGCAAGACCCTGCCGATCGTGGACATCACCGGCCTGACCACCGAGATGCCCAACGCCGGAGCGGTGGAATTCGATCGCGACGGCCGCAGCTGGCGGCTGGAAGCGATCGGTGAGCCGGGGCAGCCGCTGTTCCTGATCTTCGCCGACCGTACCAGTGGCCACGGCAGCTATCCTGCTGGCCGCTATCTGGATACCGATGCGCCCACCGCCGACGGCCATGTGACGATCGACTTCAACCACGCGCACAACCCACCGTGCGCGTTCACCGCTTATGCGACCTGCCCGTTGGCGCCGCCGGAAAACCGCTTGGATCTGCGCGTGGAAGCGGGTGAGAAGGCGTATCACCTGCCTGAAGGAGCGGGCTGAACATGTTGATGAAACTGTTGTTGCGCAGTGCCGTTTTTCTCGTTGCCTGCGCCGCCGGCCCGTTGGCCCTCGCGCGCGATGCGCCAGCCGAAACGTCGGCTGGCAAGCCGCCGGTGCCGCTGCTGTGGAAGGTCACCGGACAGGGAGATGCACGCCTGTACCTGCTGGGTTCCTTCCATCTGTTGAAGCCGCAGGACTATCCGCTGTCGACCGACGTTGAGCAGGCATTCGAAGCCTCGCAGCGCGTGCTGTTCGAAGTGACGCCAGAGGAACTGCAGTCGCCGCAGATGGCCAGCCAGATGGTGCAGGTCGCTACCCGCAAGGATGGCAGCGAGCTCAAGCGTGACCTGGATGCACCGACCTGGCAGAAGCTGCAGGCCTATGCGGCGCAGAACAAACTGCCATTGGCGCAGTTGCAGGGCATGAAAGCGTGGTTCGTCGGCTTGACCATCACCGTGGCGCAGATGCAGAAGCTGGATCTGGACCCGGAGCTGGGGCTGGACCGTCATTTCATGCAGCGGGCACAGAAGGCGGGCAAGAAGACCGCAGGCCTGGAAGACATGTCCAGCCAGATCAACCTGCTCGACGGCATGAGCGTGCCGGAGCAGCGGCAGATGCTGTCCGAGGCGCTGGACGAAGCAGGCAAGGGCGATGCCCAGGCGCAGATGCTGCATGAGGCCTGGCGCCGCGGCGACGATCGCCTGTTGTGGAGCCGGATGGGCGTGGAGATGCGCCAGAAGTATCCGCAGCTTTACCAGCGCATCAATACCGACCGCAACGATGCGTGGGTGCCCAAGCTGCTGCAGTACCTGCAGGCCGGGCAGGGCGGTACGCTGGTGGTGGTGGGCGGCCTGCACCTGCTGGGCAACGATGGCGTGGTGGAGAAGCTGCGCGCGAAGGGCTACAAGGTCGAGCGGGTGTGCTCGGCCTGCAAGGCCAAACGTCCGTAGATCCACGCCACGCATGGTGGCGTTGAAAA
Organism: Stenotrophomonas sp. yr243; assembly: GCF_900184195.1. NCBI lineage: Bacteria > Pseudomonadati > Pseudomonadota > Gammaproteobacteria > Lysobacterales > Lysobacteraceae > Stenotrophomonas > Stenotrophomonas sp. yr243. Next base: position 169,331 of record NZ_FXWT01000003.1, read on the forward strand.
CAAAACGGCGCGCCCATGGCGCGCCGTTTTCGTATCAGCCGGGGCGGTTGCCTCAGCGGCGGGTCTTGCCGCCGGTACCCGTACCGCCGGTCGGCTCGCTCGGCTTGCCGGCCGTGCCGGTGCCGGTTCCGGTGCCACCGGGACGCGGGCCACCGAAACCGCTGCCCATGTTGCGCTGGAATTCCTGCCACAGCTCCAGGTTGCGCTCGGTCAGCTGGTTCATCATCGCCCACGGCGTCTGCCCCAGCAGGTTGCCCATCTGCTGGCGGAACTGCTGCTGCTGGTCGAGGAAGACCTGCATGCTGCGCTCCAGGTAGTTGCCCATGAAGCCCTGCAGGGAATCGCCGTAGAAGCGGATCAGCTGGCTCAGCAGCTGGGTGGAGAGCATCGGTTCACCGTCCTGCTCCTGGTCGGCGATGATCTGCAGCAGGACCGATCGGGTCAGGTCGTCGCCGCTCTTGGCGTCGCGGACTTCGAAGTCTTCGCCGTCGAGGATCAGCTGGCGCACGTCCTCGATGGTGATGTAGCTGGAGATCTCGGTGTCGTACAGACGGCGGTTCGGATACTTCTTGATGATGCGGGTCGCAGCCATGAAGCGGTACTCGTCACAGTAGACGCGCAGCATGGCGCAGTGCAGCAGCGGTTGCAACCGCCCCAGCCCCCGCCAGGCTTGGTTTTCCGTCGCCGGAATGTTGCGCAACAAGGCTTTGCGTGCTGCGCAGCATGACCAACGGCAGGGTGCAGCACAGGGGCCTTCGATCCTGGCGCCGTCTACCAGCCCATGTGGTGGCCGCCGTTGATGTCCAGGTTGCTGCCGGTGATCCACGAGGCCTCTTCGGCCACCAGGAAGGACACGCCATAGGCGATTTCTTCCGGTTTGCCCAGGCGCCCCGTCGGGATGTCGGCGATGATCTTGGCGCGCACTTCCTCGGGCACCGCCATCACCATGTCGGTGGCCACATAGCCGGGCGAGATGGTGTTCACGGTGATGCCGAAGCCTGCATTCTCGCGCGCCAGCGAGATGGTGAAGCCGTGCATGCCGGCCTTGGCGGCGGCGTAGTTGGCCTGGCCGTACTGGCCCTTCAGGCCGTTGATCGAGCTGATCTGGATGACCCGGCCCCAGCCGCGTCGACGCATGCCTTCGATGACCGGGCGGGTGACGTTGAACACCGAATTGAGGTTGGTGTTGATCACATCGTGCCACTGCTCCGCGCGCATGCGGTGGAAGGTGGTGTCGCGGGTGATGCCGGCGTTGTTGACCAGGATCTCGACCGGGCCCAGTTCGGCTTCGACCGCACGGATCAGGGCTTCGGCGCTGGCCGAGTCGGAGACATCGCCCGGGAAGATCGACACCTGGTAGCCGCGTTCGGTCATCGCCTGCTGCCAGGCGCGGGCCTTGGCCTCGTCACGGTAGTTGGTGGCGACGCGGTGGCCCTGGTCGGCCAGGCGTTGGCAGATGGCGGTACCGATGCCGCCGGTTCCGCCGGTGACCAGTGCGACGCGAGATGTCATGGAAAGCTGTCCGGATATCAGGTGGGGGAAGGGGGATTCTGCAACATCGGCGCGGAAAGTGCGCCCGCCGGCAGCAGGATGTCCGCGCGCGGCAGCAGGCCGGGGTCGAAGCTGCGCTGCGCGGCGGCCAACAGCGCATCCCGGTCGTCGATGCCTTCCAGTGCGGTGCTCGGCTGGCCCAGCAGTTCCCACAACCGGCGCAGCACCGGTACCGGCTCGCGGGCTTCCACCGGCAGCGCGGCCAGTGACTTGGACAGTTTGTGGCCCGGTGCATCCAGCAGCAGCGGCAGGTGCCAGTAGCGCGGCGTCGGCAGGTCCAGCGCCTGCTGCAGCAGGATCTGCCGGGCGGTGGAATCGAGCAGGTCGGCGCCGCGCACGACCTCGTTCACGCCCTGCGCGGCATCGTCGACGACCACCGCCAACTGGTAAGCCCAGCAGCCGTCGGCGCGGCGCAGTACGAAGTCGCCGACCTCGGCATGGACATCCTGTTGTTGCCGGCCGCGCAGGCCATCCTCGAAATGCACCACGCTGCCCGCAGGTACCCGGAAGCGGACGGCGGGGTCCGGTCTTGTCTGCCGCGCGACGCAGTGGTGGTGCAGGCCACCGTTGGCGGCCAGATCGCTGCGGCTGCAGTGGCAGATAAACGCGTGGCCATCGGCCAGCAGGCGGTCCAGCGCAGCCTGGTAGGCGTCGCCGCGCGCGCTTTGCCAGATCACCGGCCCGTCATGGACCAGGCCGAACGCGGCCAGGGTCTGCAGTTGCGCGTGTGCCGCACCGGCAACCGTGCGGGGGGGATCGACATCCTCGATGCGCAACCGCCACAGGCCCCCATGGTGGCGCGCGAGCAGCCAGCTGCCGAAGGCGGCAAGCAGAGAGCCGGGATGCAGCAGGCCGGTGGGCGAGGGCGCAAAACGGCCGCAGGGAAGGGAGAAAGTCATGCAGGCTGAATCGTCGGTCAGGTTGGCGCTTGAATTCAAGCTGACCGCACCGCAAATTGACGGATATCGACCCCTTCCAAGCCGGAATTTCCCATGTTTACCCGCATTGCCCTGTTCCTGGCGACCAATCTCGCGGTCCTGATCCTCGCCAGCATCGTGATGTCGTTGCTGGGGGTCAATTCGAACCAGATGAGCGGCCTGCTGGTCATGGCCGCGATCTTTGGTTTCGGTGGCTCCCTCATCTCGCTGCTGCTGTCCAAGTGGATGGCCAAGCGCTCCACCGGTGCGGTGGTGATCACCGAGCCGCGCAACCAGACCGAGCGCTGGCTGCTGGCCACTGTCGAGCGCCAGGCCAAGGCGGCCGGTATCGGCATGCCGGAAGTCGCGGTGTATGACGGCCCGGAGATCAATGCGTTCGCCACCGGTGCGAACCGCAACAACGCGCTGGTGGCGGTGTCCACCGGCCTGCTGCAGAACATGAGCGAGGACGAAGCCGAAGCCGTGCTCGGCCACGAGATCGCCCACGTCGCCAACGGTGACATGATCACCATGGCATTGCTGCAGGGCGTGCTGAACACCTTCGTGATCGTGCTTGCCCGCGTGGTCGGTGGCGTGATCGACAGTGCGCTGTCCGGCAACCGCGAAGGCGGCGGCCGTGGCTTTGCCTACTACATCATCGTGTTCGTGCTGGAGATGGTGTTCGGCCTGTTCGCCACGATGATCTCGATGTGGTTCTCGCGCCACCGCGAGTTCCGTGCCGATGCCGGCGGTGCATCGCTGGCGGGCCGTCAGAAGATGATCTCGGCGCTGGAGCGACTGCAGCTCAACCACGGCCAGAGCACCTTGCCGACGCAGATCGCCGCGTTCGGTATTGCCGGTTCGACGGCGAAGAAGCTGTTCATGAGCCATCCGCCGCTGGAAGAGCGCATTGCCGCGCTGCGGGCGTCGACTGCGGCGTAAGCTTCGGCCCCCGATGGAGATGCAGGAACGCCTGGCCTCGCGCCGGGCGTTTTTGTTTGCGGGGAGGCATTGCTGGCGCCGGGCTCGCCCGGCGGCTCGTTTCCGCGCCTGCGGAGAGGTGTCACTTTCTTTGCTCGTGCAAAGAAAGTAACCAAAGAAACACGCCGCCAGTCCGCGAGCCGATGCTGCGCATCGGTGCCCTGCGCTTCTCGGGGAATCAGGGGACGGCGCCGAACTCGCTGCGCTCAGACACCGGCGCCTCTGCGCCCCTGATTCCCCTGCGATGCTCGGCTCGCTACAAGGCGGACCCAACGTCAAAGGCCACAGCTGCACGCAGTAGATCCACGCCATGCGTGGATGCTCTTGCCGTTGATCTTGATCTTCCAGTCCGCCTTATAGCGAGCCGAGCACCGCAGGTCCGGCGAGGGCGAAGAGGTGCGGGTGTCTGAGCGTAGCGAGTTCCCGCACCGTCCCTCGACGGACCGAGGAGCGCAGGGAACCGACGTGCGAAGCACGACGGCTCGCGGCCGGCGGAGCATTTCTTTGGTTACTTTCTTTGCGCGCAAAGAAAGTGACACCTCTCCGCGGTCGCGGAAACGAATCTCCGTGCGCACAAACGAAAACGGCACCCTCGCAGGTGCCGTTTCAGTGAACCGCGTCGCGTGGGTGCTTAGAACTTCGCGTCGAACTCGGCAGCGTAGCCGGTGTTGACCAGCACCTTCTGCAGCGACTCGGCCACCTTCAGGTTGCCGGCCACGATCTGCTGGGTGTCCGGGCCGCGGTTGTCCATGCGTGCCGGGGTCGCGCCCTTGAAGTCGCAGACCTTGCCACCGGCTTCGCGCACCAGCAGCACGCCGGCGGCGATGTCCCAGGCCTTCACGCCAGCCTCGAAGTAGGCATCGGCGCGGCCACAGGCCACGTAGGCCAGGTCCAGCGCGGCCGAACCCGAGCGGCGGATGTCCTCGGCGTGCACCAGCAGGGCGTCCACCGACTTCAGCTGCGCACTGGCGCGCGCACGCTCGCGCGGGGCGAAACCGGTGTGGATCATGGTGCCTTCCAGATCCTTGCGGTCGGCCACGCGGATGCGGCGGTCGTTGAGCACGGCGCCGGCGCCGCGGCTGGCAGTGAACAGCTCGTTGCGCAGCGGGTCGAAGATCACCGCGTCGGTCGGCTCGCCGTTCTCGACCAGGGCGATCGACACGCAGTAGTGCGGTACGCCGCGCAGGTAGTTGCTGGTGCCGTCCAGCGGGTCGATGACCCACATGTGGCGACGCTCGCTCTGCACGCCACCTTCTTCACCGAAGATGCCGTACTCGGGGTAAGCGCGCTTGAGTTCCTTGACGATCACCTTTTCCGCGTCCGCATCGACTTCGCTGGCGTAGTCCATGCGGCCCTTCTGGACTACATTCAGTGCCTCGAGCTTGTTGATGTTGCGCAAGAGGACGTTGCCGGCGAGGCGGGCGGCCTTGACCATGACGGTTACGGCGGGTTTCTGCATGGCATGGGCTCCCGGAAGGGCAGAAGAGAAGGGCTGGCGGGGGAAAAGAGCGGGTCCGGCGCAGTGGCCGGCCGCACAGTTTACCATTGGTCTTCGTCCAGCTCGACATTTTCCCTGTTCATGTCCCAGTTTCCTGCCGCCACCCGCCTCCGATTCGTCCTGGTCGGGACCCAACACCCCGGCAACATGGGCGCCGCCGCCCGTGCCCTGAAGACCATGGGCCTGGCCCGCCTGGTGCTGGTAGCACCGGAGAAGCCGCTTGATGAAGAGGCCTTCCGGCGCTCGGCCGGTGCCGAGGACGTGCTCGGCGACGCACCCGTTGTGGCCACCCTGGCCGAAGCCGTGGCCGACTGCCGGTTCGTGCTGGGGTGCACCGCACGTGCGCGCCGGGTCCAGCTGGAGGAGTTCCTGCCTGCAGATGCCGCCGCCCGCGCAGTGGCCAAGGCCAGCGAAGGCGCCGAGGTGGCGCTGGTGTTCGGCCGTGAGCGTACCGGTCTGACCAACGAGGAGCTGCAGCTGTGCCATGCCGCAGTGCATATTCCGTCCGACCCCGAGTTCAGCTCGCTCAACCTGGCCGCCGCGGTGCAGGTGCTGGCCTATGAAGTGCGCATGCAGCTGCTGGGCGCACAGCCCGTGGCCGCGACCGAGCCGGACAGCCGCGAGCAGGCTGCCAGCCACGACCAGATGGAGAGCTTCTTCGCCCAGCTCGGCGAGACGCTGGACGAGATCGATTTCCACAAGGGGCGCGCACCCGAGTCGGCGATGCGCAAGCTGCGCCGTCTGTTCCTGCGCAGCGAGCCAAGCGAGCAGGAAGTGCGCCTGCTGCGCGGCATCCTGGCCGATACCCAGCGCATGGCGCGCCTGGCCCAGAAGAACGGCAAGGACAGCTGACGACGGCCCCGTTTTTTCGGGTAGTCTGTCTGGATACCCTTGGGGGATGATGCTTGTGTCGGGTCTGCGTAGGGCAATGCAGGGGGAACTGCTGAGCCTGGCCTTTGCCCTGCTGGCCGGGACGACGCGTGTTGCGCCGGGTCGGCGATGGGGGCGTTGGGCAGCGGAGAGGGGCGACTCGCGATGACGCAGGATCATGCGTTCGGCAGTGTGGACCGTGCGGTTGCCGGACCGGCACCGCCGGCGTTCGGCTGCGCGTCCGACGTGCTGCCGCGTGTCGTCTGTTATCGGCGGGTGCAGAGTGCGTTTGAGAAGGTATTGGGGGCTTCCGGTTTCCGCCGCGTCGATGCGAATGCGCAGCCGTGGCTGGATGGATTGAAACAAGGGTCGATGCGCGTGCGGATGGAAGTGGAATGAAGTTGCTCGGCTCGGGGATGCAGGCCCGGTTCCTGCTTGCGATGGGCGGGGCGATGCTGGTGGTGGTGGCGATCCTGGCCGTGCTGCTGGGGCGGCAGGCGGCGATGCAGGGCGAGGTGAGGTCGCTCAGCAACGGCGTCATCCACGAACTGTTCGACCGCAGCGTGCGCAGCCGTGGCGAGGCCATGGTGCGCGAGCTGTCCGATGCGCTTGCCGGTCCGCTCCGCAACAACGACCTGGACCAGGTCGGGGCACTCGTGCGCAGTATTTCGCGGCAGCCGGTGGTGCGCTACGTACTGGTGTTCGACGACCGCGGGCGGCTGGTCCACGACGGCTCGGCCGGGGTGCCCGGATCCGGACAGCCGATGACCGATCCGCTGGCTGCCGGGGCGGTTGCCGCCCAGTCGCTGGTGGTGCAGCAATCGCCCACGGTGCTCGACAACGCGATGCCGATCACGATGGGCAATCAGCGCATCGGTGGTGTCCGCGTCGGCATGGCGCTGGATGAAGTGCTGCAGCGAGAGCAGGCGGCCAATGCGACCCTGGGTGAGCGGCTGCAGCAGATGGGAAGCCGGCATCTGGGCTGGCTGCTGCTGATGCTGGGCCTGCTGGTGGTGATCGGCGTGGTGGTGATCCTGTACGTGCAGCGCACGCTGGTGGCGCCGATCCGCGACCTGGCCGCGGCTGCCCGACGCATCGAAGCCGGCGACTACCAGGCGCCGCTGCGGGAAAACACCCGCGATGACGAGGTGGGTGAACTGGTGCGCGGCTTTGCCCGCATGCGTGATGCGATTGCCCGCCACGACCGCGAAGTGCGGCGCATGGCCTACACCGACGCGTTGACCGGCCTCACCAACCGGTTAGCGTTCCGCGAGGCGCTGGACCACCGGTTGATGGCCGCACGTGCGTCCAATCACCGGTTGGGCCTGCTGTTCGCCGATATCGATGATTTCAAGCGGGTCAACGACACGCTGGGCCATGAGGCTGGTGACGAGGCGCTGCTGCAGTTCGCCCAGCGCATCGGCCGTGCAGTGACCGAGGCTGGCGGCGATGACGCCTTGCTGGCGCGGTTCGGCGGCGACGAATTCGTGATCCTGGTCGGTGATGGCGATGTCGCGGCCAATGCGCGGTTGCTGGCCGAAGTGCTGGTACGCGAACTGGGCAAGCCGCTGGTGGTGCAGGGCAGGGAACTGTTCCTGGGCACCTCGATCGGCGTGACACTGTTCCCTGACGATGCTGCGGATGCGACGACGCTGCTGAAGAACGGCGACATCGCGATGTACCAGGCGAAGATGGCCGGCAAGAACTGCTATCGCTACTACAGCCGGGCCATGGATCACGCTGTCGAACGCCGCGTACACATGGAGCAGGAGCTGCGCGGCGCCTGGGAGCGCGGCGAGCTGCGGCTGGCCTACCAGCCGATCTTCCGCATGCGTGACCGCCGCATGGTCGGTGTGGAAGTGCTGCTGCGCTGGCAGCACCCGACGCTGGGCACGATCCCACCATCAGTGTTCATCGAGGTGGCCGAGCAGAGTGGCCTGATCGAGATCATCGGCCCGAAGGTGCTGCGTGCCGCCTGCATGGAAGCAGTGCAGTGGCCCAGCGGCGTGGCCGGCGACGAGCTGTTCGTCTCGGTCAATGTGTCGCCACGGCAGTTGCGCGGCGGTGAGCTGCCGGCGTTGGTCGCGCAGTGCCTGCAGGAGTCGGGCCTGCCGGCGTCGCGCCTGCACCTGGAGCTGACCGAGACGGCGGTGATCGGCGATGAGATGCTGGCCGCGCAGCTGCTGGACCGCCTGCACCGGGCAGGGGTGAAGGTGTGGCTGGACGACTTCGGGACCGGTTTCTCCGGTCTCAGCCACCTGCGGCAGGTGCCGGTGGACGGGGTCAAGATCGACAAAAGCTTCGTCGCCGACATGCAGCGCGATCCGGACGATCTGGCCCTGACCACGGCGATCATCGCCATGGCCCATGCACTGGGCATCACGGTGGTGGCCGAAGGTATCGAGCAGGAGGCGCAGTTCGAGCTGCTCGCCCAGCGTGGCTGCGATCTGGGCCAGGGCTATCGGTTGAGCCACCCGGTCACTGCCACCGAGGTGGTGCGGATGATCGAGGCGGGCGTGTGACAGTAGATCCACGCCATGCGTGGATGCTTCTGCCAGGAATGCCCATCCACGCATGGCGTGGATCTACTGTTACACCGGGCGCTTGCTCGGGTCGCCGGGAAGTTCGCGGACCAGCTTGGGTACCAGATAGCCGGACAGCCGAGCAGTGAGGCCGGCAATCAGGGCCTTGGCCTGGACGTCGTCCACTTCGAAGTGGGCCACGCCCTCGACCCTATCCAACTGGTGCAGGTAATAGGGCAGCACGCCGGCGGCGAAGCTGCGCTCGCTCAGGTCCTGCAGCGCCTGCACGCTGTCGTTGACCCCGCGCAGCAGCACCGCCTGGTTCAGCAGCTGGGCGCCGATGCCGCGCAGGCGGGCCATCGCGGTATCGACGCTGGCGTCGAATTCATTGGCGTGGTTGGCGTGGACCACGATCGCCAGCGGCCAGGGCAGGTCGCCCAGCCAAGCCAGCAGCTCGTCATCCACCCGCTCGGGCAGCACGATCGGCAGGCGCGTGTGGATGCGCAGCCTGCGGATATGCGCGATGCCGCGCAGTGCATCGGTCAGCTCGGCCAGCTTGTGGGTGGCCAGCGATAGCGGGTCGCCGCCGGACAGGATCACCTCATCGATGTCCGGGTCTGCAGCGATGGCCTCCACCGCCTCCTGCCACCCAGCCTTGGCGGCGTTTTCGGCGCCATAGTCGAAATGCCGGCGGAAACAGTAGCGGCAGTTGATCGCGCAGCTGCCGGTGGCCACCAGCAGGGCGCGGCCACGGTACTTCTGGATGACCCCGGTGGCCTTCTTTGCGGCGCCATCGCCCACCGCGTCGAAGCTGAACCCGGGGGCCGGGCGCATCTCCGCGTCGATCGGCAGCACCTGCCGCAGCAGCGGATCGTGGGCATCGCCACGGCGCATGCGCGCGACGAAACCCTCCGGCACGCGCAGCGCGAACTGGGCGATGGCCGCCTCCGATACGCCCAGTGCCGCGGCATCCAGATCCAGCCGGGCCAGCAGCGCCTGCGGGTCGCGCAGGGCCTGTCGCCACAGCTGCTGCCAGCGCGCGGACGCGCCTGGCGACTGGGTCCGGGGGAAGGCGGAAAGCTGCATGGAGAGGGGGCCTGCGGTTATCATGGACACATAAACAGTTGCCCGCCGGGGTTCCGGTGGGCTTTCCATTCTATCCGGCTCGCCGCACGCGCGGCGGTTTCGCCATTTGAGGAGCTTGAGCATGGCCACTGCGGGCATGAACGATGTCAAGAACGGGATGAAGATCCTGGTCAACAATGAACCGGCCGTCATCTCCGAGACCGAGTTCATCAAGCCGGGCAAGGGCCAGGCCTTCACCCGCGTGCGCTATCGCTTCATCAAGTCGGGCCGCACGGTCGAAATGACCATGAAGGCGACCGACGACGTGGAAGTGGCCGATGTGGTCGATACCAACATGGACTACATGTACAGCGACGGCGAGTACTGGCATTTCATGGACCCGGAGTCCTTCGAGCAGGTGCAGGCCGACAAGGCCGGCATGGGCGGCGCCGAGAAGTGGCTGAAGGGCGAAGAGTCCTGCATCGTGACCCTGTTCAATGGCTCCCCGATCTTCGTGCAGCCGCCGAACTTCGTCGAACTGAAGATCACCGAGACCGACCCGGGCGTCCGTGGCGATACCTCGGGCGGTGGCGGCAAGCCGGCCACCCTGGAAACCGGTGCCGTGGTGCGCGTGCCGCTGTTCGTCAACCAGGATGAAATCATCAAGGTTGACACCCGTTCGGGCGAGTACTCCTCGCGCGTCAAGTAATCCGGGTACGCGCCGGCGCATTCGCGCTGGCGCTCCCACGATCCGCCATGCGGATCGTGGGCCCCCGCTCACCAGCACCCACACCCCGCCGCTTCGCGGCCGCCCCTGACTCAGGGGCTTGCCTTCCAGAAGCTCAGCGGTAGCCGTTTGACCGGTGATCAGTCGCCAGGTCGGAGCCAAGGCTACGTACGGTCCTTCCCCCATAGCCAGTGAGCCCGCATGAGCGATAGCCCGCACCTCCCCGAAGCCTGCGATCTGCTGATCGAAGCCGGTTATGTCGTTCCGATCGAGCCGCATGCGGTGGTGCTGGAAGACCATGCCGTCGCCGTGCGTGGCAGCGAGATCGTGGCCATCCTGCCGCGTGCCGAGGCGCGTGCGCGCTTCCGCGCCACCCAGGTAGTCAGCCGCCCCGAGGCCGCGCTGATGCCGGGCCTGGTCAACGCACATACGCACAACCCGATGACCCTGCTGCGCGGCGTCGCCGACGACCTGCCGCTGATGACCTGGCTGCAGCAGCACATCTGGCCGGTGGAAGCGGCGGTGATCGGTCCCGAGTTCGTGGCAGATGGCACCACCCTTGCCATCGCCGAGATGCTGCGTGGTGGCACCACCTGCGCCAACGAGAACTATTTCTTCGGTGACGTGCAGGCCGCTGTCTACAAGAAGCACGGCTTCCGCGCGCTGGTCGGCGCGGTGATCATCGATTTCCCCACCGCCTGGGCCAAGACCGATGACGAGTACTTCGCCAAGGCCGGTGAACTGCATGACCAGTGGCGCACCGATCCGCTGATCGGCACCGCGTTCGCGCCGCATGCGCCGTACACGGTGAACGATGCCAATTTCGAGCGGGTGCGGATGTTGTCCGACCAGCTGGACATGCAGGTGCATCTGCATACCCATGAAACCGCGCAGGAAATCACCGATTCGATCAAGCTGCACGGCCAGCGTCCGCTGGCGCGGCTGGATCGTCTCGGCCTGGTCAACGACCGCCTGATCGCGGTGCACATGACCCAGCTGACCGAAGCCGAGATCCACCTGTGCGCCGAGCGTGGCGTCAGCGTGGTGCATTGCCCGGAATCGAACCTGAAACTGGCCTCCGGTTTCTGCCCGGCCTGCGCCCTGCAGCGCGCCGGTGTGAACCTGGCCATCGGTACCGATGGCTGCGCCAGCAACAACGACCTGGACATGTTCAGCGAGAACCGCACCGCGGCGATCCTGGCCAAGGCCGTGGCCGACGATGCCACCGCGCTGGACGCGGCGACCACGTTGCGCGCGTCCACGCTGGGTGGCGCCCGCGCACTGGGCTTCGGCGAACGCATCGGCTCGATCGAGGTCGGCAAACAGGCCGATCTGGTCTGCGTCGACCTGTCCGCGCTGGAGACCCAGCCATTGCACAACGTGCTGTCGCAGCTGGTGTACGCCACCGGTCGCCAGCAGGTCAGCGATGTCTGGATCGCCGGCAAGCCCAAGCTGGTGCAGCGTGAGCTGGTCGGCATGGACCTGCCGGGCATCATCGCCAACGCGCGCCAGTGGCGCGAGCGCATCCGTCATATCCGCGCCTGAGCAAAGGCGCCGCAAGGACAACCGTCATGACTGCCCCCCACGCTTCTTCCAATTTCGATCAGGCCGAGCTGGACAAGTTCGCTGCGCTGGCCAACCGCTGGTGGGACGCTGATGGCCCGCAGAAGCCGCTGCACGCACTGAATCCGGTGCGCCTGCAGTACGTTGCCGACCGCGCGCCGCTGCGAGGTGCGCGCGTGCTCGACATCGGTTGCGGTGGCGGGCTGCTGAGTGAAGCGCTGGCCCAGGCCGGTGCCGAGGTGACCGCCATCGACCTGGCGCCGGAGCTGGTCAAGGTCGCGCGTCTGCATGCACTGGAAAGTGGTGTCAGCGTCGACTACCGGGTACAGGCCGCCGAAGACCTCGCCGCCGAACAGCCGGGCAGCTTCGACGTGGTGACCTGCATGGAAATGCTCGAGCACGTGCCCGATCCGGGCGCGATCATCGAGGCGTGCAAGCGCCTGCTGAAGCCGGGCGGCCACCTGTTCCTGTCCACCATCAACCGCACGGCTGCAGCCTTTGCAGTGGCCATCGTCGGGGCCGAGTACGTGGCGCGGCTGCTGCCCAAGGGCACCCACCACTACCAGGAATTCATCAAGCCGGCCGAGCTGGCGCGCTGGCTGCGCGAGGCCGACCTGCAGCTGGCCGATGTCAGTGGCATGGCCTACGAACCGTGGCGCAACCGCGCCCGCCTGAGCAGCCGCACCGACATCAACTACCTGGCCCACGCGGTCAAGGCGCCGTGACCGCCGCAGCGTTCCCGCGTGCGGTGCTGTTCGACCTGGACGGCACGTTGCTGGACAGCGCGCCGGACTTCGTCGCCACCCTCGATGTGATGCTGGCCGAGCGCGGTCGTGCACCGATCGATCCGGCGCAGTTGCGGCCGGTGGTGTCCAAGGGTTCACGGGCGATGGTGTCGGCAGCGTTTCCAGAGCTGGAAGCGGCCGAGCGCGATGCGCTGATTCCCGAGTTCCTGCAGCGCTACGAAGCTTCGATCGGCCAGCATGCCGTGTTGTTCGACGGGGTTGTCGGCATGCTCGATGCGCTGGACGCGGCCGGTACCGTGTGGGGCATTGTCACCAACAAGCCTGAGTACCTCGCACGGCTGATCGTCCCGCAGCAGCAGTGGCAGCAGCGCTGCGCGGTGCTGGTTGGCGGTGACACCCTGGCCGAGCGCAAGCCGCATCCGTTGCCGCTGCTGCACGCCGCGCAGGCCATCGGCATTGCAGCGGAAGATTGCGTGTATGTCGGCGACGATGAGCGCGACATCATCGCCGCGCGTGCCGCCGGCATGCCGTCGGTGGCGGCGCTGTGGGGCTACCGCCTGCACAGCGACGATCCGCTGGCCTGGCAGGCCGACGTGCTGGTCGAGAACGCCGAACTCCTGCAACTGGCCAGCCTCTGGCCGACCCGGCCGGCGACCCCGGCCCAGCCGTAAGGAACAACGTAGTGAGCAGTACCGCGCTGGATAGTTTCCTCGACAAGTGGCGCAGCCGTTGGCCGGAATGGTCGGTGGCTGAGCCGTTCGTGGCCGAACCGCAGCGCCCTGTCGCGCTGGCGTGGTTCGCGCTGCTGCAGGAATTCGACGACATGCTCAACACCGGGGGCGACCCGCTGCCGGCAGACGCCAAGCTGGCCTGGTGGGGCGAGGAACTGCGCAGCTGGGCCGCGCAACGTTCGCGGCATCCGCTGGGACGTGTGCTGGAGCCGGTGCGGGCACCGTGGGCGCAGCTGGCCGAGGCGCTGCCGGATCTGGTCGAAGCGCGCACCGTAGCGCTGGACGCTGCCGGTGCCGAGCGTGCGCTGGGCAACTATGCCGAAGCGGTGGCGGCGGTCGAGGCGGTGGTGTTTGCCGACACGCCGCGCAAGGGCGCGGGTCGTGCGGTGCTGCTGCAGACCTTGGCCCAGCGCCTGCAGGACGCCGGCGTGGCCGGCGTGCCTCGCAGCCTGCTGGACGAAGATGCCGGCAACGCTGCGCAGCGTTGGGCGCAGCAGCTGCTGAAAGGCTGGGGCACGCGTGTGCCCGGCCCGCGCGCGCGCCGCGTGTGGTCGAGCCTGGCGCGTGCGCGCCTGGCGGCGCGGGCCGCCGGCAAGCCGGTCGAGGCGACGCCCGTGCGCACGCTGCTGCGTGTATGGTGGGCCGCGCGCGGCTGAACGATTGGCCGCTGCGCTCGCCGGGCATGGCCCGGCGCTACCGCGCATGGTTGATTGCATGCTGTCTGTAGAGCCGAGCCTATGCTCGGCTATTCATGGCCAACAGCAGCCGAGCGTGGGCTCGGCTCTACGGCAGCGGCCCACCACCGCAACGGGCGATGGGCGTTATTTGCGTTCCAGCACCAGCAGCGGGTCGATGCGGGTGTCGAACCAGTTCATGCCCCAGTGCAGATGCGGGCCGGTGGCACGGCCGGTGGCGCCGACGGCGGCAATCACCTGGCCCTGTTCAACGCGATCACCGACCTTCACATCGATGCGCGACAAGTGCAGGAAGTTCGAACTGACGCCGAAGCCATGGTCGAGCAGCAAGGTGCCGCCGGTCAGGTACAGGTCGGGGCCTGCGAAGGTGACGATGCCGGCTGCCGGTGCCTTCACTGGAGTGCCCGTCGGTACTGCGATGTCCATGCCTGAGTGGCCGGCACCGGGCTGGCCGTTGTACACGCGCGCATTGCCGAAGCGGCCGCTGATGCGACCCTGCACCGGCCAGATGAAGGTCTGGGTGAAATCGGTGCGGTTGTCGTCGCGCGCGCGCGCCGCGGTGACCTGCGCCTGTTCGCGCTTGATCCGCTCGGCGATGGCCGGCGGCGGATTGACCGTCTTCGGCGGCACGCCGTTGACCCGCTCGGTGGGCCAGTCGCGCGGGGTCACCGTGATGGTGGTCGTCTCGCTGCCGCCATCCGGTCGGCGGATCTGCACCTGCAGCGGTCCCTTCTCATCGCGACCGATGCCGAACACCACGCTACCGTAGCTGCTCACGCGCAGGTCGCGGCCTGCAAAGCGCACGCTGCTGCCGGCGGGAACCTTGCCGATCACCAGCGCGCCCTGCGACGCGCTGGCCGGGAACACCACGCGGCTGTCGATCAGGTCGCCGATGCCGTCCTGCGCCTGTGCCGCCGGTGCGGAGAACAGAGGGGCTGCCAGCAGCAGCGCCCCGAACATGAGTGCCGAACGCATCAGCGGTCGTAGGTCATGCGCTGGCCGGCGGGTTCGCCCACCAGCGAACTGCCGTCCCACACCAACTGGCCGTTGACCCAGGTGGAGGCGATGCGCGATTGGAACGTAGTGCCTTCGAACGGCGACCAGCCGCACTTGGACAGCACGTCCTCGCGCTTGACCGTGAACGGCACGTCTTCCACCAGTACCAGGTCGGCGAAGTAGCCTTCGCGCAGGAAGCCACGCTCTTCCACGTCGAACAGTTGGGCGGGAGCATGGGCGAATTTCTGCACCACCTGCTCGCGGGTCAGCTTGCCTTCGTGCACGCGTTCCAGTGCGGCGACCAGCGCGTACTGCACCAGCGGCAGGCCGGACGGCGCCTGCGCATAGGGCTTCTGCTTCTCTTCCCAGGTATGCGGGGCGTGGTCGGTGGCCAGGACATCCAGCACGTCGTCAGCCAACGCGGCGGTGATCGCCTCGCGATCGGCCACGTCCTTGATCGCCGGGTTGCACTTGATCAGGTTGCCCTTGGTGGCGTAGTCCGGGCGGGCAAAGTGCAGGAAGTGCACGCAGGTCTCGGCGGTGATCTGCTTGCGGCTGCCGTCGGCACGGATCAGCGGGCCCTTCTCGAACAGCGCCAGTTCGTCGGCGGTGGAGATGTGCAGCACGTGCAGGCGGGTGCCGTGCTTGCGCGCCAGCGACATCGCCAGCCGCGTCGACTTGATGCAGGCTTCGCGCGAACGGATGTCCGGGTGCATCTCCGGGGTCAGCGCGTCGCCGTACTTTTCCTGGAAGGCCTTCAGGTTGGCATCGATCATCGGCGTGTCTTCGCAGTGCGTGATGATCGGGGTCGGGCACTCGCGGAAGATCGCGTCCAGGGTTTCCGGGTTGTCGACCAGCATGTTGCCGGTGGACGCACCCATGAACACCTTCACGCCCGGCGCCTTCTTCGGGTCGAGCGCGCGGATGGCGTCCAGGTTGTCGTTGCTGGCACCGTGGTAGAAACCGTAGTTGGCCCAGGCACGGCCGCGCGCCAGCTCGTACTTGGCTTCAAGAATGGTCGAGTCGAGCGTCGGCGGGTTGGTGTTGGGCATGTCCATGAAGCTGGTCAGGCCACCGGCCACGGCCGCGGCCGACTCGCTGGCGATGTCGCCCTTGTGGGTCAGGCCTGGTTCGCGGAAGTGCACCTGGTCGTCGATCATGCCGGGCAGCAGCCAGCGCCCGGCCGCATCCACCACCTGTTCGCCATCACGCGGGGTCAACCCTTTGCCGATCTGCGCGATGCGGTCGTTCTCGATGCGCAGGTCGCCTTCGAAGGTGCGGCCTTCGTTGACCAGGCGGGCGTTGGTGATGAGCGTGGAGGACATGTCAGTGTTTTCCTGTGCAACGGCAAGAAGGGGCGTTGGGAGATTCGGGCACTGGATCGAAGCCGCCGGGATGGAACGGATGGCAGCGGCCCAGCCGTCGCGCGGCCAGCCAGCTGCCGCGCAGCGGGCCGTGCCGGGAGATGGCGTCCATGGCGTATTCAGAGCAGCTCGGCACGAAACGGCAGCGAGGCCCCAGCAGCGGGCTGATGAAGCGCTTGTAGAAGCGCAGCAGGGCGATGAGCAGGCGCGAGATCACTCAGTCATCTTAAGCCAGTTGGCATGAAGGCCGCATTTGTGCAGGATGGGCCGTTGGTCGCATGTCGTAGATGGCCTGCGACCGCTATCGGCACCCCTCCAGGTGCCGGACAGGTTCCGTACCGCGCAAGGCGGTCCGTGTTCGTCGGACCGCGCCTTGGACCCGTTGACTCCTGGACTGAATGGAGCGGGCCCCCGAGGTTGCTGCTGCGGGTCGGGTAGGCTATAAAGGCCCGCTTTCCCGGGCCCCGGGGAATCCAAGGAAGAGCGTTTCGTGGCTGCTAAAAAAACTGCAAAGAAGGCCGTCAAGGCCGCCAAGAAAACCGCCAAGCCTGTTGTGAAGAAGTTGGCGGCCAAGCCCGTTGCCAAGAAGCCGGCCAGCAAGCCGGTGACCAAGGCGGCATCCTCACAACCGGCGGCCAGGAAGGCCACCGCAAAGAAAGCGCCGGCCAAGTCCGGCAAGCCGGCAGTGGCGAAGAAACCCGCTGCGCCGGTCAAGGCCAAACCTGTCGCTGCCAGCAAGAAGGCACCGGCGGTGAAGAAGGTTGCCAGCAAGGCTGCACCGGTGAAGAAGGCCGCTGCCAAGCCGGCACCGAAGAAGGCAGCAGCCAAGCCGGCGCCGAAGGCGGTGGTGAAGAAGGTTGCCGCCGCGCCTGCTGCGAAGCCGGCAGCAAAGAAGGTGGCGCCTGCCAAGCCGGCACCTGCCGCCAAGACTGCCAAGAATGTCGCCCCGCCGGCTGCCAAGCCGACGCCGGCCCCTGTAGTGAAGTCCGCACCGAAGCCAGCTGCGAAGCCGGCCCCGGCCAAGTCTGTCCCGGCCAAGACCGCGGCAGTGGCAGCAGCCAAACCGGCCCCCAAGCCGGCCACCGCCGCCGCTTCTGCAGCATCGACCGCCCCGCAATCCAAGAATCCCGTGCCCGTTTCGAAATCGCCTGCTAAAACCGCCGTGAAATCCGATTCCGCTCCGAAGACCGTGACCCGCCCCGTGGGCAAGGTTGCCGTGGCCGTCGCTGCCCGTTCGGCAGCGCCTGCGCCGCGCAGCAAGTACAAGGTGGTCGAATACAAGACCGATGAGGCCACTGGCCGCCCGATCCTGCCCGCAGGCTACAAGCCGGCCTCGGACGAGGAGTACATGAGCTCGCTGCAGCAGGAGTACTTCCGCCAGCGCCTGCAGAACTGGCGCGCCGACCTGGTGGAAGAGTCCAAGCAGACCATCGAGAACCTGCGTGAGGAAGTGCGTGACATCGGCGATGAAGCCGAGCGCGCGACCCGCGAGACCGAGAACTCGCTGGAACTGCGCACCCGTGACCGTTACCGCAAGCTGATCGGCAAGATCGACAGCACCCTCAAGCGCCTGGAAGCGGGCGATTACGGGTACTGCGTGGACACCGGTGAAGAAATCGGCCTGGAGCGCCTCGAAGCGCGCCTGACCGCCGAGCGCACCATCGACGCCCAGGAACGTTGGGAGCACCTGCAGAAGCAGCAGGGCGACTGATTCCGGTTCGTTGTGATGTCATGCGAAAAGCCCGGCTTCGGCCGGGTTTTTTGTTGAGTGGCGGTTGGCTGCGTAGAGCTGCGCCTTGGTTGTTCCGTGAGCGAGCGGGCGGGTCACCCGGGCCAGGACACGCCGTAAACCCATCCCTGGGGGCTCGGTCGCGCCATCCATGGCGCGAACGGTCCTGGCCCGGGTGACCCGCCCGCTCCAGACAGTTCCCGAGTGCGGCCGCTGTAGAGCCGAGCCCATGCTCGGCTCAGGCCGAAGCCGGGGGGCAGGGAAGAGCAAGAGCAAGAACAGCCAAGCATGGCTTGGCTCTACCAGGAGCGGCCATGCGTATGCTCGCGGCTGTTGGGTCCGCCTTGTAGCGAGCCGAGCACCGCAGGGCACCGGTGCGCAGCGCCGGCTCGCGGATGGCGGCGCGTTTCTTTGGTTACTTTCTTTGCGCGCGCAAAGAACGTGACACCCCGCCGCGGTCGCGGAAAGGGGCCGCCGGGCATGGCCCGGCGCTACCAGTGCGTCGGCGCACGTAAACCCGCTGTCGCGGAAACGACGAGCCGACGCTACTGCAGATCACGCAGATTCAATTTCCGCAGCGTCGGGTTCTTCCACGCGGTGATCCCGGCCACGCTCAGTACCGCGAACCCGCCCAGTACCACCGCCGGTACCAGCCCCAGCACCTTGGCCATGGTGCCGGCATAGAACGCGCCCAGTTCGTTGGACGAGCTGATGAAGATGCCGTTGATCGACGATACCCGGCCGCGCATCTCTTCCGGCGTGGCCAGCTGCAGAATGGTGGAGCGGATCACCACCGACACGCCGTCGAAGGCGCCGTAGAACAGCAGGATCAACGCCGACAGCCAGAAGTGCTGGGACAGGCCGAAGCCGATCACGCACAGGCCGAAGCCGGCCACGGCGAGCAGCAGCACGCGACCGGCGTTGCGGTGCAGGGGGTGGCGCGCCAGCCACAGGCCCACGCACACCGACCCAAGTGCCGGGGCCGCGCGCAGGATGCCCAGGCCCTCCGGACCGTGATGCAGGATCTCGTGCAGGAACGCTGGCAGCATCGCCACTACGCCGCCCAGCAGTACCGAGAACATGTCCAGCGCCATGGCACCGACCATGATCCGGTTGCCGACCACGAAGCGCGCGCCTTCGGCGATGCTCTTGAAGATCGGCGCGGCTGGGCCGGCATGCACCGGTTCTTCCACTTTCAGCGTGGCCAGGCAGCCCATCGCCACCAGCGCGAAGGCCGTGGCCACCGCATAGGACAGGCCCTTGCCACCGAAGCCGACCAGCACGCCACCCAGTGCCGGGCCGGCGATCATGCCGGTCTGGAACACCACGGCGCCCAGGCTGGCGCCACGGGCGAAATGTTCACGTGGCAACACGCGGGCGAACAGGGCGTTGTAGATCGGCGACAGGAAGGCGCGGACCATGCCGGTCAGGGCGATGGCTGCATAGATCGGCCACACGCCTTCAACCGGAAGCCAGCCCTTGGCTACGCTGGTCAGCACCAGCGCGGTGGCGATCAGTCCGGAACAGGCGACCATGCCCAGCTTGCGGCGCGGCAGATGATCCACCAGATAACCGGCAAACGGCGCCACGCAGAAGAACGGCAGCACCTCGGCCAGGCCGATCAGGCCCAGCGAGAACGGATTGCGGGTGACTTCGTAGATGTGCCAACCGACTGTGACCGCGACTACCTGGTAGGACAGCATCGCGAAGATGCGGTACGCCAGCAGCCGGGCGAAACCGGGCCGGGACAGCAGGCCCAGCGCGGTGTCTTCGGCTGTGGCAGGTTCGCTCACGACGGATCGCGCTGCAGCTGGGCCTGCGCGGTCTCACGGATGAAGGCCAGCATCGCCGCCACGCCGTTGCTGCGCGTCGGCGACAGGTGGCGGGACAGGCCGATATCCTGGATATAGCTGGGTTCGGTGGCCAGGATCTCCTGCGCGGTGCGCCCGGAGTACACACGCAGCGCCAGGAAGATCAGGCCGGAGACGATGGCCGAATCACTGATGGCGTGGAAACGCAGCGACTGCGTATTGCCTTCCGGCACGATCCAGACCATCGACTGGCAACCGAGCAGGCGGTGCTCTTCGGTCTTCCATTCTTCCGGGAAGGCGGGCAGCTTGCGGCCGAGGTCGATCAGGTACTGATAGCGCTCGGACCAGTCGCCGAAGAAACCGAATTCCTCGGCGATGGCCGTCTGTGCCTCGGCGGCGGTGGGTTCAAGCGGGAACGGGGAGTCGATCACAACAGTCTCTACAGTGGGGGCGTGGCCGGTGGGGCCGGCCACGGGGCAGGGCAGGTCAGCCGCGCTTGCGCGACCAGCGCACGCCCTGCGGGGTGTCTTCCAGCACGATGCCTTCGGCGGCCAGCTGGTCGCGGATGGCGTCGGAACGGGCGAAGTCGCGCGCCTGCTTGGCTGCCGCGCGTTCGTCGATCAAGCCCTGGATGCGCGCGTCGTCGTCGCTGTCGCCGGCGGCGTTGCCGAACCACTGCGCCGGATCGGCCTGCAGCAGGCCCAGGGCGAGGCCTGCGCCGAGCAGTTCGCTCTTCAGGCGTGCGCGTTCGCTGGGATCGGTGGCGCGGCGCGCTTCGCCGGCGATACGGGCCACTTCGGCCAGCGCCTGCGGCGTATTGAGATCGTCATCCAATGCCGCTTCGATGTCTGCCGGGATCACTGCCGTGGCGGCCACATCGGCCAGCTCGCGCAGGGTGCCGTACAGGCGGTCGAGGGTGCGGCCGGACTGTTCGATCAGCGCGTCGGACCAGTCCAGCGGCTGCCGGTAGTGGGCCGACAGCAAGGCCAGGCGCAGTGCCTCGGGGGCGTGTTTACGCACCAGGTCGTGGACGCGCTCGATGTTGCCGATCGACTTGCTCATCTTGGCGCCGCCGAAGTTGAGCATGCCGTTGTGCAGCCAGAAGCGTGCGAACACCTTGCCGCCGTGCGCGCACTCGCTCTGCGCGATCTCGTTTTCGTGGTGCGGGAACTGCAGGTCGACGCCACCGGCATGGATGTCGATGGTCTCGCCCAGGTGTGCGGCGGCCATCGCCGAGCATTCGATATGCCAGCCCGGACGGCCGCGACCCCAGGGCGATTCCCAGCCCGGCAGGTCGTCGCCGGACGGCTTCCACAGCACGAAGTCGCCGGGCGCGCGCTTGTAGGGAGCAACCTCGACACGGGCGCCGGCCAGCATTTCGTCCGGATCGCGGCGCGACAGCTTGCCGTAGCCCTCGAAACTGCCGACGGCGAACAGCACATGGCCCTCGGCGGCGTAGGCATGCCCGCTGCTGACCAGCTGCTCGATCATGGTGATGATCTGCGCCATGTGCGCGGTCACTTCCGGTTCGATGTCCGGCGGCACCACGCCCAGCGCGGCCATGTCTTCACGGTAGGCCGCGGCGAAACGGTCGGTGATGGTGCTGATCGGCACCCCCTGCTCGCGCGCGGCGGTGTTGATCTTGTCGTCCACGTCGGTGATGTTGCGGGCGTAGCGCAGGGCACCGAAGCGCCGCCGCAGCAGGTCGGCCAGCACCCCGAACACCACCGGTCCACGGGCGTTGCCGATGTGCACGTAGTTGTAGACCGTCGGGCCGCACACATACAGGGTCGGACAGGCCGGGTCGAGCGGGGTGAACGGTTCGAGCTGGCGAGTCAGGTTGTTGTGCAGGCGCAGGGTCATGGGTCTGTGACTGGGGGACAAGCCTGTGATTTTAGAACGTGTCGGGGCCCTTTGGGGGGACCGTTGCCACCGGTGGACGTCACCGGCGGCCGGGGTGGGGTGGGCAGGAACGGCGCGGACGGGTAATGTTCAGCCCCTTGCGGTCACCACTGCCTACACTATTGCCGTGTCCCTGCTCCCTTCGCCAATGAAAACCACCGCGTTGCTGACCCTGGCCTGCCTGTCGGCGCTGCCCGCCGTGGTCCTGGCCCAGGAGGCCGAGCCCCGCAACCGGGTGGTGATCGTGGAGAACGTGAAGTTCGACTACGCCCAGGTGCTCAACGTGGAGCCGGTGTTCCAGACCCTGCGCGCAACCCGTACCGAGGAGCACTGCGAGCCGGTCTCGACCCGCACCCTGGCCCCGGTCAATGTCACCGGCGAGGAGCCGGTCGAGGACAAGGGCCGCATCGGCCGCCTGTGGGATTCGGTGCGCTCGATGTTCAAGCGCAGCGATGAGGAGACGCTGGAGGAGCTTCCGGCCGAAACCCCCGCCCCGGCGCCGGCCAACACGGGCCCGATGCTGACCCGGGACTGTCGCATCGTGCCTGTCGGGCGCGAGTTCCGCCGCCCCATCGCCTATGACGTGGATTACGTCTACAAGGGCACCAAGTACCGTTCGCGGCTGCCGGAAGACCCTGGCAACCGGCTGAAGATCCGGGTTTCGATCACCCCCTGGGTGGGCCCGGAGCAGGCTGCAGCCGGCACCCCCTGATTCTGCGACGCCGGCCTCTTGCGCCGGCCCCGGCCGCATGTAAAGATTGCCGACCAATGAAGCTCACCGACTTCCAGCACGACAGCAGCGCCGCCCGCCAGGCCACTGGCATGACGTCGCGTGCCCGTCGACCGGAACCCCACATTCTCGCTGGGTAATCCGGAGCTTTCTGCTGTTCGTCCGAAAAAAACCCAGCCCGCCGGCTGGGTTTTTTCGTTTCCGCGTTCTGAAAGCTTCATCTGCAACCTTTTCGTATCACCTTGGTTCCCGGTTTTCCCTTCCACCTTCCACCGCGTCGGCCACCGGCGCCGCTCATGCAAGGAATGATGATGTCCCCCAAGCACTTCCTGAACACCCAGGACTGGAGCCGCAGCGAACTTGACGCGCTGCTGACCCAGGCTGCGCTGTTCAAGCGCAACAAGCTCGGCGACCAGCTCAAGGGCAAGTCGATCGCGCTGGTGTTCTTCAATCCGTCCATGCGCACCCGCACCAGTTTCGAGCTGGGCGCGTTCCAGCTTGGTGCCCACGCAGTGGTGCTGCAGCCGGGCAAGGATGCATGGCCGATCGAGTTCAACCTCGGCACGGTGATGGACGGCGATACCGAAGAGCACATCGCTGAAGTGGCCAAGGTGCTCGGCCGTTACTGCGACATCATCGCCGTGCGTGCTTTCCCGAAGTTCGTCGACTGGGCCTACGACCGCCAGGACGTCGTGCTCGAGAGTTTCGCCAGGTACTCGCCGGTGCCGGTGATCAACATGGAGACCATCACCCACCCGTGCCAGGAACTGGCGCACGTGATGGCCCTGCAGGAGCATTTCGGTACCCAGGACCTGCGCGGCAAGAAGTACGTGCTGACCTGGACCTACCACCCCAAGCCGCTGAACACCGCGGTGGCCAACTCGGCGCTGACCATCGCCACCCGCATGGGCATGGACGTGACGCTGCTGTGCCCGACCGCCGACTACATCCTCGACGAGCGCTACATGGGCTGGGCCGAGCAGAACGTGGCCGAGAGCGGCGGTTCGCTGAAGATCAGCCATGACATCGACAGCGCCTATGCCGGTGCCGACGTGGTCTATGCCAAGAGCTGGGGCGCGCTGCCGTTCTTCGGCAACTGGGAGCCGGAGAAGCCGATCCGCGACCAGTTCAAGCACTTCATCGTCGACGAACGGAAGATGGCGCTGACCAACAACGGTGTGTTCAGCCACTGCCTGCCGCTGCGCCGCAACGTGAAGGCGACTGACGGCGTGATGGATTCGCCGCAGTGCATCGCCATCAACGAGGCCGAGAATCGCCTGCATGTGCAGAAGGCGATCATGGCCGCTGTTGCCGGGCGCTGATTTCTCCATTCGAACATTTCCGCCGGGCATGGCCCGGCGCTACCAGGACATACCCCCATGAGCAACAAAGACGTCGTTCTCGCCTTCTCCGGCGGCCTTGATACCAGCTTCTGCGTGCCTTACCTGCAGGAGCGCGGCTACAACGTGCATACCGTGTTCGCCGATACCGGCGGTGTGGATGACGAAGAGCGCGATTTCATCGAGAAGCGTGCCGCCGAACTGGGTGTCACCAGCCACCAGACCGTCGATGGCGGTCCGGCCATCTGGTCCGGCTTCGTCAAGCCGTTCGTGTGGGCCGGTGAAGGCTACCAGGGCCAGTACCCGCTGCTGGTGTCGGACCGTTACCTGATCGTCGATGCCGCGCTCAAGCGCGCCGCCGAACTGGGCACCAACATCATCGCCCACGGCTGCACCGGCATGGGCAACGACCAGGTGCGTTTCGACCTGGCAGTGAAGGCCCTGGGTGACTACCAGATCATCGCGCCGATCCGCGAGATCCAGAAGGAACACACCCAGACCCGCGCCTACGAACAGAAGTACCTGGAAGAGCGTGGCTTCGGCGTGCGCGCCAAGCAGCAGGCCTACACCATCAACGAGAACCTGTTGGGCCTGACCATGTCCGGCGGCGAGATCGATCGTTGGGAAGCACCGGGCGAGGGCGCCCGTGGCTGGTGCGCACCGCGCAGCGAATGGCCGGAAGCACCGCTGACCGTCACCCTGAAGTTTGTCGAAGGCGAAGCCGTGGAGCTCAACGGCAAGGCCCTGCCGGGTGAGCAGATCCTGGCCCAGCTCAACAAGCTGTTCGCCCCCTACGGCGTCGGTCGTGGCGTGTACACCGGCGACACCGTGATCGGCCTGAAGGGCCGCATCGTGTTCGAGGCGCCGGGCCTGGTCTCGCTGCTGGCCGCGCACCGCGCGCTGGAAGATGCGGTGCTGACCAAGCAGCAGAACCGCTTCAAGCCGGACGTGGCGCGCAAGTGGGTGGAGCTGGTGTACGAAGGCTTCTACCACGACCCGCTGAAGACCGACATCGAAGCCTTCCTGAAGTCCTCGCAGGCCAAGGTCAATGGCGAAGTGGTGCTGGAAACCCGTGGCGGTCGCGTCGACGCCGTTGCGGTGAAGTCGCCGCACCTGCTCAACACCAAGGGCGCCACCTATGCGCAGTCGGCCGACTGGGGCGTGGAAGAAGCCGAAGGCTTCATCAAGCTGTTCGGCATGAGCTCGACGCTGTACGCGCAGGTCAACCGCGGCTGAGCCGCGATCGACCTGCCCGCGCATTCCTCCTTAACCCCGCGCCGTTGGCGCGCCCCCTTCAACAAGAAGGGGGCTCTCCTCCAGACGCGTTCCGGTAGCGCCGGGCCATGCCCGGCGGAAATCCACAGGATTGTTGATTCATGCTTGAACAGACGCTCGATCACCTGCAGGCGCTGGTGTCCTTCGACACCCGCAACCCGCCGCGTGCGATCACCACCGGCGGCATCTTCGATTACCTGCGCGACAACCTGCCCGGGTTCAATGTCGAGGTGATCGACCATGGCGCTGGCGCGGTCAGCCTGTACGCCGTGCGCGGTACGCCGAAGTACCTGTTCA
Source organism: Stenotrophomonas sp. yr243 (assembly GCF_900184195.1). Taxonomy (NCBI): domain Bacteria; kingdom Pseudomonadati; phylum Pseudomonadota; class Gammaproteobacteria; order Lysobacterales; family Lysobacteraceae; genus Stenotrophomonas; species Stenotrophomonas sp. yr243. The sequence continues at coordinate 194,641 of NZ_FXWT01000003.1, forward strand.
ACGTGCATCTGGACACCGTGCCGGACTCGCCGCACTGGAGTGCCGACCCGCACGTGATGCGTCGCCTGGACGACCGCGTGGTCGGCCTCGGTGTGTGTGACATCAAGGGTGCGGCTGCTGCGCTGGTGGCTGCAGCCAATGCCAGTGATGGCGACGCGGCGTTCCTGTTCTCCAGCGATGAAGAAGCCAACGATCCGCGCTGTATTGCCGCGTTCCTGGCCCGGGGCATCAAGTACGAAGCGGTGCTGGTGGCCGAACCGACCATGAGCGAAGCGGTGCTCGCGCATCGTGGCATCAGCTCGGTGCTGATGCAGTTCGCCGGCCGTGCCGGCCATGCCTCGGGCAAGCAGGATGCCGCCGCCAGTGCGCTGCACCAGGCGATGCGCTGGGGTAACCGTGCGCTGGACCACGTCGAATCGCTGGCTTCGGCACGCTTCGGTGGATTGACCGGCCTGCGCTTCAACATCGGGCGCGTGGAAGGTGGCATCAAGGCCAACATGATCGCGCCGGCGGCGGAAGTGCGCTTTGGTTTCCGGCCGCTGCCGTCGATGGATATCGATGCGCTGCTGGCGACCTTTGCCGGTTTCGCCGAACCGGAAGCGGCGGTGTTCACCGAAACCTTCCGTGGCCCCAGCCTGCCGGCGGGCGACATCGCCGAAGCCGAGAACCGCCGCCTGCTGGCGCGCGACGTGGCCGATGCGTTGGATATTCCGATCGGCAACGCGGTGGACTTCTGGACCGAGGCGTCGCTGTTCTCGGCCGCTGGCTATACCACGCTGGTGTTCGGCCCGGGCGACATCGCCCAGGCCCATACCGCCGACGAGTTCGTGACGCTGGAGCAGCTGCAGCGCTACACCGACGCCGTACATCGGATCATCGCCGCTGGCGCCTGATCGACCTACAACGCCGCTGCGCTTCTGCGCGGCGGAACTGCAACGCGGCGACCGCCGCCTGTGACGAAACCGAAATGTCTCCTGCCCTCCAGCCCCACCGCCAGACCCGCCAGACCATCGTGCGCCTGCTCTCGAGCATGGCCAGCGCGAAGGAGATCAGCCAGTACCTCAAGCGCTTCTCGCAGCTGGACGCCAAGCGCTTCGCCGTGGTCAAGGTCGGCGGCGCAGTGCTGCGCGACGATCTCGACGCGCTGACCTCCTCGCTGTCGTTCCTGCAGGAAGTCGGCCTGACCCCGATCGTGCTGCACGGCGCCGGACCGCAGCTGGATGCGGAACTGTCGGCCGCCGGCATTGAAAAGCAGACGGTCAACGGCCTGCGGGTGACCTCGCCGGAAGCGCTGGCGATCGTGCGCCGGGTGTTCCAGCAATCCAACCTGCGCCTGGTCGAAGCCCTGCAGCAGAACGGCGCGCGCGCCACGTCCATCACTGGTGGCGTGTTCGAGGCGGAGTACCTAGGCCTGGATACCTACGGCCTGGTCGGCGAGGTGAAGAAGGTCAACCTGGCACCGATCGAAGCCAGCCTGCGTGCGGGCTCGATCCCGGTCATCACCAGCCTGGGCGAGACCGCCGGCGGGCAGATCCTCAACGTCAATGCCGACTTCGCCGCCAACGAACTGGTGCAGGAACTGCAGCCGTACAAGATCATCTTCCTGACCGGTACCGGCGGCCTGCTGGACGAAGAGGGCAGCGTGATCGATTCGATCAACCTGTCCACCGAGTACGACCACCTGATCGCGCAACCGTGGATCCACGGTGGCATGAAGGTGAAGATCGAACAGATCAAGTCGCTGCTCGACCGGCTGCCGCTGGAATCGTCGGTGTCGATCACCCGGCCCGCCGACCTGGCCAAGGAACTGTTCACCCACAAGGGCTCGGGTACGCTGGTGCGCAAGGGCGAGAAGGTGCTGCGTGCAACCGCCTGGAGCGAGCTTGACCTGCCGCGCCTGAAGGGCCTGATCGAATCCAGTTTCGGCCGCACCCTGGTGCCGGACTATTTCGAGAAGACCACGCTGCTGCGCGCCTATGTCAGCGAGAACTACCGTACGGCGGTGATCCTCACCGATGAGGCCGAGGGCGTGTACCTGGACAAGTTCGCCGTGCTCGACGATGCGCAGGGTGAAGGCCTGGGCCGCGCCGTATGGAACGTGATGCTGGAAGAAACTCCGCAGCTGTTCTGGCGCTCACGCAACGGCAACCCGATCAACCATTTCTACTACGCCGAATCCGATGGCTGCTACAAGCAGGGCAATTGGAAGGTGTTCTGGTACGGTGCCGATGGCATCGACCGGATCAGGACCTATGTCGACCATTGCGCCGTGCGTGCACCGAGCCTGGAGGGCTGAGCGCGATGAATCACGCAGACTGGACCAAGGTACCCACGCTGACCGGCACGCATGCGCGGCTGGAACCGCTGCAGATGAGCCATATCGATGGCCTGCGCGGTGCGTTGGGCGACGGCGCGCTGTCCCGGCTCTGGTACACCCAGGTGCCTGATGCGAAGACCATGACCGGCTATGTGCAGGCCGCGCTGCAGGTGCAGGCCGAGGGCAAGGTACTGCCGTTCGTGGTGTTCGATGCCAACGACCAGATTGTCGGCACCACCCGCTACTACGATCTGCAGCCTGACGTACCGCGGCTGAGCATCGGCTACACCTGGTATGGCGAGTCGGTACAGCGCACCGGGGTCAACTCCGAAACCAAGCTGATGCTGCTCGGCCATGCCTTCGAGCGCTTGGAATGCCTGAGCGTGGTGTTTGAAACCAGCTGGTTCAACTTCACCTCGCGCACCGCGATCGCACGCTTGGGCGCCAAGCAGGATGGCGTGCTGCGCAATCACCGTCGCCATCCCGACGGCACGCCACGCGACACCGTCATCTTCTCCATCATCGATGCGGAATGGCAGGGCGTGAAACGCCACCTGCAGCACCGCCTCGACTCGCACGCATGAGCACGCACGCATGAGTATTTCCTCCTCGTTCACCGTCGGCATCGTCGGCGCCCGCGGCCATACCGGCGCCGAGCTGATCCGGCTGGTGGCCGCGCATCCGAACCTGCGGCTGGGCTTCGTCTCTTCGCGCGAACTGGCCGGGCAGCGCGTGTCCGACCACTACCCGCAGTGGCAGGGTGAACTGCAGTTCGAAAATCTCGACGCCGATGCCGTTGCCGCCAAGGGCGTGGATGCGGTGATCCTGGCACTGCCCAACGGCCTGGCTGCTCCGTTCGTGGCGGCGCTGGAAACGGCGAAGCCGGACACGGTGATCGTCGACCTGTCGGCCGACTACCGTTTCGACACTGCCTGGTACTACAGCCTGCCCGAGCTTACCCGCAGCCGTTACAGCGGGCAGAAGCACATCAGCAACCCCGGCTGCTACGCCACCGCGATGCAGCTGGCGATCCATCCGCTGCGGGATCTGCTGGCGGGCCCGCCGCAGTGCTTCGGCGTGTCCGGCTACTCCGGTGCCGGCACCTCGCCGTCGGACAAGAACAATGTCGAGCTGCTGGCCGACAACCTGATGCCGTACGCGCTGACCAACCACGTGCACGAGCGCGAAGTGTCCGTGCAGCTGGGCGTGGCGGTCGAATTCATGCCCCACGTCGCGCCGCATTTCCGTGGCATCACCCTCACCGCCAACCTGTGGTTGAACCGCGTGCAGACCCGCGAGCAGATCGTCGAGCGCTTCCAGCAGGCCTATGCCGGTGAAGCACTCATCGAGGTCGTGGACGAGGCGCCGTGGGTGAGCCGCATCGCCGGCCGCCATGGTGCCCAGGTCGGCGGCTTCACGCTGGCCCCGGGCGGCAAGCGGGTGGTGGTGGTGGCGACCCTGGACAACCTGCTCAAGGGCGCGGCCACGCAGGCCATGCAGAACCTCAATCTCGCGCTGGGCATCGACGAACTGACGTCGATCCCGCACTGAAACCGTACAGGAGCCCCCCATGGCAGACCTTCTTTGGCAGAAGCCAGGCGTCGCTGTCGATGCCCAGATCCAGACCTTCCTCGCCGGCGACGACGTGATCCTCGATCGCGAATTCTTCCTGCATGACATCGCCGCCAGCGCCGCGCACGCGCAAGGTCTGCAGCACATCGGCATCCTCAGCGCCGACGAGCTGGCAGGGTTGCTGCGCGAGCTGGAGGTGCTGGCGCAGGACTTCCGCGAAGGCCGCTTCGTGCTGGATACGCAGTATGAAGATGGCCATTCGGCCATCGAGGCCCGGTTGACCGAACGCCTTGGTGATGCCGGCCGCAAGATCCACACCGGCCGCAGCCGCAACGACCAGATCCTGGTCGCCACCCGGTTGTGGTTGAAGGAGAAGTTGCAGCGCGTAGCGCAGGTCAGTGCCGAAGTGGCCAAGGTCGCCCTTGACCGTGCACAGGCCGAACAGCACCTGCCGATTCCCGGTTACACCCACATCCAGCGTGCGGTGGTGTCCTCGGCCGGCATGTGGTGGGCCGGTTGGGCCGAAGCCTTCATCGACAACGCTGTGCGTGCCCGCGATACCCATGCGCTGGTCGATGCCAACCCGCTCGGCACTGCTGCCGGTTACGGCGTGAACCTGCCGCTGGACCGCGAGCACACCACCGCCGCGCTCGGCTTTGCGCGCATGCAGATCTCGCCGATCTACGCGCAGCTGTCGCGTGGCAAGTTCGAATTGGCTGCACTGGAAGCGCTTGGCGGTGCGACCCTGGACCTGCGCCGCATCGCCTGGGACCTGTCGCTGTTCACCAGCGCCGAATTCGGTTTCGTCGCGCTGCCGGCGCAGTACACCACCGGCAGTTCGATCATGCCCAACAAGCGCAATCCGGACGTGATCGAGCTGATGCGGGCGACCCATGCCAGTGTCGCCGCCGCACGCACCGAGATCGAGCAGCTGCTGTCGCTGCCATCGGGCTACCACCGCGATCTGCAGTCGTCCAAGGGCGCGATCTTCCACGGCTTCGGTCGCGGCCTGGCCGCGCTGGAGCTGCTGCCGGCGCTGCTGGCCAACCTGGAATGGCGCGATGACAAGCTGCGTGCGGCGATCGATTCGGGCATGTACGCCACCGACGTAGCGGTGGAAGCTGCGGTCGCGGGCGTGCCCTTCCGCGAGGCCTACAAGGCCGCTGCCGCCGGTGCCGACAGCGCGGGGCGGGGGCGTACGCCGGAAGGCAGCCTGGCGGCGCGTGTATCGCCGGGTTCGGCGTCGGACCTGCGCCTGGATGAACTGCGCGCGCGCTGGCAGGGGCTGTCCTGATGGCCGGCACTGTTTACCTGGTGCTGGCGATGCGCCAGCCCGGTTTCACCGACGCCGTGGTGCAACCGCACCGCGACTTTCTTGATGCGCTGCAGGCCGAGGGCAAGCTGCAGCTGACCGGCGGCTTTGCCGATGGCAGTGGCGGCGCCTATGTGCTGTGCAACGTCGACAGCCTGGCGCAGGCACAGGCCATCGTCGCCACCGATCCGCTGGTGACGATGCAGGCATCGGCGCTGAGCGTCCACGAATGGAATACCCGCTGAGGCGCCCTTGATGACCGTCCACGCCGCCAACGTTGCATCGCCGTTCCCCGAACAAGCGCTGCCGTCGTGGCGGCGTGCCGTACTCAAGGTCGGCAGCAGCCTGCTCGCAGCCGATGGCGGTGGCCTGTCACCGCGTCACGCGCTGGGCCTGGCCCAGTTCGTCTCGGCCAACGTGCTGGCCGGGCGCGAAGTGGTCATCGTCTCCTCCGGCGCGGTGGCTGCCGGCCGCGCGATCCTGCCCAGGGCCGATGAGCCCGGTGCGGCGATGGCTGCACGACAGGCATTGGCGGCACTTGGCCAGGCGCAGCTGATCGGTCTGTGGCAGCGCTTCTTTGAGCGCCCGGTGGCGCAGGTGCTGCTGACCCATGACGATCTGCGCAACCGCCGTCGCTATCTCAACGCGCGGGCAACCCTCAACGAGTTGTTGCGGCTGGGGGCGCTGCCGGTGGTCAACGAGAACGACACCGTGTCGGTGGACGAGCTCAAGCTCGGCGACAACGACAACCTGGCCGCGACCGTGGCGGCGCTGGTCGATGCCGATGCGCTGTTCATCGCCACCGACATCGATGGCCTCTACAGTGCCGACCCGCGCACGCATGCCGATGCGCGGCCGCTGCACGACGTGCCCGAGTTGAATGATGCCGTGCTGGCGATGGCCGGTGGTGCCGGTTCAGTTGCCGGTACCGGTGGCATGCGCACCAAGCTGGAGGCCGCGGCCAAGGCCGGCCGTGTTGGCATCGAAACCTACCTGTTCAACGGCCGCAGTGGCGAGGTGGTGCGCGCGCTTGCGCAGGATCGCCTGTTCGGCACCCGCATCCACGCTGCGCGCAGCCGCGAGGCCGCCCGCAAGCACTGGCTGCGGCACGCACCGCTGGCCGAAGGCGCGATCCTGATCGACGCCGGTGCAGCGCAGGCGATGCGCGAGAAGGGCGCATCGCTGTTGCCTGGTGGCATCACCGGTGCCGATGGCGCGTTCCGCCGTGGTGACATGGTGCAGGTGTGCTGGAACACCGAAGCTGGCCGGGTCTGCGTGGCCCGTGGTGTCAGCCAGTACGCCGCCGATGACGTGCGCCGCATTGCCGGCCGCCACACCCGCGATATCCAGACCGTGCTCGGCTACAACTACGGCGGTACTGTCGTCCATCGCGACGATCTGGTGCTGCCATGAACCCATTGCAGGATGTCCCGATGAGTGAGATCGAATCGCAGGCCCGCGCCTGCCGTGACGCAGCCCAGGTGGTCGCTGGCCTCGACAGCGATGCCCGCAGGGCGCTGCTGCTGGCGATGGCGCAGGCGCTGGAGGTCAATGCCGGGCAGATTCTTGCGGGCAATGCGCGCGACCTGGCCGCCGCCCGCGACAAGGGCGTGGGCAGCGCGATGCTCGATCGCCTGGCGCTGGACCCGGCGCGCCTGCTGGCAATGGCCGATGCGGTTCGTGAGGTGGCGGGCCTGCCGGACCCGGTCGGGCAGGTGACCCGCGACGACGTGCGTCCGAACGGCATCCGCGTGCAGAAGGTGCGCGTGCCGCTGGGTGTGATCGCGATGATCTACGAAGCACGCCCGAACGTGACCGCCGAAGCCGCCGCGCTATGCCTGAAAGCGGGCAACGGCGTGATCCTGCGTGGCGGTTCGGAGGCGATCCATTCCAACACCGCCATCGCCCAGGCGTTGGCCGGAGCATTGAAGGCCAACGGCGTTCCCCCTGCCGCGGTGACGGTGCTGACCGACCTGCGCCGCGAAGCCATGCTGGAACTGCTGCAGCTGCATGAACTGATCGACCTGGCCATCCCGCGCGGTGGCGAAGGCCTGATCCGATTCGTTGCAGAACACGCGCGGGTACCGGTGATCAAGCACTACAAGGGTGTCTGCCACCTGCTCGTGGATGCCAGTGCCGACCCTGCCAAAGCGCTCGATCTGCTGGTGGACGGCAAGTGCAGTCGCCCGTCCGCGTGCAATTCACTGGAAACCCTGCTGGTGCACCAGGACATTGCCGCAGACTTCCTGCCGCGTGCTGCGCAGGCGCTGGCCGAACGTGGCGTGCAGCTGCGTGCCGACGCGCGCGCGCAGCCGTTGCTGCCGGGAAGCATCGCGGCCAGTGAGGACGACTATGCCGCCGAGTTCCTTGATCTGGTACTGGCAGTGCGTGTGGTCGACGATCTTGATGCAGCGATCGCGCACATCCGCACCTACACTTCCGACCATACCGAGGTGATCGCCACCGAAGACGCGGCCAGTGCCGAACGTTTCGTCAACGCGTTGCGCTCGGCGGTGGTGATGGTCAACGCGTCTTCTCGCTTTTCCGATGGCGGCCAGCTCGGCCTCGGCAGCGAGATCGGCATCTCCACCACGCGCCTGCATGCCTATGGCCCGATGGGACTGGAAGCGCTCACGGTCGAACGTTTCGTAGTGCGCGGCGAAGGCCAGGTCAGAAAGTAGGTTCACGGCCGGGCTGCGCCCGGCACCCGCAGATGCCACGGCAACGGCCGAAGCAACGGCAACAGCTGGGTTCCTGTGGGATGGCGGGGTGGGTCCGGTTGCGGGGGACGCCGTAAACCCATCCATGGGGGCTTGGCCGCGGCATCCATGCCGCGGACACCCCCGCAACCGGACCCGCCCCGCCTTCGACAATTTCCCGCGGTCTGCCGGAATGGCATGGCCTGCTCTTGGTGGGTGTCGACCTTGGTCGACACGTAGATCCACGCCATGCGTGGATGCTTTTCGTTCAATTGTCGAAATATTCGATTCCGATGGAGATTCATCCACGCATGGCGTGGATCTACCAGATTGCGGAAATCTGTCAGAGGTGGGGCGGTGTCGGATTGCGGGGTGTCAGCCGCATGGATGCGGCTGTCAAGCCTACAGGGACGTACTTGCGGCGTCCCCGCAATCCGACACCGCCCCGCCATCCCACGGAACCCAGCTGTTGCCGTTGCTTCGGCTGTTGCAGTTGCCTCTGCAGGGTGCCGGGCGCAGCCCGGCCGAACCCCCCTTACCGCAACAGCTGCGCAGTCATGCCCAGCGGCCGCGCATGCTCATCCATGTGCAGGGTGATGGCCTTCGCATTGAACATCTGTTCGGCGAGCTGATCACTGGCGCCAAGCGAATGGGCGATCTCCGAGCGGCTGGCGTCCTCGCGTGGGTTGCGCCGTTCCCTGCCGGCGAAGCGGTAGCGGTTGTACTCGGCCCAGGCGATCAGCAGCAGCGCGCAGCCGGCCAGGATCACCGGCAGGGCGATGATCACGAACGGATCCAGGTGCTGCTTGCGCTCGTACAGCTGCAGCCACGCCTGCTGCCCACCCAAAAGCCAGGACACCAGGGTGACCAGTGGCGCCCATAGATAGAAGTAGAACCCCCAGAACGCCAGGGTCACAAACCCCCAGGCGGTGCGCTGCAAGCGGGGCTGCTGGCGCGGTTTCTGGATCAGGCGCGAGTCGAAGCGGTTGGACGGCTTCCTCGTGGCGATCTGGCGATGTGCGTTCATCGGATACCCCTGTCTGGGCTGACCCAGGTTGCACGCTTGCCACGCCGCCTGAGCAGGGTCTTGGGCAGCGCCACCAGCGTGGTGAACAGGCTGATCAACCAGTACGCCATCGGGTACCAGATGACCCAGAAATAGTTGCGGCCGATATGCGTTTCGTAACGCCTGTCGATGATCAGGCTGCTGGCGAACTGCAGCAGGCAGACCAGCGCCAGGATCACGCCATGCCATTGCGGCAGCAACGTGTCGATGTACAACTGCGGCGGCATCGGGTTGAACTTGCCCAGTGCCCACAGCAGGATGATCGCGAGCATGGTGTAGGCCCACAGCACGCTGAGGATGTATTCCAGCAGCACGCCCCACATGCGCCGCTTGCGCCAGCTGAACAACGAAGAGCCGTGGCGCAGCAGCACTTCCACGCCGCCCTGTGCCCAGCGCAGGCGCTGCCGCCACAGTCCCTTCAGTGTTTCCGGCATCAGGATGAAGCACAACGCGTTGGGCTCGTAACGGATGTCCCAATGATCCAGCTGCAGCCGCCAGCTGATGTCGATGTCCTCGGTGACCATGTCATCTGCCCAGTAGCCGATGCGGTGCAGGGCCGTGCGACGGAATGCGGCGATGACCCCGGACACGGTGAAGATGCGGCCGTAGACGCGTTGGGCGCGCTTGATCATGCCGATGATCGAGGAGAACTCCGCGACCTGCAGGCGGCCGAGCAGGGTGGAGCGGTTGCGGATGCGCGGGTTGCCGGTCACCGCGCCCACGCGCGGGCCGCTGGTCAGGTGCCAGACCATCCAGTGCATGGCGAATTCTTCCAGCATGGCATCACCGTCGATGCACACCAGGTATTCCGATCGCGCAGCCAGGGCGCCCATGCGCAGCGCGTTGGCCTTGCCCAGGTTGCGGTCCAGGTGGACCACACGCAGGCGCGGGTGCAGGGCCGCAAGCGCGTCCAGGCGGGCGCCGGTGTCGTCGCTGCTGCCATCGTTGATGGCGATCACTTCGAAGTCCGGATAGCGCTGGGCCAATGCCGCGCCGAGGGTGTCGTCCAGGTTCGCTGACTCGTTGTGGCACGGAATCAGCAGGCTGGCGAACGGATACTCCGCCATGGGTGGTGGATCGTTGCGCGGCCGCGACTTCCGCTCACGACGGAAGAAGTAGTACAGGCCACCGGACATCCAGAGGAACGCCATCACCATGGGGTAGAAGAAGGCGAACTGGAACATGGCGTTGAGCCACGGGTTCATGTCCACGTCACTTCTCCGGATACGGGAAGTTGCGCGCGGACATCGCCGCGCGTGCATCCTGGGTCGACGGCTTGTCGGCGATGAAATCGTCCGGGTACCACGCGAAATGACGCACGCCCTGCGCCTGCAGGCGACGGATCTGCGCGCGCAGCTGTTCGCCGCTGATCGACGTCTGCGTGCGCCAGTCCACGGTCTGCAGCTCGAACATCGTGTGCTTCAGGTCCGGGTCGTGCTCGCGCACTGCCACCACCAGGCGGTCCATCCAGCGCTGGGGACGGCGGCTGCCTTCCATCCACGGCATCGCCATCAGCGCGGTGCGGTCGTAGGCCTGATTGAACAGGTCCAGGCGCTGGGCGAACCACGCTGCGCTCTGCGGTTCCAGCACCGGCTGTGCGTACAGGTTGCGCACGGTGCCCAGCTTGGGGCGCCAGCGTTGTGCGCTGTCGCGCAGTTCCAGGGTGAAATCGATCAGCGCCTGGGTGCGGCCACCGTCGCTGCCTTCCTGTGGCAGCTGCGCCAGTTCGGTATCGCGTACGTAGCCGTCATCATGGAACAGCAGGCCTTCGAAGTACGAATTGATCGCCAGGTCTTCGTAGATGTCCTTGATGATCTGCCGTGCCGGCGGCTTGGTGAAATCCAGGCGGTACATGCCATCGCGTTCCGGACTCTGGATGCCCAGCGCCGCACGCTGCGCAGCGTCGGGCAGTTCATAACCCAGCACCGGCAGCCATGCGTAGACCTTCACCCCGGCACGGGTTTTCAGCTGCCAGGCGACACGGTTGAACAGGTCCGCGCGCATCGGCAGATGCCGGTTCGGGAAGTACAGGGCATCGGCGGTGTTGTTGCCGTCCGGGTCGGCGAAGGCCTGCAGGTAGACATGCGTCGGGCCGATCCGTTTCACGCGTTCTATCAGGGCATCCAGGTTGCGCGCCTGCTGTGCAGGGTCGCTGTCGTAGACCGAATCCAGGTCGATCTGCAGGGCACGGGTACCGTCCAGGTTGACGTTGCGACGCAGCTCGAAGGCCAGCGAGGTGACGTTTGGATTGCTGGTCACCAGCAGGCGTGCAAGGCCGTGCAGGTCGGCGGTTACCGGCGTGCTGCGTCCTTCCAGGTCGAAGGACACCGGCATGCCCAGCTGCTCGGCGATGTCATTGCTCAACTGGTTGTAGGCGGCATACGGCCAGACGATCGCTTTCGGGCGTACGCCCAGTTCCTTTTCGATGCGCTGCACGCTGCGGCCGAGATCGTCGCGCAGGCGCTTCTCGTACTCCTGCGCGCTTTCATAGCGCTGCGCCTTCGGGTCGTAGATGCGGGTGATCACCGCCGGGGTCTGGTTGCCCTGCGGGTTGGACTGCACGCCGTGATGCAGGTTGTCGGTATGGCTGGCCAGTTCGATCAGGCCGCTGGCCTGCATCTCGCGCAGCTGGTCCCAGGTCAGGAAATCGTCATGGCCGAACGGACGGTAGCCGTAGTCGATGGTGCGCCCCGGTGCCATGTCCACGTAGTCGGTGATCACTGCCACCAGCGCCGGATAGTTGTACGCGCGCAGCAGTGGATAGACACGGCTGTACACGCTGCGCAGGCCGTCGTCGAAGGTCAGCAGCACCGGCCGCGGCGGCAGCTTCGCCTCCCCCCGCGAGGCCTTGATCAGCTGCGACAGCGACACCGGGTGATAGCCATGGGCGGACAGCCAGTCCAGGTGTGCGGCGAAGTTCTGCGTGCTGACCGCGTAGGCGTCGGCATCGGATTTCTCCAGCACATCATCGCGCACGTCGTGGTAGCTGAGGACCAGCAGGCCGTTGTCGGCCGCGTCCAGTTCCGCGGCCGAGCGGGCGTGCTGGGCTGCGGCGGGCAGAGCCAGGAACAGCAGCGCCAGCAGCAGTACGATCGTCAGGTTGCGAAGCATCCGTTCCATCTCATTCTCCCCAGCGCAGCGCGGCATCGAAGCCGATATGTCGTTCACGTTGGCCGTCGTAGACCGGCCGCGACCAACTCACGCCGTACTCGAGGATCCGCCCCTGATCGAACTGCCATTCGTGGCGATAGGCCACGGTCGGAATGATTGAACTGCCAAAGCCTTCCTGCCAGTAGTTGCCAGCGGACACCGTCAGGCGATGGCGGAAGTGGCGCTCGTAATGGCGCCACAACTGCTGGTCGATGCGCAGGCCCACTTCCACCGAGCGATCCCGGGAGGGGTTGAAGTACGGCGCGTCGTCGCGGCTGCCACGGCTGGTGTAGACACTGCCCAGGCCATCGATCAACAGGCGGGGGCGGGTCAACAGCCGTTGTTCGATCGCGCTGTTCAGTGTGTCGCGGCGGTTGCCATCGTCGTAACGGAACTGGCTGCCACCGATGCTCCAGTGCGTGCGTTCGTTGCGGGTGTAATCCACGGCAACGGCAACGCTGTCGGCGGTGATGCCGGCCACGCGTGCCTGCATCGAGGCTTCCGGGTCATTGCGGGCGGCCGTTACGCCGGCGTGCCAGCGATCATTGAACTGCCAGCCGAAGCCGCCCCGCAGACCGGTGTCGCCGATGCTGTCGTTGGGGCGCAGCACCGCCGCCTCGGCATCGACGCGGTCGAAGCGGTAGCGCACGCCGGCACCGATCCACAGCGGATCGATATCCTGATCCTGGAAGGTGACCGAACGGCGGTCGGCGAAGGCGAACAGGCGCCAGCGGTCGTTGAGAACCGGCGAGGCGATTTCCATGCCGTAGTGCAGGTCGTCGTTGCCCAGCGGCGAGGTGCCGCCACCGCCGGAACTGCGGCCGCCCTCGACCTTGGCCAACAGCTGCCAGCCGCGATGGGCGCGCCAGTCGCGGTCCATGCGCTGCACCGACGGCTGGCTTGGATAGCGGGCCAGAAGATCGTCATGCAGCGGTCGCGCCAGGTCGTCGCGTTGCAGCTGCACGTAGGATTCGTACATGCCCAGCCGTGGCGCGATGTCGCGCGGGTCCAGGGTGTAGGCCATCTGGTGGCGCTCCAGTGCGCGCCGTGGCCAGCCGCGCATCTGGTAGACGCTGCCCAGCGAGGTCTGCAGGCTGCCATTGCCCGGGCCGACGTCGACCAGCGCTTCCAGCTCGCGCTGGGCCGTGGGCAGATCGCCGCTGTAGGCCCGCACCATCGCCAGGTTCAGGTCGGCTTCGTAGCGCGCCCAGTTCTGGAAGGGTGTCTTGCCACCGCCCCAGCGCCATGCAGGTTCATCCTTCTGCCACGCCTGCAGGTAGCCCACCGCCTTCTCCGCCTGCTCGGTTTCCAGGTAGGCATAGGCCAGCTCCGAGCGCGACTGGAAGCGAGAGGGATCGTTCTTCGCGGCGGCCTCCAGCAACGGGATGGCTTCTTCCGGATTCTGGGTGGACATCAGCGAGTCGCCGACCGCTGGCAGCACGTAATCGGGCAGGGCATGGCCTTCGCGCTGCAGCGCCCGGGCCTCGTCGCGCACCTGCGCGTGGCGGGCCAGGCGGTTGAGCAGGATCAGCCGGTCCATGCGGATCCGCAGCGGCGCCTGCGCCTGCGCTGTGTCATCGCGCTCGACGTACTGCTCCATTTCCGCCAGCGAAGCTTCGGCCTCGTGCAGCCGGGTGTCTTCGGTTTCCCCGTAGGCCAGGCTCCAGTTGACCAGCTTGGCCACGTAGTTGGCTTCCAGCCGCGCCTTCTGGTCCTGGTCGAACAGGTTGGGCCGGGCCTGGTAAAGCCGCCAAGCGCGATGGGCATTGCCGATGTCGCCCAGGGTCAATACCTGCAGCTTGTACAGCAGGTCGTCGTTGGGCTCGCGCAGCTGCGCCCGCTCGATTGCCGCCAGGGCATCGACCCAGCGAGCCTGGTCACGGTAGTGGCCGATTTCGGCGAGCCGTTCGGCGCGCGTGGTCGCGGTGGGCGGCGGCGCCGCATCAGCCCAGGACGCCAGAGTGGCGCAGGCCAGGCCGACGCAGAACGCCAGCGGACGGTAGACAACCATGAGACCCCCTAAGCATCCATACCTGAACGATGTGCTTAAAGTGTGACGCACATCACATGCCAACTGTAGCTGACGCTTTGCCGATGCAGGCAGCTGCGGTCCGTACCAGATTGACGGAAAGTCCGTGAAGGATCGGCCAACCCTTCTGCAACTCGTTGTTGAAACAGGTATTTTTTGATTGCTACGGCGCCAAGGGGCGGCAATACGGCACGCCCCCGGGCTGTCCGGCACCCCAAGCCGCCCCCGGTTCTGGACGCGAACCGGGTCAGCTTTGGACACGCTACGTCACCCGCTGCGGTGGCGGTGTGTAGACGGCGGCAGTGTGGGGTGTGGGGTGGTCGGCTGCGCGGCGAGGGGCGTCAGGCAGCCGGGCCGGTCACCACAGGTCTTCCAGCTTGCGCGGCTTGCAGGCCACCCAGGAGGCGCACAGCATCAGCACCGCACAGCCGAACAGGAATGCGAAGGGCAGGGTCCAGCCCTCGCTGACGGTATGCAGCCAGCCGACCAGGAACGGGCCCAGGCAGCTGAAGCTGTAGCCCACGCCCTGCATGAAGCCGGACAAGGCGGCCGAGCCGGTGGGGGTGCGCGTACGCAGATTGATCAGGGTCAGCGCCAGCGGGAACGTGGACGGCCCGACGCCCAGCAGGCAGGCCCACAGCAACGGCGCCTTCATCGGCGCGAACAGCAGGCCAGCGAAGGCGATGACGAAGGCGGAAAAGCCGATCAGCACCAGCGGGAAGGGGTTCTGCAGGCGCACCGCCAGCGAAGGGATCACCAGCGATGGCAGCAGGCCCAGGGCCGAAAACACCGCCACCATCACCCCGCCGAAAGCGGGTGTGGCACCGGCTTCGACCACGATGCGCGGCAGCCAGGTAAACATCGAATAGGTCATCAGCGAGGTCATGCCGAACATCAGCGTCATGCTCCAGCCCAATGACGTGCGCCAGACCTTGCCGTGCGGCTGCACGGTGGGATCGTTGCTGTCCAGCACCGGTTTCGGTGCGCGGCGCGCCAGCAACAGCCACGGCAGGGTGGCGGCCAGCGCCAGCAGCGCCCACATGCCCAGCGACACCCGCCAGCCTGCGGCGTTGGCCACCGGCACCGCCAGCAGTGCCGGCATCATCGTGCCCAGCTGCAGCACGCTGATGTACAGCGTGCTCATGGTGCCGACCTTGTTGGCGAAGTAGCGCTTCACCAGCGGCGGCACCACCACGTTGCCGATGCCCATGCCGGCCAGTGCGATCACCGAGCCCAGCAGCAGGGTGCCGACATTGCCGGCGCTGGAGCGCAGCAGCAGGCCGGTGGCGGCCATCAGCATGGCCAGCAGGGTGGTGCGCTCAAGGCCCAGGCGTCGTGCCAGCGCCGGCGTGGCGACGCCGAACAGTGCGAACGAGGCGGTCGGCAGCATGCCCAGCACACCGGTCATGGTGGTGCCGAAGCCGAACTGCTGGCCCAGCACGTCCAGCAGCGGAGTGATCGAGGTGACCGCGGTACGCAGGTTGACCGCTGCCAGCAGGATCGCGGCGAACGCCAGCAGGCGACCGTGCAGCAACGATGGCGAAGGAGAGGTGGGGGACGTCATGCGGTGTTCCTTGCAGGTGGCGCACGCCGCGCAGATGGCGTGCAGCGCCCGCACCGGACGGGGCCGGTGTGGCAGGTGGGGGAGTGGCGGCCATTGTACGTGGCCGGCTGCGTCAGGTCCTCGACCCCGGTGCGGGGCGGCACGTTGCTGACGACGGCGTAGCCGGGTGTCCCGGAGTGCAGGCACAAAAAAACCCGGAGGACAGTGATGTCTTCCAGGCTTCTTGGTGACCACCGAAGTGGTCGGGGAGACAGGATTCGAACCTGCGACCTCTACGTCCCGAACGTAGCGCTCTACCAGACTGAGCTACACCCCGAAGGGAGCCGCCTATTCTAGCCATTTCCCCCGACGGCGGCAAGGGGGAAGGCCGTTCTGCTTCGCTGCCGTGACAGCGACTCCTGCGGGAACAAAAAAGCCTGGAAGACTTCACCAGGCTTCAATGCGACCACCGAAGTGGTCGGGGAGACAGGATTCGAACCTGCGACCTCTACGTCCCGAACGTAGCGCTCTACCAGACTGAGCTACACCCCGAAGGAGCCGCCAAGAATACGGTGTGAAGGCCGTATCGGCAACCCTTTTTTACAGTTTCAACGCACTTCCTTGTCGGCGCGGGCGCTTTCGCGCGCTTCGAACCACATCCCGTTGAGGATGGCCACGACCGAAGCCAGGCCAGCGCCGAGAATCCAAGCGAAATACCACATGGTCAATCTCCTGTGTGCGAGGGGTGTGCCGACCCTGGGCCGGCACACGGGCAATCAGTACGCGTTGGGGTTGTCGTCCATGTCCTCGACCGTCGTCTTGCCCTTCAGCACGCGGTACACCCAGGTGGTGTAGGCGAGGATGATCGGCAGGAAGATGGCCGTGGCCAGCAGCATGACCCACAGCGTGAGGTGGCTGGACGAACTGTCCCAGACGGTCAGGCTGGAGGTGGGCTGGCTGGAGGACGGCAGCAGGAACGGGAAGATCGCAAAGCCGACGGTGAGGATGATGCCGGCAATGGACGCGCCCGAGGCGATGAAGGCCAGGCCGCCACGACGCGCGCGCAGCAGCACCGCACTGGCAAGCGCACCCAGCAGGCCCAGTACCGGGAACACCAGCGTTGCCGGCATGCTGCTGTAGTTGCGCAGCCAGCCACCTGCGGCGGTGCCCAGTTCGGCGGTCTTCAACAGCGGATTGGTCGGCCCATCGGTCACCACCTGCGAGGTGATCTGGTAGCCCGGCAGGCCGAAGGCCACCCAGGCGCCGGCAGCGGCGAACAACACGAAGCTGATGATGGCGGCGATGCTGCCGTAGCGCGCTGCACGTTCGGCCACCGGGCCGTCGGTCTTGAGCACCAGCATGGCCGCACCGTGCGACACCAGCATGGCCACGCTGATCAGGCCGGCGATGAGTGCGAACGGCGTGAGCAGGCCGAAGAACGAACCGGTGTAGGTCACGCGCAGCGTGTCATCGAAGTGGAACGGCACACCCACCAGTACGTTGCCCACCGCGACGCCGGCAATCAGGCCCGGCAGCAGGCCACCGACGAACAGCACGCGGTCCCAGTTGTCGCGCCAGCGCTTGGACGGCAGCTTGCTGCGGTACTTGAAGCCGACCGGGCGCAGGATCAGCCCGAACAGCATCGCAAACACCGCCAGGTAGAAGCCGGAGAAGCTGACCGCATACAGCGGCGGCCATGCGGCGAAGATCGCGCCACCACCCAGCACCAACCAGACCTGGTTGCCTTCCCAGACCGGGCCGACGGTGTTGATCACCAGCCGGCGTTCTTCATCGGTCTTGGCCACGAACGGCAGCAGGGTGCCGACGCCAAGATCGAAACCATCCATCACGGCCCAGCCGACCAGCAGGATGCCGAGCAGCAGCCACCAGATCACGCGGAGCGTGGTGTAATCAAGTGCAATGAATTCCATCTGGATTCTCCTGCCTCAGGCCTGGCCGGGGGCAACGGCATTGGGGGAAACAGGGCGGATGTCGGCCTGCAGCGTCGGCAGGATGTCATCAGGACCCTTGCGGACCGCCTTCAGCATCAGCTTGATTTCGATGATCAGCAGCACCGTGTACAGGCTGGTGAACACCGCCAGCGTGGTCAGGATTTCATGCAGTGCCAGGCCCGATGCTGCATAGAAGGTGGGCAGCACGCCATCCACCGCCCACGGCTGGCGACCGTACTCGGCCACGAACCAGCCGCATTCGATCGCGATCCACGGCGCCGGCAGGCTCCACACGGCCAGCTTCAGGAACCAGCGCTTGTCCTGGAAGTTGTTGCGGCACGAGTAGTAGAAGGCCAGCGCGAAGAAGGCGATCAGGTAGAAGCCCAGTCCGGCCATGATGCGGAAGGTCCAGAACAGCGGCGCCACGCGCGGCACGGTATCCATCGCGGCCTTGGAGATTTCCTCCGGCGTCGCGTTGAGGATGTCTTCGCGGTAGCGCTTCAGCAGCAGGCCATGGCCGAGATCCTGCCAATGGCGGTCGAACATTTCACGCGCTGCAAGATCGGTCTTGTCCTTCTTCACCCGTTCCAGTGCGCCATAGGCGATCTGGCCACCACGGATGCGGTGCTCTGCACGGTCCACCAGTTCCAGGATGCCGGGAATCGGCTGGTCCAGCGAACGGGTGGCGATCAGGCCCATCAGGTACGGGATCTTGATCGCGTAGTCGTTGGTATGGGTGTCCTGGTTGGGAATGCCGAAGGCGGTGAAGTCCGCCGGCGCACGCTCGGTCTCCCACATCGCTTCGATCGCCGCCAGCTTCATCTTCTGGTGTTCGCTGGCGGCATAACCGCTCTCGTCACCCAGCACGACCACCGACAACGAGGACAGCAGGCCGAAGGCTGCCGCCACCGCGAACGAACGGCGGGCCATGTCCCTGTGCTTGTTGCGCAGCAGGTACAGGGCGCTGATCGACATCACGAAGATCGCACCGGTCACGTAGCCGGCACTGACGGTGTGCACGAACTTGGCCTGTGCCACCGGGTTCAGCAGCACCGCGGCGAAGTCGACCACTTCCATGCGCATCGTTTCCGGGTTGAACACCGCGCCGGTCGGGTTCTGCATCCAGCCGTTGGCGATCAGGATCCACACCGCCGACAGGTTGGTGCCCAGCGCCATCAGCCAGGTCACGGTGAGGTGCTTGACCGGGCTCAGGCGCTTCCAGCCGAAGAAGAACAGACCGATGAAGGTCGCTTCCAGGAAGAACGCCATCAGGCCTTCGATGGCCAGCGGCGCACCGAAGATGTCACCCACGTAATGGCTGTAGTACGACCAGTTCATGCCGAACTGGAACTCCATCACCAGGCCGGTGGCCACGCCGATGGCGAAGTTGATGCCGAACAGGGTGCCCCAGAACAGGGTCATCTGCCGCCAGACCTGCTTGCGGGTCATGACGTACACGCTTTCCATGATGGCCACCATGAAGGACAGGCCAAGCGTGAGCGGTACGAATAGGAAGTGGTACATCGCGGTCAGAGCGAATTGCAGCCGCGACAGTTCTACGACTGTCTGATCAATCATGGCCTGGCTACCTCGTTGGATAGTGCCGTTGCAGGTGGCGGGAAGGGTGGTCTACGGGGTGAATGATGTGACCGACTACTTCAAACAGCCTTGATCCAGATCAATGTATGAACAGGTATTCAGGAGGATCGTATGCCAACCCGATGAAGACTGCGACCGCCGGCCGCAGGGGAAGGCTGTTGCCTGCGCCTACAATGCCGTCCATCCCCCTGCTGCCTGTGAAGAGCCTTGAGCGCTGCCGAACCGACCGCTGACGCCCCTGATCGGGATGACGAATCGACCCGCTTGCGGCGTGTCCGCACCGCGTGGCTGGCCGATCTGGCCCGCGCCGCGAAGGGACGGCAGCGGCTGGCGTCGCTGTGCATCAGCGTATCCGGTGCGCTGTTGATCGGTCAGGCCGCCGCCATCGCCTGGTTGGTGCAGCAGGTGCTGGTCGAGCGCGCGCCGTTGGCCCAGGGCCTGCCGGTGCTGGCCGCGCTGGCGGTGATCCTGGTGGTGCGGACCCTGCTGGGCAGTGTCACCCAGGCTGCGGCCGGTGACGTTGCCGATGCCGCACGCCTGTCCCTGCGCGAGCGTGTCTTCGCGCGCCTGCTCGGGCATGGCCCGCTGTGGCTGCGGCAGCGCCGCACCGGCGAGCTGGGTGAGCTGATGCTGCATCACGGCGATGCCATCGAGAATTACTACAGTGGTTTCCTGCCGGTACGCACCGAAGTGGTGGTGGTGCCGTTGTTGATCCTGGCTGCTGTGGCCTGGGTCGATTGGGTGGTCGTACTGATCCTGCTGTTCACCGCGCCGCTGGTGCCGTTTTTCATGATGCTTGTGGGCTGGGGCGCGGAAGCGGCCGGACGCGCGCAGTTGGGCGAACTGGCGCGGATGAGCGGGCACTTCGCCGATCGCATCAAGGGCCTGGGCCTGCTGCGCCTGTATGGCCGCGGGGAGGCCGAACTGGCCGGCATCGAGGCTGCGGCCGACGGCGTTCGCGTGCGCACCATGAAGGTGCTGCGCATCGCCTTCCTGTCGTCCACCGTGCTGGAATTCTTTGCGTCGGTCAGTGTGGCGATGGTCGCGCTGTATCTGGGCCTGAGCTATCTGGGCCTGATGTCGTTGCATGCGACCGTGCCGACGCTGGGGGCTGGCCTGTTCTGCTTGCTGCTGGCACCGGAGTTCTACGCGCCGTTGCGGCGCCTGGCCGCGCACTATCACGACCGTGCCAATGCACTGGCCGCTGCCGCCGAGGTGGAGCGCCTGCTGCAGGTGCTGCCGGACGACGAGGCCACGATTGCAGAGGATGGCGTGCCGCTGGCACCGGAGCCGGCCGAGGCCGCCTTGCCGCCGCTGCAGGCGCACGGTCTGGTACTGCGTCCGTTGGGCGCTACCCACGATGTGCTGCAGAACCTCGACCTGCAGCTGGAACCGGGCCAGCGCCTGGCCCTGGTCGGTCCCAGTGGCAGCGGCAAGAGCACGTTGCTGGAAGCGCTGGCCGGGTGGCTGCCGCCGCGCGCGGGCCGGGTGCAGCTGCGGCCGGGACTGCAGGTGGCCTATGCCAGCCAGCGTCCCTATCTGTTCCACGGCACCATTGCCGAAAACCTGCGCCTGGCCGATCCCGGTGCCAGTGACGCGCGCCTGCGCGCCGTTGCCGAAGCCGCACAGGTGCTGCAGTTCGCGCAGCGCCTGCCAGAAGGGCTGGATACGCTGATCGGCGAGCGCGGCTTCGGCCTGTCCGGTGGCGAAGCACGTCGCATCGGCCTGGCGCGCCTGCTGCTGCGCGATCCGCAGGTGCTGCTGCTGGATGAACCGACTGCTTTTCTCGACGCAGAAACCGAAGCGGCGCTGCTGCGCAGCCTGGCCGCGTATGCGCGCGGACGCAGCGTGGTGGTGGCCACCCACAGCCCGGCGGTGATCGCCTGGGCCGACCGCTGCCTGCTGCTGCCAGATGGGCGTCTGGTTGAGCCGGCGCAGGCGGTACGCGCATGAGCCGGTCTTCCGATTCGCTGCGCACGGTGTTCCTGCGCCATCGCCCGCGCCTGCTGCTGGCGGTGCTGCTGCTGTGGACCACGATGCTGGCCGGCACCGCACTGCTGGGCCTGTCGGGTGGCTTCCTCACTGCTGCAGCGCTGGCCGGTGCGGCGGGACTTGGCCAGGGCTTCAATTTCTTCACCCCGTCGGCCGGCATCCGCGGGCTGACCATGGCGCGCATCGCATCGCGCTACTTCGAAAAACTGGTGGGGCATGACGCCACCCTGCGTATCGCCCGCGACCTGCGCGTGTGGTTCTTCCGCCGCGCGCTGCCGCTGGCGCCGGCACGGCTGGGTGCGACCCGCACCGGCGATCTGTTGGCGCGGCTGCTGGGCGACATCGGCGAAATAGACGGCCTGCTGGTGCGTGCCATCGGCCCGTTGCTGGCGCTGGCTGCGTTGACGCTGGTGGGCGTGGGCTCGGCGGCGTTGATCCTGCCATCGGCGGCGCTGCTGCTGGCGGTACTGGGGCTGCTGATCGGTGTTGGCGTGCCGTGGCTGGGCGTGAGGGGACATGACAGCGAAGAGGCCGACCGCGCTGCACATCGTGCGGCGTTGCGCACGGCGGCATTCGAAGGGCTGGAAGGGGCGGCCGACCTTGCCGCGCTGCATGCCGGCAACGCCTGGCAGTTGAAGGTGCGGGTGGCGGCCAAGCAGGTGGCCTCGCGCGATCGACGCCGACGCCTGCGGCTGATTGCTGCATCAACGCTGCATGGCGTGCTGGCCGGGTTCGGCCTGGTGGCGATGCTGGCTCTGACGCTGCACGCGGCCGAACAACAGCGGATCGCGCCGGAAATGGCCGCCGGGCTGGTGTTCCTGACCGTGGCGATGATCGAGCTGTGGGCGGGCATGGGCCTGGCCTGGCAGTCGCTGCAATCGGGGCGCATTGCGGGCGCGCGCCTGCAGGCCATCGTCGAGCAACCGCCTTCGGTGCAGGAGCCTGCATCGCCGCAGCCACTGGCGCCGGCCGCGACCGTGCACTGGGACGACGTGCACTTCCAGTGGCCGGGCGCCGCACGGCCGGTTCTGTGCGGCCTGCAGCTGACGTTGGCGCCGGGCGAGCGCATCGCCATCCGTGGCGACAGCGGCAGCGGCAAGACCACGTTGTCGAGCCTGCTGCTGCGTCTGTGGGATCCGCAGCACGGACGGCTGACCTACGGTGGCCAGGACCTGCGCGATGTCGCCCAGGCAGACTGGCACCGGCACCTGGCTTGGCTGCCGCAGAACGCACCGGTATTTGCCGGCAGCGTCGCCGAGAACCTGCGACTGGGCGATCCCGAGGCCAGTGACGAGGCGTTGTGGTCGGTGCTGCAACGGGTACGGCTGGGCGAATGGGCCGAGCGCAATGGCGGCCTGCAGGCCTGGGTGGGCGAGAACGGCGCGACGATGTCGGCCGGCCAGGCGCGTCGCCTGGCGCTGGCCCGCGCGCTGCTGCGCAATGCGCCGATCCTGCTGGTGGATGAGCCCACCGAAGGCCTGGACGTGGATACCGCGCGCGCACTGTTGCAGGACCTGCCAGCACTGCTGGAAGGACGCAGCCTGTTGATGATCACCCACGACGACCTGCCGGCAGGTGTGGTGGATGTGCAGTACCGGTTGCGCGATGGGGTATTGGTCCGCGAACCGCTTCGGTAGATGCCGACCTGGGTCGGCATATCCACGCGTGGCGTGGATCTACAGGGCAGCTACCGCGAAAATTCGCGCAGCATCACTGCGATCGAGGCCACGTTGGCCAGCACGCACAGCCAGAACACCCACTGGAACTGCATCTTGCGATGTTTGTGGCGGAACACCGCCTGGCCGAGCAGGGCACCGGGCCAGCCGCCAGCAAATGCCAGCAACTGCAGCGTGCGCTCCGGTGTCCGCTGCTGATTGCGCTGCGCGGCACGCTTGTCGTGTCCATACAGACCGAATGACACTGCGCTGGCCAGCGCGCACCATGCGCCCAGCCACAGCGGAAACACGCCGGTTGCGGTCAAGCCGATCAACGCACCGCACGCGGCCAGTGCGAGATTGCGCCGCCACACCATTACAGTTCGTCGAGGAAGCGGCGCACGGCCGGGCCGAAACGTTCGAAGTCGACCAGGAACGCGTCATGGCCCTGCGGTGATTCCAGGCCGATGAAACGCGCATCCGCGCCGCCGGCGCGCAGGCCATCGGCGACCTGTTGCTGCTGCTGTACCGGGAACAGGATGTCGGTGTTCGCGCCGATCGCCAGCGCCTTGTCGACGCGGATACTGGCGAGTCCGGCCAGCACATCGCCATCGCCATATTCGGCCAGGTCGAACCAGTCCATCGAGCGGCTCAAGTACAGATAGCAGTTCGGATCGAAGAAGCGCACGAACCGGCGCGCATGTCCTTCCAGATAGCTTTCGACTTGGAATTCCAGACCGAACGGGTCGTCGTCGGCCTGGTCTGAATCCAGCCGTACGCGACCGAAGCGGCCATCCCATTCCAGCGCCGAGCGGTAGGTGATCACGCCCAGCTTGCGTGCCATGCGCATGCCCGATTCCGGGTATGCCTCATTGTCGTAGCGGCCACCGTTCCAGCGCGGATCCAACCGGATGGCTTCGCGCTGCAGCGAACGGATGGCGATCGAGAAAGGCAGGGCCTGTGCGCTGCCGGAAATGTTGATATGGCTGCGGGCGATGCCCGGATGCAGCAGCAACACCGCCAGCGCCGTCATCCCGCCCATCGAATTGCCGATCACGCAGGCAAGCTGTTCTATGCCCAGCGCGCGCACCACGTCAACCGCCGCGCGTGCACCGTCTTCGATCGACAGTTCCGGGAAATCCAGGCGATACAGTTCGCCGCTGGCTGGATTGATCGATGCAGGGCCGGTGGAGCCCTTGCAGCTGCCCAGCGAGTTCACGCAGACCACGAACCAACGGTCTGTATCGATCGGCTTGCCGGGGCCGATCATGGCTTCCCACCAGCCCGGTGCAGGATTGGCTTCGTTGGCCGCCGCATGTGCGTCGGGCGACAGGCCGGTGACGATCAGGATCGCGTTGCCGGCGTCTGCGTCCAGCGCACCCCAGGTCTCGTAGGCCACGCGCGCACCGTGCAGGGCGCCACCGCGTTTGCACGGAAAGGGCGAGGGCAGGGCATGGAAGCGGGTGCCGGGCGGAATGAATTCGGTCATGTAGGCATTCTAGCGGCGCGGCATGTGCAGCTGGCGACACGCTGGTTTCCATGGGCGGGCTGAGCGCGGATCCGCCGGCCATGGCCCGGCGCTACCGGTGGTGCGCGTGGGTAGCGCCGGGCCATGCCCGGCGAGCGCAGCGGCGCGGGTACGTTACGGGAACCGCAGCTCGACCATGCTGTCATGCGGCAGGCTGACCTTGACCGGCGCGGTCTGCAGGTCGTCTTCGCTGCGGTTGGCGCTGCCGCTGCGCGAAATGCGTGCCAGTACTTCCACTTCGCGATGCGCCGACAAGGGTGCAGTTGGCATCGGGCTGTCGCCGTCGCCGAGGCCGACCGTTGCAGGGAAATTGGCCAGTGGCAGTTTGCGTGCAGCCACCGGCATCGGTGGGCCACCCACTGCGCGCGCCAGCACGAACACCTGGGTGCTGGCCGGCCAGTCACCCGTTTTCAGCGATGCGGGCAGGTGCACCCGCACCTGCAGCAGCGGCGGTGCCGCTGCCGGTGTGTCCGACGGCTGGCCAGCCGCCTCCCGGGCGATGGCGATCTGCGCCTGCAGCGCCTGCGCCGCGCCCGGTTCCAGGCGAGGCAGCAGCGTGCTCCAGAGGTCGGCAGCCTCGGCGTTGCGGCCACGCTGGCGCAGCGCGATGCCGAGCAACCAGCTGGCGCGCTCGGCATCGGGCGACAAGGTATGCGCACGCTGCAGCCATGCCAGCGCGGTGTCATCGAACTGCTTGCCCGGATCGGCCTGCGCGCGTGCCTGCGCGGCCTCGACCAGCACGCCCGGTTCGTCCGGTGCCAGTGCTGCGGCGCGGTTGAAGGCATCGGCTGCAGCGGCGGCATTGCCGAGTTCGGCCTGCGAACGGCCCAGCAGTGCCCAGCCATCGGCGCGTTGCGGGTCACGCTGCAACGCCTGCTGCAGTGCCTCTACGCCGTCGCGCAGGGTGGCCACCGATGGCGCGGGCTGCACCTGTGCAGCCTGCGGATTGCCGACCAGCAGATACAGGCAGGCGCCTGCCACACCCAGCGCCACCACCCCCAGCACGAAGCTGCGACGGCCTTGCTGGCGCAGCGGCCACAGCACCACGGCCGCCAACAGCGCAGCGGCCACCGCAGCAAGCATCGGCAACCAGTGCGTCACCAGTCTTCTCCCTCGGTTGGGTTCACCACAGCGGACGCATCCATCTGTCGGCTGCGACGACGGACGATACCCATCACCACCAGCGCGCCGCCACCCAGTACCAGCAGCGGACCGCCCCACAGCAGCCAGGTGCCGGGTTGCAGTGGCGGTTGATAGAGCACGAACTCGCCATAGCGGGCGACCAGGAACTGCTTTATCGCCGCATCGTCGAGGCCCTGCTGCATCAACTGCAGCACTTCACGGCGCAGATCCTGGGCGATCTGCGCATTGGAATCGGCCAATGACTGGTTCTGGCACTGCACGCAGCGCAACTGCGCGGCCAGGTCGTGGAAGCGCGCTTCCTCGGCCGCATCGCGGAACACCAGCGGCCGCGCATCATGCACCGGTTGTTGGGCGAGGCCGGCGTTCGGCAGCGCCAGGGTCATCGCCAGCAGCAGGGGCAGCAGCCAGCGCATGTGCTTACGGCGAGGCGTGCAGGGTGTTGCCGGCATCGCCTTGGGCCTTTTCAAGCTTTTCCAGCGCCGGAATCAATTTCTCGTCGACCACCTGCTGGGTCATCGCACCGCTGTACTTCCAGCGCACGATGCCACTGCCGTCGACCAGGAAGGTCTCCGGTGCTGCGGTCACGCCCCAGTCGATGGCGGTGCGGCCTTCGATGTCGCTCAGCACGACCATGAACGGGTTGCCCAGCTGTTCCAGCCAGTGCAGCGCGTCGGTCGGTTCATCCTTCCAGTTGTAGCCGATCACGCGCACGCGCTTGCTCTCGGCGAAGCGGGTCAGTACCGGATGTTCTTCGCGGCAGGCCGCGCACCAGCTGCCCCAGACGTTGAGCAGGTAGGGCGCACCACGCAGTTCCTCGCTGCGCACGATCATCTGCGGGTCATGCAGCACCGGCAGCGCGAACGCCGGCGCCGGCTTGTCGATCAGTGCCGAAGGCAGCACATCGCGCTGCGGATCGCCCGATTTCATCACCCCGTAGATCATCAGGCCAAGCAGGCCGAAGAAGAACAGGACGCCAATCACGATGGCTACCGGCGGCAGCGGGCGGGAAGGGCGTGGGGCGGGTGACTCGGACATGGGGAACTCCTACGGACGACGAAAGCGGCGATCGGCGGCGGCGATGAATCCGCCCAGGGCCATCAACAGCGCGCCCAGCCAGATCCAGCGCACGAAGGGCTTGATGTGCACCCGTACCGCCCACGCATTGTTGCCCAGCGGCTCGCCCAATGCCACGTAGACATCACCGCTGAGGCGTGCATCGATGCCGGCTTCGGTCATCACCTGGCCGCCGCTGGCGTACTGGCGCTTCTCCGGATGCAGCAGGGCCAGTTCGCGACCATCGCGCAGCACCCGCAGATGGCCGCGGTCAGCGATGAAATTGGGGCCTTCGCGGTGGTCCACGCCCTCGAAGCGCACCTCGTGGCCGGCGACCACCACCTGCTGGCCGGGTGACAGCGCCACTTCGCGCTGCACGTTCAGTGCTTCCACCAGCAGCGCGCCGGCCAGGAACACCGCGACACCGGCGTGGGCGACGATCATGCCAAGCATCTCGGCAGTGAAGCGGCCATTGCCACGCAGGCGCTGCCAGACGAAACGGGCGGTGCCCAGGCCGACCCAGGCTGCGGCCGCGACGCCGATGCCTGCCTTCCAGCCATTCTGCGGCGCCTGCCACCAGGCCCAGGCGCCGAGCAGCACGGCCAGGCCCGCCCATGGCAGCAGCAATGCCAGTGCGCGCGAGGGTTGGTCGCGCTGCCACTTCACCAGCGGACCGAACGGCAGCAGCATCACCATCGGTGCCATCAGCAGCAGGAACAGGCTGCCGAAGTACGGTGGACCCACCGAGATCTTGCCCAGCGACAGCGCATCGGCCAGCAGCGGGTAGAGCGTGCCGAGCAGGACCATCGCGCAGGCGCTGGCCAGCAGCAGGTTGTTGGCCAGCAGCAGGGTTTCGCGCGAGGTCGCGGTGAAGCCGCGGCGCGGATCGCCGGCATCCACGGCCAGCCGCGGCGCACGCAGCGCATACAGCAGCAGGCTGCCACCCACCAGCACCGACAGGAAGATCAGGATGAACAGCCCACGCGAGGGATCGGCGGCGAACGAATGCACGCTGGTCAGCACGCCGGAGCGGACCAGGAAGGTGCCCAGCAGCGACAGCGCGAACGCCGCGATGGCCAGCAGCAGCGTCCAGCTGCCGAAGGTGCCGCGCTTTTCGGTCACTGCCTGCGAATGGATCAGCGCCGCGCCGACCAGCCACGGCATGAAGCTGGCGTTCTCGACCGGATCCCAGAACCACCAGCCGCCCCAGCCCAGTTCGTAGTACGCCCACCAGCTGCCCAGTGCGATGCCCAGCGTCAGGAAGCCCCAGGCCACGTTGGTCCAGGGTCGCGTCCAGCGTTGCCAGCGTGCGTCGACGCGGCCTTCCAGCAACGCCGCCACGGCGAAGGCGAAGGGCACCGCAAAGCCGACGTAGCCCAGGTACAGCATCGGCGGATGGATGATCAGCCCCGGGTCCTGCAGCAGCGGGTTGAGGTCACGTCCCTCCAGCGGCACCGGGTTCAAGCGCAGGAACGGATTGGAGGTGAAGATCAGGAAGGCGAGGAAGCCGACACTGACCACGCCCATCACCGCCAGCACGCGCGCCTGTACCGGTGCCGGCAGGTGCCGCGAGAACAGCGCCACCGCGCCGGTCCACAGCGCCAGCACCAGCGCCCACATCAGCAGCGAGCCTTCGTGCGCCCCCCACACCGCCGAATAGCGGTAGATCAGCGGCAGCAGTGAATTGGAGTTCTCGGCCACGTAGCGCACCGAGAAGTCCTGCTGCACGAAGGCCGCCGTCAGTACGGCGAAGGCGCCAGCCAGCAGCAGAAGCTGGGCAAATGCAGCCGGACGGGCAACCGACATCCATGCGTCGTTGCCGCGCTGCGCACCGACCAGCGGCAGCACCGCTTGCAGCAGCGAGGCCAGCAACGCGCAGAGCAAGAGGATCTGACCGAATTCGGGAAGCACTCAGCGCACCTCGGGCGCCGTGACCGGCACATCGTGCTTGCGATGCGCATCGCCCATCTTGTCGGCCACTTCCTTGGGCACGTAGTTCTCATCGTGCTTGGCCAGCACCTCGTCGGCGACGAAGATGCCGTCCTGCAGGCGGCCACTGGCGACCACCGCGGTGCCCTCGCGGAACATGTCCGGCAGGATGCGGTCGGTGCTGACCGGCAGCGTCGCATCGCCGTCGGTGACCACGAAGTGGGCCTGCAGTGAGCCGCTGGGCCGATCGAAGGAACCCTTCACCACCATGCCGCCCAGACGGAAGCGCGACTGCGCATCGACGTCCCCGCGCAGCACTTCCGAAGGTGTGTACAGGTAGGCGATGTTGCGCTGCAGGGCGAAGGCGACCAGGGTGGTCGCCAACGCGGAGGCCAGCAGCAGCAGGAGCACCCAGATCATGCGGCGTCGCTGTACCGGCGTCATCGGCTGAGCTCGGTAGCCAGCGGGGCCTGTGCCGCCGCGTTGCCACGCGCCTGCAGCCGCTGCTGGCGGCGTTGCGCCAGCTGTCGGGCGCTGCGCAGGCGCAGCCATGAGCCCAGGGCATCGCAGGCCAGCACCAGCAGGAACACCGCGAAGGCAGCGATGAGGAAGGGCAGATGGGTCATCGCCGTGCCTCCCCGTCCGCCGTGCCGAAGCGCTCGCCGATCCAGGCCTTGCCGGCCTCGCGTGCAATGTTGTCGGCACGCGCCTTGGCCAGCAGCGAGCCGACGAACCACAGTTTGGTGGCGACCACCATCCACCACAGCGGGGCGATCAGTTCCGGCCGCACGGCGTTCTCGCCGAACACGTTGATCGATTGGCGCTGGTGCAGCGCGCCCCACCAGTCCACCGAATAGCGGATGATCGGCAGCAGGCCCACGCCCACGATGGCCAGCAGGCCGGCAGCGCGTGCGGCGCTGCGGCGGTCTTCGATGGCGTGGTAAAGGCCGATCACGCCCAGGTACAGGAACAGCAGGATCAGCTCGCTGGTCATGCGCGGGTCCCAGTCCCACCAGGTGCCCCAGGTGCCCTTGCCCCAGATGCTGCCGGTCAGCAGGGTGATCAGGGTGAAGCCGGCGCCCATCGGCGCACAGGCCATCGCCAGGATCTCGCAGATCTTGATGCGCCAGATCAGCGCGATGGCAGCGTAGGCGGCCATCAGCGCGAACACGAACAGGCTCATCCAGGCGCTGGGGACATGGATGTAGATGATGCGGAAGGCATCGTGCTGGTTCTGTTCCGGCGGCGCCACGAACAGGCCCTGCCACAGGCCGATCAGCAGTACCGGAACTGCCGCGGCGTAGAACACGCGGGACCAGCGTGAGGCGAAACGATCGAAGGTCGGGGGCGAACCGAGTTGATGGAACCAGCGGACGATCGGATTCATGCGTGGCGGCTATCCAGCAGGGGTGGATTGGCTCTCAGCTCGGTCAACTCAGAGAAATACGGATCGCAGCAGCGGTGGCCAGCGGTGCCAGCACCAGGGCGATCACCAGCCCGGCGCCCAGCATCAGCAGCGCACCGACCGGATCCTGTCCGCGGCTGGCTGCCGCCAGGCTGCCGGCACCGAAGACAAGCACCGGTACGTACAACGGCAACGACAGCAACGCCACGAGAATACCAGAGCGCCGGATGCCGACGGTCAGTGCCGCGACCACGCCACCGATCAGGCTCAACAACGGTGTTCCCAGCAGCAACGATGCCAGCAGCATCGGCAGCTGGTCATGCGGCAGATGCAGCATTTCCGCCAGCAGCGGGCTCAGCAGGATCAGCGGCAGGGCGGTGGTCGCCCAATGCAGCAGCACCCGCACCAGCACCAGCCATGCCAGCGGCACCGGCGCCAGCAGCCATTGTTCGAGCGAACCGTCTTCGGCATCGGAGCGGAACAGCGAATCCAGCGCCAGCTGCCCGGCCAGCAGTACCGCCAACCACAGCACCGCACCGGCGGTAGCGGCCAGCGGCTGCGGGTCGCGGCCCTGGGCGAGGGCGAACAGCACCACCACCAGCAGGGCGAACAGCACCGGCTGCAGCGCATCGCCGCGACGGCGCCAGAGCAGGCGCAGGTCGCGCGCCACCAGCGCACGGGCGGTCTGCCACAGGCCTGGTTCAGTGCCCGGCGCGATCATGCTTCACCGCCCAGATCGAGCTGGCGGGTACGTACCGGCGGGGCCGCATAGGCGCCATGGGTGGTGACCAGGGCGGCGCCGCCGCTGCGCAGATGTGCGGAAATCATCCGGTTGACCAGGTTGATGCCTTCCAGGTCGAGGTTGGCATAGGGTTCGTCGAGCAGCCACAGCGGTGCCGGTGACAGCCAGATGCGGGCCAGCGCCAGACGCCGCTTCTGTCCGGCCGACAGATGCCGCACCAGGGTGTCCTCGTAGCCGGCCAGGCCGACGATGGCCAGCGCATTGCCCGGCATCTGCCGTGCGCGGCGGCCGTGCAGGCCGCACAGGAAATGCAGGTTCTCCAGCGTGTCCAGGTCCGGCTTCAGCGCCGGCAGGTGGCTGAGGTAGGCGACATAGCGCGCACGCTCGGCGTTGCTGGCCGGCTTGCCGTCGATCAGCACCTGGCCCGCGCCCGGGCGGGCCAGGCCCGACAGCACGCGCAGCAGGGTGGTCTTGCCAGCACCGTTGCCGCCCTGCACCAGCAGCGCTTCGCCGGCATCCACGTGGAAGTCCAGCGGGCCGAACACCGGCTCGTCATTGCGGGAGAAGCTCAGGCCGCTGGCGGCCAGCAATGCAGGGGTGTTCAAGGCGCAGGGGTCTTCATGCGGGAGTGCGGCGGCAATTGTAGCGGTGAATGTGACCCGGTAGCGCCGGGCCATGCCCGGCGAGCACGCGGTGGGGCTTGCCATCGGTGTGGCATGTGCAAAGAGCCGCCGGGTATGACCCGGCGCTACCGTCGGCGCCGCAGGCCGGGTCGGGATTTCGTACACTTCCAGCCCTTGTTTCCCCACAGCCCAGGCCGATGCAACCGAACACCAAGCTGCCCAAGGTCGGTACCACGATCTTCACCGTGATGTCCCAGCTCGCCGCCGAACATGGCGCGGTCAACCTCGGCCAGGGGTTCCCGGATTTCTCCGCGCCGCAGCGGCTGATCGACGAAACCAGCAAAGCGATGGCCGCCGGCCTGAACCAGTACCCGCCGATGACCGGCGTGGCGCCGCTGCGCCAAGCCATCGCGCAGAAGTCGCTGGACCTGTACGGCGCGCAGATCGATCCGGACACCGAGATCACCGTCACCAGCGGCGCCACCGAGGCGATCTTCAACGCCATCCACGCCGTGGTGCGTGCCGGTGAGGAAGTGATCGTGCTCGACCCGGCCTACGACTGCTACGAACCGGCGATCGAACTGGCCGGCGCCACGGCCGTCCATGTGCCGCTGGATCCGCAGACCTTCGCCGTCGACTGGGACCGCGTGCGTGCGGCGATCACCCCGCGCACCCGCCTGCTGATGGTCAACACCCCGCACAACCCGTCCGGCGCGATGCTGGACGAAGCGGACATGCAGGCGCTGGCCGATGTGCTGCGCGGCACGCAGATCTACCTGATTTCCGATGAGGTGTACGAGCACATCATCTACGACGGTCGCCGTCATGAATCGGCATTGCGCTACCCGGAGCTGCGCGAGCGGACCTTCGTCATCTCCAGTTTCGGCAAGACCTATCACTGCACCGGCTGGAAGATCGGCTACGCGGTGGCGCCGCCGGCGATGACCACCGAATTCCGCAAGGTCCACCAGTACAACACCTTCACCAGTTTCGGCCCGGCGCAGTACGGCTTTGCTGCGATGATCCGCGACGAACCGCAGCATCACCTGGAACTGGGCGCTTTCTATGAAGCCAAGCGCGACCGCTTCCGCGAGCAGCTGGCTGGCACCCGCCTGAAGGCGTTGCCGGTGCCGGGTGGCTACTTCCAGCTGGTCGACTATTCGGCCATCAGCGACCTGCCAGACCACGAGTTCGTGAAGTGGCTGACCATCGAAAAGGGCGTCACTGCCATCCCGCTGTCGCCGTTCTACGAAACCGCGCCGGCCGGCCAGCGCCTGGTGCGCCTGTGCTTCGCCAAGAACGAGGCCACTCTGGACGCGGCGATCGAACGCCTGCGCCTACTGTGAGCGGAGTAGACAGCATGCAGGATCTGCGCATTTCCCTCGTCCAGGGCGACACCCGCTGGCACGACCCGGCCGGCAACCGCGCCTACTACGGTGCGCTTCTGGCGCCGCTGGCCGGGACCACCGATCTGGTGATCCTGCCGGAAACCTTCACCAGTGGCTTTTCCAACGAGGCCATCGCCCAGGCCGAAGGCATGGACGGCCCGACCGTGGCCTGGGTGCGAGAGCAGGCCAAGGCCTTGAACGCGGCGGTGATCGGCAGCGTGCAGCTGCGTGATGGCGAGGGCGTCTACAACCGCCTGCTGTTCGCCACCCCTGACGGTGGCCTGCAGTACTACGACAAGCGCCATCTGTTCCGTTACGGCGGCGAGCACGAGCGCTATGCTGCCGGCCGCGACCGCCTGTGCGTGGAATGGAAGGGCTGGCGGATCAATCCGCAGGTCTGCTACGACCTGCGTTTCCCGGTGTTCTGCCGCAACCGCTACAACGTCGAGCGTGCCGAACAACTGGACTTCGATCTGCAGATCTTCGTCGCCAACTGGCCGTCGGCACGCGCCTATGCGTGGAAGACCCTGCTGCGCGCGCGGGCGATCGAGAACCTGTGCTTCGTCGCCGCGGTCAACCGCGTAGGTGTGGACGGCAACCAGCTGCACTACGCCGGCGACAGCGCGGTCATCGACTTCCTCGGTCAGCCGCAGGTGGAGATCCGCGAGCGCGAGCAGGTGGTGACCACCACCATCTCGGCCGAAGCGCTGGCCTCGCACCGTGCACGCTTCCCGGCGATGCTCGATGCCGACACCTTCCATCTGGATGTACAGGCCTGATACGGCGGCTGAACGCCTGCCGCTTCACCGCGCGCGCCTGCATCGAACGTGCACGCGCGCGCTGCTAGATTCGCCCACATTCCGACCGATGTGGACTTTCTGCCGATGAATACCAAGCCGTTTGCCCTGCTGCTGGCGCTGGCCGCCGCCTCCCTGGCCCCGACCGCGCAGGCCGGTGGCAACCTCGATTGCCAGCTGCGCTACAACCTGTCGGGCTGGTCGCTGATCTACAAGACCGCCTCGGGCAACGGCACCATCCACTGCACCAACGGCGCCAGCATGCCGGTGCGGATCCAGTTGAAGGGCGGCGGCCTGACCGTCGGCAAGTCGAAGATCACCGATGGCCGTGGCAGCTTCACCGGCGCCAGCAGCGTCGGCGAACTGCTGGGCACCTACGCCTCGGTCGGCGCGCATGCCGGTGCGGTGAAGTCCAGCAACGCGCAGGTGATGACCAAGGGCGATATCTCGCTGGCCCTGTCCGGCACCGGCAAGGGCTGGGACCTGGGCGTGGACGGCGCCGCGTTCACCATCAGCCGGCGTTGAGGCGGGAGGGCGCCCCGGCTTCCCAGCTGATGCGGATGTAGTGCTGCTCGGCGTCGCCGGGCAGCTGTTCGACACTGAAGCGGTTCTTGAGCAGTTGCTCGACGACACCGTCGACGAGGCGCTCGCTGGCCAGTGCCTTGTTGAAGCCGAACACGATGTAACGGCGGCCGTTTTCCGAGCCGACCTAGATCGATTTGTCCAGATCCCTGTAGTACTGCTCGATCGGTCGAATGGCGGCGTCAGCGTTTGCGCGGGCCTGTTCTGCGGTGATGGTGATCATCGGCATCAGCCAGCACTGCCGCGCGGTTTCCGGCAGTGGCGCACAGTGCGGGGCGTTTGCAGCAATTCCTAGGCCAATACGCTCCGCGGACGCAGCAACCACAGTGCCAGCAGTGCACAGGCAATGATGGATGGCGCCAGCATCTGCAGTGCGCCGACGACGGCCATCGCCGCGCCGATCAGCAGGTAGTAGAGCAGGCCGAACAAGGCGCCGGCACTGCCCAGGCAATGTGCATAGCCGCGTAGTGCCTGCCCGAGCACATTGGGGATGGCCAGGCCGAATCCCGCCACGACCGGCAGCATCGCCATCACCATGACCGGTTGCCCGCGCAGCAGCGCGGCCAGGACACCACCGGCCAGTACCAGCGATGCCGCGATGCGGATGCGCGTCAACGCAGGGACGCCGGCACGCAACAGGCGGCCATTGGCCCAGGCGCCCAACGCCGAACCCAGCGCCAGCACCGCACCGCTGGCGCCAAACCAGCTGGCCGGCCAGTGCAGGCGTGCGAACACGAACGGCCCCAGCGCGTACCAGCTGTACATGGCCACGTTGAAGGCCATGACCAGCAGCGCGTGCGACCAGATCCAACGGTCGCCCAGCAGTTGCCGCAGCAGGGGCCGCAGCGGTACGGGCGCGATCTGCGCGGGCCGGCTTTCACGCAGCCCGGTTACGCAGCCCAGCATCAGCAATGCAGCGATCAGCAGCAGGCCGGCCTGTACGCCGGCATAGCCATCGGCAGCGACCAGCAGCGAGCCCAGTGCCAGCCCGATCGCCGGGCTCAGCGCCAGCGCCATGCCAATCCAGGAGAACGCCTGCGCCAGCGCGGGCCCTTCAAGGTGGTCGCGCAGCACGGTCTGGGTCACCACCGAGGCGGCGGCGGCGCCCAGGGCGGCCAGCATCTGCGCAGCCAGCACCTGGCCGAACGTGCCGGCCGCCAATCCGCCCAGTGCCGCCAGCACGAAAACGGACAGGCCACCCAGCAGGGCGGGGCGACGGCCAACGCGGTCGGCCAGCCTTCCCCACAGCAGGACGCCCAGCGCGAACCCCAGCAGGTACAGGCTCATCGCCTGGCTGGCAGCGCTGGCCGGCAGGGTGAAGCGTTGCGCCAGATCGGCCAGCGTCGGGCTGTACAGGGTCTGCGCCAGCTGTGGAAACATCAGCAGCGCAATAGTGAGGGACAGCAGGCGAGGTGACATCGGCGCGCTCCGGAAACAGGGGCACGCATTGTCGTGGCCATGTCGATGGCGCACTCTAGTGATTACGACAGTAGATGGATGAAATCGGACATGGCGTGGCTGCAGCCCGACGCTCGCTTCGATGCCGATGCCTGGAGCGCCCCGGTGATCGGTATCGCTGCCACGCTGGCCGAGCATGACTCCGGTTGGCACCAGCACGCACGTTCGCAACTGCTGTACACGCGCGCCGGTTGCACGCGGCTGACGTTCGGCGATCGCATCAGCCTGTTGCCGCCATCGCGCGCGGCGTGGATTCCGGGTGGTCTGCTGCACCGCGCGCAGATGCGACAGGCGGTGGACTATCGGTCGCTGTACTTCGATGCCACGCTGTCGGCGCAGTTGCCGCAGCAGCCAGCAATCATTGGTGTCGGTCCGCTGCTGCAGGCGCTGCTGGAGCCGATCGCGCAGGCGCCGTTCGCACATGACTGGCAAGCGCCGCGAGCGGCGCATCAACTGGCGCTGTGCGTGCTTGAGATTGCCGCTGCGCCGGTGGAGCCGATGGAGCTGCCATTGCCGCGCGACCCGCGCATCGCCCGCTGCCTGCCGGTGGCCGAGCAGCTGCCGCCCGAACTGGGCGAGCTGGCCCAGCGCAGCGGACTGAGCGTGCGTACGATCGGGCGCCTGATGCAACGCGATACCGGCATGGGCTACCAGGCGTGGCGCCAGCAATGGCGGTTGATGCGGGCCATGGAACTGCTGCTGCTCGGCCATCGTGTCGCGCACGTGGCGCTGGAACTTGGATTCTCGGCAGAGAGTCCGTTCATCGCCTTCTTCCGCAGCATGGTCGCGACCACGCCTGCGGCGTTCCAGCGCGCGGAAAGCGGTCGAGCGGCAGGGTGAGCGTGGAGTGGTCGCGGCCGAACGCGGGGAAGCGGGCGCGTGGGCCCGGCTTCCGTCGCCGTGTCTACTGCTGGGCCATCAGCCAGGCCAAGGTGCCGCGATGCGGTTCGGGCACGGTGGAGGATGCGGCATCGAGCAGCATCAGCGATGCCCAGCAGACGTCGGCAGCCGGTGCGGTGTCCATCCGCGGCAGTATCGCCAAGGCACGCTCGCGTGTGCTTTCGTCGGCCATCGAGGCGAGCAGGGCCTCGGTCGCCTCGGCAATCTGCTGTTCACTGGCAGGGCTTGTGGGTCGCTGTTCGAGCTCGGCGAGGCTGGCCTCATAGCTCATCTCGAACCAGAAATCGATGTCCTGCGACGGTCGCTTCTCCAGTTCGTTGAACAAGGTCCTGCCTACCTGCGCAATGTCCGACGCCGTGGTGGCGCGGGCGATCAGTGCGCATTTCTCTACCGGCATTCCGCGCAGCATTGCGGCCAGCAGCTGCGCACGCCGCTCCAGCATGGGGCGGGGCAGGCGGCCGATGCCATCCAGTGCAAGCTGTGCACCGGCTACAGCAGCCTTGTCCTTGCTGCCGGCCTGCTTGATGCGGGTGAGATAGCGCTCATCGACGATCAGCCGACGCAGCATGCGGTCGGCCGGATCGTGCAGGGCCGAAGATTTCGGCCAGGGATTCTGCGTTGCGGCGATTTCCTGCTTGAGCCGGTCGGCAGCGCGTTCGCAGCCGCCGACCAGCAACAGAGCCACCAGAACGGCGCCGATGCGGGCGCCGAGGGACAACATCCGTGTCATCGCTGTGTCCTTCATTGAAGGTGGAGATCAGCCGCCGCGCGGACCGCTGCGACGCGGGCCACCCGGGCCACGGTTGCCGCCGGGGCCACCCGGGCCGCGGTTGCCACCCGGGCCGCCGGGACCACGGTTGCCACCGGGGCCACCCGGACCGCGATTACCGCCTGGACCACCCGGACCACGGTTACCGCCCGGGCGTGCATTCGCATTGCCGCCCGGACGACCGTTGCCGGCCGGACGCGAGCTGCCGTACGGACTGAAGCCCGGATTGGCGTGATCGGACGGGAAGCTCGGCGCATTGCCCGGATGGCCGTACGGGTGCTTGTTGCCCTGGCCCTGCGAGCGGTTGCCCGCACCGGCCGGACGACCCTGGCCGCCGGCGCCACCGGCACCACCACGTCCTTCTCCACCGTAGCCACCGCGACCTTCACCGCCGTAGCCGCCACGACCCTGGCCGCCACCGGCGCCTGCGCCCGGACCCTTCGGCTTGCCGTACGGACGGCCCTGGCCGCCTGCACCTGCGCCCGGACCACGGGCACCCGGGCCACGTGCGCCCGGACCGGCATTGCGATGGCCGCTCGGGCCAGTGCTGACGCCATCCGGCACGTACCAGGTACGGAATGCAGCCGGGTTGCCTTCCGGCAGCGAGCGGTCGTTCTTCGGCGCGCGCTGCTTGAACGGGCGCTGCGACTGCTTGGCTGCGGCTTCACCGCTGACCGTCAGGCCGCCCTTGAAACCACCGCCACCCTTGCCGCCGCGACCGCGGCCGCGGTCTTCGCGGACGTTGTCGAAGCGACGCAGTTCGCGACCTTCATCAGCGGTGTTGTGCCCGTTGACGTAGGCGTTGCCGCGGCCACCTTCGCGCACGCGCACGGTGGTCTTGGCGGCACGACGCTGGCCGATCACCGGCTGCAGGGTCAGGGCCGACGGCGCGCCTTCTTCCAGCTTCAGTTCGGCGCGCAGCGCTTCGACCTGGCTGCCCGGCAGTTCGACGGACTGGCCGCGGGCCAGTTCACGCGGCAGGCTGACCTTGCCGTAGCGGGTGCGCTTGAGGCGGCTGACCTGGCAGCCCTGCGATTCCCACAGGCGGCGCACTTCGCGGTTGCGGCCTTCCTTCACCACGACGCGGAACCAGTCGTGCGAATCGGTGCCGCCGATGCGTTCGATCTCATCGAACTTGGCCGGGCCATCTTCCAGCGCGACACCACGGGTGAGGCGGTCGACGACGGCGTCAGGCACCTTGTCCTCGCCTTCCGGGGCACGCACGCGCACCACGTACTCGCGCTCGACCTCGAACGAGGGGTGCATCATGGCATTGGCCAGCTCCCCGTCGGTGGTCGCCAGCAGCAGGCCGGTGGTGTTGATGTCCAGGCGGCCGACGGCGATCCAGCGGGCGCCCTTCAGCGCCGGCAGGGATTCGAACACGGTCGGGCGGCCTTCGGGGTCTTCGCGGGTGGTCACTTCGCCTTCCGGCTTGTTGTAGACCAGCACGCGCGAGGGCTCGGCCAGCGCGGTGGCGACGAAGCCGCGACCGTCGAGCTCGATCTTGTCGCCGCTCTTGACCGACATGCCGGTCTGCGCGACTTCACCATTGACCTTGACCAGGCCTTCGGCAATGCGCTGTTCCAGCGCACGACGCGAGCCGAGGCCGGCCTGGGCCAGGACCTTGTGCAGGCGTTCTTCCAGCTTGAACTGTTCGGACGTGGCTTCGCGCTTGAGCGAAAGCTTGTTCAACGAGGGCTTGCGGGGGGTGTCACTCATCAGTTTTGCTCCGGCCGACGGTTTCGAGGTCGGCCTCTGGTTCGGAATCGGCTTGGTCAACAGCCACGGTCGTCTTCGCGACGGCGTTGTCTTCGCGTTCGTTCACTGTCACCGCGCGCTCGCCCGGCGCGGAATCGGGGTGCCCATCATCGGAGGGCGAAGGTGCTTGCTCATCGTCGGCCGCCGCAGGACGTGCGTCGGCAGAATCAGGGGTGTCGCCAGCGGTGATGCCGGCGTCGTCATTTGCAGCGGTATCCGGGTCGGCGCTCACGTCCGGGCCGTCGGCACTGGCGGCGAGGGGGGCGTCGCGATCCAGCGCCAGCTGCGGTTCCAGGTCGCCCAGGTCCTTCAGCTCGGAAAGGGGCGGCAGTTCGTCCAGGCGTTTCAGCCCGAAGTAGTCCAGGAAGCCCTTGGTGGTGCCGAACAGGGCCGGCTTGCCGGGTACGTCGCGGTGGCCGACCACGCGGATCCACTCGCGCTCTTCCAGCGCCTGGATGATGTTACTGCTGACCGCCACGCCGCGCACCTGCTCGATCTCGCCACGGGTGATCGGTTGCCGGTAGGCGATCAGTGCCAGCGTTTCCAGGGTGGCGCGGGTGTAGCGGGTCTTGCGTTCGGTCCACAGCCGGCTGATCCAGCCATGTACTTCGGCAGTCACCTGGTAGCGGAAGCCGGAGGCCACCTCCACCAGTTCCACGCCCCGGTCCTGGCAGCTCTCGCGCAGCCGTTCCAGTGCACGTTCGATGCTGCCCGGCGGCGCCGGCTCATCTTCCGGGAACAGGTCCTTCAGCTGGGCCAGGGTGAGCGGCTGGCTGGAGGCCAGCAGCGCACCTTCGACAATGCGGTTGATCAGCGTTTGATCCATCGGCAGTCAGCGCTCACTCGTTTTCATTGGCGGCGTCGTTGTCGTCGAATTCGCTGCTGAACTGCAGCGGGGCATTGGTGTTGCCGGCGGCCAGGGACTTCACATAGATCGGCGCCAGCGGTTCTTCCTGTACGAGGTCCAGCAGCTGCTCCTTGGCCAGTTCCAGCACGGCCAGGAACGTGACCAGCACGCCCAGCTTGCCTTCTTCGGCGGTGAACAGGTTTTCAAAACGGTAGAACCTGCCGTCTTCAAGCCGTCCCAGCACTTCGCCCATGCGCTGCCGGACACTCAGCGCCTCGCGCTTGATCGCGTGGCCGGTGAACAGCTCGGCGCGCTTGAGCACGTCGTGCAGCGCCATCAGCATTTCCTTCAGGTCCACCGGCGGCGGCAGCTTCACTGCGGCGCGCTCGGGCATGAAGGCATGCGCCACACTGGTGTCACGGTCCTGCCGGGGCAGGGCGTCGATATCCTCGGCGGCCTGTTTGAAGCGTTCGTACTCCTGCAGGCGTCGCACCAGCTCCGCACGCGGATCGGCTTCCTCGCCCTCCACGCTGGGGGGACGGGGCAGCAGCATGCGCGACTTCACTTCCGCCAGGATCGCCGCCATCACCAGGTACTCGGCGGCAAGCTCGAAGCGCAGCTCGCGCATCACGGTGATGTATTCCACGTACTGCCGGGTGATCTCGGCCACGGGAATGTCCAGCACGTCCAGGTTCTGCCGGCGGATCAAATACAGCAGCAGGTCCAGCGGTCCTTCAAAGGCGTCCAGGATGACTTCCAGCGCATCCGGCGGGATGTACAGGTCCTGCGGAATCTGCAGGACCGGTTGCCCATGCACCACGGCCAGCGGCATTTCCTGCTGCTGGGGGGCGGGCGGCCGGGTTGGCGTGTTCGCGTCGAGCGCGAGTTCGGAAGTCATCTAATGGAGATCAGGATTGCAACGGACCAGTCGCGGCAGCTGGCATACCGGGCAACTGCCACGGACCGCCAGGACACCAGGCGCGCCTGTCTCGGCGCGGTTCCACACATCAAAAAACAGGACGCTCCGCAGGACACGGCAGCGACAGGACTACGGGAGGTCGTCTACGGGGCCCGGTCGTGTGGACCGGTTCGAAGCAGCGGGTCGGTCGTCGGGGGCTGCGTTGGCCGCAAAAACCGACGGGCTGCTGCATCCAGCCACGTGCAATGGTTGCTAGGGTAAGCCTTTGCCGCGCCAGTGTCCAGCCGAGGCCGGGCAGGGGGCGGGATTGGCTAGAATCGCTTTACCAGCAACGCGAGCGAGGAAATGCCGGTGTGGTATGTGATTGAAGGTTACGACGGCCAGGATGTACTGGCCCAGCGGCTGCAGGCGCGGCCCGAGCACCTAGCGCGGTTGACCGCACTGCGCGATGAAGGCCGCCTGCTTCTGGCGGGGCCGTGTCCGGCGATCGACAGCGAAGACCCGGGCCCGGCAGGGTTCAGTGGCTCGGTGGTGATTGCCAGCTTCGACTCGCTGCCGCAGGCCCAGGCCTGGGCCGATGCCGACCCCTACGTCGCCGCAGGCGTCTACGTGCGGGTGCAGGTGCGTCCGTTCCGCAAGGTGCTGCCGTGAACGCGAAACGGATCGAGCAGATTCGTGATGCGCTGCAGCAAGCGCTGACCCCCAGCGTGCTTGAGATCGAAGACGACAGCCATCGCCATGCAGGCCACGCCGGAGCGCGCGATGGTCGTGGCCATTTCAACGTGCACGTGGTCAGCGAGCGCTTCGCGGGAATGGCTCCGCTGGCCCGTCATCGCGCGGTCTACGCGGCGCTGGGCACCCTGATGGAAACCGACATCCACGCGTTGTCCATACGCGCACACACCCCGTCAGAGCAGGGCTGAAACCCTGTCCCGAGCTGTCCTGGCAGGTCCGTCGAGGGGCCTGCCAAGGACAGATTTCTGTGTCCGTTTAGGGACATTCGCCTAACGGACTGTTTACAAGCGCAGATGGAAACGCTTACATTCCGCGCCATTGCTGGTAGATCCAAGCCGTGGAGGGCGGCTTCGTGAACAAAGCAGCCATAACAATCAAGGACGTCGCCCGTGAAGCCAAGGTCTCTGTGGCCACCGTTTCGCGCGCGCTCAACGGGCATGAAAATGTCGCCGAACCGGTCCGCCAGCTTGTGCTGGAGGTGGCCGCACGGCTGCGTTACACCCCGCACGCCGCCGCCCGCAGCCTGAGCAGCCGCCGCACCAATACGGTGGGCGTGGTGCTTCCAGACCTGTACGGCGAATTCTTCTCCGAACTGATGCGTGGCATCGACAACGTCGCCCGCAGCCGGCGCCAGCACCTGCTGGTGTCGAGCTATCACGGCGACCAGGAGCAGCAGGGCGCAGCCCTGCGTGCCATGCGCGGCCGGGTCGACGGTCTGCTGGTGCTCTCACCCTATGCCGAGAGCCCGGGGTTCCTGACCGACAACCTGCCGCAGGCATTGCCGACGGTACTCATCAACACCTACCTGCCTGGGCAGGACCATCCGGTGTTGAGCATCGATGACCACGCCGGGGCGATGGCGATGACCCGCCATCTGCTCGACGCCGGCCATCGGCGCATTGCATTCATTTCTGGCCCGGACCTCAACTTCGACGCGCGTGAGCGCCTGCGCGGCTTCCGTGATGCGCTGGCGGCTTTTGGCGGTGGCGCCGAGGGGATCGAGTTGCCCGGTGATTTCGACGAAGCTTCCGGCCATCGCGCCGGTCAGGAGTTGCTGGCAGCCGGCACGCTGCCCGATGCCGTATTCGCCGCCAACGACATGATGGCCCTGGGTTGCCTGTATGCCTTCGCGCAGGCAGGTGTCCATGTGCCCTCCGATGTCGCCCTGGCCGGTTTCGATGACATTCCGCTTGCGCGTTTCGTCCACCCGTCGCTGACCACCATGCAGGTCAGCATCGCCGAACTGGGCGATCGGGCGATGTCGCGCTTGCTGCAGTTGATGGACGGCACCTCCACGGATGGGACAGGGGACAAACAGACCCTGGTCCCGCGCCTGATTGTTCGCGATTCCACCACTCCGCCATCCGGCCATTGAAGCCAGAGGCGTTCCTTCTTTTTTGATTGATCGCAGGTGCCGCGCAAGCGGTCACCGCCACCCGGAGATTGAGTTGATGATGCATTCCACGATCCGCACGCCGGCGCGCCGGCTGCTGAGCACCGCCCTGGTCAGCTGCCTGATGCTGGCCGCCGCTCCCAACGTCATGGCGCAGTCGGCCAACGCCAGCCTGCGCGGCCAGGTGTCCGGCGCGCAGGCCGGTGCCGAAGTCACCGCTACCAACGTCGCCACTGGAACCGTGCGTCGCGGCACCGTGCGCGCCGATGGCAGCTACTCGCTGATGGGCCTGGACCCGGGCACCTATGACGTTGTGGCCAACGGCCAGACGCAGAAGGTCACCGTCACCGTCGCCTCGACCTCGACGCTCAACTTTGCTGGCGCCGCCGCCGGTGGCACCGGTACGACCGCCGCCACCAACCTGGACACCGTCAACGTTGTTGCGCCGACCCTGCTGCAGGAAGTGCGTACCTCCGAAGTCGGCAAGACCGTCAGCCTGCAGCAGATCCAGACCACCCCGCAGGTGTCGCGCAACTTCCTCGAGTTCGCCGACGCGGTGCCGGGCCTGATCTTCACCCGTGATGCCAAGGGCAACACTTCGCTGCGCGGCGGCGCCACCAATGCCGACGGTACCAACGTCTACATCGACGGCGTGGGCCAGAAGAGCTACGTCAAGGGCGGCGGCGTGGCCGGCCAGTCTGGCAGCGCCGGCAACCCGTTCCCGCAGCTGGCCATCGGCGAATACAAGGTCATCAGCGGCAACTACAAGGCCGAGTACGGCCAGGTGTCGAGCGCTGCAGTGACCGCGGCCACCAAGTCCGGCACCAATGAATTCAAGGGTGAGGCGTTCTACCGCTACACCGATGAGGACATGCGCGCCAAGACCCCGGCCGAGCGCCAGGGCGGCAAGGACAAGATGGTCTCGGCCGAGAAGGAATACGGCTTCGCGCTGGGTGGCCCGATCATCCAGGACAAGGCGCACTTCTTCGTCACCTATGAAGCCAAGCGCTTCGACCTGCCGGT
This sequence comes from Stenotrophomonas sp. yr243, assembly GCF_900184195.1. Lineage (NCBI taxonomy): Bacteria > Pseudomonadati > Pseudomonadota > Gammaproteobacteria > Lysobacterales > Lysobacteraceae > Stenotrophomonas > Stenotrophomonas sp. yr243. The sequence goes on from NZ_FXWT01000003.1 coordinate 238,519, forward strand.
CACCATCGCGCCGGACGGCGCGGTCACCGGTGCTGCCGGCCTGCTGCCGGCCATCGGCGCCGCCGGCCTGGGCCCGGCCAGCCAGCCGTTCCAGCAGGATCTGATCTTCGGCAAGATCGACTTCGAGCCGACCGACAACGATCGCATCGAGCTGACCTTCCAGGACCGCGATGAAACCCAGTCGCAGTTCAGTGGCCAGACCTCGCCGGAAGCCGGCCGTGAAGTAGTCAACACCGACCGTCGTTACGCCCTGCGCTGGAACCACAGCGGCGAGCGTTACTACAACGAAATGATGGTCACCCACGAAGATTCGTTCAACAACCCGACGCCGCTGACCCTGGCCAACGGCATTACCTACACCGCACCGGACGGCACCGAAGACCGCACCGTGGTGAAGATTGGTGGCGCCTCGGCGCTGGATTCGCAGGTGAAGGGCCAGAAGGGCTGGTCGATCGAAGACAACCTGACCCTGGACGGCATACAGTGGGCCGGCGACCACACCATCAAGATGGGCGTGAAGTACAAGGCGATCGATCTGTACGCCTCCGATGCGGCGCAGATCAACCCGACCTTCACCTACAGCCTGGGCGATCCGGACTTCCCGGATTCCATTCCGTACAAGGCGCAGTTCGTCAAGCCGGTGACCGGCGTGTCGGGCGTGTCCGGCGAAGTGCGTTCGAAGTCCAAGCAGTACGGCGTGTTCATCCAGGACGACTGGCAGGTCAACGACCATCTGCAGCTGAACATCGGCCTGCGTTGGGACTACGAAAAGACTCCGTCCTACCTGGATTTCGTGACCCCGCAGCAGGTGGTCGACGCGATCTACTCGCAGGATCCGCGCGGCCCCGCTGGCCAGACCTACGCCGATTCGCTGGCGCTGGGCGGCCTGGACATCAGCGATTACATCAGCAACGGCCACAACCGCAAGGCGTTCAAGGATGCCTGGCAGCCGCGCCTGGGCTTCTCGTATGACATCAACGCCGACGAGCAGCACGTGATCCACGGTGGTGCTGGCCGTTCCTACGACCGCGACCTGTTCGACAACCTGCAGCTGGAAACCACCAAGCTGGCCCTGCCGCAGCCGACGATCTACTTCCGCAACCCGGCTACCGGCACCTGCATCAACGGCCAGGCTGCCTGCTATGACTGGAACCCGAACCTGCTCAACGGCATCGGCAACCTGCAGTCGCTGGTCGGCTCGACCAGCAATGCGGGGCTGGAAGTCGATCTGCTGAACAACAAGCTGAAGGCTCCGTATTCGGATCAGTTCAGCCTGGGCATGAGCAACCAGATCGGTGACTGGCTGACCGATGCCACCATCGCCCGCACGCTGAGCTACGACGGGTTCGCCTTCACCCTGGGCAACCGCTACCCGACCGGCCAGTTCTTCGATGACCCGCGCCTGTGCGGCGGCACCGACCCGGGCCTGAGCCAGGCCTGGAGCTGCAACGTGCCGGGCTTCGGCAGCCTGATCATCGGCCAGCAGGGCATCAAGACCCGCGCTACCCAGATCCTGCTGTCGGCGCAGAAGCCGTTCACCCAGGAAAGCGGCTGGGGCACCTCGATCGCCTACACCTGGACGACCGCGCGCCACAACCGCGACATCAACGAGAAGTACGCCTTTGACCGCGGTCTGATCGGCGATTACCCGACCATCCGTTCCAACGGCGCGCCGCGCCACCGCCTGGTGGTCACCGGTTCGTACGCGGGCTTCTGGGGCATCACCTTCGGCGGCAAGATCACCCTGGCCACCCCGACCGCCGTCAACGACTGGTACCCGGTGCCGCAGGCCAGCGGCTACAACCTGCCGACGCCGCAGGCGGCTGTGCCCAACGCCAATGGCAAGTTCCTGCTGGGCGGCAAGATCTTCGGCTACCGTTCGGTGGATCTGCAGGCGACGAAGACGTTCAAGATGCCGGGCGATACCGAGCTGTACGCGCGTATCGACATCATCAACGTGTTCAACTTCGACAACTTCTCCACCTACAACTACGTCAAGACCAACGGCAAGCTGCAGGCCAGCTACAACGAGACCGGCGAGATCATTGGTACGCCGCGTCAGGTCAAGGCCGAAGTGGGCTTCCGCTTCTGATCACAGGCAGTTGATGCAACATGGTGCCGCCGGTTCGCCGGCGGCACCGGCAATGGCCGGCCTCCGGGCTGGTCCATTGCCCACGCCATTGCCAGGCAGGGGGCAATGGCGTGGGCAATGACCGCGGTGTCATCGACCACGTTTCCGTGGTTTTTTAAGGCCGCACTTTGTAAACGATTTCAGGTCATTGGACGTTATGCTCTTTCATCGATCAGCCCACCGGAGGAACCGCGCCATGCAGGCACGCCACCTGATGACCGCCGCTGCGATGACCCTGGCCATCGCCGCCTGCAAACCGGCCCAGCAGGAGCCTGCCAAGCCGCGCCCGCCGGTGATCCTGATCGAGGCGGACGCACCGCCTCGGCCGATGAAGCCCGAACTGCCGCCACTGTTCGATGACCTCGAGCGCCGCACCTTCCAGTTCTTCTGGGATACCACCAACGAGATCAACGGCCTCACCCCGGACCGTTATCCGTCGCGGCCGTTCGCCAGCATCGCCTCGGTCGGCTTCGCCCTGACCGCGTATCCGATCGGCATCGAGAACGGCTGGGTCAGCCGCAACCAGGCGATCGACCGCACCCTGACCACCCTGAAGTTCTTCCGCGACGTGCCGATGGGCCCGCAGCGCACCGGCAAGGCCGGCTACAAGGGTTTCTACTACCACTTCCTGGACATGCAGGAAGGGCGCCGCTACGACAGCTGGGTGGAACTGTCCTCGGTGGACACCGCGCTGCTGATGATGGGCGTGCTGTTCGCGCAGTCGTACTACGACGGCGACGATCCGCGCGAGAAGGAAATCCGGCAGATCGCCGACACCCTGTACAAGCAGGTCGACTGGCCGTGGCTGCAGCAGCGTGCGCCGCTGATCTCGATGGGCTGGTTCCCCGAGAACGGCTTCATCGACCATGACTGGATGGGTTACAACGAGGCGATGATGGTCTACATCCTTGCCCTGGGTTCGCCCAGCCATCCGGTCAGTCCGGATGCGTGGACGGTATGGACGCGGACCTACGACAACGACTGGGGCGTCTACCAGGGCCAGGAATACCTGTCCTTCGGCCCGCTGTTCGGCCACCAGTACAGCCACGTCTGGATCGATTTCCGCGACATCCAGGATGCCTACATGCGCGAGCGTGGCAGCACCTACTTCCTCAACAGCCGTTCGGCCGCGCTGGCCCAGCGTGAGTACGCCATCGCCAATCCGATGAACTGGAAGGAGTACGGCGAGAACGTGTGGGGCCTGACCGCCAGCGATGGTCCGCAGAACACCACCCAGGAATACCGCGGCGAGCAGCGCCAGTTCCGCCATTACTCTTCGCGCGGCGCAGGCCTGCGCGAGAATTTCGATGACGGCACGATCGCGCCAACCGCGGCGATCTCCTCGGTCGTGTTCGCGCCCGAGGAAGTGATCCCGGCCACGCTGGAGATGCACAAGCGCTACGGCGACTACATCTACTCCAGCTATGGCTTCCTGGATTCGTTCAATCCCAGTTTCAACTACGACATCCCGATCAAGACCGGGCGCGTGGTGCCTGATCGCGGCTGGGTCGCCAGCGACTACATCGCCATCGACCAGGGCCCGATCCTGACCATGATCGCCAACTACCGCAATGACTTCGTCTGGGATGTGATGAAGAAGAACCCGTACATCCGCAAGGGCCTGGAACGGGCGGGCTTCAGTGGTGGCTGGCTGGCGCCGGAAGGCTCCTTCCAGCCGCTGGAGCTGCAGAAGGATGAGAAGGCCGCGGCGGCACGTGCGGTCGGTATCGCTGAATCACGTGCGGCCGCCGCGCAGGAACAGAAAAACAATGCCAACCGCAACACCGGCCAGGGGAAGTAACAAGGTGCACGACTGGAAACACCGCCTGCGACGCTGGGCATTGCCTGCACTGGCCGCGCTGGTCATGGCTGGCTGTGCCCGCCCCGAGCAGGGCACCACCACCGTGCGCTTCTGGGCGATGGGGCGCGAGGCCGAAGTGGTCAGCGAGCTGATCCACGAATTCGAAGCGGAGAACCCCGGCATCAAGGTCGATGTGCAGAACATCCCGTGGACGGCCGCGCACGAGAAGCTGCTGACCGCGTTCGCCGCCGATGGCCTGCCCGACGTATGCCAGCTCGGCAACACCTGGGTGCCCGAATTCGCCGAACTCAACGCGCTGACGCCGTTGCAGCCGTTCGTGCAGCGCTCGACCGTGGTCGATCCGAAGGACTATTTCCAGGGCATCTGGGATACCAACGTGATCCACGACGAGCTGGTCGGCGTGCCGTGGTACGTCGATACCCGCCTGATCTACTACCGCAAGGATCTGTTGGCCAAGGCCGGCTTCGACCACCCGCCGCGCACCTGGGCGGAATGGAACGAGCAGATGGCCGCGATCAAGCGCATGCAGGGCCCGAACCGCTATGCGGTGCTGATGCCGATCAACGAGTTCGAGCAGCAGCTGTCGCTGGCGCTGCAGCAGCAGGACCCGCTGCTGCGTGACGACGACACCCGCGGCAATTTCTCCAGCCCCGGTTTCCGCCGCACGCTCGGTTTCTACGCCAACATGTTCGAGCAGGGCTGGGCGCCGAAGATGTCCGAGACCCAGATCTCCAACGTCTGGGATGAATTCTTCCGCGGCTTCAACGTGTTCTACATCTCTGGCCCCTGGAACATCCGCGAGTTCAAGAAGCTGCAGCCGAAGGAGCTGGAAGGGCAGTGGGGCACCGCCGCGCTGCCGGGTCCGGATGGTCCGGGCGCGGGCATCGCCGGCGGTACCAGCCTGGTGATCTTCCGCAAGTCGCAGCAGAAGGAAGCCTCCTGGAAGCTGATCGAATTCCTGTCGCGGCCGGCAATCCAGGCGCGCTTCCACGCGATCATCGGCGACCTGCCGCCGCGTCGCAGCACGTGGGACGCGCCGTCGCTGGCCAACGATCCGCTTGCCGCCGCGTTCCGCGACCAGCTGGAGCGGGTCAAGCCGACCCCGAAGGTGCTCGAATGGGAGCGCATCGTGCAGGAAATGCGCATCGTCACCGAACAGGTGGTGCGTGGTGGCCTGCCGCAGGACAAGGCCGTGGCCGAACTGGACCAGCGCGTGGACAAGGTGCTGGCCAAGCGTCGCTGGATGCATGAACAACAACGCCTGCAGCGCAGCGCACCCCCCTCGGGTTCGACCAGTGCAGTCGCGGCCGGGAGCCCGCAATGAAACGTTCTTCCCTTGCCGGCTGGATCTTCGCCGGCCCCTCGCTGATCGTGCTCGGTGTGTTCTTCGGCCTGCCGGTAGCCTCGGCGCTGGCGCTGAGCGTGACCGACTTCGACCTGTACGCGCTGGCCGACAGCAGCAACCTGCGCTTCGTGGGTCTCGGCAACTACATCGATCTGCTGCAGACACCGATGTTCTGGAAGTCGCTGTGGAACACCACGTATTTCGTGGTGATCGGCGTGCCGTTGTCGATCGGCGTATCGCTGGGCGCGGCGATGCTGCTCAATGCCCCGGCGGCACGCTTCAAGGCGCTGTTCCGCACGGCGCTGTTCGCCCCGGTGGTGACCACGCTGGTGGCAGTGGCGGTGATCTGGCGCTATCTGTTCCACACCAGCTACGGTCTGGTGAACTACGGTCTGGGCCACCTGGGCATCAGCCCGATCGACTGGCTGGGCGACCCCAACTGGGCCATGCCGACCATCATGCTGTTCGCGGTGTGGAAGAACTTCGGCTACAACATGGTGATCTTCCTGGCCGGCCTGCAGGCGATCCCGCATGACCTGTACGAGGCCGCGCGCATCGATGGCGCCTCGCGCTGGAAGCAGTTCCTGCACATCACCCTGCCGATGCTCGGCCCGGTGCTGCTGGTGGTCGGCGTGATCACCGTGTCCGGTTACTTCCAGCTGTTCGCCGAACCTTATGTGATGACCCGCGGCGACCCACTGCAGAGCACCGTCAGCGTGCTGTATTTCATGTTCGAGGAAGGCTTCAAGTGGTGGAACCTGGGACGCGCCTCGGCTGTGGCGTTCCTGCTGTTCCTGATCATCCTGGCGGTGACCACCGTGATGCTGCGCTTTGGCCGCAAGAGGCAGTTGGTATGAGTCGTGAAATCGGCCAGTCACGCTGGCACCCGTGGATGATCAACGGCGCGCTGCTGGTGCTGGCCCTGGTCAGCCTGGCACCGTTGCTGTGGATGCTCTCGGTCTCGTTCATGCCGCAGGGTGAGGCGACTCATTTCCCGCCGCCGCTGCTGCCGTCCAGCATCACCACGCACAACTACACGGAGCTGTTCGCGCGCACCGGCATGGGCGGCAACTTCGCCAACAGCCTGCTGGTGTCGTTGGCGATCACCCTCGGTTCGCTGCTGCTCAACACGATGGCCGGCTACGCCTTCGCCAAGCTCAACTTCGTTGGTCGTGAGCGCCTGTTCCAGGTGCTGATGGCGGCGCTGGTGATCCCGGCACAGGTGGCGATGCTGCCGCTGTTCCTGCTGATGAAGCAGCTGGGCCTGGTCAACAGTTTCGGCGGCGTGATCGTACCGGCGCTGGCCAGCGTGTTCGGCATCTTCCTGGTGCGCCAGTACGCCCGCTCGATTCCTGATGAGCTGCTGGAAGCGGCACGCATCGACGGGGCAGGGGAGCTGCGGATCTTCTTCCAGATCGTGCTGCCGATGCTGAAGCCGGTGCTGGTGACGCTGGCGATCTTCACCTTCATGGGCGCATGGAACGATTTCATGTGGCCCCTGATCGTGTTGACCGACCAGGAGCACTACACTTTGCCGGTGGCCCTGGCCACCCTCTCGCGCGAACACATCATGGACGTGGAAATGATGATGGCCGGCGCAGTGGTCACCGTGGTTCCGGTGCTGGCGCTGTTCCTGGTGCTGCAGCGGTACTACATCCAAGGATTGTTGCTGGGGAGCGTGAAGGGATGAAGCGTGCGATCGCCGTTGGACTGGGCCTGTTGTGGTCTTCCCTGGCGATCGCCGCACCACCGGCGCTGCCCGCGCCGAAGGTGCTGGATGATTTCGACGACATCAGCGCATGGAAGCTGGTGTTGTCCGACCAGGTCAGCGGCTCGCTGCGGCCGGTCAGTGGCGCCGGCGGTGGCCGCGCGCTGTGCCTGGATTACGACTTCCATGAGGTCTCCGGCTACGTCGGCATCCGTCGCCCGCTGACCATCGAATACCCGGCCAATTACCGTTTCGGTTTCCAGCTGCGCGGTGATTCGCCCGCCAACGACCTGCAGTTCAAGCTGATCGACGCCAGCGGTGACAACGTGTGGTGGGTCAACCGCCCCGGCTACGCTTTCCCCAAGGCGTGGACGCCGGTGGAGTACCGCCGCCGGCAGATCGACAAGGCCTGGGGGCCATCGCCAGAGAAGGACATGGCGCGCAGCGCGTCGATGGAATTCACGATCTACAGCAAGGTCGGCGGCCGCGGCACCGTGTGCTTCGACAAGCTGACCCTGCAGGGCCTGCCCGCGCAGGACGATTCCGCGCTGCGGCCCTCGGTGATCGCCGATACCGCAACCGCGCTGCAGGACCGGATGATCGACGGCAAGTCCGATACCTTCTGGATCAGTGGCGGGGTCAAGCAGCAGACCATCAGCCTGGACCTGCACAAGAGCCGCGAGATCGGCGGCGCGGTGATCGACTGGCTGCCGAGCCTGGAATCGAACCGCTACACCGTGCGCACCTCCGAGGACGGTCGTGACTGGCGTACCGTGCGCGAAGTGACCGCCGGTGCCGGCGGCCGTGACTGGCTGGCACTGCCCGACACCGATGCACGCTACGTCCGTTTCGACCTGCAGGGCGGACCGAACTGGCGCTACGGCATCCGTGACATCACCCTGAAGCCGCTGGCGTTCGCCGCGACTCCCAATGCCTTCCTGTCCTCGGTGGCGGCCGACCTGCCGCGTGGCACATTGCCGCGCGCCTACGTCGGCGAGCAGCCGTACTGGACCCTGTTGGGCCTGGACGGTGGCCAGGAACAGGCATTGATCAGTGAGGACGGCGCACTGGAGCCGGCCAAGGGCAGCTTCAGCATCGAGCCGTTCATCCGCCTCGACGGCAAGCTGCTGGATTGGGCCGACGTTGCCATCACCCAGTCGCTGCAGGGTCGCTACCTGCCGATCGCCACGGTCGACTGGGTGCACGAGAAAGCCGGCCTGTCGGTGACCAGCTTCGTGCAGGGCACGCCCGAACGCGCCCAGCTGATCGGGCGCTACCGGTTGAGCAATCCGGACAAGGTCGCGCACGAATACACCCTGGCACTGGCGATCCGCCCGTGGCAGGTCAATCCGCCCACCCAGTTCCTCAACACGGTGGGCGGCTTCAGCCGCATCGACAGCGTGGACGTGGGCGAGCAGCTGGTGCGCATCAATGGCGAACCGCGGCTGTATCCCCTGCAGGTGCCGGATGCGCGCTTTGCCAGCAGTTTCGACGGCAAGCTGGATGCGATGCACCTGGCCAGCGGCAAGCTGCCCGCCACCACCGCCGTGAAGGATCCGACCGGCATGGCGTCCGGCGCACTGCTGTACACGATCAAGCTCGAACCCGGGCAGAGCCGCGAGGTGGCGATCGTGCTGCCGCAGACCGGCAGCTGGGCGCCGCAGGCGCTGGACGTGGCCAAGGCACAGCAGCAGGTTGCGGCAATGTGGCGCGACAAGCTGGGTGCTGTGACCCTGCAGGTGCCGGCTGCCGGCCAACCGCTGGTGGAAACCCTGCGCACCGCGGTGGCGCACATGCTGATCTCGCGGGTCGGCCCGCGCCTGCAGCCGGGTACGCGCTCGTACGCACGCAGCTGGATCCGCGACGGCGCGATGATCTCCGAAGGCCTGCTGCGGATGGGCCGCAGCGATGCCGTGCGCGACTACGTGACCTGGTATGCGCCTTACCAGTTTGAAAACGGCAAGGTGCCGTGCTGCGTCGATGCGCGTGGCAGCGATCCGGTGCCGGAGAACGACAGCCACGGTGAGCTGATCTACAACATCGCCGAATACGGCCGTTACACCGGCGACACCGCCTTCCTCGAGCAGATGTGGCCGCACGTGCTGGGCGCCTACAGCTACATGGAGCAACTGCGCGGCAGCGAGCGCACCGAAGAGAACCGCGCACGCAATCCGGCCTTCTACGGGATGATGCCGGCCTCGATCAGCCACGAGGGCTACTCGGCCAAGCCGATGCATTCGTACTGGGACAACTTCTGGGCGCTGCGTGGATACAAGGACGCCGCGCAACTGGCGGCGCAGCTGGGTAAGGTCGAAGCGATGCAGATCAGCGAATCGCGCGATCAGTTCCGTGATGACCTGCAGGCCTCGCTGCTGGCGGCCATGCAGCAGCATCGCATCGACTATCTGCCGGGCTCGGCCGAGCTGGGTGATTTCGATGCCACGTCCACCACGATCGCGCTGGCACCGGGTGGCGAGCAGGGGCGGTTACCGCAGGAGGCGCTGGACGCGACCTTCCAGCGCTACTGGAACGAATTCGTCGCGCGCCGCGATGGCAAGCGCGAATGGAAGGACTACACGCCGTACGAATGGCGCAACGTCGCGGCGTTCGTGCGCCTGGGCTGGCGCGATCGCGCCTGGCAGGCCACCGAGTTCTTCTTCAAGGATCGCGCGCCGCAGGCCTGGAACCAGTGGGCCGAGGTGGTCTCGCGTACGCCGCGCAAGCCGTTCTTTGTGGGTGACCTGCCGCATGCCTGGGTGGCCTCGGACTTCGTCCGTTCGGCGCTGGACATGTTCGGCTACAACCGCGATGCAGATGAAGCACTGGTACTCGCTGCGGGCATCCCGGTGTCGTGGCTGCAGGGCGAGGGCATCGCCGTGCAGGGCCTGCGCACGCCGCAGGGGCAGCTCAACTATCGCCTGCAGCGCAGCGACAAGCTGCTGGTGCTGGAGGTGCAGCCCGGCCTGGTGCCGCCGGCCGGTGGCGTGGTGCTGCCATGGCCGTATGCCGGCGAGCCGGGCCAGGCGACGGTCAACGGCGAGGCGGTGGAATGGATCAACAACGAGCTGCATGTGCACCAGTTGCCGGCACGGGTCGAGATCGACGTGCCCAGCGCAGTGCGCCGCGCCGAACGCAAAGGGCAGTAACCATGCGTCAACCGATCGGGATCGGCCGCCGTCTCGGCGTGCTGGGGCTGGCGATCGCGCTGGCCCTGCCGGGGCTGGCCGCAGCCGCTGCGCCGGTCGCCGCGGCGAACGCGGCGGCCGTCAGCGAACCCGGCATGAGCATGGTGACGTTCAACCTGCACCATGACCGCGAGGACTGGCCCAGCCGCCGTCGCACGATCGTGGCTGAGCTCAAGCGCCTGCAGCCCGATGCCATCGCGCTGCAGGAGGTGATCCAGAAGCGCAACGTGCGCAACCAGGCGCAGTGGCTGGCCAGCCAGCTCGGTTACCGCTACGTATTCGTGTCCACCGATCCGGTGGGAGCGCCCAAGCGCTACGGCAATGCGCTGCTGACCCGGCGCCCGATCCTGGCCCGTGGCGAGCACCTGCTGCTGCCGCTGGATGACTACCGCACCGTGGCCCATCTGCGCATCGACGTGGACGGCAAGCCGGTCAATGTCTATGCCACCCACCTCAACGAGCGCAGTGACGACGCCGGCCAGCGCATCCGCCGCAGCCAGGTCGAAGATCTGCTGCGTTTCATTGCCGGCAGTTCTGCGGGTGCACCGGTGGTGATTGCCGGCGACTTCAATGCACTGGTTGATGCCGGCGATCTGAGCGAGCTGCGCAGCCACTACGGCGACAGCTACGGCAGCGTGCACGTCAACACCGACCTGGCCGGTGTCAGTACGCTCAACCGTCACTACTACCAGGCGCCGTCGCGGATCGACCACATCTTCTTCCAGCAGGACGAGATGGTCGCGCGCGAAGCGAAGATCCTGTTCGACCAGCCGGATGATGGCGGTCGTTGGGCGTCGGATCACTACGGGGTGTGGACCCGGCTGCAGTTCGCGCCGAAGCCCTGATATCGCGGCATGGCGCGCTGACGCGTCCGGCGTTCGCTAGGGCATTTGATACGTCACAAACAGAAACGGCGGGGATCATCGATCCCCGCCGTTTCGTTGTTGCCGATCAACGATCGATCAGGCGGCAGGCGGCGTGCGCTTGCCGGCGTCCTCGTCTTCTTCCGAAGCCTGCGCGTCGGCGGCCTGTGCGGCAGCGTCGGCATGGCCATCGGCGATCGGGTCGACCGCCGCCGGTACGACCGGGTCGGCGACCGGTGCAGCGGTTTCAACCGGTGCGGCTTCGACAGCCACTGGGGTTGCCGGCTGCTCGACGACCGGGGTGACTTCAACCTCGGCCTTCGGTTCGACTACCGGGGCAGCTTCAACCACCGGCGCAACGTCAGCCACCACCGGCTTCGGCTCGGCCACCGGTGCGGCTTCGACCACCGCAGCCGGTTCAGTGACCGCAGCAGCTTCGGCCACCAGGGTCGGTTCAGCGACCGGGGCTGCTTCGACCACGGCAGCGGTCTCGACCACAGGCGGCTTCGCCTCGATCACCGGAGCCGCTTCAGGTGCGGGCTGCACGGGCGTCGCCGCGTCGATGGCATCCAGCATGCTGGTCTGCACCGGCGACGGGGTCGGTTCGACCTTGGCGACGGCTTCCAGCGGAGCCAGGGTCTGCACCACCGCGACGACCGGAGCGGCTGCCTCGACCACGGCGCTGCTTACCGCAGCGACCGGAGCAACCGCGGCGGCTACCGCAACCGGTGCACGCGCCGGCTTGCCGGCATCAGTGGCGGCCGGCTCGACTTCGTCATCGAAATCGAATTCCGGCTGCGAACGCGACGGCTGCACGGCGGCAACCGGGGTGTTCACCGAAGTCTGTGCAGTCTGCTCGACGGAATCGCCGTCGTTGTCGTCGCCCTCGGCATCATCGCCGTCGTCCAGGTCATCACCCAGCACGTCACCGCCTGCGGCGTTCTCGGCACCACCACGACGACGACGACGACCACCGCGACGACCACGGCGACGGCGCGTTGCGCCTTCGCCGGTCTGATCGCCGGCTGCATCGGCTGCAGCCTCTTCGGTAGCGCCGGTCGCAACCACGACCTCGGCGTCGGTCGCGGCGGCGGTGGTATCCACGGCCGCGACAGGGTCGACCACGTTTTCAGTGGCAACGGCGGGTACCAGTACCTTCTCTTCCTGCACCGCGACCGTGGCCGCAACCGAGGTCGTGGTGGCCACGGCAGCAGCTGCGGTCACCACATCAGCCGGGGCTTCGGCAGCGGCACGCTGCGGCTTCTCGGCCGGCTTGTCACCGTCCTGCGGACGCGGCTGCTTCGGCTGCTTCAGCTTCGGCTGCTGCTGGCTTTGGCCCTGGCCCTGTTCGTTGCGCGGCTTGTTCTGCTGGGGCTGCTGCTGGGCATCCTTCGGCTTGCCCTGCTGCTGCGGCTGCTGCTGGCCATTGCCATTGCCATTGGCCTGGTTGCCGCCGTTGCGGCCATCCTTGCGCTGCTCACCGCGGTCCTTGCGGTTGCCGCCGTCCTTCTGCTGCTGCGCATTGCCATTGCCGCCGTTGCCACGGCTGTCCTCGCGACGGTCCTTGCGGTCCTTGTTGCGATCCTTGTTGCGGTCACGGCGGCCGCCATCCTGCTGCTGGCGCGCGGCCGGTGCCGGTGCAGGCGCGGGAGCGGGCTCGCCGCCAAAGATGCGCTTCAGCCAACCAACCACACCACCGCTGGCGGCGGCAGCTGGAGCCACTGCGGCCACCGGCGCGGGAGCCGGCGCTGCGGTCGGTTCCACTTCGTCCCGCACCGGGGCGGGGGAGTTGTGCTTGACCTGGGTCACCATCGGCGGCGGGATGTTCAGCTGGCCCTTGGTCAGCGCGTGTACCGGCAGCTTGCGCGGGGTACCGCGCTGGTAGCTTGGCTTGCCGCTTTCCTCGCCCAGTTCGTTGTCGCGCAGGCGGGTGACGGTGTAATGCGGGGTGTGCAGCTGCTCGTCGGCAACGATCACGATCGGCGCCTCGTGGCGCTTCTCGATTTCGCCCAGCGCGCCGCGCTTTTCGTTCAGCAGGTAATTGGCGATCTCCACCGGGGCCTGTACCAGCACCTGCCCGGTGTTCTCCTTCATCGCATGCTCTTCAGCGACGCGGATGATCGACAGCGACAGCGACTCGACGCTGCGCATGCGGCCATGGCCGTCGCAACGCGGGCAGACGATCTGGCTGGATTCGCCCAGGCTCGGTCGCAGGCGCTGGCGGCTCATTTCCAGCAGGCCGAAGCGCGAGATGCGACCGACCTGCACGCGTGCACGGTCGTACTTGAGCGCATTCGCCAGACGGTTCTCGACTTCGCGCTGGTGCTTGTTGGACGCCATGTCGATGAAGTCGATCACCACCAGGCCGCCGAGGTCGCGCAGGCGCAGCTGGCGGGCCACTTCTTCGGCCGCTTCCAGGTTGGTCTGGAACGCGGTGTCCTCGATGTCGCTGCCCTTGGTGGCGCGCGAGGAGTTGACGTCGACGGCCGTCAGCGCTTCGGTCTGGTCGACCACGATCGAGCCGCCCGACGGCAGGCGCACGTTGCGCTCGTAGGCGCCTTCGATCTGCGATTCGATCTGGAAGCGGTTGAACAGCGGGATGTCGTCCTTGTAATGCTTGAGCTTGCGCAGGGTCTGCGGCATCACCTGCTGCATGAACTCCTTGGCGTGCTCGTACATCTCCTCGGTGTCCACCAGGATCTCGCCGATGTCGGCGCGCAGGTAGTCACGCAGGGCGCGCACGATCAAGCGCGATTCCTGGTAGATCAGGAATGGGGCCGGCTTGCTCAGGGCGGCTTCGGCGATGGCGCGCCAGACGTTCAGCAGGTAATCCAGATCCCACTGCAGCTCTTCCGCATCGCGGCCGACGCCGGCGGTACGGATGATGACGCCCATTTCGTCGGGGATGTTCAGCTTGTCCAGGGCGTCCTTCAGGGCGGCCCGGTCTTCACCCTCGATGCGACGGGAGACACCGCCGGCGCTGGGCGAATTCGGCATCAGCACCATGTAGCGGCCGGCCAGGGAGATGAACGTGGTCAGGGCAGCGCCCTTGTTGCCACGTTCTTCCTTGTCCACCTGGACGACGATTTCCTGGCCTTCCCTCAGCAGCTCGCGGATGCCGGCCTTGTTGTGGTCGACACCGGCCTGGAAGTAATCGCGGGAGATTTCCTTCAGCGGCAGGAAGCCGTGGCGGCCGCCACCGTATTCAACGAAGGCCGCTTCCAGCGAGGGCTCGATGCGGAAGATCCGGCCCTTGTAGATGTTGGACTTCTTCTGTTCCTTGGACGGCTGCTCGATGTCGATGTCATACAACGACTGGCCATCCACGATGGCAACACGCAGCTCTTCAGCCTGCGTGGCGTTGATCAGCATTCGCTTCATTGTTGCGTTCCTCGCAAGCGGCTACCGCGCGGAACGCCATGGAGTTTCGCCTCTGGACACGGCTCGCCGCCCATTCGCGCAAGCGCGGGGAGGGCGGCTTGGGTTTCCAGCGCTACGACACCACGGCAGGCCGCGGGAGCGCTTCAATTTTCTGGTTTTGGGTGTTGCAGGGCCGGAGGCAGCTGTCAGCCAGGCTGGAGCGCCGCACGGGACATGTTCAGCGCGACTGCGTGTCAGGCAATCGGCGATGGCCGGGAACGCCGGTGAGCCGCTAACATGGCCGCCCCGCGGGCGGTGGTCGCGCACTGTGCCGGATTCGTCGGAAGCGGGGCTTCTGGCCCTGAGTAACTTCCAACGAAATCAATCCCTTATCTCGCCCCCCGAGTGTAACAGAATAAACAGGCTGATGACTGCACAAGACCCTACCAAGCCGGCCGGCGACAAGCCTTCCGTGCGCATGATCACCGTTCCGGCCGACCGTGCCGGCCAGCGCCTGGACAATTTCCTGCTCGGCCAGCTCAAGGGTGCCCCGCGCAGCCTTGTCTACAAGCTGGTCCGCAGCGGCCAGGTACGCGTCAATGGCGGCCGCGCCAAGGCAGAGCGCAAGCTGGAGGCCGGCGACGAAGTGCGGATACCGCCCGTTCGTCTCACCGCAGAAGGAGACAAGGCGGGTCCACCCGAGGCGTTCATGCGTCGGCTGGAACAGGCCATCGTTTTCGAAGACGCCCGCCTGCTGGCGCTGAACAAGCCGACCGGCGTCGCCAGCCACGGCGGCAGCGGCATCAGCTTCGGCGCCATCGAGACCCTGCGTGCCCTGCGCCCCGGGCAGACCCTGGAGCTGGTCCACCGGCTGGACCGTGACACCTCGGGCCTGCTGATCGTGGCCAAGAAGCGTTCGGCGCTGAGCGAGCTGCAGGCGCTGCTGCGTGAAGACCACGGCTCCGGCATCCGCAAGCGCTATCTGACCCTGCTTGCCGGGCGCATGCCGGACGGTGTGATGACGGTCGATGCGCCGTTGCACGTGGGCCTGCGCCAGGGCGGCGAGCGCCATGTGCAGGTCAATGCGATCGGCAAGGAATCCATCAGCCATTTCCGGGTGCTGGAGCGCAAGGGTGGCCATTCCTACTGCGAGGTGCGCATCGAAACCGGCCGCACCCACCAGATCCGCGTGCATGCCCAGCATCTGGGGCATCCGGTGGCCGGAGACGACAAATACGGCGATCCTGCAGTCAACAAGCGGCTTCGTGAGCAGATCGGGCTGAAGCGCCTGTTCCTGCATGCCGCGTCGCTGGAGTTCGCGCTGGACGACGGCAAGAGCCCGTATGTGCTGAGCGCGCCGCTGGCGGATGAGCTGGTCGAGGCGCTGGACAGGCTGAAGTAGCCCCTGCGGGGCTGGCCGGCCAACGGGCGCAGCCCCCTCGTGGCTGGCGTCCAAAGCGGGATTCCGGTTTTGGTCGGTCCGGATGGGTTGGCGGGGGACGCCGTGAACCCATCCCTGGGGGCTTGGCCGCGGCATCCATGCCGCGGACACCCCCGCCAACCCATCCGGACCGACCTTCGACAGATCGCGTGCGCGTCAGCCACGGAACATCAAAAGAAGAAAAGCAGACCCGGGCCGCGTGGCGGCCCGGGTAGAGTCGAGCGAGGCTCGACTCACGCGCGCAGCGCGGGCTTCGCTTTTAATTCTTTCATTGCGCGGCTGGCACGCACGTAGCCTGTCCGAGGCCGGGCGAGGTGGGTTTGCGGGGGTGTAAGCGCCATGGATGGCGCGCCCAAGCCCCCATGGATGGGTTTACGGCGTCCCCCGCAAACCGACCTCGCCCGGCCCAACCGCAGAATCCCGCTCTGCCAGCCGCGAGGGGCTCAGCCCGTTGGCCGGAAACCCTTTACCACTTGAACAGCACCAGGCTGATCGCCAGCGTGCCCATGCCCGCCACCAGCCCGTAGACGGTCTCATGCCCTTTGGCGTAGCGCTTCGCCGCCGGCAGCAGCTCGTCCAGCGCCAGGAACACCATCACCCCCGCGATCAGGCCGAACACCCAGCCGAATGTGGCGTGGGACAGGGAGCCGGACAGCAGTACATAGCCGATCGCTGCGCCGACCGGTTCGGCCAGGCCTGACAGCAGGCTGGCGGCGAACGCGTAGAACTTGTTCTGCGTGGCGAAGTACACCGGCACTGCAATGGCGATGCCCTCGGGAATGTTGTGGATGGCGATGGCGAAGGCCAGCGGCATGCCCACCGACGGGCTCTCCAGCGTCGCGAAGAAGGTGGCCAGCCCCTCCGGGAAGTTGTGCGCGGTGATCGCCACCGAGGTCAGCAGGGCGACCCGTTTCAGGTATTCGCGGCTGTTCTCGCGGAAGGCCGGGTCCTGCTTGTCCAGGCTGTCATGCGGGTTGGGAATGAAGTGGTCGATCAACACGATCACCACTACACCCAGCAGGAAGGCGAGGGTGCCGTAGGTGAAGCCGGTGCGCTCACCATAGGCCAGCGCGAACGAGGCGATGGATTTGTTGAGGATCTCCGACAGCGAGACATACACCATCGCGCCGCCGGCAAAGGCCAGGCCGAAGGCCAGCAGGCGCGGGTTGGGGCGGCGCGAGAACAGCACCAGCAGGCTGCCGATGGCGGTGGCAAGGCCCGCAGCGAGGGTGACCGCCAGGGCGATCCAGATGTTTTCGGGGGGGATCTGCAGCATGTTCCGACGCGTTCCTTGTCATCAAGCAATCGCCCCGGCACGGGCCGGGGCGGCAAAGGCGAGGCGGGCGTCGGCTGGCCTCGTCACCGGCAGGCGATCAGCCGCCGCGGCGCAGGTTTTCTTCGACGGCGAAGCACTGGTCCGGCTTCGGCTGCGGCGGGTTGAAGCTGACCGGCACCTGGATCGTGGCCGGCACGGCCTCGCCATTGCGGGTGGCGGCCTTGAACTGCCAGCCCTGCACGGCAGTCTTGGCCAGATCGTCCAGCTGCGGGTTGCCCGCGCCGGTCAGCAGGGTGACCTCGCTGGGCTTGCCGTCGGTGCCGATCACCACCTTGAAGGTGCTGGTGCCGCCCACGCCGGTGCAGGCCAGTTCAAGCGGGTATTGCGGCGGCGGGGTCTTCACCGCAGCCACTTCGGTGGGGGCCGCAGCCGGCGCTGCCGGCGGCTCGGAGGTGCCGCAGCCGGCCAGGGTGGTCGCGGCAAGCAGGGACAGGCTCAGCAATCGCACGTTCATTTCAGTTGCTCCGTCAGGGCCGAAGTCTTCGCTGCGCAGATGAAGTCGTTCTCGCTCAGGCCGCCCACGTCGTGGGTGGAGTAGCGGACGACGGCACGGTCGTAGTGGACGCCGAGGTCCGGGTGATGGTCCTCGCCGTGGGCGATCCAGGCCAGCGCGTTCACGAAGGCCATGGTGGCGTAGTAATCCTTGAAGCGGAACGTGCGCACCAGCGCCTGGCCGGCCTCGGCCAGCTCCCAACCGGGAACCTGCGGCAACAGTTCGGCCAGGCGGGCCTCGCCCAGCTTGTGGTCGCTGCCTTTGCGCGGCACGCAATGGGCCTGCGCCAGCGGAATCAGGTCGGCCATGGGTTCCTCCACCTCGTGTTGACTGAACAATGCGCCGGCCGGTGTATAAAACGAATGAGCGGCTGACGCTTACTTGGCTAGAATAGCCTGATGATCCAGATCTCCGACACTGCCCAGACCCATTTCCGCAAGCTGATCGAACGCGAGGGCGTGCCCGGCATGGGCGTGCGCTTGAGTGCGGTCGAACCCGGAACCCCGCGTGCCGACGCCCGGCTGGAGTTCGCCGAGCCGACCGACCTGCTCGGCGACGAGTGGGCGGTGGACTGTGATGGCTTCACGCTCTATGTCGACGCCACCAGCGTTGGCTGGCTCGACGGCGCGGAGATCGACATCGTGCCCGGTACGGCCGGCACCCAGCAGCTGACGATCAAAGCGCCGCGGATCAAGGGCGAAGCGCCCGGCGATGCCGCCTCGCTGGTCGAACGCGTGCATTGGGTGGTGGAAAACGAAGTCAATCCGCAGCTCGCCTCGCATGGCGGCAAGGTGGCCGTGCAGGAAGTCTCGGCCGAAGGCGTGGTGCTGCTGCGCTTCGGCGGTGGCTGCCAGGGTTGCGGCATGGCCGACGTCACCCTCAAGCAGGGCATCGAGAAGACCCTGATGGGCCGTGTGCCCGGAGTGACCGCCGTGCGTGACGCCACCGATCACGACAGCGGCCACGCCCCGTATATTCCGCGCGGCAACGCCGCCTGATCGCCAACGCGTGCCTCTGCCCAGAGCCGAGCAACTCATCGACCTGCTGCTGGCGCGCCAGCAGCGACCGCCCATCCTCGAGAAGAACACCGGCCTGCCGTACGGCTGGGCGATCTGGCTGCGGACGCTGACGCCGCTGCCACGTCCGTTGCACGCGCGCGAAGTGATCGCGGTGCTGCTGCCGCGACCGCTGCCAGGCCCCCCGGGGCAATTGCCGGCGCTGGGACCATGGGCGTCCCTGCGCCGCCTGTTCTGGCAGGACTGGAATCCGGCGCCTCGCGACCAGCGCTGGATGCGCTGGACCTCGGCGCTGCTCAGCGCGCTGCTGCATCTGTTGTTCTTCCTGTTGCTGCTGTGGGTAGCGGTGATCCGCACGTCTTCGCCGGACGAGCAGGGCAGCGAGGGTGAGCGCGTGCAGATTGAGTTCGTCGGCCGTGCTGCACAGGAAGGCGGCGGTGACCAGGCCGGAGCCGAGGCGGCTGCCGCTGCAGCCGCCGGTGCCGTAGCCGCAGGCCAGGACGCGGGGGGCGCAACTGCACCGCGCCCGCAACCGGCGTCGCCTGCGGCGTCTGCCGCTGCCGCTGCCACGTCTCCGACCGCAAGCGTGCCGCCGCCGGCCGAGGTCGAGCCGGCGCCGGTGGCCGCACCACCGCCCTCACCGGTGCAGGCCACCGAAGTGGCGCAGGCCACCAGCGATTTCGTGGTACCGCCGATGGCGCCGCCGCGAACCGAAGTCAGCATCGTTCCGCGAGACACCGTCCCGACCGTGCGCGAGCGCAGCGTGCAGCCGGTGCAGGCTGCGCCGACACCAACGCCAGTGCGCACGCCCGAGGTGGCAGTGCAGACGCCGCGCGTGCGCGATGTACAGGTGCAGGAACGCGAAATTGCCACCGTCGAAGCGCCGGTCGCCTCGCAGCCGATGCGCGCCACCGACATCCAGGTGCGCGTGCCGCAGCGTGAGGTGCAGGTGCGCGAACGCGAAGTGCAGGCCATGATCGATCCGCAGGTGCGCATGGCCGCCGTCGCAGGGCGCGAGCCTACCGTGCGTGCGCCTGCCGGGCGCGAGGTGCAGGTGCGCGAACGCGAGGTTGCAGCCGCCCCGCTACCGGCAGCGTCGACCTCGGCCGGCAGTGCGCCGACGTCTACGCCAGCGCCCGCAGGCAGCGCGGTCCAGAACAGCGCCAGTGTGGCGCGTCCTGCGGCGACCAGCACCACCGCCGCACAGGCGGGTGCGCGCCCGGCGCCGACCCCGGGCAACTGGGCGACACCTGCGCGGGGTGACGACTGGGGTGCCTCCAGCCGCAATCGCGAAGGCGCCAATCAGGGCGCCGCGCAGGCCAGCACCGGCAAGGGCGATGGTCTGTTCAATGCTGACGGCAGCGTGCGCGTGACCGGCCAGGACGGGGCCGGCAAGGCCGAGCGTGGCGCACCTGGTGGAGCCAACGACGGCTGGAGCAAGGAACGCATCGCCGAGTCCGGCAAATGGCTGAAGCGGCCGCCCTACGACTACACGCCCACCTCGTTCGATAAGTACTGGGTGCCGCAGGAATCGCTGCTTGCCGAATGGGTGCGAAAAGGCGTCAAGGCGATGGAGATTCCGTTGCCGGGCACCAGCACGAAGATTTCCTGCGTGATCTCGATCCTGCAGGCCGGTGGCGGCTGTGGCCTCACCGATCCGAACATGCAGGACCAGCCCGCCGTGGCGCGTCCGCCGCCGGATATTCCGTTCAAGAAAGAGCTGCAGGAAGATAACGGCAGCCGGTAGGGTGCCGCATCCACGCATGGCGTGGATCTACTGTGCATCCAGCTGCGCCGGGTAGATCCACGCCATGCGTGGATGATCCATGCGCTTACACGTGCATGCCGACCAAGGTTGGCCTCTACCCGGTCACGCGCTCTGCGACAGGAATACCCAGAACGGGACGTCGCGGCCCACCCAGTCACGGCTGGCTTCATCAAGGATGTCCAGCAGCGTGTCGAATTCCTTGCCTGCACCGGTGCGCAGGGCATCGACATCGGCCAGGAACAGCGCGTACCCGTTGGCCGGTAGCCATTGCAGGTCGCGCAGGTTGTCGGCCAGTGCATCCCAGTTGCCACCGAAGCCGGCAGGGAAATCAAGCTGGGCGGCCAGCCGCGCCAGCAGGGTGCGCTTGTCGCTCACGCCATCCAGGTCGATCCGGATCACCTTCAGGTCGGCATCGCGCATCGCTGCCGACAGTGCGCTGATATCCGAGGTGTCGATCGCGTAGACGCCGGCATTGTTGATGTCATGCAGGCCGAGGCCGAAATCATCGTGGCTCATGGACGTTCTCCGGAGGCCGGGACGGTGAAGCTGCGGAACGATTCGTAGTGGTCATCGGTGTAGTACCAGGCATCGGGCGGGTTGCCACCGGTGACGATGCGCCGCGCGCCGCGGTTGCCTGCGCCGGGCGTGTCGACGGTGTACTCGCGGTAGTAACCACGCGGACGCTGTGGCAGTTGTTGTTCGCGGTTGCCGAAGGTGCTGCCGTCCTGGCGATGCGGGAACGGGCCGCCGCGCTGGATCAGCGCGATGGTCTGGCGGGCTTCGGCCGGCAGGAAGGCGGGCAGGGCGCTGTCGCTGCCACTGCTGCGCACCGCTGGCGCACTGGCGGCTGGCGTGCTCTGCAGGTCAGGCGCGAACTGTGGCGGCGGCGGCCGCTGCAGGAAATGATTGACGACCAGGCCGAGCAGCAGCAGGGCGATGGCGGTGATCAACAGCCGGGGGTTGCGCATGGGCAGGAGCGGGCGAGGGTGGTACGCCCACTGTAGCGCCTGCGCGCTGCACCCTGCATGAGGGCACGCGCTGCGTCACTGCTGCGTAACAATTGCCGGCATGCTCACCTGCAGGACGCAATTTCCTTTACATCCCCCTTGGTAATCTTGCGGTCTGTCCCCATCATTCACCGCGCACCGCCCGACGATGCCGTCGGGTGCCCTCGCTATCAGGAGATGCATCATGGCCTACACCCTGCCCAAGCTGCCCTACGCCTACGACGCGCTGGAACCGCATATCGATGCGGCGACGATGGAAATCCATCACACCAAGCATCACCAGACCTACATCAACAACGTCAACGCTGCGCTGGAAGGCACCGAGTACGCCGACCTGCCGGTCGAAGAGCTGGTGAAGAAGCTGAAGTCGCTGCCGGAGAACCTGCAGGGCCCGGTGCGCAACAATGGTGGTGGCCACGCCAACCACTCGCTGTTCTGGACCGTGATGGCCCCGAACGCTGGCGGCAATCCGGTCGGTGATGTGGCCAAGGCGATCGACAAGGACCTGGGCGGTTTCGACAAGTTCAAGGATGCCTTCACCAAGGCCGCGCTGACCCGTTTCGGCAGCGGCTGGGCGTGGCTGAGCGTGACCCCGGACAAGAAGGTCGTGGTCGAAAGCAGCGGCAACCAGGACAGCCCGTTGATGGAAGGCAACACCCCGATCCTCGGTCTGGACGTGTGGGAACACGCGTACTACCTGAAGTATCAGAACCGCCGTCCGGAATACATCGGCGCGTTCTTCAACGTCATCGACTGGAACGAAGTCGAGCGTCGTTACCAGGAAGCGATCGCCTGATCGCAGTGCCTGCATGAACGCAGAAAGGCCGGGGGAGACCCCGGCCTTTTTGTTTGCCCGGCCTTGGGGTGGGGGTCGGCTTTTCGGTAGGTGCCGACCTTGGTCGGCACGGGAGTATGCGCGCGCGCGGCGGGGGTGAGCCGACCAAGGTCGGCACCTACCAGGAGCGGGCTATTCGGTGGTGGCGGGCACGTCCTGCAGCCGCAGCGTTGCCATCACGCCCAGGCGCAGGCCGGGCAGGTCGCCATCGGCGGGCAGCAGGATCGCCTGTTGGCGGATGCCGCCGAAGTGCTTGACCTGGAACAGGACATCCAACCCATGGCCACTGGCACCCCCGCCGCTGGCCGCCGGTGCACCAGGATTGCGCCGGGCCGGCTGGAAGCCGGGCGTGCTGCGCACCAGCTCGACGGTGCTGGCGGAGAAATCTCCGGCGATCAGGCTCGGCATGCCCTCGGCCGTGGCGCCGATCCAGGTCATCAGGTCGCTGGTCTGATGTTGCCGGGCATTGGCATCGTCGGGATCCGGGCGCAGGCGCGCGATGTAGACGTTGACGTCGTTGTCGCCCAGCCGCAGGCGCATCATGCCGGCGGCGCTGAAGGTGCCCGGCGGATGCAGCAGGGTGACCCCGTCCTCGCTGACCGGCAGCCGGCTGAGCATCGCGTTGCCGTGCCGGACCGGCTGGCTGGGCGGGTCGGCCGTGACGAAATCGCAGCTGTAGCGCAACCGGCTGGCCAACCAGCAGGCCGGGTTGCGCCCTTGCTGCTGCAGTACCTGCTGCACCGAAATCACATCCGGCTGCAGATCGGTCAGCAGCTGCAGCACCTGTTCGCGGCGCTGCTTCCATTGGCCTTCGTCACGGCTGGGCAGTTCCAGCGCGGCGACAGTCAATTGCCGCACCTCTGTGGCAAGGCCTGTGGCCGGCGGCGCCTGTGGCCGGGCCAGCGCAGGCACGGCCAGCATGAGGGCAAGGCAGCTGGGCAGAATGCGGGCAAAGGGCAGGGGGCGCATAACGATAAGTTTACGCTTTTGCCGTGCAGGTTCCGTGACTTCCGGCAGGGCCGCACAGGCCTGCCATGCTTTGGCGCGGCTGTCATGCAGCCCTGCAGCGTGCTTCGCACGCACAGGTTCCGGTACTCTTGCGCCTTTCGTTTTGCAGGAATGCCTTACAGGATGAGCCACGACGCAATCGCCCCCATCGCCGGCCAGGGAAAGATGCCGCGCCAGATCCCGTACATCATCGGCAATGAGGCCTGCGAGCGGTTCAGTTTCTACGGGATGCGCAACATCCTGGTGCAGTTCCTGATCACCTCGCTGCTTCTGCAGGAAATCACTGCGGAAGGCCGTGCCGGTGAAGCCAAGGACATCATGCACAGCTTCATGATCGGCGTGTATTTCTTCCCGCTGCTCGGTGGCTGGCTGGCCGACAAGTTCTTCGGCAAGTACCACACCATCCTGTGGTTCAGCCTGGTCTACTGCATGGGCCACCTGTGCCTTGCGTTGTTCGAGGGCAGCCGTGAGGGCTTCTTCCTCGGCCTGGGCCTGATCGCGCTGGGTGCCGGTGGCATCAAGCCGCTGGTGGCCTCGTTCATGGGCGACCAGTTCGACCAGAGCAACAAGCACCTGGCCAAGATCGTCTTCGACGCGTTCTACTGGATCATCAACTTCGGCTCGTTGTTCGCCTCGCTGCTGATCCCGCTGGTGCTGAAGAACTGGGGCCCGCAGTGGGCCTTCGGCATTCCGGGCATCCTGATGTTCATTGCCACCTTCGTGTTCTGGCTGGGCCGCAAGCGCTATGTGCTGGTGCCGCTGCCGCCGAAGGACCCGCATTCGTTCGCCAATGTGGTACGCACCGCGCTGACCGCGCGCGTCGCCGGCCAGGGCCGTCCGGGCCTGGTGATCGCCGTGGTCGGGCTGGTGCTGGCCGTGGCCTCGTTCGGTCTGGTCGGCTCGCTCGGCATCGTGATCTGCCTGTGCCTGGCGCTGGTGTCGATCCTGGCAGGCATCGGTGGTGGCACCTGGCTGCAGCTGGACCGTGCGCGCGGCCAGCACCCGGCCGAAGCCGTTGAAGGCGTGCGCTCGGTGCTGCGGGTGCTGGTGATCTTCGCGCTGACCACCCCGTTCTTCTCGCTGTTCGACCAGAAGGCCTCGACCTGGGTGCTGCAGGGCCAGCAGATGCAGATGCCGAGCTGGTTCACCGCCTCGCAGATGCAGGCGCTGAATCCGCTGCTGGTGATGATCCTGATTCCGTTCAACAACCTGGTGCTGTACCCGGCCCTGCGCCGTTTCGGATTCGAGCCGACCGCGCTGCGCCGGATGACCGCCGGCATCGCCTTCAGCGGCCTGGCCTGGATCGTGGTCGGTGGCATCCAGGTGGTGATGGACGGTGGCAACGCGATGTCGATCTTCTGGCAGATGCTGCCGTATGCGCTGCTGACCTTCGGTGAAGTGCTGGTCTCGGCCACCGGTCTGGAGTTCGCCTACAGCCAGGCACCGCAGGCCATGAAGGGCGTGGTGATGAGCTTCTGGAACCTGACCACCACCATCGGCAACCTGTGGGTGCTGCTGTCCAATGCGGCCGTGCGCAATGACACGGTCACCCACAATATCGCCAGTACGGGCCTGAGTGAGGCGGCATTCCTGATGTTCTTCTTCGCCGGTTTTGCTTTCGTCGCGGCGTTGGCCTTCGGTTGGTATGCGAAACGCTATCGTATGGTCGACAACTACCGCACCGCCTGAGCCTGACATGACCCCCGTCAATCTGCTGTTGATCGCCATCACCGCCATCCTGTCGTGGATGGCGTTCAACAACCGCAAGCTGGCCGACCGCCTGATCCTGTGGCCGCCGGCGGTGGATCGCCACCGCCAGTACGACCGCCTGATCACCTACGGCTTCATCCACGCCGACTGGTCGCACCTGATCTTCAACATGATCACCCTGTTCTTCTTCGGGGGATTCATCGAGAGCGTGATGGTGCAGCTGACCGGCAGCTACCTGGTCTATCCGGCGTTCTACGTCGGTGCGCTGCTGGTCTCGATCCTGCCCAGCTACCTGAAGAACCAGAAGAACCCGAACTACCTCAGCCTCGGTGCGTCCGGGGCGGTGTCGGCGGTGCTGTTCGCCTTCATCCTGATCAAGCCGTGGTCGATCATCCTGGTGTTCTTCATCCCGGCGCCGGCGATCGTGTATGCCGCGTTCTACGTCGGCTACAGCATCTGGATGGACAAGCGCGGTGGCGATCGCATCAACCACAGCGCGCACCTGGCCGGCGCGGCGTTCGGCGTGATCTTCATGCTGGCCATGCAGCCGAGCATCTTCAGTCACTTCCTGCGCGAGCTGTCCAACCCGACCTTCCGCCTCGGCGGCGGCTGAGGGTGGCTGGGGTCGGATCCACTGGATCCGACCCCAGGGGCTGCGGCCCCGCTCCGGGTCAGGCCCGGGTTTCCTGACCGTAGGTATCGAGCAGGCGGGAGAACACTTCCTCGCCGATGCTCTGGAACGCCTGGTCTTCGGTCTGTCCCTCCACGGCCAGTTGCAGCAGGCCCTCCAGCAGGGCGTGATCGGTATCGGAATGGGAATCGCTGGGGTGCATCGCGGGCCTCCACGGCAGATCGCTTGGTCGACTGTCGCAAGGGGCATGCCAGCCTGGCGCACCCCTGCAGAGGGGTTAGCGGCCGGCCGGGCTGCAGCTTGAGGGCAATAACTGACGCAGCAGGCACAGACTTGTCCCTGTTCAGGCTTCACGCGATCATGGCGCCCGTCTGCGCACCATCCACGCAGTCGCCGCAGGAGACAGTCCCATGGCTTCGGTCACGCCCCCCGGTCTGGCTTACGAGGTCGAACACGATCAGGTCAACCACCGGTTCACCGCCCGCGTGCGCGGGCAGGTGGCACTGCTGGACTACCAGATCAAACGCAGGCGGATGGTCATCACCCATACCGAAGTGCCCGAGCCGATCGCTGGCCGTGGCATTGCCGGTGAGCTGACCCGGGTCGCACTGCGTTTCGCCCGGGAGCAGAAGTACAAGGTGGTGCCGGCATGTGCCTATGCCGAGGCCTTCCTGCAGCGGCACGAGGAGTATCACGATCTGCTTGTCGGCTGAATCCAGCGGGCCACGCTTCAGCCAGGGCAGGCGATGATGTATGAACATGAACAGGGGATCCCGATGAAGATTGGAAACAACCGGCCACTGCACGCCAGCGTGCTGGCCGGCGCTATGGGCGTGCTGTTGCTGGCCGGTTGCCAGCGCGAGAACGAGGCGGCACCGGCCACCGACGCCGCGCCTGCCGCCGAAGCCACTGGCACCGCCGAGACACCCGCAGCGGAAGCGCCGTTGGATCTGCGCGATGTGATCGAGAACAACGAACGTGAAGTGGTGGGCATCAGCTACCCGGCGGGCATCGATCGCTATCCGGGGCTGGCGCGCGCGCTGCAGGCCTATGCCACCTCCGCCCGCAGCGATCTGCAGCAGGCGCTGGACGGGCTGGGCAACGACAAGCCGACCATGCCTTATGAGCTGTCGCTGAGCTTCGAGAAGCTGCTGGAGACGCCGCAGCTGGTGGTGGTCAGTGCCGACGGCAGCCGCTACACCGGTGGCGCCCACGGCGAACCGCTGGTTGCGCGTTTCGTGTGGCTGCCGGCGCAGCAGCAGATGCTGAGCGCCGACAAGCTGGTGACCGATGCCAAGGGCTGGAAGGCGATCAGCGATTTCGTCGCCGACCAGCTGCGCGAGCGCGTGGCCACCCGCCTCAGCGGCGAGGACATGGACCCGTCGCAGCTGCAGGAATCGCTGCGCAATGCCTCGCGGATGATCGCCGACGGCACCGGTGCGCAGGCCGACAATTTCAGCCAGTTCCAGCCGCTGACCGACGACAAGGGTCAGATCACCGCGCTGCGCTTTGTGTTCCCGCCCTACCAGGTGGGTCCATACTCGGATGGCACCCAGACCGCCGATGTACCGGCCTCGGTGTTGCTGCCGCACGTGGCCAAGGACTACGTGGAGCTGTTCGCGCGCGGGTAACCGCAGACGAGGAGGTGACGTGGATACAGGGTTGCAGGAGCGGGTCACCGGCCTGCTCCACGAAGCCGGGGTCCAGATCGATGGAACCCGGCCGCAGGATATCCAGGTGCATGACCCGCGATTCTTCGCGCGGGTCATGGCGCACGGCTCGCTCGGCCTGGGCGAGAGCTACATGGACGGCTGGTGGGATGCCAACGTCCTCGATGAATTCCTGTTCCAGCTGATGCAGGCGCACCTGGACGAGCGGGTGCACGGCTGGCGCGAGGTGGCCGACGCCCTGAAGGCGCGCCTGTTCAACCTGCAGGCCGGGCAGCGCAGCTATGAAGTCGGTCGCCGCCACTACGACCTCGGCAATGACCTGTACCAGGCCATGCTCGGCCAGCGTCTGGTCTACAGCTGTGGCTATTGGCGCAACGCCAACGATCTGGATGCGGCGCAGGAAGCCAAGCTCGATCTGGTTTGCCGCAAGCTCGGGCTGCGCCCCGGGCAACGCGTGCTGGATATCGGCTGCGGTTGGGGCGAGGCGCTGAAGTTCGCCGCCGAGCGCTACGGTGTCAGTGGTGTCGGCGTCACCATTTCGCAGGAGCAGGCCGACTACGCGCGTGAGTTGTGCGCTGGCCTGCCGATCGACATCCGGCTGCAGGACTATCGTGAGCTGGACGAGCCGTTCGATGCGATCTTCTCGATCGGCATGTTCGAGCACGTCGGCGACAAGAACTACCGCAGTTTCTTCGACGTGGCGCGGCGCTGCCTGTCGCCGCGCGGGCTGCTGCTGTTGCACACCATTGGCAGCAACATCTCGCGCCATCGCACTGACCCGTGGATCGCGCGCTACATCTTCCCCAACTCGATGCTGCCGTCGGCGGCGCAGATCAGCCGCGCGTTTGAAGGGCGTTTCGTTCTGGAGGACTGGCACAACTTCGGTACCGACTATGACCTGACGCTGCAGGCGTGGCGACGCAATGTGGAAGCGGCGTGGCCGACACTGGATGCGCGACGCTATGACGAGAGGTTCCGTCGCCTGTGGAGGTTCTACCTGGCCGGATCGATGGCGACGTTCCGCAGCCGGCATGCGCAGCTGTGGCAGCTGGTGCTGTCGCCGCAAGGCATACCCGGGGGATATGTGGCGCCGCGGTGATCTGCAAGAGCATCAACGCAAGGCGTGGATCTACTGGGATCACGCAACCCTGCGGTAGATCCACGCCATGCGTGGATGATGCATAAAAAAACCGCCCGGTCTCCCGGGCGGTTTTCATTTCACGCTACGGTGCCGGCGATCAGTTGCCGGTGCCGGTCAGGCCGCGCTTCTCAAGCAGCGGTTCGATCTGCGGCTCGTGGCCGGCGAAATCGCGGAACAGCTGCATCGCGTCCACGCTGCCACCCTTGGACAGCAGAGTCGCGCGGAAGTGGTCGCCGTTCTTGCGGCTCAGGCCACCGTTGTCGCGGAACCACTTCTGGGTGTTGGCGTCCAGCACTTCCGACCAGATGTAGGCGTAATAGCCGGCCGAGTAGCCGCCCATGATGTGACTGAAGTACGGGGTCTTGTAGCGCGGCGGAACCGGCGCGTAGTAGATGCCGTCCTTCTCCAGCGCGGCGCGCTCGAAGGCCATCACGTCCTTGGCGGCCGGCACCTGGTCCGGGCCGATCTGGTGCCAGCGCTGGTCGAGCATGGCGGCACCCAGGTACTCGGTGGTGGCAAAGCCCTGGTTGAACTTGGCCGCGGCCAGCACCTTGTCCAGCAGCGCCTGCGGCATCGCCGAACCGTTCTGGTAGTGCTTGGCGTAGTTCTTCAGGATGGCCGGGTTGTCGGCCCACATCTCGTTGACCTGCGAGGGGAACTCGACGAAGTCGCGCGGCACCGCGGTGCCCGAGAAGTACGGATACTTCACGTTCGAGAACATGCCGTGCAGGGCGTGGCCGAACTCGTGGAAGGTGGTGCTCACTTCATCCCAGGTCAGCAGGGTCGGCTGGCCGGCCGGCGGCTTGGGAATGTTGAGGTGGTTGGCCACCACCGGCTTGAAGCCGGTCAGCTTGGACTGCGAGACGTACGAGTTCATCCATGCACCACCGCGCTTGGAGGCGCGTGCGTACGGGTCGAAGATGAAGATCGCCAGCTGGCTGCCGTCGGCATCGAACACGTCGTAGACGGTGACGTCATCGTGGTACACCGGCAGGTCGGTGCGCTGCTTGAAGCTCAGGCCGAATTCCTGGCCGGCGGCGTAGAACACGCCGTTTTCCAGCACGTTCTTCATCTCGAAGTACGGCTTCAGCTGCGACTCGTCGAAGTTGTACTTCGCCTGGCGCACCTTCTCGCTGTAGAACGCCCAGTCCCACGGTTCCAGCTTGAAGGTCGGCTTGCCGGCGGCCTTCTGTTCCTGGTCGATCATCGCCTGCAGGTCGGCGGCTTCGCGCTTGGCGTTGGCCACTGCGGCCGGGGCCAGCTTGCCCAGCATCGCATTGACCGCTTCGGGGGTCTTGGCGGTCTGGTTGGTCAGGTTGTAGGCGGCGAAGTTGGCAAAGCCCATCAGCTCGGCCTTGTCGGCGCGCAGCTGCATGATGCGCGCGACCAGCGCGGTGTTGTCGAACTCACCGCCGCGGCTGCCGCGGGTGGTGGACGCTTCGTAGATCTTCTGGCGCAGGGCGCGGTTGGCCAGGTTGGTCAGCGGCGGCTGGCCGGTGGTGTTGAGCAGGGTGATCACGTACTTGCCGTCCAGGCCACGGGCCTTGGCGGCTTCGGCGGCGGCGGCGATCTGTTCCTTGGACAGGCCGTCCAGTTCCTTGACGTCGTTGACGGTGATCGCCGAAGCGTTCACTTCCGACTGCACGTTCTGGCTGAATTTGGTGCCCAGGTTGGCCAGCTCGGCGTTCATTTCCTTCAGCTTGGTCTTGTCGGCCTCGGACAGCTTGGCGCCGGCGCGCACGTAGTTGTCGTAGTACTTCTCGACCAGGCGCACGCCTTCAGCGTCCAGGCCCAGCGTGGTGCGGCTGTCATACAGCGCCTGGATGCGCGCGAACAGCTTGCCGTTCAGCGCGATCGCATCGCTGTGCGCGGCGAACTTGGCCGAATAGTCGGCCTGCAGCTTCTTGCGGGTGTCGTTGGTATCGGCGCCGACCAGGCTGAAGAACACGGTGGTCGCGCGGTCCAGGGTGTCACCGCTCTTTTCCAGGGCGATGATGGTGTTGTCGAAGGTCGGCTTGGCCTTGGTGTTGGCGATTGCCTCCACTTCCTTCAGCTGCTGTGCCATGCCGGCGTCGAAGGCCGGGGCGAAGTCGCTGTCCTTGATCTTGTCGAACTGCGGGAAGTGCAGCGGCAGCGGGCTGTCGGCGAAGAACGGATTGGCCTGCTGGGCGTTGGCAGCGGCCGGGGTGGCGGCGCTGGCGGAATAGGCGGGCAGGGCAAGGCCGAGGGTCATGGCCACGGCAAGGGCAAGGCGGGTGGTCAAGGTCGATACTCCGGTAAGGCAAACAAGGGCCCGAGGGTAACCCGGCCCGGCGCGCCCGCACTTGTGTCAAAAGGCATGTTGGCAACGCCATCGCGCAGTAGCGCCCCCCATGGCTGGCTGCCCGGGTACCATGGAGAACACCGCCCCCAGGCCAGTTGCCATGACCACCGCCTACGATTTCAGCTTCCGCGACCTCGACGGCCAGCCGCAGGCGCTGGCGCAGTACCAGGGCCGTCCGCTGCTGCTGGTCAACGTGGCCAGCCGCTGTGGCTTCACCCCGCAGTACACCGGGCTGGAACAGCTGTGGCAGGACTATCGTGATCGCGGCCTGGTGGTGATCGGCTTTCCCTGCAACCAGTTCGGCGCGCAGGAGCCGGGCGATGCCGCGCAGATCCGCCAGTTCTGTTCGATTGATTACCCGGTCAGCTTCCCGCTGTCGCAGAAGATCGAGGTCAATGGCGAGGGGGCCGACCCGCTGTGGGCGTGGCTGTCGCACGAGAAGCGCGGGCTGCTGGGCATCGCCCGCATCAAGTGGAACTTCAGCAAGTTCCTGGTTGATCGCAAAGGGCAGGTGGTGGATCGCTATGCGCCGACCACCGCGCCGGAGCAACTGCGCGGCGGCATCGAAGCGCTGCTGTAGCCGCTCTCTGTAGAGCCGAGCCCACGCTCGGCTTGCGCGCGCAGCGTGCGTGCCTGCCATGGTCGGCACGCAGAGCAGCCGAGCGTGGGCTCGGCTCTACCACAGCCCGGCTTATTTCTCGACGAACGCGCGCTCGAACACGTAGTGGCCGGGCGTACCGATTCGCGGCGAGGTCTGGAAGCCGCGGCTGTCCAGCACGGTGCGCAGGTCGGCCAGCATCTGCGGGCTGCCGCAGATCATCGCGCGGTCGTTTTCCGGGCTCAGCTCGGGAAGGCCGAGCGTGCGCTGCATCTCGCCGCTTTCCATCAGCGAGGTCAGGCGGCCCTGGTTCGCGAACGGTTCGCGGGTCACCGCCGGGTAGTACAGCAGCTTGTCACCGACCATTTCGCCCAGGAACTCATGCTCGCGCAGTTCCTTCTCGAAGTAATCGCGATAGGCCAGGTCCTTTTCGTAGCGCACACCGTGGCACAGGATCACCTTGTCGAAGCGCTCGTAGGTCTCCGGGTCCTTGATCACCGACAGCCACGGCGCCAGGCCGGTGCCGGTGCCCAGCAGGTACAAGTGCTTGCCCGGGTGCAGGTCGCTGATCAGCAGGGTGCCGGTGGGCTTCTTGCCGACCAGGACCTTGTCGCCCGGCTTGATGTGCTGCAGGCGCGAGGTCAGCGGGCCGTCCTGCACCTTGATGCTGAAGAATTCCAGCTGTTCTTCCCAGTTTGCGCTGGCGATGGAGTACGCACGCAGCAGCGGCCGCGCGTCGGTCTCCAGGCCGATCATCACGAACTGGCCGTTCTCGAAGCGGAAACCGCTGTCACGGGTAAGGGTGAAGCTGAAGTAGGCGTCGGTCCAGTGGCGGACCTCAAGCACCGTTTCGGCGCCGAAAGCGGAGGACATGGGCGTATCTATCGGAAGTCGTCGGGACAATTCTATCTCAAATGAGACAGGTTCTCATTAGGCGGAACGAGAGGCGTTCTCAGCGGTAACCTGCCGCCTGCAGTTCGAACAGTTCGGCATAGCGGCCGCCCTGTGCCATCAGCTCCTGGTGGGTGCCGCTGGCCTCGATCCGGCCATTGGCCAGTACCAGAATGCGGTCGGCCATGCGCACGGATGAGAAGCGGTGGGAAATCAGCACTGCAGTGCGATTATCCGCCAACTCCCTGAACCGCTGGAACACCTCGAACTCGGCGCGGGCATCCAGCGCCGCGGTGGGCTCATCCAGGATCATCACCTGTGCATCGCGCATCCACGCGCGGGCGATGGCGATCTTCTGCCACTGGCCACCCGACAGGTCCACGCCCTGCTTGAAGCGGCGGCCGATCTGCTGGTCGTAGCCGCCGGGCAGGGCTGCGATGACTTCCTCGGCCATGCCGCGGCGGGCGGCGTCGGTGATCCGCGCGCGGTCGTCCATCGCTTCCACCTGGCCGACACCGATGTTCTCGCCGGCACTGAGGTTGTAACGCACGAAGTCCTGGAAGATCACGCCGAGGTTGGCGCGCAGGTCGTCCAGGTCGTAGTCGCGCAGGTCGCGGCCATCCAGCAGGATGCGGCCTTCGTCGGGTTCGTACAGGCGTGCCAGCAGCTTGACAAGGGTGGTCTTGCCCGCTCCGTTCTCACCGACCAGTGCCAGCACTTCGCCCGCGCGCAGCTGGAAATCGAGGTGACGCACGGCCCATTGCTCGGCATCGGGATAGCGAAAGCCCACGTCTTCGAACACGAAGCCTTCGCAGATCGGCTGCGGCACGCGCACCGCGTCCTTGCGCGAGTGGATTTCCGGTTCGATCTGGAAGAACGAATACAGGTCGTCCAGATACAACGCCTGGCTGGCCACCTGCGAGAAGCCGATCAGCAGGCCTTCCAGCAACTGGCGCAGGCGCAGGAAGCTGCCGGCGAGGAAGGTCAGATCACCGATCGAAAAATCGCCGCGCACCGTGCGCCAGGCAATATAGGCATACGCGGTGTAGTAGCCCAGCGTACCCAGCGCGGCCAGCAGCGTGCCCCAGAACGCACGCCGCCGGGCGAGCGCGCGGTTGGCCAGGAACAGTGCCGCCGACAAGCTGCGGTAGCGGTCGACCAGGAACCGGTGAAGGTTGAAGATCTTTACTTCCTTGGCCGTTTCCACGCTGGCGCCGAGCTGGCGGAGGTAGTCCAGCTGGCGGCGTTCCGGCGTCCACAGGAAGTTGAGGCTGTAACCGGCCGCATTGAAGTGCGATTCGCCGATGAAGGCCGGCACCAGCGCCAGCGCCAGCAGCAGGATCAGCCACGGCGCATAGACCAGCAGGCCAACCGCCAGGCTGGCGACGGTGATCGCATCCTGCACCTGGCCGAACAGCTGACTCATCAGGTTCATCCGGCCCATGGTCTGGCGCCGTGCACGGTCCAGCTTGTCCTGCAGGTCCGGGTCCTCGAAGTCCTCCAGGTCGAGGGTGGCCGCGTGTTCCATCAGGCGCACGCTGGTGACGTTGGCGAACAGTTCCGACAGCAGGGCATCGGCGTAGCTGACCAGACGGCCGAGCAGGTCCGAGGCGATCGCCAGGCCCAGTTCCAGCGCCAGCAGGCCGAGCAGCGGATTGAGCAGCCCACTGGACAGGGCCTCTCCCAGCGGTGGGAAGCCGGCATCGTGCTGGCTGAGGTGCAGCGCGGTATCGATGATCAGCTTGCCGACGTACAGCATCGCCACCGGCAGCAGCGCACGGATCAGGCGCAGGCCAAGGCTGGCGATGGTCAGGGCGCGGCTGGTCTGCCACACCTGGCGCAGGAACGGCGGCAGGTTGCGCATCGCCTTGAAGCGTTGGCGCAGGCTGGGTTTCTTGGCGGCGGCAGCGGCAGGCATGGCACCATTGTGCGCTGTGGGGGCGTGAACGTCGCGATGCAGGGCATGCAGCGCTGAATGCAAGCGCAACAGGGGATGCGGACGCTGGGGGTGCCGCGTGAATTTGCAAGTTTTCCTATTAATCGCGTGAAGCGTGGCTTCTAGGGTCGAGAGCTCGTTCTTCGATCCTCACGCCATGCAGAACCGTACCGTGTTTGCGCCCCCGTCCGCCCGTGGATGGGTGCCGTTGTACGTCGTAGTGCTTACCGTGGCCACTTTGCCGCCCACTCTGTGCAATCTGCAGTGGCCGGCAACGTGGGATGGCCGCGTTTTCGTGTCACTTATGGCGATCTCGCACCTTGGGCTGGCGGCGCTGATGTGCTGTCTTCCGGGCTGGGCATGCCTGCAGCGGCGCACCCTGCGCCCAGTGGCGGTGCCACTCACGATGGCGTTGTCCAGCGCTTGGCTGTTGCTGGTATTGGTTGATTCGCGTGTGTACCAGCTGTTCGGGTTCCACTTGAACGGGTTGGTGCTGGTGCTGCTGGTGCAGGGTGGATTGTTGCAACAGCTCGGTCTGCCGGTGTCTGCCTGGCTTGCCATGGCAGTGGCCGTGACGGCCATCGTGGTGTCCCAGTGGGGAGCGGTGCGCCTGCTGCAATCATCATGGGTCCGGCGCTGGGCATTACGCCCACGCTGGTTGCTGGGAATCTTGCCCATGCTCATTGTCAGTCAGGGCATGGCGATCTGGTACGACGCCAACCAGGGGGGGGCTGTGCTGGCTGCGGTGCAGGGGGTGCCATGGGTGCACACCGCCACCGCGCGCCGGACGATGACGCAATGGGGGCTGGCCGGCCCGGCTTCGGCCGACGACCGCCTGCAGGCAGGTGCCGCAACCGCCTCGGCGCTGAACTACCCGCGCAAAACTTTGCACTGCCAGGCGCCGGCAGCGCCGAATGTAATGCTGCTGGTGGTCGACTCGCTACGCTTTGACATGTTTTCGCCGCAACAGATGCCCCACCTGTCGAGGTTTGCCGAGCAGGCCTGGCGTGCCGACCGGCACTACAGCACCGGAAACAACACCATGCATGGCATGTTCGGTCTGTTCTACGGCCTGCCAGCGCTTCACACCGATACGATGATTCACCATCGTCGCGGGCCCGTGCTGCTGGAGCAGCTTGCCCGCGCCAACTACCAGTTCCATCTGTATGGCGGTGCGTCGCTGCAGGGCGCGCGGCTGGATCGTGCGGTGTTCGTGCAGACGGATGCGCCGCTGCGCACGGCTCCGGACAATGCCCCGCAGGACCGCCGCGATCGACACGTCATCGAACAGCTGCGCGATGACCTGCGGGCGCACGATCCATCCCGCCCCTTCTTTGCCTTTGCGCTGCTGGACAGTGCTCACACGCCTTATGCCGTGCCGGACGCCGCTGAACGGCGATTCCTGCCGCAAGCGCGATCGGGCGACCATCTCAGGGTCGGGCGGCGCACCGACCCCGGCCCTCTGTTCAACCGTTACCGCAATGCCGTGCTGAAAGCCGACGCTTTGCTGGGCGATGTACTGCTGACACTGGAACACACCGGTCTGGCGGACAACACGGTCGTCATCATCACCAGCGACCATGGTGAATCGTTCCACGATCTCGGCCAGAACGACTGGGGGCACAACAGCAATTTCAGTGATTACCAGACTCGGGTTCCGCTACTGATCCGCTGGCCCGGCCGGGCGCCGATGGTCGAACCTGCTGTGACCAGTCACATGGATCTGGCACCAACGCTGATGCGGCATCTGCTGGGTTGCCCGGCGCCCTTCAGCGACTATTCGGCCGGCCTGGATCTTTTCGGGCCGCTGCCCGGGCAGCGGCCGTTGCTGGTGGAATCATGGACGTCGCGCAGCGTGCGGCTTGGATCGATGGCGATACTGCTGCGCCCTTATGGCATCGAAGTGCGTGATGGCCAGTATCGACCTGTGCACGACGCTTCCCCCCTGCGCGGCGAGGTGAATGCCGCGATCATCGGCCAGATGCAGTTGCTGCAGTAGAGGTCAGCGCGGCCGGATCAAGGCCCTTCGCAGCGGAAGGGCCGGTTTGGGCCGGGAATCAGGGCAGCGGCGGCAACAGCCCAGCCCCCAGCCGGTTCCAGGCATTGATCACTGCAATGCCCATGCTCAGGTCGCTGATGCCTTTCTCATCAAAGTGCGGTGGCAGCGCATCGAACGCCGCCTGCGACGGTGCGCCATCGGTCAACCGGGTCAGCGCCTCGGCCCAGCCCAGCGCCGCGCGCTCGCGGTCGTCGAAGAAGCGGCTTTCGTGCCAGGCGGGCAGCGTATCCAGCTTGCGCGGATCGATGCCGCCCTTGCGCAGCGCCGTGCCGTGCATGTCCATGCAGTAGCCGCAGCCATTGAGCTGCGACACGCGCAGGAACACCAGTTCCATCAACGTCGGATTGATCGAACTGTCATGCACCGCCTTGCTGGTGGCCAGCAGGCCCTTGAAGGCTTCGGCGGCCAAGCGGGTGTAGGGGACGCGGGGAGAGGCGTGGTTGGACATCTTCAGCTCCACGGCGACCACGATGGCCGCCTTTCAGTACAAGGACGCCGCAGCATCGCTGCGCGTGACAACCGCAGGCAGTTTTTCCGGATTGAGCACGCTGTAGAGATTGGCGATACGGCCATCGACCACCTCGATGGTGGTGATCGAGTGCAGGTGGTCGCCTTCGAAGCGCAGGATCGCCGGCTCGCCGTTGACGTAGCCGAGCTGTGCCGGATGCGCTGCGCCGCGACGGGCGATGGCCCAGAACAGGCGGCCGATGCGCTCAGCGCCCAGCAGCGGACGTACCGCCGCGGTGACCACGCCACCGCCATCCGAGACCAGCAGCGCATTGGCATGCAGCAGCGCCTGGATGGCCTCGCTGTCACCCCGCTGGGAGGCGTCCATGAAGCGTGCCAGCAGTTGCCGGTGCTGGCTGGCGTCGGCGTTGAATCGCGGCCGCCCCGCCTGCAGGCGTTGTCGGGCGCGATGCACCAGCTGCCGGCAGTTGGCCTCGCTGTGGTCGATCAGCTCGGCAATCTCGCGGTAGTCGTGGTCGAAGGCTTCCTTCAGCAGGAAGGCGGCGCGCTCCTCCGGGCCCAGCTGTTCGAGCAGGGTCAGGAAGGCGACCGATACGTCGTCGGCCAGCGCGTGCAGCTGGGCCGGGCCGGGCGCTGGATCTGGTTCGAGGGTGATCGCCAGCGGTTCAGCCAGCCACGGGCCGACGTAGTGCGCGCGCTCACGCTTGGCCGCGCGCAGCCGGTCCAGGCCCAGACGGGTGGTGGTGGTCACCAGCCAGGCCTCCGGGTCGGCGATGGCAGCGGTATCGGCGCCGGACCAGCGCAGCCAGGCATCCTGCACCACGTCTTCGGCGTCGGTGCGGCTGCCCAGCAGGCGGTAAGCCAGTGCCATCAGGCGCGGGCGGTGGGTATGGAAGGCGGTTTCGGCGTTCATGTTGGCAAGGACGCCGCAGCGGGCGTGGGCGTGACAGAGGGCAGGGCTCAGATCTTGCCGGCCTGCGGCCAGCACTGCCACCCCGCAGCCGAGGGAGGGGGTAAAATGGGCGGATTACCCCCGCCAGCCTTCAGCAAGCGAGCAATCCGTGACATCGATCAAGCAGGAAGACCTCATCCAGTCCGTCGCCGACGCGCTGCAGTACATCTCGTACTACCACCCGGTCGACTACATCAAGAACCTCGCCGCCGCCTACGAGCGCGAGGAGTCGCCGGCAGCGAAGGAGGCGATCGCGCAGATCCTGATCAACTCGCGGATGTGCGCCGAAGGCCACCGGCCGATCTGCCAGGATACCGGCATCGTCACCGTGTTCCTGGAAATCGGCATGGACGTGCGCTGGGATGACGCCACCATGGGTGTGGAGGACATGGCCAACGAGGGCATCCGTCGCGCCTACCTGTACCCGGATAACAAGCTGCGCGCCTCGGTGCTGGCCGATCCAGCCGGCAAGCGCATCAACACCAAGGACAACACCCCGGGCGTGGTCAACGTCAAGGTGGTGCCGGGCAACACCGTGGAAGTGATCGTCGCTGCCAAGGGCGGTGGTTCGGAAGCCAAGACCAAGTTCGCCATGCTCAACCCGTCCGACTCGATCGTCGACTGGGTGCTGAAGACCGTGCCGACCATGGGCGCAGGCTGGTGCCCGCCGGGCATGCTCGGCATCGGCATCGGTGGCACCGCCGAGAAGGCGATGCTGCTGGCCAAGGAAGCGCTGATGGAGCCGATCGACATCACCGAGCTGCAGGCCCGCGGTGCGTCCAACCGCATTGAAGAGCTGCGCCTGGAGCTGTACGAGAAGGTCAACGCGCTGGGCATCGGCGCACAGGGCCTCGGTGGCCTGACCACGGTGCTCGACATCAAGATCAACGACTACCCGACCCACGCGGCCAACCTGCCGGTGGCGATGATTCCGAACTGCGCTGCCACCCGCCACGCGCACTTCACCCTGGACGGCAGCGGCCCGGTGATGCTGGACCCGCCGTCGCTGGAGGACTGGCCGAAGCTGACCTATGACGCCTCCAAGGGCACCCGCGTGGACCTGGACACAATCACGCCGGAAGACGTGGCCAACTGGAAGCCGGGCCAGACCCTGCTGCTCAACGGCAAGCTGCTGACCGGTCGCGACGCCGCGCACAAGCGCATGGTCGACATGCTCAACAAGGGCGAGCAGCTGCCGGTCGATCTCAAGGGTCGCTTCATCTATTACGTCGGTCCGGTCGATCCGGTGCGCGACGAAGTGGTGGGCCCGGCCGGTCCGACCACCGCCACCCGCATGGACAAGTTCACCGAACAGGTGCTGAGCGAAACCGGCCTGCTGGGCATGGTCGGCAAGGCCGAGCGCGGCCCGGCCGCGATCGAAGCGATCAAGAAGCACAAGTCGGCCTACCTGATGGCCGTCGGTGGTTCTGCCTACCTGGTGTCCAAGGCGATCAAGGCGGCCAAGGTCGTCGGCTTCGCCGACCTGGGCATGGAAGCGATCTACGAGTTCACCGTGGAAGACATGCCGGTGACCGTGGCCGTCGATTCCACCGGCGAGTCGGTGCACAAGACCGGCCCGCGCGAATGGCAGGCCCGCATCGGCAAGATTCCTGTCGTGGTGGAGTGATCGGCGCGGCGTCGTCCATGCCTGTCCGATTGCAGAACGGCGCCCTGGTGGCGCCGTTCTTCGTTTAACGCATGCGCACGCGCTGCTTTGCTAGGGTGTGCGCGTTGCCATGGAAGGGAAGCTGCTTGTGCGTCAAGGAACAAGTACAGTTTTTGTTGTAGTTGCCATCCTGTTGCTGGCGGGCTGCGCGCCGCAGTACTACGTGGAGCAACCCACCAGTGAGGCCGGCCGCGTGTGTGCGGCGGGGTGTGCACAGCGGCATCTGCAATGTGCGGGTCAGGCGCGTTCGACGGCCGAAACGGCGCAGCAGAGCTGTCAGGCGGGCAAAGCGCGCGTGATCGACAAGTGCAGCGATATCGCTGACGAGAAGATGCGGCATCGTTGCGAGGGTGCACGTGGCGCCGGCACATACTGCGCCGTTGCAGCCGATACGCGCGCCTGTGATGCGACCCGGGCCCAGTGTGTGCTCGATTGCGGCGGCTCAGTGAGCGAAACCCGTTCTTCCGGCAGTCTTCCGGTCTATTGAACAAGGAGTGTCCCGTGAACCTGTTACGCAGCCTTCCCTTGGTCACTCTGCTGGTGCTTGCCGGATGCAGTACTTCGTCTTCGTCGTATGACGGTGGGGGCGGCTTCAGCGCCGGTGCGCAGTGCCAGATGCAGTGCCAGGCCAGCTATCGCAGCTGCATGGCCGAAGACCAGGGCATCGGCAGCCGCCAGTCCAGCTGCGAGCAGCAGGTGGCACCGACACCGGACAAACGCTGCAAGGACATCGAGCATCCGGAACTGCGCCGCTCCTGCGAATTGAAAGCGCACGACTGCACGCTGCGGGCGCCGATGATGGGCTGCGGCGAGCGTCGTGATACCTGCATGAGCAGCTGCGGCTGACCACGCCGGCGACAGCGCGCATAATCAGCCGTTCCCCGCACAGGACCGGTCATATGCGCACCACCTTGTATGGCTCCACCAGCACCGCCTCACTGGTGGTGCACTGGCTGCTGATCGAGCTGGGCATCGAGCACGAACTGGTGCTGCTCGATTTCGACACGCGCGAGCACAAGTCGGCCGACTACCTGGCCCTGAATCCGGCCGGCAAGGTGCCGACCCTGCTGATCGACGGCCAGGTGCTGACCGAGGCGGCCGCGATCGCGCTGTATCTGGCAGACCGTCATCCGCAGGCGGGGTTGTTGCCTGCCGTCGGCACGCCGGCACGCGGAGATGCCTATCGCTGGATGTTCTGGTGCGCCAACACCGTGCAGCCGGCGTACCGCGCCTGGTTCTACGCGCACGAAGCGGCGGGTGGCGAGTGCATGGAGGCCGTGCGTGCGATGGCGCGGCAGCAGCTGGAAGCGGCGTGGCAGCACGTTGCCACGCACCTGCAGGACGGCGGCCCCTACCTGCTCGGCGATGCGCCGAGCGTGGTCGATTTCATGCTGGTGATGTTGATGCGCTGGTCACGCAACATGCCCACGCCCAGCGACCACTGGCCGGTGTTGAAGGCGTATGCGGACCGCCTGAAGGTGCGCCCGGCGTTCGCCGAGGTCTATCGCCGCGAAGGCATCACCGACTGGCGGTAAATCGTTCTGTAGAGCCGAGCCATGCTCGGCTGCATTCACGGGTAGCACGCGAACCGCAGCCGAGCATGGCTCGGCTCTACCAACGCGGTGCGGGTTACAGGATCTCCAGCACCGTTTCCGGGGGGCGGCACAGGCGGGTGCCCTTGGCGGTGCGTACCACCGGGCGGTTGATCAGCCGTGGGTGGGTGGCCATGGCAGCCAGCAGGGCGTCGTCGTCGCTTCCCTGCAGGCCCAGTGCGGCGAACTCGGGCTCCTTGCTGCGCACCAGTCCGGTCGCTGCCAGGCCGGATTCCGCCAGCACCTGGCGCAGCGTGGCCACGTCGGGCGGGCTGCCCAGATACTCGATCACCACCGGTTCGAAACCGGCGTCGCGGATCAGCTTGAGCGCCCCGCGAGAGTTGCTGCACGCGGGGTTGTGCCAGATGGTCACATCCATCAGAACCATTCCAGCAGGGACACGCCCACGCCGACATAGGTTGCCTTGTGGTTGTAGTCGATCAGGCTTTCGCCGTAGCCGTCGAAGATCTGCACATGGCCGCGCAGCAGGTTGCTGATCGGGAAGCCGTAGTCCAGCTGCAGGGCGCCGTGCGAGCGGTCACCGGTGCGCAACGAGTGGCGCGCCATCAACGAGACCTCGTGACCCTTGCGGTTCCAGGTCAGGGTCGCGTCGCCGCGGCCCATGTAGTCCTCGATGTCCGGGTTGTTGTCGTCGCTGCGGGTCTCGGGAATGCGGTACCAGGGACGCAGCACCAGTGCCCAGTTCTCGCGGTCCAGGCCGACGTTGAGGATGACCCGGTTCCAGCTGCGCGACAGCGGATCGGCACGGCCGTTGGACTGGTGGTTGAGGCTGATGCCGGTCATCCGCCCACGCCAGCCACCGATCGAGTAGCCGTTGCGGAACACCATCATCACTTCCGGCTCGTAGTTGGTCTCGCGGAACGGGCGCGAGTCCTCGCCGTTGTAGGCCTGCCAGCGCGAACTCTGGGTGTAGCCGGCCCAGATGTCGCCGTTGTCGCCGAACAGGTTCTCGGCGATCTTGGTCTTGAAGCTGATCTGGAATTTCAGCTCGGCACTGTCCAGCACCTGCGGGGTGGTCACGCTGTTGGCCGGGTTCGGCGAGTGCGGCATGGTGTTGCGATCGCTGGTCCAGAAGGCCGGCAGCAGGTACACGGGCTTGTACGCACGCAGCTGGAACGGGCCCAGCTTGGAGTCCTCGGCCAGTTCCCAGCGGCTGTCCAGCAGCGAACCACGGCCGGCATTGGCAAGTGCGCTGTCCGGCGCTTCGGAACGGAACA
Source organism: Stenotrophomonas sp. yr243 (assembly GCF_900184195.1). Classification (NCBI taxonomy): domain Bacteria; kingdom Pseudomonadati; phylum Pseudomonadota; class Gammaproteobacteria; order Lysobacterales; family Lysobacteraceae; genus Stenotrophomonas; species Stenotrophomonas sp. yr243. The sequence goes on from NZ_FXWT01000003.1 coordinate 280,712, forward strand.
GATCGCTGACACGTTCGCGCAGTTTTTCTTCACCTTGGCTTACCCGCGTGGTGTCGCGCTGCTCGCGGCGTGCCTGTGCTGCGGCTTCGGCGGCGGCATCAGCTTCGGCGGTGGCCTGCGGCGTGCGCCCGAACTGGCGGTCGTAGCAGGCCAGACGTGCCGCATCGGTAGTGATGGCTGCGCAGGCGGCCGGCGAGGCCTCGGCGCTGGGCGCGAATTCCTGCGCTGCCAGTGGCGCGCTGGCCAGGGCCAACGCCAGCGGTGCAAGGCGGGGGAACAACGGAGAGAGGGTCATTGCAGCAGGCCCTTCGGAATGAATGCGGAAAGAGGGACAGTGTGGCGGCTGCATCCGGTAACGGCCAGCCCCACGGGTTTATGCCCGGCGTGTACGTGCGCGCTGCGTGAAGGCCGCATGCCTCACAGGAACCAGGCGAAGGCGAACAGGCCCAGCATCGCGATCACCAGCGCCAGCTTCAGTGCCAGACCCAGCAGGATGCCAAGCCACGTGGCCAGCCCGACCTTGGTCGAGCGGCCGAGCTCGCGGGTATGCCAGTACTCGCCCAGCAGGGCGCCGAGCAAGGGCCCGGCGAACAAGCCGATCGGCATGAAGAACAGGCCGACGATGCTGCCGATGAAGGTGCCCCAGAGCGCCTTGCGGCTGGCACCCACGCGCTTGGCGCCAACCACGGTTGCCAGCACGTCGACCATCAGCGACAGCGCGGTCAGTGCGCCGAGGATCAGCAGGGTCGGCCAGCCGACATGGACGAAGCCGTCTGCCCACGCAGCAAGTACCAATCCGACGAAGACCAGCGGGATGCCCGGCAGGGCCGGCAGGACGATGCCTGCGATGCCGATCAGGACAAAAATGACCGCTAGCAGATACAAGATGAATGAGAGGTCCATGCTGTCCAGTATGGTTGTGTTTTTGGGGTTGACAGTGAAAGGTTTTTGCCAGTTGCTTTTTCGTTTTGGTCGGGTTAAGTTGCAGTCGCTGAGCTTGGCAAGGTCACCGTGGATCGTGGCCTGATGAAGCAAGATCGTTCCGATCCGCTGCATCGATGCACCTCGCTTCCCCCTTGCTTGTCAGCCGCCCAACAGGCGTATCCAACAACAAGTAGAGAGTCAAAGGGAGTTAGTGAGATGGCTGATCGCGAGAACGGTACCGTGAAGTGGTTCAATGATGCCAAGGGCTTCGGCTTCATCAGCCGGCAGAATGGCGAGGACGTGTTCGTGCACTTCCGTGCCATCGAGACCCAGGGCTTCAAGAGCCTGAAGGAAGGCCAGGCTGTGAGCTTTGAAGTCGTGCAGGGCCAGAAGGGTCTGCAGGCCGACAAGGTCCAGCCGGCGTAATACCTGCCGCTCGCCGGCATGAAAAAGGCCCGCGCAAGCGGGCCTTTTTTTGTTGCTCCGGTTCTGTTCGGCCGGGGCCGCTTCGGTTCAGCGCAGGATGACCTTGCCGTTGACCACGCGGACATAGGTGTTTTCGCGGATGCCGCCGAGGTCGCGCTGGTTGACCACGATGGTGCGGCCGTCATCCATGCGCACGCTGATGTCATACGTATCGCTGGTGACGTTCTTCTGGATCTGGTTGCCCGCCAGTGCACCACCCACGGCGCCGGCGGCGGCGGCGATGTTCTTGTTGCCGCGGCTGCCGCCGGTGTGGTCGGAGATCTCATGGCCGGCAACCGCGCCGACGATGCCGCCGAGGATCGCGCCGGTGGCGGAAGGCGCGGTACGGCCAGACTGCACGGCATTGATGCGGGTGACGATGCCGCAGTCGGCGCAACGGCCCTGGTTGTAACCGGAGTTGTTGCCGTAGCCGCCGTTGTTGTAGCCGCTGTTGTTGTAACCACCACCGCCATAGCCCGGCGAGGTGGCACAGCCGGCAAGGCCGACGGTTGCGATGACACTGGCGGCGATGAGCTGGATCTTCATGGGGCGTCTCCTGGCCGTGAAGGCGGGTGCGTTGGGTGGTACTGCGTCATGCAGCAGGGTGAGCGAATCCTCCTCTTTTCAACGTGAACAAGGCGCCAACCACCTCGGCCTTCGCCCACTCGAAGATGAATCAGCGGAAATCCTGGTGACAGGCCCGGCAATCGTCCTGCAGTGCCTGCACCTGCTGCGCCAACGCGGTGCAGTCGCTGGGAGGTCTGGCCAAGGCCGTATTGAGGTCGGCGCGGTACTTGCTGGCGTGCTGCTGGAACTGCCGGCTGTCCTTCAACCCGGGGAAGGCCACGTCCAGGTCGTTGGACAGCAGTCGCAGCACCTGCAGGCGCGGGACGCTGTCGGCCAGGCTGCAGCGGTTCTGCTGCTGCGCCTGCAGCAGCAGGTCCGCCTGTCGCTGCATCACCTGCATCAGGCTGTCCGGAAATGGATCGCGGCGCGCCTGCAGGGCACGGCCGACCATCACCGTGGCGATCAGGCCGATCAGCAGGCCCAGCCCGAGTACGAACAGATAGCGGTAGGCAGTGGACGGGCGGCGGGGTGGGCTGGCACTCATGGCGGGCGCTCCGAGCGTGCAACGGTGGGTTCGGTGTCGGCGTGCAGTAGTGAGGGGATCTGCACGCTAAAATAGCCCGATGAACGAACAGGTCAAACAACGCTTCGCCGGCATTGAACGGCTGTATGGCGTCGGCGCGCTCGAGCGCCTGCAGGGCAGCCGTGTCGCCGTGGTCGGCATGGGCGGCGTCGGCTCGTGGGTGGTGGAGGCGCTGGCGCGCTCGGCGGTCGGCCATCTGGCCCTGATCGATGCCGATGACATCTGCGTATCCAATACCAACCGCCAACTGCCGGCGCTGGAGGGCAACTACGGGCGCAACAAGGCCGAGGCCATGGCCGAGCGCTGCCGGGCGATCAATCCGCAGATCGAGGTCGACGCCGTGCAGGCGTTCCTGACCCCGGCCAATATGGCCGAACTGCTGGACCGTGGTTTCGACCTGGTGATCGATGCCTGCGACAGCTTCCGGGTGAAGGTGGAAACCATCGCCTGGTGCCGCCGCCGCAAGCTGCCGTTGCTGACCGTCGGCGCGGCCGGCGGCCGCACCGATCCCACTCTGGTGCGCATCCGCGATGTCTCGCGCACCGAGCATGACGCGATGCTGGCGCTGATCCGCAAGAAGCTGCGCAGCGAATTCAACTTCCCGAAGAATGCCAAGCGCTATTTCGGCGTGCCGGCGGTGTATTCGCTGGAGAACGTGAAGTATCCGCAGGCCGATGGCAGCGTCTGTGGCCTGCGGCCGAACCTGGGCGCGGATGCGGCCCTGAAGCTGGATTGTGGCGCTGGTCTGGGTGCGGCCACCCACATCACCGGCGCGTTCGCGTTCGCGGCGGTGGGCAAGGCGCTGGAAATGCTGCTGGAGCCGAAGAAGGTGAAGGCCGAAGCCGTCGAGGCAGAGGCCGGGGTGTGATCGGGTAGTGCCGGCTGCTGGCCGGCATCTGCGCTGATTCAAGCGTTCTGGGGTTGCCGGCCAGCGGCTGGCACTACCGTTACGGGGCGGGCAGGTTGAACAGCCGCCGCGCGTTGTCCGTGGTGGCCCGCGCCAGGTCTTCAATGTCCATTCCGCGCAGCGCGGCGACGTGGCCGGCGATGACCGCCAGCCGCGCCGGCTCGTTGCGCTGGCCACGGATCCCCGCGTCGGGCTGGTCCGGCGCATCGGTCTCCAGCAACAACTGCTGCAGTGGCATCTCGCGGACAAGCCGGTGCAGGCGCTGCGCGCGCTCGTAGGTCAGTGGTCCGCCCAGGCCAAGCAGGAATCCCAGCCTGTGCAGCTGCGCGGCCTGTTCCGGGCTGCCGGAAAAGCTGTGCACCACTCCGCGAAGGCCACCGATGCGGCGGATCGCCGCGATCACCGCATCCACTGCACGGCGGGCATGCACGATCACCGGCAGATCGAACTCGCGCGCCAGCGTCAGCTGGCCGAGGAAATACGCCTGCTGGGACTCGGCATCCAGGCCCTCGACGAAGAAATCCAGCCCGCATTCGCCGATCGCGCAGGGTCGCTCCTGCTCGATCCACGCACGCAGTTGCGGCAGGTGTCCGGGCTGGTGCTGGTCAAGGAACATCGGGTGCAGGCCATAGGCGGGGTAGAGCCCCGTCGCCTGCTGGCAGACCTCGCGCAGCTTGGGCCAGCTGGCCGCAGTAACGGCCGGAACCACCTGCCACTGCACGCCGGCAGCGCGTGCGCGGTCGATGACCGCCTCGCGGTCAACGTCGAATTCGCTGGCATCCAGATGGCAGTGGCTGTCGACCAGCAGGTTCAACGCTGCTCCAGCGGTGGTGGCGTGGTTGCGCTGCGGCTCTTCCAGTTGGCCAGCAGCAGCGTGCCCAGGCCCAGCATCAGTTCGTCGATGAACGGAATCGGGTCGGGGATGAGCAGGGTCAGCGCGAACAGGCCGGCGGTCAGCTTGAACAGGGTGGGGTAGCGCAGCCGGCGCGCCCATTGCAGGACCGGCAGCAGCATCGGGTTGGCCATTACGGGGTCCTCCTGGGGGGAATGTGCAAACGCTACCACGGGCCCAGCATTTCCCGATGCTGAATGGGTTACGGCGGTGAGCAGGAAATGTGGAGATTCCGTTCAGGCACCGCATGCTGCAATCTGGCCTGAGAACGTTGCGGACGGTCCGCAAGGAGCAGGTCATGAAAAGCACAACTACAACTGTCCTGGTCGCAGCGGGCGCGCTGCTGGTCGGTGGTATCGCAACCGCCGCCTTCATGAAGAGTGGCGACAAGTCGCCTGAGCAGCTGAGTGCCGGAAACCCGAGTGAATCGCGTCTGGTCGATGGCAATGCCACCGACGATGGCGCGCGTGGCGACGCAGTGGACGCCACTGCGCCGCGTGGTCTGGAATACGCCGATGTGCTGAAGGTCGAGCCGATCACCGAGAAGCAGAAGGCCTATGCCACCGTGATCGGCACCGATCCGGTACGCGAGACGTCCACCACCCAGACCCCGCATGAGGTCTGTCAGGACGTGGTGGTGCAGGAGCGCCTGCCCGAGCGTGATGGCAACGTCGGTGGCACCGTGGTCGGTGCCGTGGTCGGTGGCCTGCTGGGCAACCAGGTGGGCGGCGGCAATGGCAAGAAGGCTGCAACTGCCGCCGGTGCCGTGGCCGGTGGCTTCATCGGCAACCAGGTCGACAAGCGCCACGTGGGTGGCCGCGTGGTCAACCGCACCGAGCGCCAGTGCCACACCGAAACGGCGACGTCCGAGTCCAGCCGTGTCACCGGCTACAACGTGACCTACCGCAATGAAGACGGCACCACCGGCACCATGCGCATGGGCAGCAAGCCGGGCAACCGCATTGCCATGGGCACCAGCGATGTGGTCAAGGGCTACAACGTGACCTACCGCTACGACGGTGCAGAGAAGACCGTGCGTCTGGACAACAAGCCGGCGAGCGATCGCCTGCCGGTGGTGGATGGGCAGCTGGTCACCCAGACCGCCGCCGCCGCGGATTCGACGGCCAACCGCCAGTAATCCCAGGCTACGACGCAGCATCGAACGGGCCGGCTTTTGCCGGCCTGTTTTTTTTGCAGGGATGGGGTTCATCCACGCGCGACGTGGATCTACCATGACCCCATGAGCATCTTCGACCTGCGCATCGAAACCGAACGCCTGATCCTGCGTCCGCCGCAGCGGCAGGACTACGCGCCCTATCTGGCGTTCTGTGCCGATGAAGAGGTGATGCGCACGCTGGGTGGCGTGCAGGCACCCTCGGTGGCATGGCGCGGCTTCTGCAGCCTGGCCGGCGCATGGCAGCTGTTCGGCTTCTCGATGTTCAGCGTGATCGAGAAATCCAGCGGTGAATGGATCGGTCGCATGGGACCGTGGCAGCCGCAGGACTGGCCCGGTACCGAGGTCGGCTGGAGCATCCGCCGTGCCAGCTGGGGCAAGGGCTACGCACCGGAGGCGGCGATCGCAGCCATCGATTGGGCGTTCGATACGTTGGGCTGGGACGAGGTGATCCACACCATCGCCGAAGACAACGAGAACTCGAAAGTGGTTGCGCGCAAGCTGGGCAGCACGCTGTTGCGCATGGGGCAGTTGCCACCGCCGTATGAAGGAAAACCATTGGAAATATGGGGGCAATCGCGCGAGCAGTGGCAACAGCGCCGTTCGCCGTTGTAGAGCCGAGCCCAGGCTCGGCTGCATTTGGCGAGCCGCAGCCGAGCATGGGCTCGGCTCTACAGGATGCATCGCCCGCCATGCTGCACCCGCGCTTGGCAATCGCCAGGCTGCTTGCCAGACTGCGGGCAGCCGGCTGCAGGCCGGAACCTCACTGGAGCAGGCAATGGTGGAAGAACGCATTCCGTTGACGGTGCATGGCATGTCGGTCTCGGGCAACTGCCACAAGGTGCGCCTGCTGCTGGAACAGCTGGGCAGCCGCTACCGCTGGGTGGAAGTGGACAGTGCCCACGGCCAGACCCATAGCGCGGAATTCCTAGCTCTCAACCCCAATGCCAAGGTGCCGTTGATCGTGCGCGACGACGGCCGCGTGCTGACCGAATCCAATGCGATCCTGTTCTGGCTGGCCGAGGGTACGCCATACCTTCCAGCCGACGGTTGGCAGCGTGCGCAGGCATTGAGCTGGATGTTCTTCGAGCAGTACACGCACGAGCCCTGCGTGGCGGTGGCACGTTTCATCCGCGGTTGGACACCTTCCGACTCACCACGCCGTGCTGAACTGCCGCGCCTGCAGGAGCGCGCTGCCAGCGCGTTGGCGGTGATGGAACAGCATCTGCAACAGGCGCAGTGGTTCACCGGCGCCGACTACGGTATCGCCGATATCGCCCTGTTTGCCTATTCCGATGTCGCCGCCGACGGTGGCATCGCGCTGGATGCATTCCCGCAGGTGCGGGCCTGGTTGCAGCGGGTGCGCGCGCAGCCTCGCTTCGTGCCCATGCCCTCAGTGACCGCCGAGGTGCGCGCGCGTTTCAACGCACCGGATTGATTCCCTTGTAGCGCCGGGCGTGCGCGACCGGCGGAAGGGTCGCGCAGGCCTGGCGCCACGGTTCGCAACAACGGCACGGAGGGTGTTCGATGTTCGCTGTGGTTCCAGATCCCATTCCCGCACGCATGCGCGGCCTCAACCGCGCCGAAGTCTGTGACGTCAATTTCCTTGAGGCCGTACGCGCCTGGCGCGGCATGCCGCGACCGCGTCCCGCACCGGATGCGCCGATCCTGCCGGGCAGCACCCTGACGGCCGCCGCGTTCGACGAACTGTTCGAATCGCAGCTGCTCAGCCGCCAGCTGGATCTGATGGCGCGCGTGCTGCGCGTGCAGAACAAGGTCTTCTACACCATCGGCTCCTCCGGTCATGAAGGCAACGCGCTGCTTGCGCGCGCCTGCCGGCACACCGATCCCGCATTCCTGCACTACCGTTCCGGCGCGTTCATGGCCGAACGTGCCCGGCTGGTGCCAGGCATGGACCCCGTGCGCGACGCCGCGCTGTCCTTCGCCGCCAGTGCCGACGATCCGGCCAGTGGCGGCCGTCACAAAGTGTGGGGCAGCAAACCGCTGTGGGTGCTGCCGCAGACCTCGACCATCGCATCGCACCTGCCCAAGGCGCTCGGTACGGCGCTGGCGATCGAAAGTGGCAGGCGCCTGAGCCAGCCGCTGCCGATTCCGGCCGACAGCATCGTGATGTGCTCCTTCGGCGACGCCTCGGCCAACCATGCCACCGCGCAGACTGCGTTCAATACCGCGATGTGGTCGGCGTACCAGAAGCTGCCGGTGCCGATCCTGTTCGTGTGCGAGGACAACGGCCTCGGCATTTCGGTGAAAACCCCTGAGGGATGGATTGCAGAGCGTTTCAGCCGGCAACCGGGCCTGGACTATTTCTTCGCCGATGGCCTGGACCTGGCGGCCGGACACGCGCAGGTGCAGGCGGCGGTCGAGCATTGCCGGCGCATGCGCCGGCCCACCTTCCTGCACCTGCGTACCACGCGGTTGATGGGCCACGCCGGTACCGACTTCGAGGTGGAATGGCGTGCGCTGGCGGAGCTGTGCACGGCCGAGGCGCAGGACCCGCTGCTGCGCTCGGCGCAGATCGCACTGGAATCGGGCTGGATGGATGCGGCAGGCGTGGAGGCCGCCTATGAAACCCTGCGCGCGCGCTGCATGGCCGCTGCCATTGATGCCGATACGCGGCCGAAGCTGCAGACATTGCAGGAAGTGATCACGCCGTTGGCACCCCATACGCCGGCAGCGGTACAGGCCGAGGCCGAGCGCGTGGCGCCCGTCGAAGCCCGGCAGGCGCTGTACGGCGGCGCCGACGCGCTGCCCGAACGGCAACCGCCGCGGCACCTGGCGATACAGATCAACCACGGGCTACAGGAGCTGCTGGGCAAGTATCCGCAGGCGCTGCTGTTTGGCGAGGACGTCGCGCAGAAAGGCGGCGTCTACACGGTGACGCGCGATCTGCTGCGCCGCTTCGGCCCGCGCCGGGTATTCAACACGCTGCTGGACGAGACCATGATCCTGGGCATGGCCCAGGGTCTGGCCAACATGGGCATGTTGCCGATTCCGGAAATCCAGTACCTGGCCTACCTGCACAACGCCATCGATCAGCTGCGCGGCGAGGCCTGCTCGCTGCAGTTCTTCTCCAATGACCAGTTCCGCAACCCGATGCTGGTACGGGTGGCCGGGCTGGGTTACCAGAAGGGGTTCGGCGGCCACTTCCACAACGACAATTCGATCACGGCGCTGCGTGACATCCCGGGGCTGGTAGTGGGCTGTCCGTCGCGTGGCGATGATGCGGTGATGATGCTGCGCACATTGGCGGCATTGGCCCGCGTGGATGGCCGGGTAGCGGTGTTCCTGGAACCGATTGCCCTGTACATGACCAAGGATCTGCACGCGGCCGGCGATGGCCAGTGGTTGTTCGACTACCCCGCGCCCGGGCAGGCGCTGGTGCTGGGCGAGGGCAGGGTGTACGCGCCGGATGCCACCGATCTGGTGATCTTCACCTACGGCAACGGTGTGCCGATGGCGCTGCGTGCAGCGACCGGCATCGAGCAGCAGCTGGGCTGGCAGGTGCGGGTGGTCGACCTGCGCTGGCTGGTGCCGTTGAATGCCGCCTTCATCGGCGCCCAGGCCGCCACCGCGCAACGGGTGCTGGTGCTGGACGAGGGGCGGCAGAGCGGGGGCGTCGGCGAGGGCGTGATCACCGCGCTGGTCGAGGCCGGCCATGGCCACCTGCCGCTGCGCCGGGTCTGCGGTGCCGATACCTATACGCCGCTGGCGGGGGCAGCAATGTTCGGGCTTCCAAGCGACAATGCGGTGATTGGCGCCGCCCTCGACCTGGCGCAGGAACCCTGATGCATGTGTGGATTGGCGGGAATGTTGTTGCCGGCGGCTCAGACGCCGGCCGAGGTCCTGCAGGCGCAGGCGCTGGCCATGGGCCAGGCGCTGCACCATCGCGGGCCGGATGACGGCGGTACCTGGGTCGATGCCGCTGCCGGCGTCGCCCTGGCCCACCGGCGCCTGAGCATCCTCGATCTTTCACCGCTGGGCCACCAGCCGATGGCCTCGGCCGACGGCCGCTATGTGATGGCCTACAACGGCGAGGTCTACAACTTCGCCGCCCTGCGCGCCGAACTGGAACCGCTGGGCCATGCATTCCGTGGCCATTCCGATACCGAGGTGCTGTTGGCCGCGATCCTGCAGTGGGGCGTCGAGGACACCCTGCAGCGCGCCAACGGCATGTTCGCCATCGCCTTGTGGGACCGCCAGGAACAGTGCCTGTGGCTGGCCCGCGACCGGGTCGGCAAGAAGCCGCTGTACTACGGCTGGGCCGGTGATGCGCTGGTGTTCGGCTCCGAGCTGAAGGCGCTGTGGCAGCACCCGGATTTTGACAACGATATCGACCGTGATGCGCTGACGCTGCTGCTGCGGCTGGATTACATCCCCGCACCGCACAGCATCCACCAGCGCTGCTACAAGCTGATGCCCGGCCGCGTGCTGCGGCTGGATGCGGCGGCGGTGGCGGCAGGGGCCAGCGCACATCGCCCTGAGCAAGCACAGCGTCCGTACTGGGACGCGCGTGCGCGCATGCAGGCTGCACTGGCCGCACCGTTCCAGGGCCGCATCGAGGAGGCCGAAGAGCAGCTGGATGACCTGCTGCGGGATGCGGTGGCGCTGCGCATGGTCGCTGACGTGCCGGTGGGCGTGTTCCTGTCCGGCGGCACCGATTCGTCGCTGGTGGCGGCGCTGATGCAGGCGCAGAGCGGGCAGCCGGTGCACAGCTTCAGCATCGGCTTCAGCGGCTCCCACCACGACGAGGCGCCGTTGGCCAGGGAAGTGGCCACCCACCTTGGCTGCGATCACACCGAACTGTACGTCAGCGGCGCTGATGCGCTGGCGGTGGTGCCGCAGCTGCCGGCGATGTTCGATGAACCCTTTGCCGATGCCTCGCAGGTGCCGACCGCGCTGGTCGCCCGCCTCGCCCGGCAGGGCGTGACCGTCGCATTGTCCGGCGATGGTGGCGATGAACTATTTTTCGGCTACACCCGCTACGTGCGCGCGCTGCGCAACTGGCAGATGCTGGGACGGGTGCCCGCGCCGCTGCGGCGCTGGATGGGCGCGCGTGCGCACCAGCAGGGTGAAGCATCGCGTACTGGTGGGCTGGCCGCGTTGCTGGCCGAAACCGGCGCGCGCGGCATCGGCGATGTGTATCGCAACCGCATTTCGCGCTGGCGCGATCCGGCGGCGGCGGTGAACGGTGCGCGCGAGGCGGGCAGCTTCTACGATCTGGCCGATCCGCTGCATGGTGCCGGTACGCCGGCCGACGCGATGATGCTGGCCGACTTCGTCAGCTATCTGCCCGATGACCTGCTGTGCAAGGTCGACCGCACCTCGATGGCGGTCAGCCTGGAGGCGCGCGCGCCCTTGCTGGACTGGCGCGTGGCCGAGTTCGCGTGGTCGCTGCCGCTGGGCTTCAAGCGCAGTGAATCGACCAGCAAGGTGCTGCTCAAGCGCGTGTTGGGGCGGTATGTGCCGCAGTCGATGGTGCACCGGCCCAAGCGTGGGTTCGGCGCGCCGGTCAGTGATTGGCTGAAGGGCGATCTGAAACCCTGGGCGGACGAACTGCTGCAACCGGCGCGGCTGGAACGCGAGGGCGTGCTGTCGGCCGCGGCCGTGCAGCCGCTGTGGCAGCAGTTCCTGGGTGGCCAGCGCAAGTGGCACACGCACCTGTGGAACGTGCTGATGTTCCAGGCATGGCAGGACCATTGGCGGCAGGTGCGCGCAGGCGTAAAGCGCGGCTGATCTTCACCGGTGGGGAAGGGCGCGGCCGCTAGGCTGGCTCTCCCGCACCGTGAGGAGTATGTCCTGATGTCCGTCCCCACCATTGCCGTTTTCGTCGGCAGCCTGCGCAAAGAGTCCTGCAACCGCAAGCTGGCGCACGCGCTGGAGAAGCTGGTCGGCGACAAGGCGCGCTTCCAGTACGTGCAGATCGGCGACCTGCCGCTGTACGACCAGGATTTCGACGCCAGCTACCCGGCGCAGGGCACGCGCCTGAAGGACCAGGTACGCGCCGCCGACGCCGTGCTGTTTGTCACCCCTGAATACAACCGTTCCGTGCCGGGCGTGCTGAAGAATGCGATCGACATCGGCTCGCGCCCCTACGGCGACAGTGCCTTCGCGGGCAAGCCAGCGGCGGTGATCGGCGCCTCAATCGGCCAGATCGGCACGGCGGTGGCCCAGCAGCACCTGCGCAACAGCCTGGCCTTCCTGGACATGCACGTGCTTGGCCAGCCCGAGGCGTTCATCCACTTCAAGGATGGCCTGATCGATGCCGACGGCACGATCCACAATGAGGGCACGCAGAAATTCCTGCAGGGCTATGTGGACCGGTTCCTGGCGCTGATCGCGGTACATGCCAAGGGCGATTGAGACCTCCGGGGTCAGAGCCCTCTGCGCCGCAGAGGGATCCGACCCCAGCCACGCCCGGGGTCGGATTCTGGAGCGCAGCGACGGACTCTGACCCCACTTCCAGCTGAGTGGGCAGGCAGGAACTCCGACCCTGGCTGACTGATCTGCGATAATGCTCCGCTGCGGGCGTCGCAACGACGCCCGTCGCAGGCAATGCGACGCCCTCGCGCCAGTCTGGACAGGCTCAGGCGGATATCCCCCGTTCTTCCACGGCTTATCCACAGATTTGTCCATGGCCGCCGGGGTCGGCGCATGCCTACACTGGTCTGGCCCCTTTTTGCAGGAAACACCGCAGCATGTCCGCCCGTTCCGGCTTCCGTTCCAACCGCAGAGAGCGCGGCGATGGCTTCGATCGCGATCGCGATCGCGATGAATCGCGTATCGACCAGTTGCGCGTGCCGCCGCACTCGGTGGAAGCCGAACAGGCGGTGCTGGGTGGCCTGATGCTGGCACCGGACGCCTACGACCGGGTCAACGATCAGCTGACCGAGGGTGACTTCTACCGTCGCGACCACCAGATGATCTACCGGGCGATCCGCGAGCTGTCCGAGCGCGAGCGCCCGTTCGATGCGGTGACCCTGGGCGAGTGGTTCGAATCGCAGGGCAAGATGGAGCTGGTGGGCGATGGCGCCTATCTGATCGAACTGGCCAGCACCACGCCGTCGGCGGCCAATATCGTGGCCTATGCCGAGATCGTGCGCGACAAGGCGGTGCTGCGGCAGCTGATCCAGGTCGGCACCGACATCGTCAACGATGGTTTCCAGCCCGAGGGCCGCGACAGCAGCGAGCTGCTGTCCGCTGCGGAAAAGAGCGTGTTCGCCATTGCCGAACAGGGCGCGCGCGGCCGTACCGACTTCGTGGCCATGCCCGGTGCGTTGAAGGACGCGTTCGAAGAGCTGCGCAACCGCTTCGAGAATGGCGGCAACATCACCGGCCTGCCGACCGGCTACACCGATTTCGATGCGATGACTGCCGGCCTGCAGCCGACCGACCTGATCATCCTTGCCGCGCGTCCTGCGATGGGCAAGACCACCTTCGCCCTGAACATCGCCGAGTACGCGGCGATCAAGTCGAAGAAGGGCGTGGCGGTGTTCTCGATGGAAATGTCCGCATCGCAGCTGGCGATGCGCCTGATCTCCTCCAATGGCCGCATCAACGCGCAGCGCCTGCGTACCGGCCAGCTGGAAGACGAGGACTGGAGCCGGGTGACCGGTGCGATCAAGATGCTGAAGGAAACCAAGATCTTCATCGACGATACGCCGGGCGTGTCGCCGGAGATCCTGCGTTCCAAGTGCCGCCGCCTCAAGCGCGAGCACGACCTGGGCCTGATCGTGATCGACTACCTGCAGCTGATGAGCGTGCCGGGCAACAGCGAAAACCGCGCGACCGAAATCTCCGAGATCTCGCGTTCGTTGAAAGGCCTGGCCAAGGAACTGCACGTGCCGGTCATCGCGCTGTCCCAGCTCAACCGCTCGCTGGAAACGCGTACCGACAAGCGCCCGGTGATGGCCGACCTTCGCGAATCGGGCGCAATCGAGCAGGATGCGGACATGATCGTCTTCATCTACCGCGACGATTACTACAACAAGGAAAATTCGCCGGACAAGGGCCTGGCCGAGATCATCATCGGCAAGCACCGTGGTGGCCCCACCGGCTCGTGCAAGCTGAAGTTCTTCGGCGAGTACACCCGTTTCGACAACCTGGCCCACGACTCGGTCGGTTCGTTCGAATAACCGATGATTCCGGCGTGCCCTGTAGAGCCAAGCCCATGCTCGGCTCTTTCCGTTCGGACGCGCGACGTCATATTCTCCATCCGGATCGCCAAAAATCCGTATGTGGCGTGTAAATGACATGTAACGCAACGCTTCTACGATTCCGCCGCTGCTGCCCTTTTGACGCCGCCCTTCGGCGTCCAGCGCGCCCAAGGAATCCCCATGTCTTGCCATGCTCCGCTTCGCCGCAATCTGCTGGCCCTGCTGGTCTGTGCCTCACTGCCTTCGCTGGCCGCCGCTGAAACCGCTCCTGCCGTCGACGCACAGTCGGCCACTACCCTGGATTCGGTCTCGGTGATCGGCCGGGGCGAGGCACGCCAGGTCCAGCGCGTGACCGCCGAGGACATGAAGGTGCTGCCACCCGGCGCCAACCCGCTGAAGCTGCTGGCCAGCAAGCCGGGCGTGCATTTCGAATCGGCCGATGCCACCGGTGCCTACGAGTGGTCCACCAGCATCAGTCTGCGCGGCTTCAACCAGAACCGCCTGGGCTACACGCTCGATGGCATCCCGCTGGGCAACATGAGTTATGGCAACAGCAACGGCCTGCACATCAGCCGCGCGGTGATCAGCGAGAACCTGGGCGGTGCCGAGGTCTCCACCGGCATCGGCGCGCTGGGTACGCCGTCGACCAGCAACCTGGGCGGCGTGTTCCAGTTCTATTCGATCGATCCCTCCACCGAATACGGTGTCGTGCTGGCGCAGAGCCTGGGCAGCGACAGCGCGCGCCGCAGCTATGCACGCCTGGAGACCGGCGAGCACCAGGGCTTCGCTGCCTACCTGTCCGGTGCGTATTCGGAGAGCGACAAGTGGAAGGGCAAGGGCTCGCATGAACTCAAGCAGTTCAACGGCAAGGCGACCTACAACTTCGGCGTCGACAGCCGCATCACCGCGTTGTTCAACGCCTCGCGCCGGGTTGAAGCCGATTACCAGGACCTGTCGCTGGAGATGATCGATCGCCTGGGCTGGAACTGGGACAACTATGCGCCGGACTGGAACCGTGCCCTGGCCGCTGCGCGTGGCCAGTACAGCGGCGGCGTCAACAGCCCGTGGGATGCGTACTACTCGGGTCACGGCCTGCGCAACGATGATGTCTCCAGCATCGCCGGTGACTTCGGCCTCAACGAGACGATGCGCCTGAAGGTCAATGTCTACAACCACAGCAACCGCGGCCAGGGCCACTGGTTCAGCCCGTCCAATCCGTCCAACCCGGGCACCAGCCGCGAGATTCCGATCTCGATCCGCACCACCGAATATGCGATCGACCGCACCGGCGTGACCTCGGCGTTCACCTGGAACGTGGGCGGCCATGAGCTGGAAGCGGGCCTTTGGTACGAAGACAACGGCCACAGCGTGCAGCGCAACTTCTACTACATCGATGGCCCGATCACCGACGACTTCTTCCTGCGCAACCCGGACCAGCGCGTGTGGCACCAGCGCTACACCACCATCACCCGCCAGTTCTACGTGCAGGACCGCTTCCGCCTGTTCGATGACCGCCTGACCATCGACGTCGGCGCCAAGTCGCCCAACACCCGCACCAGCGTGCGCACGCCGCTGGGCAGCTATGCCAGCAACAGCAGCCTGACCGCGAAGAAGGGGCTGCTGCCGCAGGCCGGCTTCAACTTCAAGCTGGATGAGCGCAATGAAATCTTCGGTTCCTATGCGAAGAACATCGCGGCCTATGCGCTGGGCGTGGGCAGTCCGTTCAATGTTCCGCAGGTGGCGTTCGATGCCAGCGCCAAGGACCTGAAGCCGGAACAATCGCGCACCATCGAACTGGGCTGGCGCGGCTACGGCCAGGGGTATGAAGCCTCGGTCGCGGTCTACGACGTCAAGTTCGACAACCGCCTGCTGGCCATTGCCCAGTGCGTGGGTATCCTGGGTTGCCCGGCGCTGTATTCCAACGTCGGCTCGGTCACCAGCCGCGGTGCCGAGGCGACCCTGCAGTTGAAGCCGATGCGTGACCTGAGCTGGTCCAATGCGCTGTCGTGGAATGACAGCAGCTACGACAACGACTACGTCAACAACGGTGTGGTGCCGACCCGCGGCAAGAAGACGGTCGACACGCCGGAATGGATGTTCGCCAGTACCCTGGCGTGGACGCCGGGCCCGTGGGACCTGCGCCTGGCCGCCAACCACGTAGGCAAGCGCTACGTGACCTACACCAATGACGTCTCCGTGCCGAGCTACTGGCTGATCAATGCGTCGGTGGCCTATGACGTGGGCAAACTCGGCCCGGCGCAGAACCTGACCCTGGCGCTGAACCTGACCAACCTGGCCGACAAGCAGTATCTGGCGACCATCAACACCAACGGCACCTACGCCACTGATCCCACCCGCAGCTTGGCGACCATGCAGGTCGGTGCGCCGCGTCAGGTGATGGCCACCGCAACCGTGCGCTTCTGATGAAGCGCATCGCCGATCCGGAAACCCGTCGTCGTCTGCTGCGCCTGGCCTGGCAGGGGACCGGAGCGGCGATCGCACTGGCGGCCATGCCTGGCGTAGCCGCCACCGGTCCGCGGCCGCGACTGGGGCGCGATCCGTTCACCCTCGGTATCGCCGCGGGTGACCCGGATCCGCAGGGCGCAGTGCTGTGGACGCGTCTTGCACCGGATCCCCTCAACGGCGGTGGCATGCCGTCGCGCGCGATCCCGGTGCGCTGGTTCATTGCCGAAGATCCGGCGATGCGCCGGCTGGTGCAGCGTGGCGTGGCGGCGGCCGTGCCGGAGCTGGCCCATTCGGTGCACGTGGAAGTGACCGGCCTGCGTCCGGGGCGCGATTACTACTATCGATTCGCCTGCGACGGCGGCGAGGAGAGTCCGGTTGGGCATTTCCGCACCGCGCCGCTGCCGGATGCGCAGCTGCAGCAGCTGCGGCTGGCGTTGTGCACCTGCCAGGCCTGGAACAGCGGCTACTACCCGGTACTGGCGGATATCGCCCGCAGCGATGTCGATCTGGTGCTGCATGCCGGTGACTACCTGTACGAATACAGCCCGTTGCAGAACGCACGTGGCAGCACCCTGGATGCACAGCGCTTCAGCGGTGAAACCCTCAGCCTGGAGCGTTATCGCGACCAGTACGCGCTGTACAAGCTCGACCCGGACCTGCAGGCCGCGCACGCCGCACACGCCTTCGCGGTGATCTGGGACGACCACGAAGTGCAGAACGACTATTCCGGCATCCATCCGGAAAAGAGCGACGTACCGACCGAGGACTTCATCGTCCGTCGCGCCGCGGCGTACCGCGCGTTCTACGAACACCTGCCGATGCGCAGTACGCCCACCGGCAACGGTGGCCTGCGCGTGCACCGCCGCCTGCGCTACGGCGACCTGGCCCAGCTGACGCTGCTGGACTGCCGTCAGTTCCGTCCGGCCAATCCCTGTGGCGTCGGAGAATCGCCACGCTGCGAAGCGGCCTTGGATCCGCGCATGAGCATGCTCGGGGTGGGGCAGGAGGCCTGGTTCGCGCAGTCGATGGCGGCCGCGGCGGGAACGCGCTGGAACGTGGTGGTGCAGCAGCTGCTGATGGCGCAGTTGCGGTTGGAGCAGGGCACGCCGCGCGAACGTTTCTGGAACGATGCCTGGGATGGTTACCCGGCCGCCCGCAGGCGCCTGCTGCAGGCGATGCAGGCCGGTGGGCAGGGCAACGCCATCGTACTGGGCGGCGACTGGCACTCCACGTTCGTCAATGACCTGAAACTGGATTTCGATGCCGCGGACGCGCCGGTGATCGCCACCGAGTTCATCGCCCCGGCGATCAGCAGCGGTGGCGATGACACGCCGTATGGCCCGTACTACGGCCCGTCGATCCCGCAGAATCCGCACATCCGTTATTTCGATGGCGACCGGCGTGGCTGGTGGAAGCTGCAGTTGAACCGGCAGACCGTGGACGCGGAACTGCGCTTCGCCGACAGCGTTCTGCGGCGTGATGCCGAGGTTCGCACTGCCGCGCGCTTCCAGGTGAGCCACGGTCGTCCCGGCGCAGTGCCGGTGTAATGGCGGGTGCGGACCTCCTCGGTGGGTGCGGACCTTGGTCCGCACACTCATGCAACCCGCCGGGCATGGCCCGGCGCTACCGGGCAGAGGCAGGGCGCAGATCGACCGGTTTCATCGCCCCCAGCCGGGTTTCGTCGCAAACCGTTTGCCCGGGCCGGGGCAGGGCGCCAAGGTGACGGCAGGCGGCGGGGTGCCGCCGAGGGAGCCTGTGATGAAGACCTTGTTCGCGCTCGGTGTGTGGTGCCTGCTGTTCGCGCTGTGCTGGCCGTTGGCGATCCTGGCGTTGATGGCCTGGCCGTTCGTGTGGCTGCTGAGCCTGCCGTTCCGCCTGGTCGGCATCACGTTCTCGGCGCTGTTCGCCTTCCTGCGCGCGCTGTTCATGCTGCCGGCACGCCTGCTGGGCGGTGGCCGCGGCGCGGTGACGGCATGAGGCCGCTTGCCATCGCGACGCTGGCGCTGCTGATGGCGGCGCCGGCCTGGGCCAAGCAACCGCCGTCGGCCTACCTTGAGCGTCAGCACTCTGCAGACAAGTCGGAAATCAAAACGACCGACAAGGACGCCGGCAAGGAGAGCTGCCGGGTGGTGAAGGAATGGAAGGTGGGTGAGGTGATCGCCCAGCACCGGATCTGTGACGATCCGCCAGAGCTGGACGCCACGGACCGGAAACGGACCCCGCAGCAGCGTTGAAGCAGGAGGCCGGTCTCGGTCAAGCAGCATCAGACGAATCAGCCCGATGGCGGTCGCCCGATGGCCAACGACCGGACCAGCTCTTCGCCGGTAGCGGCGATTTCGAAATCCACGCCGTTGAAGGTTACGGAATTGCCGTTTGCCAGCGCATACCTCGGCAGGCCTTCGACCACGCTTGTGCCGGGAAGAATCGTTGCGTCGAAGTGCGGCCAGAACTTGAATACCAACACTCTTCGGCCATCTTCGCCGCGAGTCTCGATTCGTTCGTTTTCCATGGAGATCTCCACTGTCTGAGCAGCCCCACGAGCAGGTGCGGGAGCACCACCTGTCGCGCATCCGTGGCTTGGCGATGCAACGCGACCTCAGGGGTGAGCCTACCGCACTGGAGGTCGACGCCCGTGTGAGGGCGAGGGTGACACCGCTTGCCTGCCACGCGCCGAGTGCCAATGGGCTCCGCCCTTGTTCTGCAGTCATCGTGCAACAAAAAACCCCGCCGAAGCGGGGTTTTCAGCATCCGGGGACGCCGACCAGCGGCCGGCACCACCAGATGGATCAGTTCGCCTTGTGGATCGCGCGCTTGCTCACGGCCATTGCCGCGTCGTGCACCACTTCCGACAGCGACGGGTGGGCGTGGCAGATGCGCGCCAGGTCGTCGGCCGAACCGCTGAACTCCATGGTCAGCACGCCTTCGTGCACCAGCTCGGACACGTTGGCGCCGACCAGGTGCATGCCCAGGATGCGATCGGTTTCGGCGTGGGCCAGAACCTTCACGAAGCCTGCCGGCTCGATCATCGCCACGGCACGGCCGTTGGCGGCGAACGGGAAGCTGCCGGCCTTGTACGGGATGCCCTCGGCCTTCAGCTGCTGCTCGGTCTTGCCGACCCAGGCCAGCTCCGGCTCGGTGTAGATGACCCACGGAATGGTGTCGAAGTTGACGTGGCCCGGCAGGCCGGCGATCAGTTCGGCAACCGCGATGCCTTCCTCGAAGCCCTTGTGCGCCAGCATCGGGCCGCGCACGCAGTCACCGACCGCCCAGACGCCGTTGACGCCGGTGTGGCAGTGCGCGTCGACTTCGATCTGGCCACGCTCGTTGATCTTGACGCCGGTACCTTCGGCCAGCAGGCCCTTGGTGGCGGCGCGACGGCCGACGGCCACCAGCAGCTTGTCCACCACCAGCGACTTCTCGCCTTCGGCGTCGGTGTAGGTCAGGGCGACTTCCTTCTTCTTGCCCTTGCCGGTCACTTCGGCCTTGGAGACCTTGGCACCCAGACGGATGTCCAGGCCCTGCTTCTTGAATTCCTTGGCGGCGGTCTTGGCCACTTCGGCATCAGCCGCCGCCAGGAAGTCCGGCAGCGCTTCCAGGATGGTCACTTCCGAACCCAGGCGCTTCCACACGCTGCCCAGTTCCAGGCCGATCACACCGGCGCCGATCACGGCCAGGCGCGCCGGCACTTCGGTGAAGTCCAGGCCGCCGACGTTGTCGACGATGGTGTCACCGTCGAACTTGGCGAACGGCAGTTCGATCGAGTCCGAACCGGCCGCGATGATGACGTTGGTGCCCTTCAGCTCGACGACCGAACCGTCATGCTGGGTGACCTTGACCACGTTGCCCGGCTGCAGTTCGCCGAAGCCGTAATAGGCGGCGACCTTGTTGGCCTTGAACAGCATGGCGATGCCGCCGGTGAACTGCTTGACGATCTTGTCCTTGCGGCCAACCATCGCCCCGACGTCCATCTTGGCATCCTTGAAGCTGATGCCGTGGTCGCCAAAGATGTGGCCCATGTTCCAGAACTGGCGCGAGGAATCCAGCAGCGCCTTGGACGGGATGCAGCCCACGCGCAGGCAGGTGCCACCCAGGGCCGGCTTGCCGTCCTTGCCCAGCGCTGCGTCGATGCAGGCGGTCTTCAGGCCAAGCTGGGCCGCGCGGATGGCAGCGTGGTAACCGGCCGGGCCGGCACCGATGACGACGACGTCGAATTGTTCAGCCATTGAAATAGTCCTTGTTGCATTACCAGAACCCCTCCGCGCAGGCGCGGAGGGGCGGGAGGTCTCTTACAGGCCGAACAGCATGCGGCCCGGGTTTTCCAGCTGGTTCTTGATGTCCACCAGGAACTGCACCGAGTCCTTGCCGTCGATGATGCGGTGATCGTAGGACAGCGCCAGGTACATCATCGGCGCGATCACGACCTGGCCGTTCTGGGCGATCGGACGCTCCTTGATGGCATGCATGCCCAGGATGGCGCTCTGCGGCGGGTTGATGATCGGGGTCGACAGCAGCGAACCGAAGGTGCCACCGTTGGTCACGGTGAAGGTGCCGCCCTGCAGTTCTTCCAGGCTCAGCTTGCCGTCACGGGCCTTCTTGGCGTAGTCGGCGATGGTCTTTTCGATGTCGGCGAACGACATGCGTTCGACGTTGCGCAGCACCGGCGTGACCAGGCCCTTCTCGGTCGACACGGCGATCGAGATGTCCGAGTAGCCGTGGTAGATGATGTCTTCGCCGTCGATCGAGGCATTGACCAGCGGGAAGCGCTGCAGCGCGTTGGCGGCGGCCTTCACGAAGAAGCTCATGAAGCCGAGCTTGATGCCGTGTGCCTTGACGAACTCGTCCTGCAGTTCCTTGCGCGCCGCCGAAACCTTGGACAGGTCGACTTCGTTGAAGGTGGTCAGCATGGCGGTGGAGTTCTTCGACTCCATCAGGCGCTCGGCGATGCGCTTGCGGATGCGGGTCATCGGCACGCGTTCTTCCGGACGTGCACCACCGGCCTTGCCGGCGCCGCCGTTGCGGGCGAAGTTGACGATGTCTTCCTTGGTGACGGCGCCACGACGGCCGGTGCCATCGACGTCGGCCGGATTCACGCCTTCGGTGATGGCGCTGAAACGGGCGCCCGGCGGCAGTGCATCGGCAGCCGACTTGGCAGCCGGGGCCGGAGCAGCGGCTGCGGCGGGAGCGGCAGCGGCCGGAGCGGCCTCGGCCTTCTTCTCTTCGGCAGCCGGAGCCGGGGCAGCGGCCACGGCGCCTTCCTCGATGATCGCCACGACCTGGCTGGAGGTCACGGTCGCGCCTTCGGCGAACTTGATTTCCTTGATCACGCCATCGACCGGCGACGGCACTTCCAGGACGACCTTGTCGGTTTCCAGGTCAAGCAGGTTTTCGTCGCGCTTGACGGCGTCGCCCACCTTCTTGTGCCAGGTGGCGATGGTGCCGTCGGCGACGGATTCGGGCAGTACCGGGGCTTTGACTTCGGTGGCCATGCGGGAGCTTCCTGGTTTGTCTTCTAAATAGGGGGAGAGTTATTCAGCGAACGAGTCGTTGAACGGGTTGACCAGTGCATCGGCGACCAGCTGCTGCTGTTCGCGGACGTGGTCAGCCATGTGACCGGCAGCCGGCGAAGCCGAACGTGCGCGACCGGCGTAGTGCAGGCTCTGGCCATCGGCCAGGCAGAACTGCAGGTGGTGGCGGATCTGGTACCACGCCCCCTGGTTCTGCGGTTCTTCCTGCGTCCACACCACGTCGGTGGCCTTGCCGTACTTCTTCAGTTCGGCAGCCAGCAGCGCACGCGGGAACGGATACAGCTGCTCCACGCGGATGATCGCCACGTCGTCCTGGCCACGCTTGGTCTGGTCTTCCAGCAGGTCGTAGTAGACCTTGCCCGAGCACAGCACCACGCGCTTGACCTTCTTGGCATCTGCATTGGCATCGCCGATCAGGTGCTGGAACTCGCCATTGGCCAGCTCGTCCAGGGTCGACACGGCCAACTTGTGGCGCAGCAGCGACTTCGGCGACATCACCACCAGCGGCTTGCGGGTGGTGAGGTGCTGCTGGCGACGCAGCATGTGGAAGGCCTGCGCCGGGGTCGACGGCACCACCACCAGCATGTTCTCCAGCGCGCACAGCTGCAGGAAGCGCTCCAGGCGCGCCGAGCTGTGTTCCGGACCCTGACCTTCATAACCGTGCGGCAGCAGCAGGGTCAGGCCGGAAATGCGGCCCCACTTTGCTTCGCCGGCGGCGATGAACTGATCGATCACCACCTGGGCGCCGTTGGCGAAGTCGCCGAACTGGCCTTCCCAGATGCACAGGGTGTTCGGATCGGTGGTCGAGAAACCGTACTCATAGGCCATCACGGCTTCTTCGCTGAGCAGCGAATCGATGATGGTGGCCTTCTCCGGCGAATCCACCAGCTGCCGCAGCGGCAGGTAGTAGTTGTCGGTCTTCTGGTCGTGCAGGATCGCGTGGCGGTGGGTGAACGTACCGCGGCCGACGTCCTGGCCGACCAGGCGCAGGGCACTGCCTTCGTCCAGCAGGGTGGCGTAGGCCAGGTTCTCGGCAAAGCCCCAGTCGCCCGGGATCTCGCCAGCGGCCATTTTGCGGCGGTCGTCGTACACCTTGGACACGCGCGAGTGCAGCTGCACTTCTTCGGGCACGGTGTTGATCAGCTTGGCCAGTGCCAGCAGCTTGTCCTTGTCGACCTTGGTCGAGATCGGGTCGGACAGCTTGCCTTCCAGCAGCTTGGGCCAATCAACGAACAGCGGGCTGGTCGGCGGGGTCTTCTCGACCTTGGCCAGCTCGGTGGTCACTTCACCGGCATCGAGCTTCTCGCGGTACGCATCGACCATCGCCTTGCCGGCACCGGCGGCGATCACGCCCGCCTTTTCCAGCTGCTCGGCATACATTTCGCGGGTGGTGGCGTGCTTGCGGATCACCTGGTACATCAGCGGCTGGGTGATCGCCGGCTCGTCGGCCTCGTTGTGGCCCCAACGGCGGTAGCACATCAGGTCGATGACCACGTCCTTGGCGAACTTCTGGCGGAACTCGAAGGCCAGCTGCGCGGCGAACACCACCGCTTCCGGATCATCGCCGTTCACGTGCAGCACCGGTGCGGCGATCATCTTCGCCACGTCGGTGGCATAGCGCGTGGAGCGCGTATCCAGCGGATTTGAGGTGGTGAAGCCGACCTGGTTGTTGACCACGATGTGCACGGTGCCGCCAACGGCGAAGCCGCGGGCCTGCGACATCTGGAACAGCTCCATGACCACGCCCTGGCCGGAGAAGGCCGCGTCGCCGTGGATCAGGATCGGCATCACCTGCTTGCGTGCGGTGTCCTTGCGGCGCTCCTGGCGCGAACGCACGGAACCGGCAACCACCGGGTCGGCGATTTCCAGGTGCGACGGATTGAATGCCAGCGCCAGGTGGACCGGGCCACCTTCGGTGGACACGTCGGCGGAGAAGCCCATGTGGTACTTCACGTCGCCCGCCGAGGCGTGCTCGTCGTGCTCGAACTTGCCTTCGAACTCGTCAAACAGCTTGCGCGGGTTCTTGCCGAGGGTGTTGACCAGCACGTTCAGGCGGCCACGATGGGCCATGCCGACCACCACGTCCTTGACGCCATCCTTGCCGGCGCTGCGGATGATGGTGTCCATCATCGGGATCAGCGAGTCGCCGCCTTCCAGCGAGAAGCGCTTCTGGCCGACGTACTTGGTGTGCAGGTAGCGCTCGAGGCCTTCGGCGGCGGTCAGGCGCTCCAGCGTACGGCGCTGGGTGTCAGCGTCCAGCTGGTAGTTGCCACCGGCCAGTTCCAGCTTCTTGTAGATCCACTGGCGCTGCTCGACCTCGGAGATGTGCATGAACTCCGCACCGATCGAACCGGTGTAGGTCGCCTTTAGGCGCGCCAGCAGGTCACGCAGCTTCATGCGCGGCTGGCCACCCACGCCGCCGGTGCTGAACTCGCTGTTGAGGTCAGCATCGGACAGGTTGTGGAAGGGCAGGCCGAGGTCCGGGGTGTTGACCGGAGCAGCCAGGCCCAGCGGGTCCAGGCGGGCGTCCAGATGGCCACGCGAACGGTAGGCGGTGATCAGGCGACCGACATTGCGCTCGCGCTCATCGCCTGCACCGGTGCCGGTGCCCGCTTTCAGCGCATCCTTGGCCGCGTCCGCGATGTGGGAAATGACGGCCGAGTGCGGAATGTCGCCTGCTTCGCGGCCCTTGAAGCCGTCGAAGTAGGTTTTCCATTTGGGATCGACACTATCCGGGGAGACCAGGTACTGCTCGTACAGGTCCTCGACATAGGAGGCGTTGCCGCCGGCGAGTTGCGAAGATTGCGCAAACTGCTTCAGTTGATTGTCCACGATGGAGGGTGCTGATTCGCTTTGTGGGGTATGGCTTCAGAAGGACCCGGCACGAAGATGAATAGCCATGCACGGGCGCGTTCAAACGGCCAAATTGTACCCCCATCCGGACACGAAGGGGCAGCGAGGAGGGCATCGGGCGTCCCCCGGTGTCGGTCCCAGACAGGTTGAGCGCACCGGTCGCGGTCAGATGCCGAGCGCGCGCAATTCGCTGCATTCACGCGAACGGTCCCAGACACGCTGCAATTGCTGCTCGAACGGCTGCGAACGTGCCGGCAGCGCGATTGCGGATTCGCCGTCGAGGCGATGACCGATGAGACGAAAGTAGAAGTCGCCGGCATCGTTGAGCAGGCAGGCCGAGGCCAGGGCGCGATCGATCGGATCGGCCACCTCGCGGAACTGGATCACACTGGGAAGGCGCTGGAACAGCGCCAGCAGCGGCGCACCTGCGCTGGCGATGGCGGCCGCGTCATGCACGATCACCCGCAGCTGCTTGTCGTGGCGGGCGGTGACGAAGCGGCGCAGGGCCGCCTGCACCGGTGGCGCATCCAGCAGGCCGGGGTCCAGCTGCCGGCTGTGCAGCCACAGCCGGCGGCGTGCGCGATGGATGATCGCCGTGGTGATCGCCAGCGCTTCAGCGCGGCTGTCGATGGCGGAAACGGCGTGCAGCCGGCGACGCATCTGCTGGTGGCCGATGCCGGCTTCCTCGAATTCCGGGCCTTCCGGCAGGAAGCCCTGGCGGGCGTAGAAGTCGCGTGCCGGCAGCTGCGCATGCAGATGCAGCTCGGCCAGACCGAGCTGGTGCCCGGCCTGTACCAACGCCTCAAGCAGGGCCTCGCCGACGCCGTGACCGCGATACGCAGCCAGCACCGCCATGCGGCCGATACGACCATCCGGCGCCAGCCGCCCGGTGCCGACCGGTTGCCCGTGGGCATCCAGGGCCAGCACGTGGGCGCAGACCGGGTCCAGGGCATCGCGCTCCAGAGCGGCGTCGATGCCCTGTTCCTGCACGAACACCCGCTGGCGCACGTCGTGGATTGCGACGTGGGCCTCGGCATGGCGGACCTGCTGGACCCGGAGCGGGCTCATGGTTCAGCCGCGGCTGGGGTCGCTGTCGTCTTCGTCGTGGTCGTCGAAGTTGACGATCACTTCAATGCCGTCGTCGTGCACGGTCACCAGATGGACGTCATCGGACATGGCGTCAGCGTCGATGACCTCGACCTGCTCACGGCCCTCGATCACCTCACCCAGCACCTCTTCCTCCTCCTCGGCATACACCTCGTTCGGATCGATCAGCTGGAACACGCCGCCGACCAGCAGTTGCTGGACCACCGCACGACCCTTGTCGGACAGGCCGCGGTAGGCGGCTGCGTCGAGCTGCTCGGCACCGGCCAGGCGCTGCGCGTCCTTGATCGGCAGGGCGAAATCCTGGCCGCTGACGTACAGGCTGGCGCCACGCTTGGCCCGGCGCCAGGCCAGTCGCGCCCACGGGTGACGCTGCAGCAGCAGGCCCGACTGCAGGGCCTCGAGCACTTCTTCCTGCGGCGGCGCGGCCTGGTGGGCCATCACCTCGCCGGCGGCGCGGTAGGTGGTGATGAAACGGCCGAACCAGTCACCCAGCTTGTCCGGGTCGTTCATGCGGATGGCGTTGAGCGCGGTGATCACCCGCGCCATCGCCACGGTGTCGATTTCGTTCGGGTCTGCCGGTGCCTTCAGGTCGGCATCCTGGTAGCGGATGTTCTCGTCGGCGTCGGCGATCAAGGTGTCCAGATAGTCACTGATCAGCTCGGCCGAGGACGGCGCGCGCATGCCGAACGAGAACGTCAGGCAGGGGTCTTCAGCAACGCCGTGATGCGGCACGTTTGGCGGCAGGTACAGCATGTCGCCCGGCGCCAGCACCCAGTCGTGGGTCGGCTTGAACACCTGCAGCAGCTTCAGTTCCACGTCGGGGCGGAAGCCCAGCGGCGGGCGCTTGCCCTTGATCGATTCGCTGGCATCGATCTGCCAGCGGCGGTGGCCGTGGGCCTGCAGCAGGAAAACGTCGTACTGGTCGACATGGGCGCCGACCGAGCCACCGGTGGCGGCGAAGCTGATCATCACATCGTCCATGCGCCAGCGCGGCAGGAAGCTGAAGTGTTCGATCAGGGCGCGCACGTCCTTGTCCCACTTGTCCACGTCCTGCACCAGCAGGGTCCAGTCGTGGTCGGGCAGGGCCGGGAAGATGTCTTCCTGGAACGGGCCGCTGCGCACGCGCCAGCTGTCCTGGGCCTTGTCGTGCTCGATCAGGCGGGCCAGCACGCCCTCTTCGCAGGCCAGGCCCGCCAGGTCTTCCGGCTGTACGGGGGTCTGGAAGTCGGCGAACGCGTTGCGGATCAACAGCGGGCGTTTCTGCCAGAAGTCGCGCAGGAACACGGCCGGGGACATGCCCAGCGGCTGGCCACGACGGGCGTGGACTTCGATAAGGGGGGAGGTGGACTTGCGGGCGGCCATGGGGGAGTTCCTTGCAGCGGAAAGCGGGAGGGGCGGCGTGGCGGGCCGCCAAGGCCTCCATTGTCCGACGTTCGTTGGGATTGCGCACGTGTGGTGGTTTGTCGCGGGGTGCCGGCCAACGGCGGAGCCCCTCGTGGCGGTCGGGTTCAAAGCAAAAGCCGCGCTTGGCCGGGCGGGTGGGCTGCGCGGGGGACGCCGTGAACCCGTCCCTGGGGGCTTGGCCGCGGCATCCATGCCGCGGACACCCCCGCGCAGCCCACCCGCCCGGCGCCTGACAGCTTCCTGCGTGGCCCGCCACGGAATGGAAAGAAGAAAATCAAAGGCAAGAGCGGGTCGCGCGCTGCGCTTGCTCGTGCATCTGTAGAGCCGAGCCCATGCTCGGCCTGCTGTTGGAACAAGCAGCCGAGCATGGGCTCGGCTCTACAAAGACCCCAAAACCAAAGAGGGACGCGGCGAAGCCGCGTCCCTCTTTCAAATTCCGTCCCGACAACCCAATGCTCTTCGATCCGTCACCGGACAACTCTCAGAGGTGGGGCGGGATGGGCCAGCGGGACCGTTGGCGCCATGGATGGCGCCATCGAGCCCCCATGGATGGGTTCACGGCGTGTCCCGCTGGCCCATCCCGGCCCGCCCAGCTAGCAGCAATCCAGAGCCGCTTTTGACGTTGCCGTTGCTGTTGCCGTGGCCGTACAAGCCTGCCGCAGGCAGCGCCCACGGCCGCCGCCGCAGGAAAACCTCAGATCTTCTTCGCCAGCGACTCCGCCAGACCGGTATAGCTGCCCGGGGTCATGTCGAGCAGGCGCTGCTTGGCGTCGGCCGGCAGCTCAAGCCCCTGCACGAACGTGCGCATCGACTCGGCCGTGATGCCCTGGCCACGGGTCAGTGCCTTCAGCTGCTCGTACGGGTTCGGCAGGCCATGGCGGCGCATCACCGTCTGCACGGCCTCGGCCAGTACTTCCCAGGCCGCATCCAGATCGGCATCCAGGCGCTGCGGGTTCACTTCCAGCTTGCCCAGGCCCTTGGCCAGCGAATCGAGCGCCACCTGGCTGTGGCCGAACGCGGTGCCCAGCGCGCGCAGCACGGTGGAGTCGGTCAGGTCGCGCTGCCAGCGGCTGATCGGCAGCTTCGCGCTGAAGTGCTCGAACAGCGCATTGGCGATGCCGAAGTTGCCTTCGGCATTCTCGAAATCGATCGGGTTGACCTTGTGCGGCATCGTCGACGAGCCGACTTCGCCTTCCTTCAGGCGCTGCTTGAAGTAGCCCAGCGAGACGTAGCCCCAGATGTCGCGGGCCAGGTCGATCAGGATGATGTTGGCGCGACGGGCGGCATCACCGATCTCGGCGATGTTGTCGTGCGGCTCGATCTGCGTGGTGTACGGGTTGAACACCAGGCCCAGGCCGGTGACGAAGCGCTCGGCGAAGGCCGGCCAGTCCACGTCCGGGTAGCTGGCGACGTGTGCGTTGTAGTTGCCGACCGCGCCGTTGATCTTGCCGGTCAGTTCGACTGCGGCAATCTGCCGGCGCTGGCGCTCCAGGCGGGCGACCACGTTGGCCAGCTCCTTGCCCAGGGTGGTCGGCGAGGCGGTCTGGCCGTGGGTGCGCGACAGCATCGGCTGGCCGGCCTGGGCGTGGGCCAGGGTGCGCAGTGCGTCGGCGACGCCGTCCAGGGTCGGCAGCAGCACTTCGCGACGGGCCTGCTCCAGCATCAGGCCGTAGCTGAGGTTGTTGATGTCTTCGCTGGTGCAGGCGAAATGCACGAACTCCAGCGCCGGTGCCAGCTCGGCATCGTCCTTCAGCTGTTCCTTGATGAAGTACTCCACCGCCTTGACGTCATGGTTGGTGGTGCGCTCGATTTCCTTCACGCGCGCGGCCTGGGCCGGGCTGAAGCCGCTGGCCAGCGCACGCAGGCGGACGATGGCGGCGTCGGAGAACGCGGCCAGCTCGACGATGCCCGGCTCGGCGGCCAAGGCCAGCAGCCACTCCACTTCGACCGTGACGCGGGCCTTGATCAGGCCGTACTCGGAGAAGATCGGGCGCAGGGCGTCGACCTTGCCGGCATAGCGGCCATCGAGCGGGGACAGGGCGAGCAGGGCGGATTCGGACATGTCGGCAGGGAAGGGCGAGCGGCGGGGGCCACATTCTACGACGTGCCGGGCGGGAGCGCCCTGTAGAGCCGAGCCTACGCTCGGCTGCTCCTCAGACGCCAGACCGCAGATGCAGCCGAGCGTGGGCTCGGCTCTACAACACAATCGGCCCTGCGGATGAAACGATCTGGCCCGTCCTCGCCATCCCACGCTGCGGACAAGGGAGTATCGTTGTCGCAGCCGCCAGCCCGGGAAGCGACACCCTGCCAGCCGCCGCTTCCCTTTCCCCAACCGAAGTAGTGCGGAGTTGATGCAATGAGCAAAGCTGCAAGCAAGAGCGCCCCCAAGGGTTTCCGGATCGAGCACGACAGCATGGGCGAGCTGCAGGTGCCTGCCGACGCCCTGTGGGGCGCGCAGACCCAGCGCGCTGTACAGAATTTCCCGGTGTCGGGCCAGCGCATGCCGCGCGGCTTCATCCGTGCACTGGGCCTGGTCAAGGGAGCCGCCGCCGGCGTCAACGCCGAGCTGGGGCATCTGCCGAAGACCGTGGCCAAGGCCATCCAGTCTGCCGCTGCTGAAGTGGCAGACGGCACGTGGGACGCGCAGTTTCCGATCGACGTCTACCAGACCGGCTCGGGCACCTCCTCGAACATGAATGCCAACGAGGTCATCGCCACGCTGGCCAACCGCGCCGGCAAGGCAGGCAAGACCGCCGTGCACCCGAACGATCACGTCAACCAGGGGCAGAGCTCCAACGATGTGATCCCGACGGCGCTGCGCGTGTCGGCCGTGCTGGCCACCCATGAGCAGCTGCTGCCTGCGCTGGTGCACCTGCGCAGGACGTTGGACAAGAAGGGCCGCAGCCTGCGCAAGGTGGTCAAGACCGGCCGCACCCACCTGATGGATGCGATGCCGCTGACCTTCGAACAGGAATTCGGTGCGTGGTCGGCGCAGCTGGCCTCCGCACAGGAGCGCATCGAGGACAGTCTGAAGCGCGTGCGCCGCCTGCCGCTGGGCGGTACCGCCATCGGTACCGGCATCAATGCCGACCCGCGCTTCGGTGCGCAGGTGGCCAAGGCACTGAAGCAGCAGACCGGCTTCAAGTTCGACAGCGCCGAGAACAAGTTCGAAGGCCTGGCCGCGCAGGACGACGCGGTGGAACTGTCGGGCCAGCTCAATGCGCTGGCGGTGGCCCTGATCAAGATCGCCAACGACTTGCGCTGGATGAATGCCGGTCCGCTGGCGGGCCTGGGCGAGATCGAACTGCCGGCCCTGCAGCCGGGGTCCTCGATCATGCCGGGCAAGGTCAATCCGGTGATTCCGGAGGCGACGGTGATGGCCTGCGCACAGGTGATCGGCCACCACGCGGCGATTACCGTGGCCGGCCAGACCGGCAACTTCCAGCTCAATGTGACACTGCCGCTGATCGCGGTGAACCTGCTCGATGGCATCGGCCTGCTGGCCAATGTATCGACCCTGCTGGCCGACAGCGCCATTGCCGGGCTGAAGGTGCGCGAAGACCGTGTGGCCGAAGCGCTGGCACGCAATCCGATCCTGGTGACCGCGTTGAACCCGATCATCGGCTACGAGAAAGCCGCAGCCATCGCCAAGCGTGCCTACAAGGAGCAGCGCCCGGTGCTGGACGTGGCGCTGGAAGACAGTGGCCTGGCCGAAGCCGAGCTGCGCCGGTTGCTGGACCCGACGGCGTTGACCGCCGGTGGCATCCAGGCCGGCGGCGGTGGCGCCGGCGGCTGATCTGCAATCTGCACTCTGTAGAGCCGAGCCTATGCTCGGTTCTACAAACGGAAACGCCGCCCGGGAGGGCGGCGTTCTCGTTTCAACGACGGTCGGCGACGATGTTGCCGAAGGTCTCGGTGTAATCCTTGAACTCGGGAATGGTCTGCACCAGGTCCGGCGGAATCACCTGCAGGCCTTCCGGTGGCACGATCTTCACCGGCTGCATGTTGGGGTCGGCCGGTGCGGCCACCAGTGTGTTCTGGCGCAGCACCTGCAGCGTGCCGAACATCGTCTGCAGCATCTGCTTCTGCTCGGCATTGAGCGGGATCAGGATCTCGTCGATCTTCATCTGCCCGTCTGGCAGGATGATGATGTTCGGCGCCGGCTGGCGGCGCACGGTCACGATGCTCTCGCTGACCGAGATCTTCGGTTTGCCACGCTCGGCGCGGTGGTTGCGGTAATCCTGGTCACAGCCGACCAGACCCAGGCAGAGCAGGGCGGCCAGCAGCAGAAACAGCTTTTTCATGGCGGTTCAATGAAGTGCATCCGGGGCTGCCATTGTAAGCCCGCCGGGGCTCAGCGGCCGGCAACGCAGGTGCGCTGCCGGCCGGGTGCGCTGATGTGTCACAGGGTCAGCGGTTGACGACGGTGTCCTTGCCGCAGTCGTCCACATCGCTCTGGTCCATCGTGGCGTAGGGCTTGAACGCCGGCAGCGAGGCGGCCAGCGCCTGCTGGCTGGCCAGCATGGCCGGCATGCGGTCGCAGATGCGTTTGGCCTGCGCCTCGATCTTGGCGGCCTCGGCGTTGATCCGCTTCTCGATGCCCTCGCTGTCGCCGCTGAAGATGCCCTTCAGCGCTTCACCGGCAGCGTTGGCACCGAGCTTGGCGCCCGCCAGGCCCACGTCCATGCCGTCCATCGCCACCGCCACCACGTGGCCGCGGTAATCGAGCAGCTGGCGGCGCTGGCCATCGTCCAGCGTTATCTGCTTGCCGCCGATGAGCAGCTGTCCCTGTGGGGTGATCTCCGCGCGCGGCTGGTTGTCGGCGGAGATCTTGATGTTGCCTTCGGCGATTTCCTTGCGGGCGTCGTCCATCGCTTCCTTGACGGTCTGGCCGACGCCACCGGCGGTCTCGGCCACCGCCTTGCCGGCGGTCTTGTCGGGGCTGGACGTGCCGCCACAGGCGATCAGCGGCAGGCACAGCAGGGCAGCAGGCAGCAGGCGCAGCAGGTTCATGGCATTCCCCTTGAATCGGATGGTTGGGCGTTACTTGCCGCGGGGCAGGGTGACGGTGCCGGCCACGCTGCGATGCTGGATGTCGCCGCTGCCGCTGTGCTCGACGGTGAGATTGCCGCGCACGCCATCGACATCGATGTCGCCCGAGCCGTGGCTGCGTACACGGACATTGCCGCCGACCTGCTCGATCTCGACATTGCCGGAGCCGACCACGCCGATCTCGACGTTGCCCTGCACCTGCTTGAAGCCGATGTCGCCGGAGCCGACGGTATCCAGCCGCGCGTTGCCACGCACGTCGGTCACCTTCAGGTCACCGGAGCCGACGGTGCCGACGCTGGCATCGCCGCCGATGTTGCGGGCGTTGACGTCGCCAGAACCCAGCGAGAGCAGGTTGAACGATGCGGCGCCATCAACGTCCAGGTCGCCCGAGCCCACGGCGGCATGCACGCTGCCACGGGTGCCGCGGGCGATGCCATCACCGGAGCCCACGTCCATGCTCAGCGACTGCGCGTTCTCGATGCTGCCATCGCCGGAACCGATCTTGAACTGCAGCGGCAGGTTGTCCGGCACGCTGCCACGGATGTCCAGCCAGGCATAGCTGTTGCCCATCGACAGCGAGCCGCGGCTGTCGCGGCGCAGGCTTACCACCAGCTTGTCGCCCACGCGCCGCTGGTCCAGTACCAGCTGTTCCAGCCAGTCCTTGTTGGACGCGCAGGCGCGGCCGTCGAGCTGGCCGCCGCCAGCGCTGGCGACCACCTTCAAGTCGTGCTGGTTGATTTCGAACACCAGCGCCTTGGCGCCGGCGGTGTCGATCTTCAACGCGCGCGGCGCGGAGAACTTGCAGTTCGGTGCATCGGCGGCCAGCGCCGACAAGGGCAACAGCAACAGCGCACTACAGGCAATCAAGGAACGCATGGGTGGTGCCTCCGGGTTGAAGATCAGATTTCGCCAGCGCGCTTGCGCAGGCGGATGGCGATGAAGATGAAGACCACGCCGAAGGCCGCGCCGATCCACAGGTCAGGCATCGCCAGCGACTTCAGCTGCTGGGCAGGATTCATCAACGAGACGATCGAATCCAGGCTCTTGTGTTCGTCGCTGGCGCCAAGGCGGTACAGCAGATCCACGCCTGGAACGGTGCCCAGCAGCAGGCGGCCGACGATGTGCTGCCAGAACCAGCCGGTGCTCATGTCGAACAGGTGCATCAACTTGGTGGTGCTGACGATGATGCCGGCGAACAGGGGCAGCATCACCGCCCACAGGAACGGCTTGCTCTTGGCCCAGGCCGAGCAGAGCAGCAGCCAGCCGGCAGTGGGCAGCGCCCACAACGCATAGACGGGGATGGCGGCGAGCAGGCCGGCGCCCAGGGTGAGCGGGCTGGCCGGCCCCCAGATCAGGGTGGTAGGGCTGCCGCCATGGGTCAACGCGACCAGGCTGATGATCAGCAGGAAGCCGAACATGGTGACGATGGCAGCCAGAGTGGCTACCAGCGGGGCCACGATCAGTGCGCTGAGCACCTTGGACAGTACGGTCTGGGTATCTGACAGCGGCAGCGACTTCCAGAACAGGATGCTGCGGTCGCGGCGATCGTCGTACAGCGCACCCAGGCAGTAGAAGAACACCACGAAGGCCAGTACCAGGAATGGCCAGGTCGAGCTCAGGATGAGGGTCAGGTCCAGGCCGTTGCCCAGGTCAGCCATGTCCTTGGCGCTGATCTGGCGGGTCAGCAGGCCCAGATCCAGGCCGTTGATGTTCACGTCCTCGCCGTCGATGTGCAGGCCGCCGTCGCGCGCGGCCCGATGCAGGGCGAACAGGCCCAGGCCGATGCCGATGCTGCTCATCAGCAGCGAGACGATGCCGGCGATCACCGGGGCATACAGGAAACCGCCGCGGTTTTCCCAGTATTCGCGCTTGAGCAGCCAGCGCAGGGTGCCTGCAGGGCTGACAGGATGGTTGACGGCATTCATGCGTAGGTCCCCTTCATGACAGCGACGAACAGATCGGCAAGGCCGGCGTTGCGGGTTTCACCCAGGCTGGCCAGCTGGCTGCGTGGCACCCCGTCGAACAGCAGGACGGTTTTGCCGAAGGCCTGGCTGCGCTCGTCGATGGGCTTCAGTGCGCGGGCGGTTTCGAGCTGATCGGCGCCGACCAGCAGCTCGGTATAGCGCTCGCCGACCTCGTCCATTTCCGCATTGAGCACGATGCGGCCGTCGCGGATGAACATCACGTCGGTGAGGATGTGCTCGATTTCCTCCACCTGGTGGGTGGTGACGATGATGGTCTTCTGCTCGTCGAAGTAGTCTTCCAGCAGGCGCTGGTAGAACTCCTTGCGGTACAGGATGTCCAGGCCGAGCGTGGGTTCGTCCAGCACCAGCACCTTGGCGTCGATGGCCATCACCAGGGCCAGGTGCAGCTGCACGATCATGCCCTTGGACAGTTCACGCACGCGCTGCTTCGGCTGCAGCTTGGTATTGGCCAGGAAGCGTTCGCAACGGGCGCGGTCGAAGCGGGGGTGCACGCCGGCGACGAAGTCGATCGCCTCACGCACCTTCAGCCAGCGCGGCAGCACGGCGACATCGGCGATGAAGCAGATGTCGTTCATCAGGTCGTCGCGGTGCGCACGCGGGTCACGGCCGAGCACGCTCAGCTCGCCTTCCACCGAGGTCAGTCCGAGTACCGCCTTCAGCGCGGTGGTCTTGCCGGCACCATTGGGGCCGATCAGGCCGATGATGCGGCCTGCCGGGATGGAGAAGCTGGCGTTGTCGAGCGCGAGCGTGTTCTTGTAAGCCTTGCGAAGGCCACGGGCGGTAATGACAGCGTCGCTTGGTACAGCGGTAGTGGGACTGGCATTCATCAGAATTTCCCCTGGGGCAACAATTCGTCGAGACTCAGGCCCAGTCGCTGGATGCGTTCCAGCACGGCCGGCCATTCTTCATTGAGGAAGCGTTCGCGCTCGCTGCTGCGCAGCTGCGTGGCCGCCTGTTCGGTCATGAACATGCCCAGCCCGCGGCGCTTCTCGACCAGGCCTTCATCGGCCAGCTCCTGGTAGGCGCGCGAAACGGTGATGGGGTTGAGCTGGTAATCGGCGGCTACCTGGCGCACCGAAGGAAGGGCATCGCCCGGCTTGAGGATTCCGTCAAGCATCATCGCGATCACGCGTTCCTTCAGCTGGCGGTAGATGGGAGCGCCGTCGCTCCACTGGATGTCGCTCATATTCAGCTCCGTGGGGTCAGCGGCTGTGCGAACGAGAAATACGGCATGGACAGGGAGCTGTGCAGCCGACGCGGGGGGGAGGGGGAGGGAGCGGCATTCCCTGCCGGGGGCACTGCTGCATCCTGCGTACTGTCTTCGGAGAGGGCGGGGGAGGAAGCGGCCGGGGGTGCCGGCATGGCCAGCCAGACCAGGACGAACAGGGTTGATACCGTGGTGACCGCGGGGGCGGTGAGGCTGCGACGCATCCGGGTGTTCATGGTTCCCCCTGTCTCAGGTGACTGGTGTTGTATGCAACTATAACACCGGCACGCCTATGTGCAAGTCCTGCCCCTACCCAACTGATGGCAGGGGTGGTAATGGCACCGAAATAATCATTCAACCATTTGATTCTAATTGGGAAAGTGAAATCTCGGAGGGCTGCTTTTGGCCAGCCTCCCATTCAGCCATGTCCATGCTATGTCATCAGCCGAGGGCTGGGGCGCGCTGCCAGCGACTTCCGCCACGCCGTGCAAAGCGCAACAGGGTGTGTGCTCCAGAGGGGGTGCAGACCCCGGTGCTATAGTTCGGCCGATTCCCGGCCGGCTACGGCCGGACCCCTGGAACGGCTACCGCGGAACGTCTCCCATGCCCTTGTCGACTGCCTCCTCCCGCCGCCTTCGCGGCCTGTCCCTGTTGACCCTGCTGGCCGCAGGCCTGGCCACTTCGGCTGGTGCGTTTGCCGCCGATCTGCTGGATCTGTCGTATCGGCCGCTGGCGGGCAAGCAGCAGGTCAATCTGCAGCAGCGTTACCACGGCCAGGTGCTGCTGGTGGTCAATACGGCAAGCAAGTGCGGCTATACCCCACAGTACGAAGGTCTGGAAGCGCTGCAGAAGCAGTACGCCGGCAAGGGATTTGCGGTACTCGGCTTCCCCTCCAACGATTTCAAGGGGCAGGAGCCCGGTGACGAGAAGCAGATCCAGGATTTCTGCACACTTACTTATGGTGTGAAGTTCCCGATGTTCGAAAAGGTGCACGTGACCGGTGCGCAGGCCACGCCGCTGTATCAGCGCTTGACCGCCGCCACCGGTGTGGCGCCCGCCTGGAATTTCCACAAGTATCTGGTCGGGCGCGATGGCCAGGTCATTGCCCAGTTCGCCAGCAAGGTCACCCCGGATGATCCGCAGCTGAAAGCGGCCATCGACAAGGCGCTTGCGGCACCGGCTGTACATTGAATGACGGCACGGATGCCTCGACATCGACGGCATGCGTGCGACAATACGTGTTTTCGCGCCGACGTCGGCGTCCAGTCACTTCCAGGAATGCAGCGAATGAAAATGGGAATGCGCGGCGCCGCGGCGTCGGTTCTGATTCTGGCGATGGGCACCTCCGGTGTCGCCCTGTCGCAACAACCGGCCGCTTCCCCGGCCGCCAAGGAGACCGCACCCTTGAATTCCCCCAAGCAGAAGCTCGGCTACGCCATTGGTCTGGATGTGGCCAAGTCGTTCGCGCCGATCGCCGATGAAATCGATGCGGCCGCACTGCGCACTGCCGTTGAACGTTCCTTCGAAGGCCTGCAGCCGCAGATCACCCAGGAACAGGCCAAGGCGACCGATGCCGCCCTGCGCCAGGTAGTGATGGCCCGCAGCGGCCAGCAGGTACCGGGTGTCGCGCCGGGCTCGCAGCCGGCGAAGGTCGACCGGGTCAAGGTCGCACAGATGATCGGCGCCTATTCGGTGGGTCCGTCGCTGGCACAGCTGAAGGACGATATCGATACCGCCTCGCTGTTTGACGCGATCAACACTGGCCTGAGCAAGGGCCAGCCGAAGATGACCGAAGCCGACGCCACTGCCACCATCCAGGCGTTCATGGGCGCCAAGCAGGCCGAAATGCAGGCCAAGGCCGCACAGGCCGCGCAGACCAACCGTCAGGAAGGCAACGCGTTCCTGGACAAGAACAAGACCCAGCCGGGCGTGGTGACCACCCCGTCGGGCCTGCAGTACCAGGTGATCCGTCCGGGCAGCGGCGAGCGTCCGTTGCCGTCCAGCAAGGTGCGCGTGAACTACGAAGGCAAGCTGCTCAACGGCACCGTGTTCGACAGTTCCGCGGGCCGTGGTCCGACCGAGTTCGGCCTGGACCAGGTCATCAAGGGCTGGACCGAGGGCCTGGCTCTGATGCCGGTTGGCTCGAAGTACCGCTTCTGGATTCCGGGTGAACTGGCATACGGCGAGAACGGCACCCCGGGTGGTCCGATCGGTCCGAACGCCACCCTGACCTTCGACGTCGAGTTGCTGGGCGTCCTGCCGTAAGCCACCACGGAGTCAGCACGGATATGCGCGTTGCGATTTTTGGTACCGGTTATGTAGGTCTGGTGACCGGCACCTGCCTGGCCGATGTTGGCCACCAGGTGGTCTGTGTCGACATCGACCAGGCCAAGGTGGATGGCCTCAACCGGGGCATCATCCCGATCTACGAGCCCGGCCTGGAGCCGATGGTGAAGGCCAACCATGCCGCGTCGCGGCTGGTGTTCACCACCGACGCTGCGACCGCCATCGGCCATGGCCAGGTGGTGTTCATCGCCGTGGGCACGCCGCCGGACGAGGATGGCAGCGCGGACCTGCAGTACGTGCTCGCCGTGGCCCGCACCATCGGCCGGTACATCTCGGTGCCGACCTTGGTGGTCAACAAGTCGACGGTGCCGGTAGGCACCGCCGACAAGGTGCGTGCGGCCATCGCCGAGGAACTGGCAGCACGTGGCGCGGATATCGCCTTCGATGTGGTGTCCAACCCTGAATTCCTGAAGGAAGGCGACGCCGTTGCCGACTGCATGCGGCCTGACCGCATCATCATCGGTGCCACCAGCGCCGAGTCGGTCGCCGTGATGCGTCGCCTGTACGCACCGTTCAATCGCAACCACGATCGCGTGGTGGAGATGGACGTGCGTTCGGCCGAGCTGACCAAGTACGCCGCCAATGCAATGCTGGCGACCAAGATTTCGTTCATGAATGAAATCGCCAACATCGCCGAGCGTGTCGGCGCCGACGTCGAGCAGGTCCGCCAGGGCATCGGTTCGGACCCGCGCATCGGCTGGCACTTCATCTATCCGGGTGCGGGTTACGGCGGTTCCTGTTTCCCCAAGGATGTGCAGGCACTGGCCCGCACCGCGCAGCAGGCCGGCCTGGAGCCGAAGCTGCTGAGCGCGGTGGAGGCGGTCAATGAATCGCAGAAGGGGCACCTGTTCGCCCTGATCCAGCGGCACTACGACAAGGGCGAAGACGAAGGTGTGCGCGGCAGGACGTTTGCCGTGTGGGGCCTGGCGTTCAAGCCGAACACCGACGACATGCGCGAGGCTTCCAGCCGCCGCCTGCTGGCCCAGTTGTGGGAAGGCGGTGCGACAGTACGCGCGTACGATCCGGAGGCGATGCATGAATCGCAGCGGATCTTTGGCGAGCGCGACGATCTGGTGTTCTGTGACAGCGCCGACGACGCGCTGCAGGGCGCCGATGCGTTGGTCGTGGTGACCGAGTGGAAGCAGTTCCGCAGTCCCGATTTCCAGATGCTGCGCGAGCGGCTGAAGGATGCGGTGGTGTTCGATGGCCGCAATCTGTACGAGCCGGCCGAAGTCGAGGCCGCCGGCCTTGCGTATTACGGCATTGGCCGGGGGCGTTCGCTGCATGTCTGAAGTACCGACCGAACGCGAGCAGGCGCTGGAAGCGCGCCTGGTCGAGCTGGAGATGCGCGTGTCCTTCCAGGAACACGCGCTGGCCGAACTGAGCGATGCACTTGCAGACGCGCGTATGGAAGGCAGCCGCAATGCCGGCATCCTGCGCGTGCTGCTGGAGGACCTGGGCAAGGTTCGCAATGCATTGAATTCTTCTGATCCGGCGAGCGAACCGCCGCCGCCGCACTACTGATCCATATCCTATGAGCGATACCCTCCGCGACCAGCTGATGGGCCTGGGCTTCAAGCCCGCGCCCAAGCCCGAGCGCAAGAATGATGGCCCCCGCCGTGATGGCCGCCCGCAGGGCAAGGGTGGCGTTGGCAATGGAAAGCCGCAGCACGCAGGCAAGGGCGAACACAAGCCCGGCGAGCGGCGGGCGCATGGCAGTGGCGGCCCGGGCAAGCCTGGTCAGCAGCGTGGCCAAGGCCACGGGCAGGGGCCGCGCAAACCGCGTACCGCCGAGGAAATGGATCTGGCCAAGGCCTACGCGATCCGTGCCCAGCGCGAGAAGGAAGAGCGTATCGAGACCGAGCGTCTGAAGCAGGAAGAAGCACGCCAGCGCCGCGAGGCCAAGGTGAAGCTGGAAGAACTGCTGAAGGACAAGAGCCTGAATGCTGAGGCGGCCGATATCGCGCGCCACTTCCCGTACGGCGGCAAGATCAAGCGCATCTACGTCACCGCCGAGCAGCTCAAGGCACTCAACGCCGGTGAGCTGGGCGTGGTCCAGCTCAACGGTCGCTACCTGCTGGTGACAGCCGACGTTCTGGCCCAGTCTGAAGCAGTGTTTGCGGCTTCGGTGGCGTTGAAGGTCGATCCGAATGCGCCGGCCGAGGACGATCCTTATGCCGACCCGCAGTACCAGGTGCCCGACGACCTGGTCTGGTAAGGCTCTGGAAATTCACAACAGCGACGCCGGGCAATGCCCGGCGTCGCTGTTTGGTGCAGTGCTGTTCCGCACGCAGTGCAGGATGCAGCGTGCTCAGGGAGTGGAGTCCGGCGATAGTTGCCCCTGCTGCTCCAGCCGCCCGAGGAAGGCGACGATCTGCTGCCCGATCAGTACGGCGTGCTCCTCAACGGCGAAGTGTCCCGCATCGATCAGACTGATGTCGGCATCGGGGAGATCGCGGCGATACGCCAGCGCACCGGCGGCGATGAACGCAGGGTCGTGCTTGCCCCATAGCACCAGGGCAGGGGGTTGGTGCGTACGCAGGAAGGCCTGCCATTCCGGGTAGGCCTCTATGTTGGTCCAGTAGTCCTGGAAGAGTTGCACCTGCGCCAGTTGCTGGGCCTGGCTGGCCAGGCCGCTGAGATCGTGTTGCCATGCATCGGGGCTGATCTTCTCCGGGCGATCTTTCACGTCCCGCAGGTACTGCAGGTTGATCACGCCTTCAGCGGAGGTCAGGCCGTGCAGTTGCAGGAGGGTGCCGGGGGAGGCGTCACGGTGTGCCTGTTCGAAGAAGCGCAGCCGTGCTGGTGTGAGGCCGTCCAAATAGGCATTGGCGTTCTGCGCCACCAGCGCCTGCAATCGTTCGGGCTGCAACTGCATGAGGCGGAAGCCGACCGGTGCGCCGAAATCCTGCATGTAGAGGCTGTAGCGTTGCAATCCCACTGCGTCGGTGAACGCCGCGATGTGTCGTGCCAGGCGCTCGAAGGTGTAGTTTTCGTCGCTAGGGTCTGGATGGTCTGTCAGGCCGGAGCCAAGGTAGTCTGGTGCGACCACGTGGTAGTGGCCGGACAGGAGAGGGATGAGTTCGCGATACGTATGCGACGACGATGGATAGCCGTGCAGCAGAAGCAGGGTGGGCCGTG
The DNA here is from genome assembly GCF_900184195.1 of Stenotrophomonas sp. yr243. NCBI lineage: Bacteria > Pseudomonadati > Pseudomonadota > Gammaproteobacteria > Lysobacterales > Lysobacteraceae > Stenotrophomonas > Stenotrophomonas sp. yr243. The sequence continues at coordinate 321,484 of NZ_FXWT01000003.1, forward strand.
AGCGCTCGCCGGCCTCCCGGTAGAAGGTGCGATGCCCATCAACATCGACGCTGCGATAGAAGGTCTTCGATGGCCAGGCCGCTGGAGGCGGCGCGGCTGCCGCAGATGCGGACGCCAACAGTGTGAGCAGAAGCAGGAAGAGTCGCATGAGGGATCCACTCCGAGGGAGCGGGCAGGATGAAACAGCGTGCTCTCGTATGGAGCCGATCTGGCGGTGCTGAAGTAAGCGCGTTCAGGAATACTGGCTGCACACGTCAGTAATCGTCGCAAATGCCTTTCAACGAGCGATGGATGCACCTCGTCGCGATAGCGCCGCTTCGCACTGGACTAGTGGAATGCGTCAGATGGTCGCCGAGCGCGACGTATCGGACTCGGCGACATCATTCCGGATCGTAGTCGAGGTTGGACGCCAGCCAACGTTCGGCCTGGGCGCGCTCCACGCCCTTGCGGCGTGCGTAGTCAGCCACCTGCTCGCGACCGAGACGGCCGACCACGAAATACTGGCTCTGCGGGTGGCTGAAGTAATAGCCCGACACTGCCGCGGTCGGCAGCATCGCGAAGCTCTCGGTCAGCTGCATGTCGGCGTTGGTTTCTGCGCCCAGAAGGTCGAACAATCGGCGTTTTTCGCTGTGCTCGGGGCAGGCGGGGTAGCCGGGCGCGGGGCGGATGCCGCGATACTTTTCGTCGATCAGCGCTTCGTTGTCGAGTGTTTCGGCGTGGTCGTAGCCCCAGAATCCGGTGCGTACGCGCTGGTGCAGGCGTTCGGCCAGTGCTTCGGCAAGGCGGTCGGCGAGCGCCTTCAGCAGGATCGCGTTGTAGTCGTCGTGGTCGGCCTCGAAACGGGCCACGTGCGCGTCGATACCGATGCCTGCGGTGACTGCGAAAGCGCCGATCCAGTCCTGCTTGCCGCTGTCGGCCGGGGCGATGAAATCGGCAAGGCAGAAATCCGGGCGTTCGGCAGGCTTGTCCACCTGTTGCCGCAGGAAGTGCAGGGTGGCTTCACCATCGGGATGCTGCACACGGACGTCGTCGCCGATGCTGTTCGCGGGCCACAGGCCGAACACGGCCTTGGCCTGCAGCCACTTCTCGTTGACGATGCGGTCGAGCATCGCGCGCGCGTCCTGGTACAGCTCGCTGGCCTGGGTGCCGACGATCTCATCGGTGAGGATCGCCGGGTACTTGCCGGCCAGCTCCCACGCCTGGAAGAACGGCGTCCAGTCGATGTAGGGCACCAGCTCGGCCAGCGGGTAATCATCGAATACATGCAGACCCGGCTGCTTCGGTGCGGGAGGCGTGTACGCCTCCCAGTCGCCCTGGAACTTCTGGCCGCGTGCATGCTCCAGCGAGACCAGGCGCTTGGCGTCGCCGCGGTTGCGATGGCGGGTACGGATCTCGGCATAGTCCGCCTCGTTGACGGCGACGAACGCATCCCGCAGCTCGCGCGAGATCAGCGACTGCGCCACGCCGACGGCGCGCGAGGCATCCTTCACCCAGACCGTGGGCGCTTTGTAATGCGGGTCTATCTTCAACGCGGTGTGTGCACGCGAGGTGGTCGCGCCGCCGATCATCAGTGGCAGATCGAAGCCTTGTCGCTGCATTTCACGGGCGACATGGCTCATTTCTTCCAGCGACGGCGTGATCAGGCCGGACAGGCCGATGATGTCGGCCTGGTGTTCGCGGGCGGCGTCGAGGATCTTCTGCGCCGGTACCATCACGCCGAGATCGATCACCTCGAAGTTGTTGCAGGCCAGGACCACGCCGACGATGTTCTTGCCGATGTCGTGCACATCGCCCTTCACCGTGGCCATGATGATCCTGCCGTTGCTGCGGGCGGTGTCGCCGCTGCGTGCCTTTTCGGCTTCGATGTAGGGCAGCAGGTAGGCTACCGCTTTCTTCATCACCCGGGCCGACTTCACCACCTGCGGCAGGAACATCTTGCCGGCACCGAACAGGTCGCCGACCACGTTCATGCCATCCATCAGCGGGCCTTCGATCACGTCCAGCGGACGGTTGGAGCGCTGCCGGGCTTCTTCGGTATCGGCTTCCACCCACGCGTCCAGGCCGTGCACCAGCGCATGCGCCAAGCGTGCGTCCACTGGTTTCTCGCGCCAGGCCAGGTCTTCGGTCTTCGCCGCGCCCTTGCTGCCCTTGTAGCGTTCGGCGATTTCAAGCAGGCGCTCGGTGGCATCACGGCGGCGGTTGAGGATCACGTCCTCCACCCGCTCGCGCAGGTCCGGTTCCAGTTCGTCGTAGATCGGCATGGCGCCGGCGTTGACGATGCCCATGTCCATGCCCGCGGCGATCGCGTGGTACAGGAACACCGAGTGGATCGCCTGGCGCACGGTCTCGTTGCCACGGAACGAGAACGAAACGTTGGACACGCCGCCGGACACATGGCAGTGCGGCAGCGTCTGCTTGATGATGCGGGTGGCTTCGATGAAGTCGACCGCGTAGTTGTCATGCTCTTCGATGCCGGTGGCGACGGCGAAGATGTTCGGGTCGAAGATGATGTCCTGCGGCGGGAAGCCGATGTCATCGACCAGCAGGCGATAGGCGCGGGTGCAGATTTCGACCTTGCGCGCGCAGGTGTCGGCCTGCCCGGCCTCATCGAAGGCCATCACCACCGCGGCGGCGCCATAGCGCAGTACTTTGCGCGCATGCTCGCGGAACAACTCCTCGCCTTCCTTCAGCGAGATCGAATTGACCACGCTCTTGCCCTGCAGGCACTTCAGTCCCGCCTCGATCACGCTCCATTTGGAAGAGTCGACCATCACCGGAATTCGCGCGATGTCCGGCTCGGACATGATCAGGTTGAGGTAGCGGGTCATCGCCGCTTCCGAATCGATCAGGCCCTCGTCCATGTTGACGTCGAGGATCTGCGCGCCGCTGGCCACCTGCTGGCGCGCGACGTCCACCGCTTCCTCGTAACGGCCTTCCTTGATGAGCTTGCGGAACTGCGCGCTGCCGGTGACATTGGTGCGTTCGCCGACATTGACGAACAGCAGGTCCGGGGTGATGACCAGCGGTTCCAGGCCGGACAGGCGGGTAGGGCGGACAGGCGTCATGGCAGGCGGCGGCTCAACGGCAACAGGGCGGAAGGTGGATGGCGATGGCAGTGCTGCTCATGCGGCCTGGACCTGGGCGGCCGGCAGGGCGCGCGGCGGCAGCCCGGCTACCGCAAGCGCGATCGCGCGGATATGGTCCGGGGTGGAGCCGCAGCAGCCACCGACCAGGTTCAGCAGGCCATCTTCGGCAAAGCCGCGCAGGGTGGCCGCCATTTCCTCGGGTGTTTCGTCGTACTCGCCGAATGCATTGGGCAGGCCCGCATTGGGATGGGCACTGACGTAGCAGTCCGACACCTGCGACAGGGTTTCCACATGCGGGCGCATGGCATCGGCGCCGAGCGCGCAGTTCAGGCCGATCGACAACGGTCGTGCATGCGCGAGTGATGCCTGGAAAGCCTCGGCGGTCTGCCCGGACAGGGTTCGCCCGGAGGCATCGGTGATGGTGCCGGAAATCATGATCGGCAGCCGCGCGCCACGCGCATCGAAGGCCTCCTCGATGGCGTACAACGCGGCCTTGGCGTTGAGCGTATCGAAGATGGTCTCGACCATGATCGTGTCGGCGCCACCATCGATCAGGCCATCGATGGCTTCGCGGTAAGTGCCGCGCAGTTCGTCGAAACTGGTGTTGCGGAAACCGGGATCGTTGACGTCCGGGCTGATCGAGGCGGTGCGGCTGGTCGGGCCGAGTACACCGATGACGAAGCGTGGCTTGCCCGGCGTGGTCGCCGCCACCGCGTCACAACAGGCACGGGCGACGGCAGCGCCCGCCTTGTTCAGCTCGTACACCAGGTGTTCGAGGTGATAGTCGGCCTGGCTGACCGAGGTGGCGTTGAAGGTGTTGGTTTCCACCAGGTCCGCGCCCGCTTCCAGGTACGCGGTGTGGATGCCGGCGATGACCTCCGGCCGGGTCAGCAGCAACAGGTCGTTGTTGCCTTTCAGGTCGTGGCCTTCCGGTGTTGCGCCATGGTCGCAGCCAGGGCCATGGGCATGGTCGTAGCCGCCGGCGAAGCGCTCGCCCCGGTAATCGTCTTCCTGCAGGCCGTGTCGCTGGATCATCGTGCCCATCGCGCCGTCGATGATCAGGATGCGATCACGCAGCGCGGCGAGCAGCGATTCCACGCGTTCCGGGTGCAGCCAGGGCAGGGCGGACATGTCGACCTCAGGGCTTGTTGGCGATCAGCGAGATCACTTCGAAATGCGGCGGGCGCTTTTCGCGGGTGACCGTTTCCAGGTTGGAGACCTGCAGGCCGGCCTTGTCGACGAACTTCTTCAGTTCCTTGTCGCTGAAACCGAGGTTGACGTGGCCATAGGCATCGACCGCGGCCTTGTGCTCGTGGCGGGCCAAGCTGCACAGCAGCAGGCGACCGCCCGGGCGCAGCACGCGTGCGGCCTCGGTGACGGCCTGCGCAGGCTTGCTGGCGTATGTCAGCGCGTGCATCAGCACGACCAGGTCGAAGCTTCGGTCCTTGAAGGGCAGCGCATGCATGTCGCCCTCGCGCACTTCCACATTGGGCAGGCGACGCAGGCGTTCGCTGGCGGCAGCCACCACGCGTGCGCTGGTGTCGATGCACACGTAACGCCTGGCGTGCGGGGCAACCAGTTCGGCCAGCACACCGTCGCCGGAGGCGATATCCAGCACGTCGCCGGTTTCCAGCAACGGCAGCGCGGTACGCGCCAGCGCTTCCCAGGTGCGGCCCGGAGAGTAGTGGCGCTCCATGTCGCCGGCCACGCTGTCGGCCCAGTTCTGGTCGGAAGCGCGGTGGGCGAGCACCGCAGCGACCCGTTCAGCATCCTGGCGCAGCAACGGGTCGTCGCTTCCGTTGCTCAGGGCGTGCCACAATGCACGCTGCGCCGGGTCCAGCTGGGCCTCGTCGAAGCGGTAATAGGCCGACACGCCCGCGCGGCGATCGCGCACCAGGCCGGCTTCCTTCAGGCGCGCCAGATGAGTGGACACCCGCGGCTGCGCCAGCCGGGTGATGGCCGAAAGCTCGGCCACGGTCAGCTCTTCCTGCTCCAGCAGCGCCAGCAGGCGCACACGGGTGGCATCGGCGAACACCTTCAGGCGGGTCGACCAGTCTTCCAGATCCATAAATATCTACCTATCGCGATATAGAGATATATTCGCTGACCGCATCCCTTCCGGTCAAGTCGCAACTCCCCGCAAGTCAGCTGCCGATGCCCGGCCCCGGTACAATCGGGGTACCTGGGCGCGCGCTGCGCGGCCCATAACATCATGTACCCGGGAGGGTGTTGTGGATTTCAGCTTTACCGAAGAGCAGTTGATGCTGCAGGACGTGGCGCGTCGCATCGCGCAGGAGAAGATCGCCCCGAGTGCGGAGCACCATGACCGTACGGGCGAGTTCCCGCTGGACAACATCCGCCTGCTGGGCGAGAACGGCCTGATGGGCATCGAAGTGCCGGCCGAGTATGGCGGCGCAGGCATGGACCCGATCGCGTACGTGCTGGCGATGGTGGAGGTCGCCGCCGGTGATGCTGCGCATTCGACCATCATGTCGGTCAACAATTCGCTGTTCTGCAACGGCATCCTGACCCATGGCAGTGAAGCGCAGAAGCAGAAATACGTGCGTGCCATCGCCGAGGGTGAGGCCATCGGTGCATTCGCACTGACCGAGCCGCAGTCGGGCTCGGACGCCACGGCGATGCGTTGCCGTGCGATCAAACAGGCCGATGGCAGCTATGTCATCAATGGCAAGAAGAGCTGGATCACCTCCGGCCCGGTGGCCAAGTACATCGTGCTGTTCGCGATGAGCGAGCCGGACAAGGGCGCGCGTGGCATCACCGCCTTCATGGTAGACACCGACAAGGCCGGTTTCGGCCGCGGCAAGACCGAACCGAAGCTGGGCATCCGTGCCTCGGCTACCTGCGAGATCGAGTTCAACGATTATGTGGCGCAGCCGGAAGACGTGCTGGGCCTGGAAGGCGAGGGCTTCAAGATCGCCATGGGCGTGCTCGACGCCGGCCGCATCGGCATCGCCTCGCAGGCGATCGGTATCGCCCGTGCCGCCTATGAAGCGACCCTGGAGTACGTGAAGGATCGCAAGGCCTTCGGTGCGGCCATCGGTACCTTCCAGATGACCCAGGCGAAGATCGCCGACATGAAGTGCAAGCTGGACGCGGCGCTGCTGCTGACCCTGCGTGCGGCATGGGTGAAGGGCGAGGGCAAGCGCTTCAGCAACGAGGCCGCCATCGCCAAGCTGACCGCTTCGGAAGCGGCGATGTGGATCACCCACCAGGCCGTGCAGATCCATGGCGGCATGGGCTATTCCAAGGAAATGCCGCTGGAGCGCTACTTCCGTGATGCCAAGATCACCGAGATCTACGAAGGCACCTCGGAGATCCAGCGCCTGGTGATCGCCCGCAACGAGACCGGGCTGCGTTGATTTTCCTCCGCCGCGCCGCTGCAATGGCGGCGCGGCAGTAGATCCACGCCATGCGTGGATGGTGTTCTGCCCAGATGGCGTACCCGCCTCTGGCGTCCCAGAATTCCTGCTGCTCTAATGCGTATCGTTTTTTCGTTTTTCTGGAGATACCGCATGATCTACCGCGGCTGGGGCTTCATGACGTTGGTGACGCCGATCGCAGGCATCCTGTTGCTGGCGTACTTCTTCCCGCACGACGGCCCCAAGGGCAACATTCCGCTGCAGCAGGTGCTGCTGGGCGGTGGCATCGGTGCGGCAGTGAACGTGCTGCTGGGCCTGTGGCTGAACCGTGTGCCCCGGCAGAAGGGTGAGGCCGCACCCCATCATTTCTTCTTCGTGCCGATGCAGTGGGCTGCGCTGATTCTCGTGGCTGTGTGCGTGGTGACCGCCTTGCTGCGCTGACACGTCGCCTTGGAGAGCGCCAACCAAGGTTGGCGGCTACCGGGCATGCCGCTGCTTTGGTAGATGTCAACCTTGGTTGGCATGGATTCAAAAGCAGCAACGAAAAAGGCCCCGGATCGCTCCGGGGCCTTTCTTGTTTCAACTCACCGCCGGATCAACGATCCGGGCGGTGGGCGCTTTCCGCATCACGCTGGCGGCCGAGGAATTCCTTCGACGGTTCATCCAGCTTGTCGCCCAGCATGCGGCGCACGACCACGAAGAACACCGGGATCATCAGCAGGCCGAGTAGGGTGGCGAACAGCATGCCGCCGATCACGCCGGTACCGATGGCGTGACGCGAGTTGGCGCCGGCACCGCTGGAGATCGCCATCGGGATGACGCCCATGATGAACGCGAAGGACGTCATCAGGATCGGGCGGAACCGCAGGCGCGCCGCTTCGATGGTGGCATCGCGCAGGGTCTTGCCCGCCGCACGCTGCTCCACCGCGAACTCCACGATCAGGATCGCGTTCTTCGCGGCCAGGCCGATCACCGTGATCAGGCCGATCTTGAAGAACAGATCGTTCGGCAGGCCACGCATCATCGACAGGGCGAGCGCGCCCAGTACGCCCAGCGGTACCACCAGCAGCACCGCCACCGGGATCGACCAGCTTTCATACAGCGCGGCCAGGCACAGGAACACCACCACGATGGACAGCACCAGCAGCAGCGTCGCGGCGTTGCCGGCCAGGATTTCCTGGTAGGACAGGCCGGACCAGTCGTAGCCGAAGCCCGCCGGCAGGTCGTCGTTGACGATGCCTTCCATGGTCTGCATCGCTTCACCCGAGCTGGTGCCCGGTGCCTGCGAACCGACGATGTTGATCGCCGAGTAGCCGTTGTAGCGGCTCAGCGACGGCGGTGCCGAGACCCATTCGGACTTGACCACCGTGCTCAACGGGATCATCGCGTTGGTGCCATCGGCATTGGTGGTCAGGCTGGACGGGCTGTAGAAGCTCTTCAGCGATTCCTGGCCGGTGCGGTACGGACCATCGGCCTGCATGGTCACGCGCTTGATGCGGCCTTCGTAGAAGAAGTCGTTGACGTACACCGGGGCCAGCATGAGCTGGATGGTGCTGTACACGTCCGACACCGACATGCCCATCGACTGCGCCTGCACGCGGTCCACGTGCAGCTGCAGCTGCGGGGCGTTTTCCAGGCCGTTCGGGCGCACACCGACCAGATGGTCCGGCTTCTGCGCGGCCTGGCCCAGCAGGATGTTGCGGGCCTGGGTCAGCTGCTCGTAACCGGCACCACTACGGTCCTGCAGCCACATGTCGAAGCCACCGAACTGGCCAAGGCCCTGCACGGTCGGCAGGTTGACCACGAAGATCTGTGCTTCCTTGATGCCGTAGAACGCGCCGTTCATGTTCTGGATGAATTCCGGAGCAGTGAACTTGCGCTCTTCCCACGGCTTCAGGCGGATGAAGCCCATGCCCACGTTCTCGCCGGAACCGACGAAGCTGAAGCCGGCCACCTGCAGCATGCCTTCATAGCCATCCTGCTTTTCCAGGATGCCGCGCATCTGTGCGAACGCTTCGTTGGTCTGGCTCTTGGTCGAGCCCGGCGGCAACTGCACGATCGCCAGTGCATAGCCCTGGTCTTCTTCAGGCAGGAAGCTGCCCGGCATGCGGGTGAACAGGAAGCCGCACAGCGCGGTCAGCACCACGAACAGGATCATCCAGCGCGGTGCATGGCGCACCGCGGAGGTGATGTGGCCCACGTAGGTGTGGCTGATCTTGTCGTAGTACTTGTTGAAGGTGCGGTAGATGATGTTCGGGTTGTCGTTGTGCGTCGGCTTGAGGAACGTCGCGCACAGCGCCGGGGTGAAGCCCAGTGCCAGGAATGCCGAGAACGCCATCGAGATGGCGATGGTCAGGGCGAACTGTTTGTAGATCTCACCGGCCGCACCGCCCTGCAGGGCCGAGGGGATGAACACCGCCGCCAGTACGACGGTGATGGCCACCACCGCGCCGGTGATCTGGGTCATCGCCTTCTGCGTGGCCGGCTTCGGCGCCAGGCCTTCCTCGGTCATGATGCGTTCGACGTTCTCGATCACCACGATCGCGTCATCGACCACGATGCCGATCGCCAGCACCATCGCGAACAGGGTCAGCTGGTTGATCGTGAAGCCGATCATCCACATGCCCAGGAACGTACCCAGCAGCGCCACCGGGATGACCAGCGTCGGGATCAGGGTGGCGCGGAAGTTCTGCAGGAAGATCAGCATCACCAGGAACACCAGCAACACGGCTTCGAACAGGGTCTTGACCACTTCCTGGATCGAGATCTTGACGAAGGTGGTGCTGTCGTACGGCGAGAACCAGGTGACGCCGGACGGGAAGCTGGGTTGCAGCTCATCCATCTTGCCGCGCACGGCCTCGGCCACGTTCAGGGCGTTGGCGCCCGGCAGCAGCTGGATCGCGAAGGCGCCGGTGGGCTTGCCGTTGTACTGGGTATCGAAGCCGTAGTTGTTGGCACCGAAGGCAACGCGGGCGATGTCCTTCAGCAGTACGCGCGAGCCATCAGCGTTGGCCCGCAGGATGATGTTCTCGAACTCCTGCGGCGAGCTGAAGCGGCCTTCGGCCGATACCGTGGCGGTGAAGTGCTGGCCCTCTGGCGACGGGTCGGAGCCCAGCGCACCGGCGGCAAACTGCACGTTCTGCGCGCGTACCGCCGCCAGTACCTGGCTGGCCGACAGGCCATAGCCCTGCATCTTTTCCGGGTTGAGCCAGATGTTCATGGCGTACTCGGAGCCGAACTGCTGGGTGCTGCCGACGCCGGGGATGCGCGAGACCTGGTCGAGCACGCGCGAGCCGACGATGTCGTTCAGCGCGTCACGGTTGATGGTCGGCGTATCGGACTGCAGGGCCACCACCATCAGGAAGCCGGCGTTGGCCTTGGCCACCACCACGCCCTGCTGGGTGACTTCCGAAGGCAGTCGCGGCGTGGCCAACGAGACCTTGTTCTGCACCTGCACCTGGGCGATGTCCGGATCGGTACCGGTCTCGAAGGTCAGGGTGATCGAGGCGCGGCCGTTGGACGCAGACGAGGAGCTGAAGTACAGCAGGTGATCGATACCGGTCAGCTGCTGCTCGATCACCTGGGTGACCGACTTCTCCGTGGTGTCCGCGCTCGCGCCCGGGTAGGTGGCCGAGACGGTCACCTGCGGCGGGGCGATGTTGGGGTAGGACTCCACGCCGAGGTTGAGGATCGCGATCACGCCGCTGAGCGAGATCAGGATCGCCACCACCCAGGCGAAGACTGGATGTTCGATGAAAAATTTAGGCATGACGGAAGGTCCCGTTACTGCTTGTTCGATTCGGTGGCGGCCGGCTCGGCCTGGTCAGCCTTGGCCGGTGCCTTGGCGTCGGCCGGAGCCGTGGCAGCCGCGCCCGGAGCAGCAGCGCCGGCGGCGGGCTTGCCGCTGGCGTCCTGGCCCGGGGTCCACGGCTTGGCCGTGGCCGGCGTACCTTCCTTGACCTTCTGCACGCCGGCGACGACCACCTTGTCACCGGCAGCCAGGCCTTCGCTGACCAGCCAGTTGCCGTTCTGCGCGCCGTCGGTCTTGACGTTCTTGCGGACGACCTTGCCGTCGGCGCCGACCACCATCACATAGCCGCCGGTGGTGTCGCGCAGCAGCGCCTGCTGCGGCACCAGGTAGGCGTTGTTGCGCTCGCCCAGGTTGGCCTGGAAGCTGACGAAGGCACCCGGCAGCAGGATCTTCTGCGGGTTCGGCAGCACCGCGCGCAGCGACACCGCGCCGGTAGCCGGGTCGACCGTGGTCGAGGAGAAGTCCAGCGTGCCCGGCTCGCTGTAGGTGCTGCCATCGGCCAGCTTGACGTTGACCGTGGCCTTGCCGTCGCCGGACAGGGCCAGCGTGCCCTTGGCCTGCTGCGCACGCAGCTGGGTCAGTTCATCCACGCTCAGCGAGAAGTTCACGTACAGCGGGTCGAGCTGGTCCACGGTGGTCAGCAGGGTCACATCGCCCTGGCCGACCAGCGCGCCCTCGGTGACCTGCTGCTTGTTGGCCACGCCGCTGATCGGGGCGGTGACGTTGGTATAGCCCAGGCTGATGCGGCTGCTGGTCACCGAGGCTTCGGCCTGCTTGACCGCGGCCAGCGCGGTGCGCTCGGCCGACTCGGCGTTGTCCAGGTCGGCCTTGGAGACGAACTTCTGCGGTGCCAGCGAACGGGCGCGGTCAGCGGCGACCTTGGCGTTGGCGTAGGTCGCGCGTGCCGAAGCCAGCTGGGCTTCGGAGGCGCTGAGCGAGGCACGCAGCGGTGCCGGATCGATCAGGAACAGGGTCTGGCCCTGCTTGACCTCGCTGCCTTCCTGATAGACGCGCTTGAGCAGCACGCCTGGTACGCGTGCGCGCACATCGGCGCTGCGGAATGGCGACAGGCGACCGACCAGCTCGCGCTGCAGCGGCAGGGTCTGCGGCTTGGCGTCGATCACGCCCACCTCCGGCGGTGGGGGCGTCGGCTGTTCCGGCTTCTTGCAGGCAGCTACGGCGACAGCAACGGCGCACGTCAAGGCAAGGGTGCGGAGTGGGGCGGTCATCAGGAGGAACTCCGGGGTTGGTTTGAAGACGGGGCCGGCGAGGGCTGCGGCGCGAACGCGCGCAGGAAGCCATCGACGGAGAACTCTGCCCAGCGCCGACGCAACGCTGCGTCATCACGATGGGGGGTATGGAAGCGCTGTTTGTCGAAATCCTGACCGGCGATCATGCTCAGCAGCAGTTCGGCCATGAAGTGCGGGTCGTCATGCCGCAGCAGACCACGACTGCAAACGGTTTCAATCCATTCAGCAAGATGAAGCGTCAGCGCGCCGGCGCCATGCCGGTACAGCGTACGCGCCTCTTCGGGAAACTGTGCTGCATCGGCGGCGATCAGGCGGCAGGCCTGGCCGACGTGGGGCTGGTTGAAGTGCTCCAGGAAGTCGGTGGCGAACTGCAGCAGGCTGCCACGCAGGTCGTCACCGCGGAGTGCACGCAGCATGGCCCCGGTCGCGTGACCGACATGGCGCTGCATCACCCGCCGCAGCAGGGCCTGCTTGTTGCCGTAGCGCGAGTACAGGGTCTGCTTCGAGCAGCCAGCATGCTGGGCGACCGCGTCCATGCTCATCTGCATGCCCTGTTGGGCAAGCAGTTCGCGCACGGCATCGAACACGCGCTCATCACGCGCGTCGAGGGCGACAGGAAGGTAGGCCGGATTCACGCGGTGGACTATACCGTCCAGTTCAGGATTGTGGAATCGCGCCGATGTTGCCGCATGTGTCTTCCGGTAACACGTTTTGCCGATCCTGTCGGCAACGCTGTGCGAGCGCGATGCCCATACCGGTGCGAACTGAATAGGGCGTCTAAACCGCAGCAAACCCGAATCTGGTTATTCCGTCCTGCAGCAAGGCCTTTTCGTGCGGTAGGGCTACAATTTCATTTTCCCAACTGAGCAAGCGCGCCGCTCTGCCATGAAACCGCAAAAAACCGCAGCCAAGACCGTGAAAAACAAAAGCAAACCAGTTGAGTCGGAGGTCGCAGTGACCGCTGGTTTCTCCCTGGAGCCGGTGTACACGGCCTTGCGCAAGCGTTACCCCGCGGCCGCTCAGGCCGAGGCAGTGGCATTCGCAGCCGATTTCTACAAGCGCATGGAGGCGGACGAGTTCCCCCACCACAGCGCTGAGGAGTGGGCCGCGCTCGCAGCCGAAACGCTGGAATTCGCCCGTGCCCGCAAGGCCGGCAAGGCCAATGTCCGCGTGTTCAATCCGACCGCGAAGGCCAATGGTTGGGAATCGCCGCACACCGTGCTGCAGATCATCAACGATGACATGCCGTTCCTGGTCGACACCGTGACCATGTCGCTGGCCGAGCACGGCGTTGGCGTGCATGTGCTGGGCCACCCGGTGCTGCATTTCACCCGTGACAAGACCGGCAAGCTGACCAAGGTCGGCGAGGGCCAGCTGGAATCGGTGATGCTGCTGGAGATCGACCGCCAGCCGGCCGAAGCCATGGCAGACATCGAGCAGGCCATCAACAAGGCGCTTGATGAAGTGCGCGCCATCGTGCGCGACTGGCAGCCGATGCAGGACAAGGCGCTGGCGCTGGCCGACGACCTCGGCAGCCGCCAGCTGCCGGTCGACGCTGCCTCGCGCAAGGAAGCACAGGAATTCCTGCGCTGGGCCGCCGACAACCACTTCACCTTCTTCGGCTACCGCGAGTACCGCGTCGAGAAGCAGGGCAAGGAAGACGTGCTGGCGCCGCTGAATGACACCGGCCTGGGCCTGATGCGCGGCAAGGACAAGTCGGCCGCACGTCCGGTCAAGACCCTGGCCGCCCAGGGCCTGAACACCACGTCCGGGCTGAAGGACGCGTTGATCCTGACCAAGACCAATGCCCGTTCGCGCGTGCACCGCGCCGGCTACATGGACTACATCGGCGTGCTGGAATTCGACGCCAAGGGCAAGATCATCGGCGAACAGCGCTTCCTCGGCCTGTTCACCTCCAGCGCGTACAACCGTCGCCCGTGGGAAATCCCGCTGGTGCGTCAGCGCTACGAGCACGTGATGAAGCAGTCCGGCCTGGCCGGCTCCAGCCATAGCGGCAAGGCCCTGCGCCACATCCTGGAAACCCTGCCGCGCGAAGAACTGTTCCAGTCCAGCGAGGACGAACTGTTCCGCACCGCGATGGGCGTGCTGGGCCTGCAGGAGCGTGTGCGCAGCCGCCTGTTCCTGCGTCGCGACAAGTACAGCCGTTTCATTTCCGCGCTGGTCTACCTGCCGCGCGAGCGTTTCAACACCGACGTGCGCCTGCGCATCGAAGCGATGCTCAAGGAAGCACTGCACGGTGAGTACGTGGACAGCTCGGTGGTGCTGGGTGAATCGCCGTTGGCCCAGGTGCACCTGATCGTGCGTCCGAAGCCGGGCGAAATGCTCGACGTGGATACCGCCGAACTGGAGCAGAAGCTGGCCCAAGTGCTGCGCAACTGGCAGGACGATCTGCGCGAAGCGCTGGTTACCCGCCACGGCGAAGCTGAAGGCCTGCGCATCGCTGCGCGTATCGGCAAGGCGCTGCCGGCCGGTTACATCGAAGACAACAGCACCGCCGTTGCCGCCAACGATGTCAGCCAGCTCGATGCGCTGACCGGTCCGGATGACCTGCGTTTGAGCCTGCAGGCCGTGCCGCGCGAATCCGGTGATGGCCTGCGCCTGAAGCTGTACCGCCAGCTGGATGACATCCCGCTGTCGGACGCGCTGCCGATGATGGAAAACATGGGCCTGCGCGTGATCGCCGAGCGTCCGTACCGCCTGTCGGTGGATAACGCACCGGTGTACGTGCAGGACTTCGAAGTCGAATCGACCGCCGGTGCGATCGACGCGGCGAGCGTCGATGAAGCCTTCGGTGAGACCTTTGCCCGCGTCTGGCACGGCGATGCCGAGAACGATGCCTTCAACCGCCTGGTGCTGGCTGCCGGCCTGCACTGGCGCCAGGTCGCCATGCTGCGTGGCTACTGCAAGTACCTGCTGCAGACCGGCGTGCCGTTCTCGCAGGCGTACGTCGAAGGTACCTTCACCCGCTACCCGCTGCTGGCACGCCTGCTGGTCGAACTGTTCGAAGCCCGCTTCGATCCGGCGACCGGTCATGAAAGCAAGGAAGACATCGCCACCGGCCAGGCCCAGCTGAAGGCCCACCTCGATGTGCTGGCTGCCGGCGACGAGGCCACCCTGAAGGTGCTCAAGACCGTGGTCGACGCCCGCAAGGGTGACCGCAATGCGCAGATGCAGGCCGCGCGCGAAGCGCTGCTGAAGCTGATGGACCGCGTGTCGAGCCTGGACGAGGACCGCATCCTGCGTTCCTTCATGGGCGTGATCGATGCGACCCTGCGCACCAGCTACTACCAGACCGATGCCAACGGCCAGCACGGCCATGTCATCAGCTTCAAGTTCGATTCGGCCCTGGTGCCGGACTTGCCGAAGCCGCGTCCGTACCGCGAAATCTTCGTGTACGGCCCGCGCGTGGAAGGTACCCACCTGCGCTTCGGTGCCGTCGCCCGTGGCGGCCTGCGCTGGTCGGATCGTCGCGAAGACTTCCGTACTGAAGTGCTGGGCCTGGTCAAGGCACAGATGGTCAAGAACACCGTCATCGTGCCGGTCGGCGCGAAGGGTGGCTTCTTCGCCAAGATGCCGCCGGTGAATGGCGATCGCGATGCGATCTTCGCCAACGGCGTGGCCTGCTACAAGCTGTTCATCCAGGGCCTGCTGGACATCACCGACAACATCGTCAACAACAAGATCGTGCCGCCGGTGGACGTGGTTCGCCACGACATGGACGATCCGTACCTGGTGGTCGCTGCCGACAAGGGCACCGCGACCTTCTCCGACATCGCCAACGGCCTGGCCATCGCGCATGGCTTCTGGATGGGCGATGCGTTCGCCTCCGGCGGTTCGGTCGGTTACGACCACAAGGGCATGGGCATCACCGCGCGCGGCGCATGGGAGTCGGTCAAACGCCACTTCCGTGCACTGGGCCGTGACAGCCAGACCCAGGACTTCACCGCGGTCGGCGTCGGCGACATGTCCGGCGACGTGTTCGGCAACGGCATGCTGCTGTCGCGCCACATCCGCCTGCTGGCGGCGTTCGATCACCGCCACATCTTCCTGGACCCGAACCCGGATGCAGCGACCACGTTCGTCGAACGTGAGCGTCTGTTCACCGTGCCGCGTTCGAGCTGGGCGGACTACGACGCCAAGCTGATCAGCAAGGGCGGCGGCGTGTATCCGCGCAGCCTGAAGTCGATCGAGATCACCCCGCAGGTGCGTGAGGTGCTCGGCCTGGACGAGAGCGTCAAGGCGCTGTCGCCGAATGACCTGATGAGCGCGATCCTGAAGGCACCGGTCGATCTGCTGTGGAACGGCGGCATCGGTACCTACGTCAAGGCCGCCAGCGAGCAGCACAGCGATGTCGGCGACCGCGCCAACAACGCCCTGCGCGTCAACGGTGGCGAGCTGCGCTGCAAGGTGGTGGGCGAGGGCGGCAACCTGGGCATGACCCAGCTGGGCCGCATCGAAGCCGCCCAGGCTGGCGTGCTGCTCAATACCGACTTCATCGACAACTCGGCCGGTGTGGATACCTCCGACCATGAAGTCAACATCAAGATCCTGCTCAACGATGTGGTGCGGGCCAAGAAGCTGACCGTCGAGCAGCGCAACAAGCTGCTGGCATCGATGACCGACGAAGTCGCTGCGCTGGTGCTCAACGACAACTACCGCCAGAACCAGGCCCTGAGCCTGATGGAGCGGATGGCGGTCAAGCGCCTGGGTTCCAAGCAACACTTCATCCGTACGCTGGAACAGCAGGGCCTGCTGGATCGCCAGATCGAGTTCCTGCCGTCCGATGCCGAGCTGTCCCAGCGCAAGGCGCGTGGCCAGGGCCTGACCCGTCCGGAACTGTCGGTGCTGCTGTCCTATTCCAAGCTGGTGGCGTTCGCCCAGCTGCTGGATTCGGACATTCCGGAAGATCCGTACCTGTCCAAGGAACTGCAGCGCTACTTCCCGACCCCGCTGCAGAAGAAGTACGCCGACGCGATGGAGCGTCACCGCCTGAAGCGCGAAATCATCGCCACGGCCGTGACCAACCAGACCATCAACCGCATGGGCGCCACCTTCCTGATGCGCATGCAGGAAGACACCGGCCGTTCCATTGCCGAGGTCGCCAAGGCCTACACCATCAGCCGCGAAACGCTGGATGCACGCGCGCTGTGGGCGCAGATCGACGCCCTCGACGGCACCCTGCCGGAGTCGGTGCAGATCGATGCACTGGAAGTGATCTGGAAGCTGCAGCGCTCGTTCGTGCGCTGGCTGCTGTCGCGCCCGGGCCCGATGCCGGGCATCACCGAGGCGGTCAACCGCTACCAGGGTCCGTTCAACGACATCCGTGTTGCTTCGGGTGTGCTGCCGGATTCGCAGCGTCCGACCTACGAAGCCCTGGTGGCCGAGTGGAAGGAAAAGGGCCTGCCGTCGGCACTGGCACAACAGCTGGCCGAACTGCACTTCCTGGAGCCGGCGTTCGACATCATCGAACTGGCCCGTACCCGCAAGCTGAAGCCGGTGGATGTCTCCAAGATCCACTTCCGCCTGGGCGACGCCCTGCAGCTGCCGTGGCTGTTCGAGCAGATCGACGCGCTGGAGGTCAACGGCCGCTGGCACGCGGTGGCACGTGGCGTGCTGCGCGACGAACTGGCCGCACACCACCGCAGCCTGGCTGGCCAGGTGCTGGCCACCAAGGGCAGCACCGCTGAAGCCAAGGTGGCCGCGTGGATCGGCCGTGACGACAGCAGCCTGCGCTTCACCCTGGCGATGCTGGCTGAACTGGCCGAGCAGAAGACCCTGGACTACCCGACCGTCTCGGTCGCAGTGCAGCGCCTGGGTCAGCTCGCTGCCCACGGCGCGTAAGTGATGTAGTGCCAGGCCATGCCTGGCATGCGTGAACCGGAACGGCCCCGCGAAAGCGGGGCCGTTCTGTTTCTGCCCTTGACCTTTGCGACCACCTGACCCGACGCCGGCCGTGAATCTGCCAGGTGGATGACCGGCATATCCGCCGGGACCGTGAGCGCCATGGATGGCGCGATCGAGCCCCCATGGATGGGTTTACGGCGTGTCCCGGCGGATATGCCGGTCATCTGCCACGCGGGGTCCATCCCCCGGCGCTCGGTTATGCTCTCCACCACGCCTTCCCCCGGATCCACCGATGAGCGACACCCCCCGCATCGCTTTCCTGGCCAGTACCACCGAACCCGCGCAGATGGCCCGCGCAGCGATGGTCTCGCGCTATGGCGACCACGCGCCCGACCAGGCCGACGTGCTGTGTCCGCTCGGTGGCGATGGCTTCATGCTGCAGACCCTGCATCGTCACGGACACCTGGGCAAACCGGTATTCGGGATGAAGCTGGGCACGGTGGGTTTCCTGATGAACCAGTACCGTGGCGACGACGACGTGCATGCGCGTATTGCCCGCGCCGAGCCGGCCCACCTGCGGCCGCTGGAAATGGTGGCGCTGACCGAATCGGGCACCACCACCGGGTCGCTGGCCTACAACGATGTCTCGCTGCTGCGGCAGACCCGGCAGGCGGCGCATATCGGCATCGACCTCAATGGCCAGGAGCGGGTAGGCGAACTGATCGGCGATGGTGTGCTGGTGGCGACTCCGGCCGGAAGCACCGCCTACAACTACTCGGCGCATGGACCGGTGCTGCCGCTGGGTTCGCACACCATCGCCCTGACGCCGCTGGCCCCGTATCGCCCGCGGCGCTGGCGCGGCGCCATCCTCAAGGCCGACACTGAAGTGCGCTTCCGCGTGCTCGATCCCTACAAGCGTCCGGTCAGCGTCACCGCCGATTCGCACGAGACCCGTGATGTGGTCGAAGTGACGATCCGCGAGTCGCGCGAGCACCGGGTGACCCTGCTGTTCGACCCGGAGCACAACCTGGAAGACAGGATCCTGAGCGAACAGTTCGTTTTTTGACGACAATAGGCGGCCGGCACTGCCGACCGCTTGAAGGACCCCACCGATGGGCGACAACTCCCCCCGTTTGCTGACCGTCGCGGTGACCTCGCGTGCGCTGTTCGACCTGGAAGAAAGCCATGCGCTGTTCGAGAGCGATGGCGTGGCCGCCTATGCCGAGTACCAGCGCCAGCACGAGGACGACATCCTCGGGCCGGGCGTGGCCTTCCCGGTGGTGCGCAAGCTGCTGGCGCTGAACCAGGGCGCCAGCCCCGAGAACCCGCGCGTGGAAGTGATCCTGCTGTCGCGCAACTCAGCCGATACCGGCCTGCGCATCTTCAATTCCATCCAGCACTACGGGCTGGGCATCATCCGCGCGACGTTCACCGCCGGTGAGCCGACCTGGCCATACGTGAAGCCGTTCGGCACCGACCTGTTCCTGTCGGCCAACCCGGAATCGGTGCGCAGCGCGCTGCGCCATGGCATCGCCGCGGCAACCATCCTGCCCAAGCCACCCGGCGAGACCGCTGCCGCTGCCGCCGACCAGATCGACATCACTCGCCCGGCCGGGCAGCTGCGCATCGCCTTCGATGGTGATGCGGTGATCTTCGGCGATGAGAGCGAGCGCATCTCGCGCGAGCAGGGCGTGGAAGCCTTCGGCCGGCATGAACGCGAGCGTGCACGCGAGCCACTCAGTGGCGGTCCGTTCCGTGGTTTCCTCTCTGCGCTGCACACGTTGCAGGAAGTATTCCCGGCTGGCGACAGCGCGCCGATCCGCACGGCGCTGGTGACCGCGCGTTCGGCGCCGGCGCACGAGCGCGTGATCCGTACCCTGCGCGAATGGGGCGTGCGCCTGGACGAGGCACTGTTCCTCGGTGGGCGGCACAAGGGCCCGTTCCTGCAGGCGTTCGGTGCGGATATCTTCTTTGATGATTCGCAGCACAACATCGATAGTGCGCGCGAGCACGTGGCGGCCGGCCATGTGCCGCATGGTGTTGCCAACGAAGGCTGAAACCATGGCCGGTGGGTGCCAACCGTTGGTTGGCACGGCCATGCATCGGCGCCCACCAAGGTGGGCGTCTACCAGAGCGCCATGCCCCGGTAGTTGCCAACCTTGGTTGGCACTTCCTTGTATCGGCGCCCACCAAGGTGGGCATCTACCGATCAAGGCGTGGCTGACATCCCCAGCTGCAGGTCCACCACTTTCCAGCGCAGGCCCTGCGGTTCCAGCACTACCTTCAACGGTGGCTGGCCGGGGCCGCGATCAACGTCGACCACGAAGCGATCCAGTGCTTCGAAGTGGTGTTCGGCGTTCTTCAGCGGTCGCGCCGGTTCGGTCGTGCCGAAGGCATCGCCGCCCTGCAGTTCATTGCGGCCGCGCTTCCACAGCACGTGGCCCTGCAGCATCGCGCCGATGCCGGTGGGGGTGACCATCGTTTCCACCGCGGCACCGCCCAGTTGGTCGCCCAACCCGTACAGCAGGGCGCCGAAGGGGCTGGAAGCCACCTCGGGGCCGGCCTGGCGCACCAGGTAATCGTTGAGCTGGGCGCGCAGGCTGGTACGCACGCGTGGGAAATCCACGTAGCGCTCCAGGCGCTCGGTGTCGCGTTGTTCGATGGCCTTGGACAGGCCATGCACGGTCAGGTACGGGCCGCCGAACCACCAGCCCGCCACCACGACGATCAGCAGAACGAGGATGCCTATGAGCTTCTTCATGATGCACAGCCTGCCGCAAGTGAGGGTGCCGGTGGTGAACGACGGGTGATGCCGGTGATGGCCCCGGCGCCGTTCAGAACTCCAGATCCAGCGCGGCGCACAGGTAGTCGACGAACGGGCCCAATCCTGCCAGATCCTTGCCAAGCGTGGACAGCAGGCGCGGACCGGTCATCGTGGCATCGTCCAGCGAACGCCACATCACCCAGTTGCGATGCTTCAGGTCATCGATGAATTCGAAGTCGGCCGGGAAGCCGCGCGGCGGTCGCACCAGCTTCTCGGTTTCCTCGAAGTCGAAACGCTTGCGCAGCGCCGGTGCATGCGCGGCTGCCTTCCAGCTGCCCGGGTTGTCGAGGATGAAGTGGCGGACGCGGCGCTGGGTTTCCGGTTCGGGATGCCACAGCCCCGCACCGACGAAGCTCTCGCCCGGCTGCAGGTGCACGTAGAACGAGGGTGCAGCTACTTCGCGGCGGCGCTCATGGAACAGGCGCGCGCCCTGCCAGGTCTTGTACGGCGACTTGTCGTTGGAGAAACGCGCGTCGCGGTGGATGCGGAACAACGAGCCGCCCACGCCACGGGTGTCTGCGCGGAAGTGTCCGCTTACCTCGGTCAGTGCCGGCTGCAGGTCGCCCAGCAGGCGCAGGAACGGCTGCCGCACGTGGTCTTCGTACTGCTGGCGATGGTCGTTGAACCAGGTCTTGTCGTTGTGCAGCGCCAGGCTGCGCAGGAACTTGAAACTGGCATCGGAGAAATAGGTGCTCACAGGTCCTCCTGCAGGTGCTGGCCCCAGTCACGCAGCGATTGCAGCAGCGTGGCGCGGCGAACATCGTCGGGTGCTTCGGCCGCCAGCGCGTCGAGCTGCTGCTGGTACTGGGCCAGGTTGAGTTCGCCCAAGCCTTCCTCGCCGAACAGACGCTGGCGGCGATAGGCCTTCCAACGCTCGTGCTCTTCCGGTGCGAGGCTGCCGGGATGATTGCGGGCACGGTAGCGGAACAGCAGTTCGGGCAGGCGCGGATCGCGGAAGCGGCCTTCCAGCGCTGCCAGCTGCTCGGCCGGCGTGGTCCGTGCCAGTGCCAGCAGCGGTTTGTCACCGGCACCGAGGAAGCCGTCGTACAGCGAAGCGTCCACATCGGACACGCTCGCCGCGCGCGGCTGGTTGTAGACCTGGCGCGCCTTCTCGGCCAGCTGTGGAGCAAACGCGCGTAGTCGTTCGACCTTGGCTTCGATCGCCGCCACGTCCAACCCGAGTCGTGCGTGGTCATCGGCGCGCAGGTGGTTCCAGGCCACCAGCGCCGGCACCTTGTTCAGGTGTACTTCCTTCAGCGGTACCCGGGCGACGCCTTCGGGCAGCTCGCTGGCACGCAGGTACAGGCGCTGGGCGATCACCTCGGCAGGCAGTTCCAGCAGGTCATCGATATCGCCATCGAGGTCGAACACGATCACCCGGTTGTTGATGGTCGGATGTACCGCCAGCGGCAACACCGGCGCCGCGCACAGGCGGCTGGCCGGGTAACGCATCGAGATATGCAGCACCGGCTTCAGCGCCGTGATGTCGAGCAGGCTGCCGACGAAACGCTTGTCGCGCAGCTTCAACGCGTAGTCCCACAGGCGCGGCTGCGACTGCTTGAACAGGCGCGCCATGCCGATCGTCGCGCGCACGTCCGACAGTGCTTCGTGGGCATCGCCCTCGCGCACGCCGTTGGCCTCGGCCAGGTGTTCGAGTTTGAACGACGTGGCGCCGTCCTCGCGCTTGGGCCAATGGATGCCCTCCGGACGGATGGCATGCATCAGCCGCAGCATGTCCAGCAGGTCCCAGCGCGAATTGCCATTGCGCCACTCGCGTTCGTACGGGTCGTGAAAGTTGCGGAACAGACCGTAGCGAATGAACTCGTCATCGAAGCGCAGGGTGTTGTAGCCCAGCGCGCAGGTGCCGGGACGCGACAGCTGCTCGTTGATGCGATCGAATGCTTCAGCTTCGCTGATGCCTTCGGCCAGCGCCTGCTGCGGGGTGATGCCGGTGACCATCGTTGCCATCGGCGAGGGCAGCAGATCGTCGGCCGGGCGAACGAAGAAGCTGACCGGCGTGTCGATCTCGTTGAGATCGCTGTCGGTGCGGATCGCCGCGTACTGGGCGATGCGGGTACGGCGCGGATCCTGGCCGAAGGTTTCCAGGTCGTAGAACAGGAAGCTGTCGGCCATCAGTGCGCGCCCTCCAGCACCGGCAGCCGCGCATGGATCTGCGCCTCCAGTGCGTTCCAGTCGATGTTGTCCAGCGTGTCGTGGCCCGCGGTGGCGGTGATCAGCATCTCGCGCTGGATGTTGGTGCGGCGTAGTGCCTCGGCATAGGGCGTGTGCAGGAACGTCACCATCGTGTAGTGCGGTACGAAACGCGTCGGCCAGCGCCGCTGCAGCTCCTGTTCCAGCTCACGCTGCAGCAGGAAGGCCGGATCGGCCACCCGGTCGCGCATCTCCAGATAGTTCTCCAGCGCCATCTGCTGGATCGCACGCGCGTTCGGTTTGCGCTCGGCTTCGAACGCAGCAAAGGCGCTCTGCAGGTCGTCCGCCTCCATCAGATGGCGGGCCAGTGCCACGCAGTCCTCGAACGCACAGTTCATGCCCTGGCCGTGGAACGGCACCATCGCGTGCGCAGCATCACCGATCAGCACGGCGCGGTCCTGTTGGTGCCAACGTTCCAGGGTGAGCGTGCCGAGCAGGCCCGGCGGATGCTGCTCCCAGTCCGCACGCAGATTGGGAATCAGCGGCAGGGTATCGGCGAACTCGCGCGCGAACAGTGCTTCCGCCTGGACGCCGGTGTTGACCGTAGCGAAGCTCGGATCGCCCTGGTTGGGCAGGAACAGGGTCACCGTGAACGTGCCCTCGTGGTTGGGCAGGGCGATGCACATGTAGTGGCCGCGTGGCCAGATGTGCAGCGCATTGCGCTCGATGCGGAAGCCGCCGTCGTCGGTGGGTGGGATCTCCAGTTCCTTGTAGGAATGGTCGAGGAAGGCAATGTCCTCGCCCAGCGGGTCGCGACGGTTCATCGCCGCACGCAGCGCCGAGCCTGCGCCGTCGGCACCCACCAGCGTATCGAAGCGGATATCGTGCGGACTGTCGTCACGATCATCGATGAAGCGCGCGTAGCCGGCATCGAAATCGACCGTGTGCAGGCGGCGGTGGAAATGCACGGTGGCACCGGCCTGCTCGGCCAGTTCCAGCAGTGTGGTGTTGAGGTCGCTGCGATGGATCGACCAGATCACTTCGCTGTCGTCGCGGCCATAGCGCTGCAGCTGCGGCTCGCCTTCGCGCGGATGCACCATGCGCCCGCGCATCATCACCGCGCGCGCCATCACTTCATCTTCCACGCCGGCCTGGCGCAACGCGTTGCGTCCGCGCTCGGCCAGGGCCAGGTTGATCGAGCGGCCGCTTTCGTAATCGGCGATGCGCGGATCGCCACGGCGTTCGTACAGGGTGATGCGCCAGCCCTGCCGTGACAGCAGGATGGCCAGCAGGGATCCGGCCAGGCCGGCGCCGACAATGCTCAGCGAGCGGGATGCATGTGCGATCAACGAACTGTCCAGCAGTAGGGGGAGGGCGGCTTACAGGCCGGCCCAGGCTTCCACTTCCTCGACGAAGTGGTGCACGTCCAGGTAACGGTTGTAGAGCGGGGTGGGCGAGATGCGGATGACGTCCGGCTCGCGCCAGTCACCCAGCACGCCGATGGCGCGCAGATGTTCGAACAGGGCGCGTCCGCGCTCGCGGCCGCCGATCACCCGCAGCGACAGCTGGCAGCCGCGCCGCTCCGGCTCGGCCGGGGTGACGATCTCCAGCACCTGCGGCAGGCGCGCGCGGACCAGGGCGTCGAGCATGCCGGTCAGTGCCAGCGACTTGCTGCGCAGCGAGTCCATGCCGGCACGTTCGAACAGGTCCAGCGATGCACGCAGCGGCGCCAGGCCGAGGATCGGCGGATTGCTCAGCTGCCAGCCCTCGGCGCCAACCGCGGGCTGGAACTGCGGGGCCATCTGGAAGCGGGTGGCTTCGTCATGGCCCCACCAGCCGGCAAAGCGTGGCAGCGTGGTGTCGCGATGATGGCGTTCGTGCACGAAGGCACCGGCCACGGCGCCCGGGCCGCTGTTGAGGTATTTGTAGTGGCACCACACGGCGAAGTCCGGGGCGACGTCATGAAGGTGCAGCGGCAGGTTGCCGACCGAGTGCGCCAGGTCGAAGCCGATGCGCGCGCCCTGCAGGCGTGCTGCGCGGGTGATGGCATCCAGGTCGAAGGCCTGGCCGCTGCGGTACTGCACGCCAGGCCACAGCACCAGCGCCAGGCGCGGACCATGCGTGGCGATCGCGCGTTCGATCGCGGCCATCGAGATCGTGCCGTTGGCTTCATCCGGCGGCACTTCCACCAGGCAGTCGGCTGGGTCGAAGCCATGGAAACGGATCTGCGCTTCCACCGCATGGCGGTCGGTGGGGAACGCGCCGGCTTCCATCAGGATCACCGGGCGTTCGGCCGTTGGCCGGTAGAAGCTGACCATCATCAGGTGCAGGTTCACGCTCAGCGTGTTCATCGCCACCACTTCGCTGGGTAGTGCGCCGACGACGCGTGCCAGCTGCGCGCTGACCAGACGGTGGTACGACAGCCATTGGGTCGGCCCGGTGAAGTGGCCTTCCACCGCCAGTTCGCCCCACTGCTTCATCACTTCCTGCACCGCCGCCTGCGCGCCGCGCGGTTGCAGGCCCAGCGAGTTGCCGACGAAGTAGGTCTGCTCACCACCACCGTGGCGCGGAATCAGGAATTCCTGCCGCAGTGGCCGCAGCGGATCGGCGGCATCAAGGGCAATGGCGTGGGTGCGGCTGAGCAGGTCGGACATGGTCGGGCAACAGGCTGCAACGGGGCTGCCAGTGTAGCGCCTGGGCATGACCCGGTGCCTGCCAACCCAACACCCGCGCCGCATGACCTGGTAGTCGCCAACCTTGGTTGGCGCACGTGCGACCAAGCGCCCACCAAGGTGGGCATCTACCAACGCGGTGGCGCTGTCAGGCCGTTGCCGGTGCCGGCAACGGATCCACGTGGCCGCACTCGCTGCAGGTGCGCAGTTCCAGGCTGGCCTGGTAGCGCGCGAATACCTTCGGCAGGTCGGTCTCGATGTTCTGCAGGGTGAAGTACTCTTCGTACAGCTTGTGGTTGCAGCGCTCGCAATGCCAGATCACGCCGTCGCGCTCATGCGGCAGGCGCTTGCGTTCCACCACCAGGCCGACGCCGCCGGGTGGGCGCCGCGGTGAGTGCGGTACCTTGCCGGGCAGCAGGAAAATTTCGCCGGCGCGGATCGGGATATCGCGCACCGCGCCATCCTCCTGCACCTTCAGCACCATCTCGCCTTCCAGCTGATAGAACCACTCCGGGCCTTCGTCGTAGTGGAAATCGGTGCGGCTGTTCGGCCCGCCGACCACCATCACGATGAAATCGCCGTTGTCGATCATCTTGTTGCCGACCGGCGGCTTCAACAGATGCCGGTTTTCCTCGATCCAGCCCAGCAGGTTGATGGGGGAGGCAAGCATGGGAGTGTCCGTGGGGGGGGAGGGTCAGTCGCGGCGGCCGCGGCGCGGAACGTAGGACAGGGCCTTCTCATATGCAGGCTGCAGGTCTTCCGGTGCGCCCACGTCGATACCCATTTCGCGCACGCGGCCATCCTTCAGGCTGTACACCCAGCCGTGCACCATCAGCTTCTGGCCGCGTGCCCAGGCGTCCTGCACGATTGTCGAGCGGCAGGCGTTGACCACCTGCTCGATCACGTTCAGTTCGCACAGGCGTGCATGCTTCAGCTCCGGCTCCTCGATCGCATCCATGATCGCCGCGTGCTTCTGTGCCACGTCACCGACATGGCGCAGCCAGTTGTCGGCCAGGCCCACCCGCGTGTTGTTCAAGCTGGCGTGCACGCCGCCGCAGCCGTAGTGGCCGACGATCAGGATGTGCTTCACCTTCAGCTGGTCCACGGCGTACTGGATCACGCTGAGGCAGTTCAGGTCGGTGTGCACCACCACGTTGGCCACGTTGCGATGCACGAACACCTCACCCGGTGCCATGCCGATGATCTGATTGGCCGGCACGCGCGAGTCGGAACAGCCGATCCACAGGTATTCCGGATGCTGCTGCTTGGCCAGCTGATGGAAGAAGTCCGGATCTTCCTTCTCGATCCGGTCTGCCCATTCGCGGTTGTTCTGCAGCAGCTTGTGGATGTCTTTCATGTTCGGGGTCCCTGACGTCGGGTGGGGGCAAGGCGCGGCCGTTCTGGTCGCGTCGTCGCGGGAAACAGGGCGCTCAGCTGCCTGCGGCGGCTTCGTCGCGATACCGGCGCATCCACTGCGCCAGTTCGGTGGAATGGGGGTTGTCCAGGCGTTCCAGTTCGGCGATCGCCGCCTGCTGGTTGGCCTCGGGGTGGTTCTGGCTCAGCTTCAGCTTCAGCTGCACCTGTTCGACGGTGAAGCGGAAGCCGACGATGCCGCGCAGCTGGCGGCGGTGGTCGTCGCGCTCGGGCTCGAACTTCCACGCCTGGCCGACGCTGGCCTCGAAGTGGTTGCTGATATCGCTGACCAGCTGGGCGAGGGCATCGGTCTCGTCGAAGGGCTGCAGCTGGCCGCGCAGCTCGGCGGCGGCGTAGTTCCAGGTAGGTACCCGCGCGGCAGGCTCCTTGTCCGGGTACCAGCTGGCCGAAACATAACCATGCGGCCCGTCCACCAGTACCTTGGCCGCACCGCTGTGGCGTGCCTGCGGGTTGGCGCGGGCCCAGTGGCCGCGCAGCTCGATGTGGTCGCCGTCGCGCTGGTACAGCACCGGCAACCGGGTCAGCTCCGGCAAGCCATCGCCACCGGCGGTGAGCACGGTGACGAATGGATCACGCGCCAGCAGGCGATCCAGCCACTGCAGGTCGGTCTGTGCGAAAGCGCGCGGGCTGAACATCGGTTGGCCTCAGGCGCGGCTGCCGAGCGACTGCACCATGCGCCCGCGCAGGCCTTCGTCGCTGCCCGCCTGCGGTGGCTGCACTTCATGCAGCGAGAAACCGCGCACCAGTGCATCTTCTTCGTCCAGGCCTTCATACTCGACGAACTCGGCGTCGAACAGCTGCGAGCGGGCGGTGTCCTCGCTGTCGTAGCTCAGCGTATTGCCATCGCTGTCGAGCACTTCGGCAGTGCCGGCCTCGCGGATGCGCAGGCGTGCCCAGATCAGGGTGTTGCCGAGGCTGGCCAGCCACCAGCTGTCACGGACGTGGGAAAGGTCGTTCATGTGTGTCTTACCAGAGCGAGGCCAGCCAGAGCAGGGCAGCCATGCCCAGTCCAGCCAGCAGGGTCAGCAGCGATACCCAGGCGGGCGTCGCCAGCCCGGACAGCGAGCGGTCCGGCTGGGTGCGGTATTCGCGCCGCAGCAGCCAGCCCAGCGCATCGGGCTTGAGGAAGGCGCCACTGCCGAAGCGCTGCGCCAGCGCCGGATGGCGATCGCGCACATGCACCAGGGTCAGCGGCCAGAAAATCACGAAGGCACTGAACCCGGCCACTGCAACGCCGACGAAACACAGGGCGAAGAACAGGGTCATGGGGGCAGTACCTCCGTGGTCGTGCGTGTGGGCTTAGAAGTCCGCGCTGCCCGGGGCGCGCGGGTAGGGGATCGCATCGCGGATGTTGGACAGGCCGCAGACGTAGACCACCAGGCGCTCGAAGCCCAGGCCGAAACCGGCGTGCGGCACCGAGCCGTAGCGGCGGAAATCGCGGTACCAGCTGTAATGCTCGCGATCCAGGCCGAACTGCGCCATGCGTGCATCCAGCACATCCAGACGCTCTTCGCGCTGGCTGCCGCCGATGATCTCGCCGATGCCCGGGGCCAGCACGTCCATCGCGGCGACGGTCCTGCCGTCATCGTTCAGGCGCATGTAGAAGGCCTTGATGTGCTCGGGGTAGTTGGTCACCACCACCGGGCGGCCGACGTGCTCCTCGGTCAGCCAGCGCTCGTGCTCGGTCTGCAGGTCCAGGCCCCATTCGACCGGGAAGTCGAACTTCCGGCCCGACTTCTGCAGCAGGGCAACCGCATCGGTGTAATCGATGCGCTCGAACGGCGCGTTGATGAAGTCTTCCAGCTTGGTGATCGCGTTCTTGTCCACGCGCTCGGCGATGAAGGCCAGGTCGTCGCCGCGCTCGTTGAGCACCGCGCGGAACAGGTACTTCAGGAATTCTTCGGCCAGGCGTGCGTCTTCGGCCAGGTCGGCGAAGGCGATTTCCGGCTCGATCATCCAGAACTCCGCCAGGTGGCGGGTGGTGTGGCTGTTCTCGGCGCGGAAGGTCGGGCCGAAGGTGTACACCTTGCTCAGCGCCAGGCAATAAGCCTCGACGTTCAGCTGGCCGGACACGGTCAGGAAGGTTTCCTTGCCGAAGAAGTCGCGACTGAAGTCGATCCCGCCCTGTGCGTCACGCGGCAGGTTCACCATGTCCAGGGTGGACACGCGGAACATCTGGCCGGCGCCTTCGGCGTCGGAGGTGGTGATGATCGGGGTGCTGATCCAGTTGAAGCCGTTCTCGTGGAAGAAGCGGTGCACGGCCTGGGCCAGGCAGTTGCGGATGCGGGTGACCGCGCCGAACAGGTTGGTGCGCGGGCGCAGGTGCGCCACTTCACGCAGGAACTCCGGCGTCATCGGCTTGGGCTGGATCGGGTAGGTGAGCGGGTCTTCGACCCAGCCGACCACCTCGACCGCGCTGGCCTGGATCTCAAACGACTGGCCCTTGCCCTGCGACTTCACCAAGGTGCCGGTGGCCACCAGCGAGCAGCCGGTGGTCAGGCGCTTGATTTCGTCGAAGTTTGCCAGCGCGTCGCCGGCCACGACCTGGATCGGGGCGAAGCAGGATCCGTCGGTCACATTCACGAAAGCCAGATTTGCTGAACCGCGCACCGTGCGCACCCAACCGCGTACCGTGACTTCGCCACCTTCCGGGATCTTCCCGGCAAGCGCATGTTCAACGCTGACCACCGTCATGACTTGAATCCTCTGCTGATCGACTCGATCTCTGAACACGGGAGTTTACCGGTTGCAGCGTTCTGCTTGCGAGGCATTTCTGCGGTCATCGGCTCCCTATAATGTCCCGGTACCTCTGGAGTGATCCACCATGGCTGTCAGCCTGACCCCTATTGCCTTCGAGCGCGTGCAGCGCTTCGTCGCCCAGACCCCCGGCGCGCTGGGCCTGCGTTTTGGCGTCACCAAGACCGGCTGCTCGGGCTGGGGCCACATCACCGACCTGGCCCGCGACGAGCGCGCGGACGACACCGTGTTCGACCAGGACGGGGTGAAGATCTACGTCGACGCCAAGAGCCTGGCCCTGGTGGACGGCACCGTGATCGACTTCGGCAAGCACGGCCTGAGCGAGACCTTCACGTTCAGCAACCCCAATGCCACCGCCGAGTGCGGCTGCGGCGAGAGCTTCACCACCGACGCCGACAAGGCCTGAGTGCTGGCGGGGCCAGGCCCCGCTTTGGTAGCTGCCGACCTTGGTCGGCACGGACGTTGGGGCGCCCCAGGCCCTGGTCAGCGGCGGTTGCGCCAGGCATCCCAGGCCAACAACGCGGCGCCTGTCATCAGGCAGGCCGCTGCATAGGCGCCGGGCAGCCCTGTGGCGTCGTGCAGAAGATGCATCAGCAGTGCCGCCACCAAGCTCAGAAAGCCCAAGGCCGTAGCGCCGCTGATCGGGCCGTTGCCCACGCGGAACAGGCGGCCATTGTCGCGGTTGATCCAGTGTCGGATTCGTGTGAGGCGGTCCATGGCTGGACGTTAGCGCAGAGGATCCACGGATGGAACGACCGGTTTTTGCTTATTCTCCCAACGCCTACGCGATCTCCTTCGAGGAGGTGGCGGGTGTCTGCGATTGCTGTGGCGAGCCGCGGGCGCTGCGCTACCTGTGCACGTTCTATTGTGCCGGCGATGCGCCGGACTATCTGTGTCCCTGGTGCATCGCCAACGGCCGGGCGGTTGAACGTTTCCAGGGCGATTTCATCGGCTGGAGCGACATCGAGGGCGTGTCGCCGGACCCGGCCGATCCGCCACCGACCATTCCCCGCGAACAGTTGCTGGAGATCTGCGAGCGTACCCCGGGTTACCTCTCCTGGCAGCAGCCGGTCTGGCTGACCCACTGCAATACTCCTTGTGTGTTCCTGGGCTATGCCGGCCGCGATGACCTGGCGCCGATCCTGGCCGAGGTCCGGCCCGACGTGGCGGCGGTCAATCCGCGTGATGCCGACTGGGTGCTGCAGCACCTGACGCGCGAGGGGCAGATGGTCGGTTGCCTGTTCCAGTGCCTGCAGTGTGGCCAGCACCGCCTTCATGTTGATCTGGCGTAGTTCAGGCTGTTGAATTTCAAGGAAATTGGTTGGATTTCGGGGTGCTGCCCGCGGCCCCTCATTGGCCCCTGAAGGTCGGTGCCTTGTTCACGACCCCCATCTGCGCCATAATGCGCGGCTTCCTGCCTCCTTGGCAGGATCCCTTGCCCCACCGCGGTATCAACGGCGGGGGGCTGTCCGGCCGCAAGGCCACATCCGAAAGGTAGAAAAACATGAGTCGTCATTACGAAATCGTGTTCATGGTCCACCCGGACCAGAGCGAGCAGGTCCCGGCCATGATCGAGCGCTACAAGTCGCTGGTCGAGAACGGCAACGGCACCATCCACCGTCTGGAAGACTGGGGCCGCCGCCAGCTGGCGTACCCGATCCAGAACCTGGTGAAGGCGCACTACGTGCTGCTGAACATCGAAGTCGACCAGGCTGTTCTGACCGAACTGACCGAGAGCTTCCGCTTCAACGACGCCGTGCTGCGCAACCTGGTCATCAAGCGTGACGAGGCTGACACCGAGCAGTCGCTGATCATGAAGAGCAAGGACGAGAAGGGCGACAAGCCCGAGCGTGGTGAGCGTCGTCGTCGTGATGACGAAGAAGGCGAAACCACCCCCGCCGCTGACAACGATGCCGGCGACGACGCCGCTTCGGCCGCCTAAGGAGCACTGACATGTCCAAGTTCTTCCGTCGCCGCAAGTTCTGCAAGTTCACGGCCGAAGGTGTCAAGGAGATCGACTACAAGGATCTCAACACCCTGCGCCAGTACCTGACCGAGAACGGCAAGATCGTGCCGAGCCGCGTCACCGGTACCAAGTCGAAGTACCAGCGTCAGCTGGCGACCGCCGTCAAGCGCGCTCGCTTCCTGGCCCTGATTCCGTACACCGACAACCACGACGTCTGATGCCGGCGGGGCAGCTTCGCGCTGCCCCCGCTGTGCCAGCTATTCGGACAGCCTTTGTTGCGGGGCCCGCGCCTCGCTAACGAATAACTTATCTGGAGCAATACCATGCAGCTGATCCTCCTGCAGAAAGTCACCAACCTCGGCAACCTGGGCGACCTGGTCGACGTGAAGCCGGGCTACGGCCGTAACTTCCTCGTGCCGCAGGGCAAGGCCGTTCCGGCCACCGAGAGCAACAAGGCCGAGTTCGAAGCCAAGCGCGCTGATTACGAAGCCAAGGCCCAGTCCATCCACGCCGACGCTGAAGCCCGCAAGGCCAAGCTGGAAGGCGCGAGCGTGACCGTCGCCGCCAATGCTTCGACCGAAGGCAAGCTGTACGGCTCGGTCGGCGCCCGCGAAATCGCCGATGCCTTCACCGCTGCCGGCCTGCCGCTGAGCAAGAGCGAAGTCATCCTGGGCGAAGGCGCCTTCCGCAACATTGGCGAGTACGAAGTCCTGGTGCACCTGCACGCGGACGTCGAGACCACCGTCAAGGTCGTGGTTGAAGCCGAAAAGGCCTGATCCCACGCCGCAAGGCCTGGTATCACCAGAACGGGCGCCCGCAAGGGTGCCCGTTTTGTTTTGGGCGATGGCCGGGCCGGGTCGGTGCTTGGCGGGTGAAGCATGTGCCGGCGGCCCCAGGATGAATCCATGAATATCAACACGTTGCTCTCATTTTCCGGGCACGGGTCGATGTACTGGGCTGTTTGCGGCGACGCCGGAGAGCAGGAGCGGGCATGAGCGCGGAGCTTCCTCCCGCCCGTGGAACATTCGCCCCGCTATACTCATTCCATTGCGTCACCCTTGGCCTTGTTGAATTCTTTTGAAATCAAGGGCTTGAGGTGCTGGCTGACCTGACATCCACTATGGTGGCGGCCGTAAGGCCCTTGCCCGGAACCCAATCACGCCATGCGTCTTTCCACGATCAAACTGTCCGGCTTCAAGTCCTTCGTCGATCCGACCACCCTGCATCTGCCGACCAACATGACCGGCGTGGTGGGCCCCAATGGCTGCGGCAAGTCGAACATCATCGACGCCGTGCGCTGGGTCATGGGCGAAAGTTCGGCCAGCCGCCTGCGTGGTGACTCGCTCACCGACGTGATCTTCTCCGGTTCCAATGCCCGCAAGCCGGTTTCGCAGGCTACCGTCGAGCTGATCTTCGACAACTCGGATCACACGATTTCCGGCGAGTACGCCTCGTTCAACGAGATCTCGGTCAAGCGCACCGTCAGCCGCGACGGCAGCAGCAACTACTACCTAAACGGCACCAAGTGCCGCCGTCGCGACATCACCGACCTGTTCCTGGGTACCGGCCTGGGCCCGCGCAGCTACTCGATCATCGAGCAGGGCATGATCAGCCAGATCATCGAGGCGCGCCCGGAAGACCTGCGCGTGTATCTGGAGGAGGCCGCCGGCATCTCCAAGTACAAGGAGCGCCGCAAGGAAACCGAGACGCGCATCCGCCACACCCGCGAGAACCTGGACCGCCTTGGCGACCTGCGCGAGGAAATCACCAAGCAGCTCGAACACCTCAAGCGGCAGGCCAAACAGGCCGAGCAGTACCAGGCGCTGCAGGAAGAGCGCCGGGTCAAGGATGCGGAGTGGAAGGCGTTGGAGTACCGCGGCCTGGATGGTCGCCTGTCCAAGCTGCGCGAAGGCCTGTCTCAGGAAGAAACCAAGCTGCAGCAACTGATTGCCGACCAGCGTGACGCAGAGGCGCGGATCGAGACCTCGCGCGTGCGCCGCGAGGAGGCCGCCGATTCGCTCAACGCCGCGCAGGCCGAGGTCTACCAGGTGGGCAGCACGCTGGCCCGTCTCGAACAGCAGATCCAGCACCAGCGCGAACTGTCGCAGCGCCTGCACAAGGCGCGCGATGAAACCCGCCAGGCGCTGGCCGAACTGGGCCAGCACATCAGTGGTGACGAAGCCAAGCTGATGGTGCTGCGCGAAGCGGTCGATGCGGCCACCCCACAGCTGGAAGAGCTGCAGGAAGAGAACGAGATCAAGCAGGAAGGCCTGCGTGAGGCCGAAACGCGGCTGTCCGATTGGCAGCAACGTTGGGAGCAGCACACTTCGCAGAGCTCGGAAGCCTCGCGTGCGGGCGAGGTCGAGCGCACCCGCGTGGACTACCTGGACAAGCAGATCCTTGACGCCGACCGTCGCCGCGAAGCGCTGGCGGCCGAGCGCGCTGGCCTCGACGTGGATGCGTTGGATGAAGTCTTCGAACAACTGCACCTGCAGCACGACACGCAGAAGACCGCGCTTGATGAACTGACCGAACAGGTCGAGGAGCGCAAGCACGGTGTCGCCGCCGTGCAGGAGCAACAGCGCAGCGGCCAGAACGAACTGGCCGAACTGCGCAAGCAGGTCAATGGCCTGCGCGGGCGCCTGTCCTCGCTGGAAACCCTGCAGCAGGCCGCACTCGGCCAGGAGCAGGGCGCGGCGGTGGCGTGGCTGAAGTCGCGTGGCCTGGATTCGGCCGCCCGTGTGGGTGAACGCCTGGATGTCGATGCCGGCTGGGAAAACGCAGTGGAAAGCGCCCTCGGCCAGTTGATCGAAGGCGTGCTGGTCGACGACCCGGCCAGCCTGGTCGATGCGTTGGGCGAGCTGGGCGAAGGCCGCATCGCGCTGGTCGCCAATGACGGCGCGGACCTGAAGGTCGCACCGACCTCGCTGGCTGCACGTGTGCGTGGCCCGGCGCCGATCCGCCGCCTGCTTGCGCGCCTGCACGGTGCGCGCGACCTGGCCGAAGCCAATGCACTGCAGGCCAGCCTGCCCGAGGGCGATTCCATCATCACCCAGGGCGGAGAACGTCTGGGCGAGGGCTGGGTGCGCGTATCGCGCTCCGGCGCCGCCAAGCAGGGCGCGCTGCTGCGCGAACGCGAAATCAACGAGCTACGCGAGCAGATCGAGCAGCTGCAAGCGCGCGAAGCCGAACTGGAAGAACAGCTGGCCGGTTTCCGTGAGCATATGTTGGCGGCCGAACAGCAGCGCGAGGATGCGCAGCGGGCGCTGTACCTGGCGCACCGCGCGGTGTCCGAACTGGCCGGCCAGCTGCAGGGCCAGCAGGGCAAGGTCGAGGCCGCACGCACACGCATCGACCGCATCGAAGGTGAGCTCAGCCAGTTGCTGGAGACCCTGGACATCAATCGCGAGCAGGCGCGTGAAGCGCGTTCGCGGCTGGAGAACGCGGTCAACAGCATGGGCGACCTGGAGTCGAACCGGCAGGGTCTGGAGGGCGAACGCCGTCAGTTGACCGAGGCGCGTGATCTGGCCCGCGACGCCGCCCGTGCGGTACGCGAGCGTTCGCACGCGTTGGCGCTGACCCTGGAATCGCAGCGCGCCCAGGTGGCCTCGTTGAGCCAGGCGCTGGAACGCATGAGTACCCAGCGTGGCCAGCTGGATTCGCGCCTTGGCGAACTGCATTCGCAGCTGGACGAAGGCGATACACCGGTCGAGTCGCTGCAGGCAGAGCACCAGAACGCGTTGGAAGAGCGTGTGCGTGCCGATCGCGTGCTGACCGAAGCGCGCACGCTGCTGGATGGCATCGATGCCGAGCTGCGCAATTACGAGCAGACCCGCCACCAGCGCGACGAGCAGGCGTTGGCCCAGCGCGAGCGTATTTCGCAGCGCAAGCTGGACCAGCAGGCATTGGTGCTCAGTGCCGAAACCCTGCAGGGCGCAGTGGAGAAGGCCGGTTTCGTACTGCAGGATGTGATCAACACGCTGCCTGACGAGGCGCGCCTGGGCGACTGGGAACAAGCCGTGCACCAGATCGATGGCCGCATGCGCCGGCTGGAGCCGGTCAACCTGGCCGCGATCCACGAATATGGCGAAGCCTCGCAGCGCTCGGAGTATCTGGACGCCCAGCACGTGGATCTGACCACGGCGCTGGAGACCCTGGAAGATGCGATCCGCAAGATCGACCGCGAGACCCGTGGCCGTTTCAAGGACACCTTCGATCGGGTCAACGCCGGTGTGCAGGCCCTGTATCCGCGCCTGTTCGGCGGCGGCCACGCCTATCTGGAACTGACCGGCGAAGACCTTCTCGACACCGGTGTGACCATCATGGCGCGCCCCCCGGGCAAGCGGGTGTCGAGCATCTCGCTGCTGTCCGGTGGCGAAAAGGCGATGACTGCCGTGGCACTGGTGTTTGCGATCTTCCAGCTCAACCCGGCGCCGTTCTGCCTGCTGGACGAGGTGGACGCGCCGCTGGATGAAGCCAACGTCGGCCGCCTGGCCAACATGGTCAAGGAAATGAGCGAGAAGGTGCAGTTCCTGTTCGTCAGCCACAACAAGGCCACGATGGAAGCGGCGCACCAGTTGTCGGGCGTGACGATGCGCGAACCGGGCGTCAGCCGCCTGGTCAGCGTGGACCTGGAAGAAGCCGCGCGATTGGCGGGCGCGGCCTGACGTGCCATCCTAGTTACCTGAATGAACTAGCCGGAGAACCTAACGAATGTCCGACACGGCACTGTTGCGCATCGGCATCCTGGCCGCCGGCCTGCTGTTGGTCGCTGCGATCTTCCTGTTTGGCCGTCCCAAGAAGAAGCCCCAGGGCCGTCGTCTGGACAGCGCCGAGCCGACCAGCGGCGAGCGCCGCGAGCCGGTGCTGGGCGAGGATGGCGTGCCCGTGGCCGACGCCCGCGTCGAGCCTGGCATGGGCGATGCGGTCGAGCAGGCCGAACTGGGACTGCCCGACGTCGATGGCGCAGCCAGCGACCTGGGCAAGCGCGCGACCCAGGATTTCGACAAGATCGTTTCATTGTTCGTGGCCGCCCGCGCCGGCGAACAACTGCGTGGCGAAGACATCGTCGTGGCAGCGGAAAAGACCGGCCTGGTGTTTGGCCACATGAATGTCTTCCACCGGCTGGTCGAGGGTCATCCCGAACGTGGCCCGATCTTCTCGATGGCCAGCATCATGAAGCCTGGCAGCTTCGACATGGGCAACATCCGCGCCATGGAAACCCCGGCCATCGCCTTCTTCCTGACCCTGCCGGCGCCGCTGACCGCGCTGGATGCCTGGGAGAAGATGCTGCCGACCGTGCAGCGCATGGCCGAGCTGCTCGATGGCGTGGTACTGGATGACGGCCGCAACGCGCTCGGTCGCCAGCGCATCGCCCATATCCGTGATGAGCTTCGCGCCTATGACCGCCAGCACCAGGCCCCGCCGCTGACCAAGACCCCGCGCTGGTAAATCCGGGCGTGCCGACCAACGGTCGGCACCCACCAGACCAGTAGATCCACGCCATGCGTGGATGGGGGCACTCAGGTTCTGCCAGTAGCAGATCCACGCCATGCGTGGATAGGGCGAACCAAGGTTCGCCCCCACCAACAGGGTCAGGCCGGTACGCCCGCCACCTTCGCGAACGCGCTGCGGAAGCGCGCCATCTCTTCCTCGGTGCCCACGGTCACGCGCACGCGCTGCGGCCAGATCGGCCAGCTGCGGCCGATCACCACGCCGTTGTCCGCCATGGCCTTGGCGAAGGCAGCGCCGTCACGTTGCACATCCACCACGAAGCAGTTCGCTTCCGTCGGCAGGCAGTCGAAGCCACGCTTGCCCAGCCAGACGATGGTGGTCTGCCGGGCCTTGGCATTCTGCAGGCGTCGCTGCGGGATCAGTTGCGGGTCACGCAGGCTGGCCAGTGCCGCTGCAAGTGCGGGCACGGGCAGCGGGTTCTCGCCCAGGCTGGCCAGCTCGCGCAGGCGCTCGGGATGTGCCGCCGCCACGCCAAGGCGCAGGCCGGCCATGCCGTACAGCTTGGAGAACGTGCGTAGCACGATCAGGTCATCGCGCCGGGCTACCTGTGCAATCAGGCTGGGCTGTTCGCTGTACTGCAGATAGGCCTCGTCCAGCAGCACGCGGGTGCCGGCGGGCTTGTTGGCCAGCAGCCAGGCCAGTTCCTCGGTGGGACTGATCGATCCGGTGGGGTTGTTGGGATTGCACACGTACAGCAGGCCGGTCGGTCGCGCGTGCGCGGCGGCCACCATCGCGCGCAGGTCGTGTGCGCCGTCGCTGCGCAGTGGCACCTTCTGCACGTGGGCGCCTCGCGCGGCTGCCATCTCGCCCAGCGTCTCGAAGGTCGGGTCGGCCACCACCAGGCCCGCTTGTGGGCCGGTCCACAGCGTCGCCGCACGGTTCAGCGGTTCGCTGGAGCCCGGATACAGGCGCACGTGGTCGGCGGGAATTCCGGCCTGGGCGATGAAGGCATCGCGCACCTCTCCGGCCAGGGCGAAGCGGTAACGCCCGCAGCTGGCGATACTGTCGCGCGCCGCCTGCTGAGCGGCGGGCGAGGGGCCGTAGGGGCATTCGTTGAAGTTCAGCAGCACCGCGCCTTCATTGGTGTTTGGCGGGGCCACGGTCGCCGGCTGTGCCTGGGCCGACCGGGGCAGGCCGCTGCTGGCGAGCGCGAGGCCGGCGCCGGCCAGCTGCAGGAAGTGGCGACGGGAGGCAGGCAGGGTCACAGAGGCGGTTCCGGAAGGGCGACCGATGCACGCTAGCGCTGGCAGTGATTGCCGGCAAGCGGTTGCGTAGAGCCGAAGCCACGCTCGACTGCTGTTCGCCGCCCGTTGAACCTGGCTCGACGCTACAGACAGGGCCTGACGCGCAGGCGCGGTAGAATTCACGGCCATCCCAGAACCCGCGGATTCCGATGAGCCCCAGCCCCGCCGAACGTGCCGAAGACCTGCGCCGGCAGATCGCCCAGGCCAATCGTGCCTATCACGAGCTGGATGCGCCGGAGATTCCCGACGTCGACTACGACCGTCTGGTGCGTGAGCTGGAGGCGCTGGAGCGCGAGCATCCCGATCTTGCCCGTGCCGACAGCCCGACCCAGCAGGTGGGCGCCCGCCCGTCGGGACGCTTCGCCGAAGTTACCCATGCAGTGCCGATGCTGTCGCTGTCCAATGCCTTCAGCGATGAGGAAGTCGCCGACTTCGTGCGCCGCATTGATGAGCGTCTGCGCCGCGGCACCCTGCGTTTTTCCGCCGAACCGAAGATGGACGGCCTGGCGATCAGCCTGCGTTATGAGGACGGGCATTTCGTGCTGGGTGCCACCCGTGGCGATGGCAGCACCGGCGAGGACGTGACCGCCAACCTGCGCGAGATCGGCGACATCCCCAAACGCCTGAAAGGCAAGGACTGGCCGGATGTGCTGGAAGTGCGTGGCGAGGTCTACATGGCCCGCGCCGACTTCGAGGCCTACAACGAACGCGCGCGCCTGCACGGCGGCAAGGTGCTGGCCAATCCGCGCAATGCTGCGGCCGGTTCGCTGCGCCAGCTTGATCCGAAGATCAGTGCGCAGCGCAGGCTCAGTTTCTTCACCTACGGCACCGGTGACGTGCAGGGCGGTGAGTTGCCCGATACGCATTCGGGCACGCTGGCACAGCTGCGCGAATGGGGCTTCCCGGTCAGCGACCTGTGCAGGGTGGTCGAAGGCAGCGACGGCCTGTTGGCCTATTACCGGGGCATCGGCGAGCGTCGCGACAGCCTGGCATTCGATATCGATGGCGTGGTCTACAAGCTCGATGACCGCGCCGGTCAGCAGACCATGGGCTTCGTATCGCGCGCACCGCGCTGGGCCATCGCGCACAAGTTCCCGGCGCAGGAACAGAGCACTACCCTGGAGGCCATCGAAATCCAGATCGGCCGCACCGGTGCTGCCACGCCGGTGGCACGTCTTGCGCCGGTCGCGGTGGCTGGGGTGATCGTCTCCAACGCCACCCTGCACAACGCTGACCAGATCGCGCGGCTGGACGTGCGCGTGGGCGACAGTGTGATCGTGCGCCGTGCCGGCGATGTGATCCCGGAAGTGGTCAGCGTCATCCTCGACCGCCGCCCTGCGGGTACCACGCCCTGGCAGATGCCGACCAGCTGCCCGGTGTGCGGTTCGGAGATCGTGCGCGAGGAAGGTGCCGCCGCGTGGCGCTGCTCGGGCGAGCTGTCCTGCCCGGCGCAGCGCAAGGAAGCCATCGCCCACTTCGCCTCACGACGGGCGATGGATATCGACGGCCTTGGCGACAAGTACATCGAAACCCTGGTGGACGCCGGCATCGTCAAGAGCGTGGCCGATCTGTACCGCCTCACCCGCGACCAGCTGCTGCACCTGAAGCTGGTGCTGGATGCGGAAGATCCTTCCGCACTCGCGGCCAGCCTGAAACTGCATCTGCCCGCCGAAGGCAGCGGCGCGGTGCTCAACGCCGTGCTGAAGCTCGATGGCAACGATGCGGGATGGCGCGCGCAGGCATTGGCGCAGCCGGCAGCCTTCGAATGGAACACGAAGAAGATCGCCACCAAGTGGGCGGACAACCTGATTGCTGCAATCGACGCCAGCCGTGATGCGACGCTGGAGCGACTGCTGTTCGCACTGGGCATCGAACATGTCGGCGAGAGCACCGCCAAGGCACTGGCACAGTGGTTTGGCGATCTGGCGTTGATCCGCCGCCTGCCGTGGCCGCTGTTCAAGCGCGTGCCGGATATCGGTGGCGAGGTGGCGCGCTCGCTGGGCCACTTCTTCGAACAGGAGGGCAACCAGCAGGCCATCGATGCACTGCTGAAGGTGGGGCAGGTGCGCATCAGCGACGTGCACCCGCCGAGCGCAAAGCTGCGCGAAGGTCTCGACCTGGCCCAACTGCTGGTTGAAGCGGAGATTCCCGGCATCACCCGCCTGCGTGCCGAGAAGCTGGTCGCCGCACTGCCCAGCGCACAATCGGTGCTGGACGCCGAGCACGGCCAGTTCGTCAACGCAGGGCTACCCGATGACACCGCGCGCGGCGTCGCTGACTGGCTGGACAGCGAGGGCCACGGTGCGATGCTGCTGGCGGCCGAAGTGGAGATGAAACACATCCTGGCCAGTGCACCGGCCCTGGCCGAAGTGGTGGCCGGCCCGCTGGACGGGCAGACGGTGGTGCTCACCGGCACGCTGGCCCAGCTCAATCGCGATACCGCCAAGGAGCGTTTGGAGGCACTGGGCGCCAAGGTGTCCGGCAGCGTCTCGAAGAAGACCAGTTTCGTGGTGGCCGGCACCGAGGCCGGTTCCAAGCTGGACAAGGCGCAAGCGCTGGGCGTTCCGGTGTGGGATGAAGACCGCCTGCTGGCCTACCTCGCCGAACACGAATGATGAACCGGCCGGGTGCGCAGGCGCCCGGCACGCAACCGCAGAGGAACACTGATGCAGACCGCTCCGCTGGATTTCCGCCTGGCCACCCGTGCCGACGAGGAACTGCTGATCGCGCTGATGCGCGATTTCTACGCCGAAGACAAGATCGAATTCGACGATGCGCGCGTGCGCCGTGGTGTCGATGCGCTGCTGGCCGATCCGCGCAACGGCGAAGTGCTGCTGTGGCTGGACGAGGCCGCAGCCGTCGTCGGCTATGCGGTGATCGCGATGGGCTTCAGCCTGGAGCAGGGCGGCCATTTCATGCTGTTGGACGAGCTCTATCTCAGCCATCGCGCACGCGGCCGTGGCCGTGGCAAGCGGGCACTGGCCATCTGCGAACAGCGCGCGCGGGGGCGCGGGGTCAGCCGGCTGCGGCTGGAGGTCAACCATCACAACGAACTGGCGCGCCGCCTGTACCTGGCGAGTGGCTACATCGATGACACCCGCGATCTGCTGACCCTGCCGCTGGACCATCCACGCCCGGAGGGCATCCTGTGAGCGAGGCGCTGCTGCGCAGCCTGCAACAGCGCGCCACTCTCAATGCACTGGTGCGGCGCTTCTTCGCCGAGCGTGGCGTGCTGGAGGTGGAAACGCCGATCCTGTCGGTGGCGGGCAACACAGAGCCCAACATCGACAGCTTCCACACCGATTTCAGCGGCCACGTCGATGCGGGCGGCCGCCGCCGCTGGCTGCGTACCTCGCCGGAGTTCCCACTCAAGCGACTGCTCGCTGCCGGCGTGGGCGACTGCTATGAACTGGGCCGGGTGTTCCGCAATGGCGAAGCGGGCGGCCGCCACAATCCCGAGTTCACCATGCTGGAGTGGTATCGGCTTGGCTGGGACCACCATCGGCTGCTGCAGGAAACCGCGGAACTGGTGGGACAGGCACTGGCGCTGGTGGGGCGCAGCGCGACGTTGCGTGTGCTGAGCTATC
Source organism: Stenotrophomonas sp. yr243 (assembly GCF_900184195.1). Lineage (NCBI taxonomy): Bacteria > Pseudomonadati > Pseudomonadota > Gammaproteobacteria > Lysobacterales > Lysobacteraceae > Stenotrophomonas > Stenotrophomonas sp. yr243. Next base: position 363,025 of record NZ_FXWT01000003.1, read on the forward strand.
GCGAACTGTTCCAGCAGCACGCAGGCGTGGACCCGTTCGATGCCGATGAGGCAACGCTGCGCGCCGCGCTGGGCGAGGTGCACATCGATCCGGTGGGCCTGACCCGCGATGACTGGCTGGATCTGCTGATGACCCACCGTATCCAACCGCATTTCGATGACGCGGTCATGACCGTCGTCCACGACTGGCCCGCCAGCCAGGCGGCATTGGCGCGCATCCGCGCCGGCACACCGCCGTTGGCCGAGCGTTTCGAGCTGTACCTGGGCGCGGTGGAGCTGGCCAACGGTTATCACGAACTGAACGATGCGGCTGAACAACGCGTGCGTTTCCAGCATGACCTGCAGCGCCGCCACGCGCGCGGACAGGTGCAGCCCGCGATGGATGAAGCGTTGCTGCATGCACTGCCTTTGATGCCCGGCTGTGCCGGTGTTGCCGTTGGCATTGATCGCCTGTTGATGGCAATGCACCGTACACCGCGCATTGCAGATGTACTTGCATTCGATTTTGCCCACGCGTGACCCGACGATTTCCCATGGACCTGTTCCCATGGACCTGGCAGGCTGAACGAAAACACGCTTTTACGCGCTTGATTCAGCAAGCACGATGATGCTCTTATCACAGTCGATACCGCACACTTGCGTCGTGGTTCATCCATTCATGGGGAAGGCTTTGGTCAAGTGGTTTGCGGTCGTAGCGGCACCGATGTACTCCGTGGCGATATGGGGTGGCCTGCTTCCGTCGACCGCATCGGCGCAGTCGCTTGGCTATGACAGCGAAGTGGTGACCTGCGAATCCCGCGACATGGGCTGGGTGCACTGTGATATCGACGTCAGCAACGGCGTCGACCTGATCCGCCAGTTGTCCAGCAACAGCTGCATCCGTGGCAGCGAGTGGGGCACCGACCGCAGTGGCGTGTGGGTGACCCTGGGCTGCCGCGCTGAGTTCCGCGCGCGCCATGCAGAGAATGGTGCTGCGCCCTCGGCCGAGGGTCGCAAGCGTCTGGTGCGACGGGTCGTGCGCTGTGAGTCCAGCGGTCGCCCGCAGAGTTGTCCGGTACGCCTGGATGGTGCGCCAGTGCGCTTGCTGCGGCAGCTGTCGGTGCTGCCGTGCCGGGAAGGGCAGGGCTGGGGCTACAAGCGCAATGAGGTATGGACCACCCGCGGTTGCCAGGGTGACTTCGAGGTGGCCGACGAGCAGGGCCGTTTCGTCGACATGCCGCGCCGGCTGACCTGCGAATCCAAGTCCAAGAAGCGCCGCTTCTGTGGCGCCAGCATCTCCACCAGCGCCACCATCTCCAACCAGCTTTCCAGCACCCCGTGCGAGGAAGGCAATACCTGGGGCTGGAACCGCAACGGCATCTGGGTCGACGGCGGCTGCCGCGCCGAATTCTCGGTGAACTGATCCGGACAGGATCCATCCGCGCGTGGCGTGGCCCTACAATGGGGCCCATGAACACTGCCACCGACCTCGACTACGCCCGCTACGACCACATCCGCCCGATCCTGTGGACCGGCGATACCCTGCAACTGCTTGACCAGCGCAAGCTGCCGTTCGTGGTCGAGCATGTGGCCTGCCATGACAGTGATGAGGTGGCCGCCGCCATCCACGCCCTGACCGTGCGCGGCGCGCCAGCCATCGGCATCGCTGCCGCCTGGGGTGTGGTGCTGGCCGCACGTGATGTTCAGGCCGCCGACGGCGCGCACGCCCTGCAGCAGCTGGAACCGGCGCTGCAGCGGCTGAATGCCTCGCGCCCGACCGCGGTGAACCTGGCCTGGGCGCTGGCACGCATGCGGCGTTGCCTGGGTGCTGCCGGTGCCGACTGGAAGGCGATGCTGGAGGCCGAGGCACAGGCCATCGCTGAAGAAGACCTGGCCGCCAACCGCCATATGGGTGCCCTCGGTGCCGGCCTGATCGAGGCTGGCAGCGGCGTGTTGACCCATTGCAATACTGGTTCGCTGGCTACCGCCGGCTTTGGAACGGCGCTGGGCGTGATCCGCGCCGGCATGGCCCAGGACCGTATCGCCCGCGTGTTTGCCGGCGAGACCCGGCCGTGGCTGCAGGGTGCGCGCCTGACCGTGTGGGAGCTGCAGCAGGACGGCATCGACGCGACGCTGATCGCCGACTCGGCCGCTTCGCACCTGATGAAGACCGGTGCCGTGCAGTGGGTGATCGTCGGCGCCGACCGGATCTGCGCCAACGGCGATACCGCCAACAAGATCGGCACCTACCAGCTGGCCATCGCGGCCCGCCACCACGGGGTGAAGTTCATGGTCGTGGCGCCTTCCTCGACGGTGGACATGGATACCGTGGACGGCAGCCAGATCGAGATCGAACAGCGCGATCCGGGCGAACTGTACGGCGTGGGCGGCACCCGCACCGTGGCCGAGGGCATCGCTGCCTGGAACCCGGTGTTCGATGTCACCCCGGGCGAGCTGATCGATGCCATCGTGACCGAGCGGGGGGTGATCCTGAACCCGACCGCAGAGAACATGCGCGCCGCCTTCGGCGGTTGATGCGGCACGGGGTCGGAGCCCTTTCCACAGGAAAGGGCTCCGACCCCAGCCCCGGTAGCGCCGGTTGCTGGCCGGCAAACCCCTAAGTTCCTGATTTGTGCCGGTAAAATCACCGCAAAAGCAGGCGGAAAACGGCCCCGTGTGGTAGAATCCAGCGGTTGAATCGAGGTTCCGGCACGACCGCCCCCGGGTGGATGCGCCGGACTGGACCGCTACCAGACAACGGAACCCGAATGGCAGAAACCGCCAAGGAAATCATCCAGGTCAACCTGGAAGACGAGATGCGCAAGAGCTACCTCGATTACGCCATGAGCGTGATCGTGGGGCGCGCGCTGCCAGATGCGCGCGATGGCCTCAAGCCGGTGCATCGTCGTGTGCTGTTTGCGATGAATGAACTCAACGCGCACAGCAACAAGCCCTACTTCAAGTCGGCACGTATCGTCGGTGACGTCATCGGTAAGTACCACCCGCATGGCGATCAGTCGGTGTACGACACGCTGGTGCGTCTGGCACAGCCGTTCTCGCTGCGTTACATGCTGGTCGATGGCCAGGGTAACTTCGGTTCGGTCGACGGCGACTCCGCTGCGGCGATGCGATACACCGAGGCGCGCATGTCGCGGCTCGCGCATGAGCTGATGGCGGACATCGACAAGGAAACCGTCGATTTCCAGCCCAACTACGACGAAAAGGAACTGGAGCCGACGGTCATGCCGACCCGGTTCCCGAACCTGCTGGTCAATGGTTCGGCCGGTATCGCGGTGGGCATGGCGACCAACATTCCGCCGCACAACCTCACCGAATCGATCAATGCCTGCATCGCGCTGATCGACAATCCGGAAATCGATATCGACGGCCTGATGGAGTTCATCCCCGGCCCGGATTTCCCGACCGCAGGCATCATCAACGGCACCGCCGGCATCATCGCCGGCTACCGCACCGGCCGTGGCCGCGTGCGCATCCGTGCCAAGGCGGATGTCGAAGTGGCCGACAACGGCCGCGAATCGATCATCGTCACTGAAATTCCTTACCAGGTGAACAAGGCGCGTCTGATCGAGAAGATCGCCGAGCTGGTCAAGGAAAAGAAGATCGAAGGCATCAGCGAGCTGCGCGATGAGTCCGACAAGGACGGCATGCGCATCTACATCGAAATCAAGCGCGGCGAGTCGGCCGAGGTTGTGCTCAACAACCTCTACCAGCAGACCCAGATGGAGTCGGTGTTCGGCATCAACATGGTGGCGCTGGTCGACGGCCGCCCGCAGTTGATGAACCTCAAGCAGATGCTGGAGGCCTTCGTCCGCCACCGTCGCGAAGTGGTCACCCGCCGCACCGTGTTCGAGCTGCGCAAGGCGCGCGCCCGTGCCCACGTGCTGGAAGGCCTGACCGTTGCGCTGGCCAACATCGACGAGATGATCGAACTGATCAAGACCTCGCCGAACCCGGGTGAAGCACGCGAACGCATGCTTGCGCGCCTGTGGGAGCCGGGCCTGGTCGGTTCGATGCTCGGCGCCGCCGGTGCCGAAGCCTCGCGTCCCGATGACCTGCCCAAGGGTGTGGGCCTGATCGAAGGCGGCTACCAGCTGACCGAGATCCAGGCGACCCAGATCCTGGAAATGCGCCTGCACCGCCTGACCGGGCTGGAGCAGGACCGCCTGACCGAGGAATACAAGCAGCTGCTGGAAGTGATCGCCGGGCTGATCCATATCCTGGAAGATCCCGACCGCCTGCTGCAGGTGATCCGCGAAGAGCTGATCAACGTGCGTGCCGAGTTCGGTGACGAGCGCCGTACCGAGATCCGCCACAGCGAAGAAGATCTGGACATCCTCGACCTGATCGCCCCGGAAGACGTGGTGGTCACCGTCTCCCACGCCGGCTACGTGAAGCGCCAACCGGTGAGCGTGTACCGCGCGCAGCGCCGTGGCGGCCGTGGCCGCAGCGCGGCGTCGACCAAGGAAGAGGATTTCATCGAACAGCTGTGGCTGGTCAACACGCACGACACGCTGTTGACCTTCACCAGTTCGGGCAAGGTGTTCTGGCTGCCGGTGTACCAGCTGCCCGAAGCCGGTTCCAACGCCCGCGGTCGTCCGATCATCAACTGGATCCCGCTGGAGCCCGGCGAACGCGTGCAGGCCGTGCTGCCGGTGCGCGAGTACGCCGATGGCCAGTTCGTGTTCTTCGCCACCAAGAACGGTACGGTCAAGAAGACCCCGCTGGGCGAGTTCGCCTTCCGTCTGGCCCGCGGCAAGATCGCGATCAACCTCGACGAGGGCGATGCCCTGGTTGGCGTCGGCCTGACCGATGGCGAGCGCGACATCCTGCTGTTCGCCTCCAACGGCAAGACCGTGCGCTTCGGTGAAGACAAGGTCCGCTCGATGGGCCGTACCGCTACGGGCGTGCGCGGCATCAGGATGCCGGCCGGCGAGGAAGTGGTCAGCCTGATCGTGGCCGAGAGTGCTGGCGGCATCGAGGATGAGAGCGAGGACGACAACGGTGTCGAGGAAGCCATCGCCACGGGCGAGACGGTGATCGAAGGTGCCGACGACGCCAACCTGCGTTACATCCTCACCGCCACCGAAAACGGCTACGGCAAGCGCACCCCGCTGCCGGACTACCCGCGCAAGGGTCGTGGCACGCAGGGCGTGATCGGCATCCAGACCACCGAGCGCAATGGCAAGCTGGTTGCCGCGGTGCTGATGGGTACCGATGATGAAGTCCTGCTGATCTCCGATGGCGGCACCCTGGTGCGTACGCGTGGTTCGGAAATCAGCCGCGTCGGCCGCAACACCCAGGGCGTGACCCTGATCCGCCTGTCCAAGGACGAGAAGCTGCAGGCGGTGGAGCGCATGGATGCCTCGATCGACGAGGACGAGGACGAGGTGGCCGCCGCCACCCCGGCCGCGACCGACGGCGCACCGGCTGCTGCCAGCAGCGAGGACGCCGCGCAGGAGTGATCCTGCCGCGACACTGAGGTACCCGACGACGCCGGCCCAGTGCCGGCGTCGTCGTGTCTGCCGTCCAAAATACGCACGCACTTCACGGTGACGGTGGCATAAGGGCGCATGCTGCCCCCGGAGATCGTCGATGTCCGCCACGCCGCAGTCCGCGTCCGCCGCAACGCCCACATCCCGCCACCCGCTCATCACCGTCCTGGCCCTGTTGCTGATCGTGCTCGGCCTGATCATCGGCGGGCTCGGTGGCTGGCTGGCCAGCCTCGGGGGCTCGTGGTACTACGCCATCGCCGGCCTCGGCCTGCTGGTGTGCGGCATCCTGTTGTGGGGCAATCGCCGCAGCGGTGCGCTGCTGTACGCACTGGTCTTCCTCGGCAGCCTGCTGTGGACCTGGTGGGAATCGGGCAGCGATTACTGGCGCTGGGTGCCACGCCTGGGCCTGGTGACCGGGCTCGGCATCGTCCTGGCGTTGCTGGCGCCGACCCTGCAGGCGCCGGTACCCAAGCGCCTTTCGCGCAGCGTGGCCGCTGTGCTGATGCTGGTGTTCGTGGCTGCCTTCGGCCTCGCGTTCGCCCCCCATGGCCTGGTTGACGGGCACCGGCCGTTCCCGGAGCCGGCGGTCAGCGCCGGGCTCGATCCGACCCGTGATACCACCGGCCTGCAGCCGGCCGACCAGCCGGTGGAGGGCGACTGGCCGGCGTGGGGGCGCAGCAATGCGGCGACCCGCTATTCGCCGCTGCAGCAGATCACCCCTGAAAACGTAGGCACCCTGCAACTGGCGTGGCAGTTCCGTACCGGCGACCTGCCCAAGAAGCGCTGGGGTGCGGAAACCACGCCACTGAAGATCGGTGACCGGGTGTACCTGTGCACCGCCCGCAATCAGCTGATCGCGCTCGATGCCGGCAACGGCAAGGAACTATGGCGGTTCGATCCAAAGGTGAAGGATGCTTCGATCCCGTACACGGCCGCCTGCCGTGGCGTGTCCTATTACGAACAGCCCAGCGCACCGACCCTCGCCGATGCCGCGCTGGCTGACGTGGCCGCCGATCTCGCGCTGCCCGCACCACCGCCGACCCGTATCAGCCGGAGCGCTGCGCCCGGCAGCCGCGCAGCGTGCAGTGCACGCATCATCGAAGGCACCCTGGATGGCCGCCTGATCGCGGTGGACGCCGACAGCGGTCGCCCCTGTGCGAATTTCGGCAACAACGGCCAGGTCGACATCACCCTGGGCATGGGCGAGGTGCCACCGGGTTACGTCTCGATCACCTCGCCACCGGCGATCGTCCGCGGTGTCGTCGTCACCGGGCATCAGGTACTGGACGGACAGCGTCGCGACGCGCCTTCCGGCGTCATCCAGGCCTACGATGCGATCAGCGGCAAGCTGCGCTGGGCGTGGGACATGGACCAGCCCGAGCGCAGCGGCCTGCCACCACGCGAGCAGACCTATACGCGTGGCACACCGAACATGTGGACCGCCGCGACCGGTGATGAAGCGCTGGGCCTGGTGTACCTGCCGATGGGCAATGCCGCGGGCGACTACTGGAGTGGCTCGCGCACGGAGAACCAGAACAGATACGCGACCTCGCTGGTCGCCATCGATGTAGCCACCGGCAAGCCGGTCTGGCATTTCCAGGCGGTGCGCAAGGACGTCTGGGATTACGACCTGGGTTCGCAGGCCAGCCTGATCGACTACCCGACGGCATCGGGCAAGGTGCCGGCGATCCTGCTGCCCACCAAGCAGGGCGACATGTACATCCTCGACCGTCGCAACGGCCAGCTGCTGACCCCGGCCGAAGAGCGCAAGGTGCCACAGGGCGGTGTTGAGCCCGAGCAGCGCGCCGCAAGCCAGCTGTTCTCGCTGTACCACACGCTGCGGCGCGACGATGCGCTGACCGAGCGCGACATGTGGGGCATCACCCCCATCGACCAGCTGGTCTGCCGCATCCAGTTCCGCAAGGCGCATTACGAAGGTTTCTACACACCGCCCAGCAGCGATCACCATTCCATCGAATACCCCGGCTACAACGGTGGTTCGGACTGGGGCAGCGTGGCCATCGATACGCGACGCGGCGTGATCGTGGCCAACTACAACGACATGCCCAACTACAACCGGCTGGTGCCGCGCGCCGAGGCCGACCGCAAAGGCTGGCTGCCGCGCGAGCAGATCCGCGCGGACAAGGGCGGTGCCGAAGGGGCAGGGGATCCGCAGGTGGGAACGCCCTATGGCATCGACGTCAATGCCGGTTGGCGGCTGCCGTTCACCGGCCTGCTGTGCAAGCAGCCACCCTATGGCGGCATCCGTGCGATTGACCTGCGCAGCGGCAAACTGCTGTGGGACCGGCCGTTCGGCAGCGCACGCGGCAACGGCCCGTTTGGCATCCGCTCCGGCCTGCCCATTGAAATCGGCACGCCGAACAATGGCGGTTCGGTGGTGACCGCCAGCGGCCTGATCTTCATCGCCGCAGCGACCGACGACCTGCTGCGTGCCATCGACCTGAAGACCGGCAAGGAGCTGTGGCATACCAAACTGCCAGCAGGTGGACAGGCCAACCCGATGGTGTATGAGCAGGGCGGGCGGCAGTACGTGGTGATCATGGCCGGCGGGCACCATTTCATGGAGACGCCGGCCGGGGATTACGTGATGGCGTATGCGTTGCCGGAATAGCGTCGGCATCTGATGCCGGCTGCAGTGCAGTGACCTGTGCGGTTGTCGTCTAGGATGGTGCTACGCCCCGTCTGCGAAGGATCCGTCATGTCCGTGCGTCGTCGACGCTTCTGTGTCTTCCCACTGATCTTCGCCTTGCTGTTGGCGGTGTCATTCAGTGCTGGTGCGGCTGCAGTGCCAGTTGAATCAACCGGCTCACGCGCACAGGACGCCGTCGATGAATGGCTGTCCGCCTTCAATGCCAACAGTCTCCAGGCGTTGCAGGCGTTCGCCGACAGGTACGCAAAGACGACCGGCAGCGGTCCGCAGGATTACCTGGAGTTCCGTGCGTCCAATGGGCCGATGAAGGTGCTCGAAGTACGCTCAAACACGCCTGAGAAGGCCGAAGTGCTGGTGCTGGGCGAAGACAGCGAACGGGCGATGCTGTTGACTGCGGAAATGGACCCTGCCGCGCCGCGCCACGTGAAGGTGTTCCAGTTGGAAGGCGTGCCGACACCGCCGCAGTTCCAGCCTGCGCGCATGGAGCTGCCGGCACTCCTGGCCCAGAGTACCGCCCGGCTCAACGCCCTGCAGGCAAGTGATTCGCTGTCTGGCGCCGTGCTGGTCGCGCACGATGGCAGGGTGCTGCTGCAGTGGCAGGGAGGGCTGGCCAACCGCGAGCAGCACGTGCCCGTCGATGCGCAGACGCAGTTCCGCCTTGCTTCGTCCAACAAGATGTTCACCGCAGTGGCCATCCTGCAACTGGCTGAAGCAGGTCGCCTGGCCTTGGATGACACCATCGGAAAACGCCTGCCGGACTATCCGAACAAAACGGTGGCAGGCACGGTCACGATCCGGCAACTGCTCAGCCATACCGGCGGCCTCGGTGATTTCTTCGGTGATGATTTCGAGCACTACGCGGCGTCGCTGAAAACCCACGACGACTATGTGCAGCGCTTCGCCAAGGATGCCCCGCAGTTTGCTGCAGGCAGCCAGGATGGGTATTCCAACTATGGTTTCATCGTGCTGGGCCGGATCATCGAGGCGGTGTCCGGGCAGACGTACTACGACTATGTCAACGAGCATGTTCTGCGCGCGGCGGACATGACGGAAACCGGTTTTGAACCGGAATCGGTGGACGTTCCACATCGTGCAAGCGGCTATACCCAAGTGAAAGGGCAGTGGATCGTCGAAACCAAATCCCTGCCATGGCGAGGGACTGCCGCTGGCGGCGGTTACAGCACCGCAGGTGACATGTTGAAGTTCGCAGAGGCCCTGCGTACCGGCAAGCTGGTCTCGCCGGTGTGGTTGCAGCAGGCCACCCGTCCACAGAACCGCAAGGGCTGGTATGGCTACGGGTTCATGGTTCAGGGCGAGGGAAGGCAGCGCCAGTTCGGCCACGAGGGCGGGGCGCCCGGTTCGAACAGTGCCATTGTGGTGATGCCTGAGCAGGGATACGTGCTGGTCGGCCTGGCCAACGTCGATCCGGATGCCGTGGGCAATGTGATCAACTACATCGCCCGCCGCGTGCCTCTGTAGCACACGGCGCTGGCAACAGCATTGACGACCCCTGCGGGTACATTCCGAACGTCACAGGGGTATCGCGCAACCGGTTAAACCGTCACCACCACCTTGCCGATCTGCTCGTTCGATTCCAGGTAGCGGTGCGCGTCCTGGATCTGCGCGAACGTAAACACCTTGGCGATCAGCGGTGCCAGCACGCCCTTGTCCAGGCCATCGACGATGAACGCCTTCGCACGCGCCAGCGCCGCATCGTCGGACACGATTTCCGAGTACAGGTAGCCCTTCAGCGTCAGCGACTTGCCCAGTACGTTGAACAGCGGGAACGGCGTAGGCTCGCTGCTCAGCGCGCCATACTCCAGCAGGATGCCGCCGCGTGCCATCGCTTCGGTGAGCGGCACGAACTGCGGGCCGCCGATGGGATCGAACACCACGCGCGCGCCAGCACCTGCGGTGATGCGGGCAACTTCGGCCACCAGGTCCTGCTCCTGGGTGGCGATGACATGGGCGGCGCCGGCATCGAGCAGCGCCTGGCGCTTGCCCGGGCCACGGGTTACCGCGATCGGCGTTGCGCCCACAGCATTGGCGATCTGGATGGCAGCCAGGCCAACGCTGCTTGACGCTGCAGTGATGATGACGAAATCGCCGGCACCCAGCTTGGCCTGCTCCAGCAGTGCCCCCCAGGCGGTGACGTACTGCATCCACACCGCAGCGGCCTGCTCGAAGCCCAGCGACGACGGGTGCTTCACCACCAGTCGCGCCGGCACGTTGGCCAGCTCGCCGTAGGTGCCCCAGCGGGCGATATCCAGCGGCGGCACGACGCTGACGGGATCGCCTGCAGCGAAGCCTGTCACCGCGCTGCCTACGGCTTCAACCAGGCCAGCCGCCTCATAGCCCAGGCGGCTCGGGAACTCTGCCTGCTGCAGATAGGCGCCGTTGCGGAACATCACCTCGGCGCGGTTCAAGCCGATGGCCTTGACCCGGATCTGGATCTCATCGGCGGCAGGAGCGGGTACGTCGATATCGTCAACGCGCAGCACATCGGCGTCGCCATAGGCGTGGATGCGGACAACCTGGGTCATGGGGGTCTCCAAAGGGAACGCCGGCTGGTGGCCGGGCAGGGGGAACAGAGCGCTACTGTGCGCGCGGCCGGCGAACGAAAGAAGGAGTAATCTGGCGTTTCATTGGAAAACAATAGTTTGCAATGGACCTTATCGCACCCCTGCGCAGCTTCGCCAAGGTGGCCGAGGTGGGCTCGTTCGCCGCCGCTGCCGAGGCATTGGACCTGTCGCCGCAACTGGTCGGCAAGCATGTGCAGACGCTGGAGCAGCATCTGGGCGTGCGCCTGCTCAACCGCACCACGCGCAAGCAGAGCCTGACCGACTTCGGGCAGGCGTACCTGGCCCGTGCCCGGGTCATCCTGGAAGAAGTGGAGAGTGCCGAGCAGCTGGCCGAGATCGCGCGCGGGCGACCGATGGGGCGGCTGCGGATCAGTGCGCCGGTCACCTTCGGCGTGCACGCGCTGGGGCCGGCGGTGGTGGCCTACATGCAGCAGTATCCCGACGTGCAGGTGGACCTGAACCTGTCCAACAGCCTGGTCAACGTAGTTGAAGACGGCTACGACCTGGTGTTCCGCACCGGTGATCTCGCCGACAGCGGGCTGGTCGCGCGGCGGCTGGGACCGTACCCGCTGGCGCTGTGCGCTGCCCCCGGCTATCTGGCTGCACGCCCCCCCATCGTTCACCCGCAGGACCTGAGCCGGCACGAATGCCTGGGCTTCGCCCACTCGGTGATCCGTACGCGGTGGAGCTTCCATGACCCACAGGGCGGGGTGTTGACCGTGCCGGTCTCCAGTCGCTTCATGGTCAACCAGGCCGAGCCGCTGCTGACCGCTGCAGTCGGTGGGCTGGGGCTGATCCTGCAGCCGTTCGAGATGATGTCTGCCGTTCTGGCCAGCGGCGCACTGGTGGAGGTGCTGCCTCGATTCGTGCCGGTATCCACCTCGATCAACCTGCTGTATCCCCGCGATCGCCAGGTCACGCCGAAGCTGCGCAGCTTCCTGGATTTCTGCGTGGCGCGCTTCACCGAACAGAGCATGGCGCGTGAGCGTTGATCGAAGTGTGCGCAGCGGGTGGTGGCGCCGCTCGCTTACGATGACGTCTCGCCACGCCTGCAGAGGACCTGCCATCACCATGTTGCATCTTTTGCTGATCGGCAGCGTCGTCACTGCCAGCGCACAGACGCCCGCCGCTGCGATCGCCGAGTGGGAGTTGCACGGCCGCGCCGAAGGCCTGGCCCGGCCCGACACCGTCTGCCAGGATTTCCTGCAGGCGATGGGGAGAAAGCCCGCTGAGCTGGAATACGTCGGCTGCACGCAGGACGATGCTTCCTACCTCCAGCCGATGGAAGCGCGGTATCGCGTCAGCGGGGCGTCGGCGGCGAGGATTGAAGCCTACCTGCATCAGACCTTCGGCATGCCGTCATTGACCTATGTCTGCTGCGGCTGGAGCAACGGCGCGCCTTATTTCTGGCGCGAGCGGCCGGGCAGCGTGAATTACCAGATCGGCATGGGCGTGGAATCGCTGCATCATCCGCGCGGGCAGTGGAGCGCGATTCCCTACTTCGCGGTCACCGTTGCGGTGAACCGGAAAGGTCCGTGATGGCGTACGCTTGGGCACCGACCACTGGCGTACAGGGAATGACAACCATGCCTCCGATGCTGCTCCGTGTTGCTGCGATCACGCTCACCCTGGCGATGAGTCCGATGGCCATCGCCGCATCTCCCGAGCCGCTGCAGCTGCAGCAGGCCGAAGCGCTGACGTACTGGAAGCCGGTGGAAGGCACCTTCCGCCCACGACTGAATGCCGATCCCGGGCGTGTGCAGTTCGCAGAGGAGGTGACCGTGGCCTATTCGGTCAACAAGCGCGGCCGCACGTATGACGTAAAGGTGGTGGATGCCAAGCCGTCGACGGCCTTCAGCGACTGGGCGTTGAACGCGGTCAAGGCGATGTGCTTCACCGCAACGGACAGCAACACCGAGCGCACGCCGATCCGCAGCGAAATGACCGCACGCTGGGGCGGCGGCAAGTAGGGCACTAGGTCGGCACCCGCACCATCTTTGCCATCAGGTGTTCGACCACGGCCGCCGGGTCCGCCGTGCGGCCCACATGGGTGCTGGACATCTGCACCACCGAGCTGCGCTTGGCGGTCAGGAAATGGAAGCGCGCGCGCGCGGGCAGCTGCGCGATCGGGCCGGCGTCGGCATCGCCCCGGCAGATCGCCACGATGGCATCCAGCCACGGCTGCAGCGCTTCAATATCCAGCGCCGGCGCGAAGGCCTGCAGGCGCGCAGCGTCGATCTCGATCGCCGCTTCGAGGTGACGTGCGCCCGGACAGGACACGATCACGCCGACGTTGATGAACTCCTCGCGCTCCACCCGCGGTACCACGCGGATGACGGCATAGTCATACGTGTGCAGCGTGGGCACGGATGGCCTCCTGCACGAACACCGCACGCACCTTCAGGCGATGCTTCAGGTAGTTGACGTAGCCCTGCCGGTAGGCGCGGGGGCTGTCGAAGGCCGGCTCATCGACCAGCCAGCTGTCCGGCACCAGGCCGACGATGCGCTCGATTTCCGCATCCGGCAGGCGCGCGGCCAGTTCGGCATCCACCTCGGCGATGCGGCTGGCGAACGACAGCAGCACGTGGTCGCGGATCAGCACGAAGGGCTTCTCGCAGGCATCGCCGGCGTTGGCCCAGTCGTGATGGAAGTACATTGCCGCGCCGTGGTCGATCAGATACAGCTTGCGATGCCACACCATCAGGTTCGGATTGCGCGTGGTGCGGTCGACGTTGCTGGTGAACGCATCGAACCAGACGATACGCGAGGCCAGGTCAGCGTCCACCGGCATCGCCGCCGGGTCGTAGTTGATCGCGCCGGGCAGGTAATCCAGGCCCAGATTCAGGCCTTCGCTGGCGCGGATCAGGTCCTGGATCTCCGGGTCGGGCTCGGTGCGGGCGAATTCGCTGTCCAGCTCCACGAACAGGATCTCCGGAATCGGCAGACCCACCGCGCGCGCCATCTCACCTGCGATCAGCTCGGCGATCAGCGCCTTCGGCCCTTGGCCGGCACCACGGAACTTGAGCACCGCCATACCGTCGTCGTCGGTCTCGACCACGGCAGGCAGTGAGCCACCTTCCCGCAAGGGGGTGATGTAGCGGAGGGCATGGACGGTACGCATGTGCGCATTCTAGCTTGGCCCATGCCTGGGTTGCGCCGGGCGATGCCCGGCGCCGTCCCTGACTTCAATGCGACAGTGCGCTGCGCTGCTGCTCCTGCACCTGCTGGCGTGTCTGTTCCTGCGAGGCGTGGTCGGCCTGGCGCTGGTTGACGATGGCGAGGCTGTCCAGGCTTTCCTGCACCGGCCGCTGTGCGGCTTCAGCCGTGGCTGCCGATGCGCGCAGCGACGCAGGATCATCCAGTGCGCCCTTCACCACGAACACGTTCTGTGCCGCAGCGACGTCGCCGGCCTGGCGGCTGAGCACCACATGATCCACGCGGTCCAGGCCGTTCTCGCGGGCCAGCACCAGCAGGCTCGCGCTCAGGCGTTCACTGGAGGCGTCAAAGCTGCGGCCGTTGGCGGCATCCAACTCTGCCACCTTGCCGCGGATCTGATCGTGCAGGGCACGGTCGTTGCCGCCCGCCAACGCAACCTGCGCCTCGGCCGAGGGAGTGGCGGTCGCCGGCGCGGTGATGGGTATGTGCGCGTAGGTGCCCTCGGTGTGGTCGAAATAATGCAGCGTGGACGGCGAGGTGCTGGTATCGAAGTAGGGCTGCCGTGGCAGACTGCCCTCACCCAGAGACAGGCCGTTCTGTTCCAGCAGGCTTTCCTGCAGGCCCAGTTGTGCCATGTTCACCGACATCCTGCTGATGCCATCGGGTGCCGGGTTTCTGGCCTCTTCCTCGCAGGCACGGCCGATCGCATAAGCACCGTAGAAATTCTGGTAGTCCGAATTGCCGTTGGGCCCCAGCCCGGACGACACACCTTCGTCGTAGTAGTGCTTGCCCATGCCCTCGATGTTGGCGGCAGTGGCGGTCATGCTCAGGTCTGCATTGAGTGTGAGGTCCGGATGCGCGGCATAGGTCATTGGCGGGCCGGGCTGCACGCGCACGAATTCCTTGGCGCGGGTACTTGCTTCGTAGACATCCTCCAGCGTGGCGTCCGGGTTGGCGGTCTTGACCATGCCTACCAGCGCATTCCAGCCCTCGATGTTCGCCGATGCCTCGTCGCGCCGGTTGGCTGCGAGCATGGAACCGATGGCTTGCGTGTAGTCGTGGGTCGAATCGCGCGCGGCAACGTCCGCAATATCGGATTCAAACTGCTTATAGGCCCGCTCTGTCGCTGCGTCATTGAACCCGTGCTGGATCTCATGGCCCATGATGAAGGTCAGCTCTGCAGCGTTGTGCCTGTCCGGGGCTGCCGGGGTGGACAGACTGGATGCCGGCAGGCGGATGGCCTTTGTGCCGCCGTCGTACTCGCCGCCCACATTGCTGTCGGCAGGCAGCAGCTCAAAGTGCTGCAGGTGGCCGGCGGCGATGGCCGCGTCGACCTGGGTTGCCAGTGCGGGAGAATTGGCGATGGCCTTGCGAAGGTTGTCGACCTGATCGGTCGTTACATCGGGTTCTCCTGCAAATTCGGTCAGCAGGCGTTCCGTATCCGCTGAAAGCGTAGGCATGGTGCGGTGCTCCTTACTGCACGGTCACAAGGCGGACACA
The DNA here is from genome assembly GCF_900184195.1 of Stenotrophomonas sp. yr243. Lineage (NCBI taxonomy): Bacteria > Pseudomonadati > Pseudomonadota > Gammaproteobacteria > Lysobacterales > Lysobacteraceae > Stenotrophomonas > Stenotrophomonas sp. yr243. Next base: position 378,425 of record NZ_FXWT01000003.1, read on the forward strand.
GGCATGTGCCGGTTCGCCGGATGGGGTCGGGTTTTCTGGCAGCGTATCGACCGTGATGCTCTGGTCTGGACGATCGAAACGGTCATGGATGACCCGGCCGTGCTCGCCGCGGATGGTTTCACGCTTGAAGCCCGCGGCCTGCAGAGCCGAGGCGAACTGATTGAAGTCGACCTCGCAGATCGCCGTTGCGTTGGCTTTGCGGTCGGCGGTGGTGTCGATGAAATTGAGATCGAGACGCGCATCGGCGGCGCCAGCCTTCTTGACCTCCAGGCCGTAGCTCCACTCTGGAGTGAGCGTGCCACCGTAGCCGAAGTGCCCCGGGCCAAAACGCTGTGCGGGCGCCTGCATGGCCTGCGATACCCGTTCAATGGTCAGTTCCCGGGTGGAGGTGGTGTCCTTGATCAGATCCAGCAGACGCAACAGGAGTTGGTCTGCCCTGAGTGCAGACGGCGTTGCGGCGTCGGAGGCAGTCGATGCCATGGTAGCGGGTCCTTGAGAAGTCGACGAACGATCAGTCGCGTGTGTGCAGGCGCAAAGCGAGGCCGCACATAGGGCAATTGCCCATGGCCGTGTGAATGCGTACCCAAACATAAGCGTTCCCTGCATGTTGAGCGCTGACCCTAAAGTGGGCCAGGTGAATCACAGGTTAAATGGAATTGACGATTGCTGGAATCGGGGAGGGCGCGTTCGGCTCAGACACTTGCTGCAAGCGGAGTTGCCCGGCCGTGCATGCCATGGAATTTTCTTCACTTCGCCATTCCGTGAGCGGTGGCAGCATCCAACCGTGTAGACGATCAAGCGCAGGCGAGGCCTTACGTAGAGGGCGTCCCTGCAGCTTTCCCGCGACCGACACTCGCCCGCCAGCTCGTTTCCGGCACATTTGCGCAGCGTTGAACGTGGTCCTGCGAGGCCACTCCCCCGGCAAGGAGGCCCGCGATGCACAGTCCTGTTCACGCGTACACCTACCGCATCAGCAACCGGCCTGTCGCCCAGGCAGCGTGTGCTGGTGTTGGCGAACATGCTGAAACCGCTGCTGCGGTTCATGCAGCCTCAGACAGAATTCTTCCGTGAGTTGAGCACCGATGGTTGGCTCTGCATCCCGCAGTGCGCAGAGCCACTACATGCATGCGAGACGCCCCACGAAGCTGCTTTGTTCGCAGCACTTGGCGCGCATCTCGTCCACGATGTCCACGCAGGCTTCCGAGGTGCACGATGAGCAACGAATCGAGAGGAGCCCTGCCGCCCCTGGATCTGGATGATGCCAAGGCCGAGCAGATGATTGGCAAGCTTGTGCTGGTGGGCGTTACCCGTTTTGGTGGTGATGGCCAGGTACAGGGGCTGGAACAGTTTGCCGGCACCGTGCTGAGGGTCAGTGCCGAAGAGGGGCTGGTGCTGGCCGATGGCGATGACGGACATGAGCGCTATCTGCCGCCGATGCTGGACCAGTACCTGCCGGCCGCGCCGGGTGAGTACCAGTTGCGGTCCAGTGGCGTGACGGTGATTGATCCCGATTATCTGTCCACCTGGGAGCTGCACGCGCGGCAGTAGAGTGAGGGGCATCCCGGGAGGGGGCCGGGCCAGGCAGGGCCACGCTTTGCAGGATGGGGCGACTAGCCCTTCCGGCCCATTTCCCGGTGGGCCGGGGGTGTTAGATTCGGCCCATGCCCGCGGTGCGGGTACCCAACTCACTCCCAGGGGAAAAGGATGCTCATCCGTCGTACCTCTCTGGCGGCGGCCGTTGCCGTTGCCACGCTCGGCCTGCTGGCCGCCGGCCCGGCCTTCGCCGACTACGCCAAGCCGCCGGAACACCTGCTCAAGGTACTCAAGGCGCCGCCGCCGCCGGCACCGAACATCGACCCCAGCGGCCAGCGCCTGCTGCTGACCACCGCGCAGACCTATCCGTCCATTACCCGCGTGGCCCAGCCGTACCTGAAGCTGGCCGGCGTGCGCCTGGAACCGAAGAACCGCAGCCGCCACGACACCCCCGGCGGCTATGGCATTCCGGCCTGCGTGGCCGACTTCACCCTGGTCGAGATCGCCAGCGGCAAGAGCAACAAGGTCAACCTGCCACAGGGCTGCGCCACTGGCGCGCTGTGGTCGGCCGACGGCAACCATTTCGCCTTCCAGAACGCGGTTGATACCAGCGTGCAGCTGTGGGTGGGCGACGCCGCTACCGGCCAGGTGAAGCAGGTGCCGAATGTGCAGCTGAACCCGATCTTCGGGTACACCGTGCAGTGGCTGGGTGGCAGCCAGAGCCTGCTGGTGAAGCTGGTACCTGCCAACCAAGGGCCGGCGCCGTCCAACGGCGGCGTACCGACCGGTCCGGATGCGCAGGAATCGCTGGGCAGCAGCGGCGAGAGCAGCACCTATGAAGCGCGCGACACGCTGACCAGCGTGCATGACGAAAAGCTGTTCGCCTATTACGGTGCCTCGCAGCTGGCGGTGGTCGATGCCGCAGCCGGCAGCGTGCGCCCGGTCGGGCAGCCGGCACTGTTCAACGAAGTCAGTGCCGCCCCCGATGGCGTGCACGTGCTGACCGAAACGATCAAGGCGCCGTACTCGCATGCGGTGACCTACCAGCGCTTCGCCAATGACGTGGCGGTGCTGGACGCCAGCAATGGCCGCAGCACGCCGATTGCCAGCCTGCCGCTGGCCGACCGCGTGCCGGTGCACGGCGTACCTGAAGGTCCGCGTGGCTTCGACTGGCGCGCCACCGACCCGGCCACCCTGATCTATGCCGAAGCGCTGGACAAGGGCGACTGGAAGGTCAGCGTGCCGCACCGCGACCGCGTGCTGACGCTGAAGGCGCCGTTTACCGGCAAGCCGGTCGAGATCACCCGCACCGCGCAGCGCTTCGAAGGTTTCGCGTGGACCGCCGACCCGGCCGTGGCGTTCCAGTACGAGAACGACGAGAACCGGCACTGGGTGCAGACCCGCATCGTTGATGTGGACCAGCCGAAGAAGGAGGGCCGTCTGCTGTGGGACATGTCCAGTGACGAGCTGTACGGCAACCCCGGCAACCTGGTTTACAGGCGTCTTCCCAATGGTGCACAGGTCGTGCGCCAGGAAGGCAGCTTCGTGTTCCTCAGCGGCCGTGGCGCATCGCCACAGGGCGACCGTCCGTTCCTGGACCGCCTGGACCTTGGTTCGCTTAAGAGCGAGCGCCTGTTCCGCAGCAGTGCCGACGCCTACGAGCAGTTCCTCGGCTTCAGCAGCGCGCCGGGTCGCTACCTGACGTGGCACCAGTCGGTGATCGATCCGCCGAATGCCTTCATCCGCCAGCAGGGTGAGGCGGTGGCCGATGCGAAGACCGGTGAGGCGCAGTTCGCGTCCACCGCGACCGCGTTGACCAAGCTGGTCGACCCGACCCCGGAAGTGCGGAAGATCCAGAAACGCCTGGTGACCTACAAGCGTGCCGATGGCGTGGACCTGTCGTTCACCCTGTACACGCCGCCGGGCTACAAGGAAGGCCAGCGCGTGCCGGCGATCCTGTACGCGTACCCGGCCGACTTCGCCAACGCCGCACAGGCCGGCCAGGTATCCGGTTCGCAGCAGACCTTCACCCGTCTGCAGCCATACCGCCTGATGCTGCTGGCCGGCTACGCGATCATCGACAACGCCTCGTTCCCGATCGTGGGTGACCCGAAGAACGCCTACGACACCTATCTGGAACAGCTGGAAGCCGACGCCAAGGCGGCGGTGGACAAGGCGGTGGAGCTGGGCGTGGTCGACCGCAACCGCATCGGCGTGACCGGCCACAGCCATGGTGGCCTGATGACCGCCAACCTGATCGCCCACACCAACCTGTTCAAGGCCGGCGTGGCAACCAGTGGCTCGTACAACAAGACCTTCACTCCGTTCGGCTTCCAGAACGAACGCCGTTCGGTGTGGCAGGCGCAGGACGTGTACCTGAAGGCCTCGCCGTTCTTCTACGCCGACAAGATCAAGCTGCCGCTGCTGCTGGTCCATGGCGAGGACGATGCCAACCCGGGCACCGAGCCGTTCCAGTCGCGCAAGCTGTACCAGGCGATCCGTGGCAATGGTGGCACCACCCGCCTGGTGATGCTGCCGAACGAGCCGCACTGGTACACCGCGCTGGAATCGAACGAGCAGCTGGTCTATGAAATGCTCAACTGGTTCGACACTTACGTGAAGAACGCGAAGTAATCCGGCAAGGCCGCCCTCCAGGGCGGCCTTTCTGTTTCAGCCGTCGTCTCCAGGTATCCCACTGTGGGTGTTGCGTAACCATCTGTGATGCAGGCATGGACCGGCCACAAAGCTGCGGTACGCTTCGCGTCTGATGTCCGCTACGGGTTCGCTCCATGAAGGCCTTCATCCTCGCCGTATCGCTGTCGATGTCCGTTGTTCCGGTCGCTGCATTCGCCCAGCCGCTGCCGGCTGAGCTGACAGCGTTGGGCATCACCCCCGGGATGCCCTATACCAAGGCCAAGCGACTGCTTGATGCTGCAGGGTGGCAGGCGAGCCCGCCACGCGATGCGCCCGAAGCACTGGAGGGTTTCCCGGAAGTGGGCTGCCAGAAGGGCGGCAGCAACTGCAGCACTACCTTCGCCAAGGATGGGCAGCAGGTCGCTCTGCAGGTGGGAACCACATTGGCGGGTCAGCCCTTCGTGCAGGGCGGCCGCTGAGCGCGACGCGCGCTCATCCCAGCGGCAGGTTATCCAGTGCACGCGACATCCGATCATGCAGGTCGCGCACGCGTTCGGCCTTGGCATCCACGCGTCGCTCATCGCCGAAGCTGCGCACATAGGCGCATGCAGCAAAGCCGGCGCTTTTCCTTTCGTATTCGGCGATCCAGGCCAGACGGTCGGGGTTGCTGGCCTGCTCGGACGACCAGGCCGCCACCGGTGGACGGATGCGCGCGATGATGCCAAGCCGCCACGGTTTAGGTGTCAGCCGCGCACGGAAGCAATGCTGCAGCGTGCACATGCGTGCATACAACGTGTCGGTGCCCAATGCCTTGAAGAAGGCATGCACCTGCGCATCCTGTGGTTCGAACGTGGCATGCATCGCCAGCACGCGCAGCCCGGCCGGGGTGCGGTAGGCACGCAGATGCCAGTCGGGATGGTGTTCGACGAACGCCTGTACGCGCTGCAGCGCGAGGCCTTCGACGCCACCGGACCGGGCCAGCCGGCGCTTGCGCCGCCCCGACATGATCTGGTTGACCACCACCATCGCGATGCCGCCGGCCGCCAGGCCGATGTTGAAGTTGCCCAATGCAACGCCGATCAGTGCGCCGGCTGCCAGCAGCCCGAGTGCGCCGAACAGCGGCAATGCGCAGCCTGATGGAGTGGGCACGTGGTCGATGTCCGCAAACAGGACGTCGGGGGTGTTCAGGCACAACGCGCCGTAGCTGTTGCGGGTGACGATGACATCATCCCTGCGCTGCACGATCTGCTCGCGGATCGGGATGCCTTCGACACCGTAGTTGGTCCGTCGCTCGCGACGCGGCAGGGCCTGGCCGCTGAGGATGTCATCAAGCGCTTCGCGTGCACGCGCATCGGCGTGGGCCTGCGCGGCATCCTGGTCTTCGTCGGACCAGCCAAACCGGCGAACCACCACCGGCCGGCCCCTGTACCTGTCCTGCATACGGGCTTCGGCCCAGAACGCTGGAACGATCATCATCCTGTCTTCCCCTTGCTTCCATGGCGGCCGCTCGCCGCGAGTCTGGCACAGCAGGGGAGGGCGTTGCACGATACGGCAGCGCATGCGCCGGCACGGTGATAGATTGCGCGCTTCGCGTGCACTCCACCAAGGACGGAGCCATGTTCGTGTCGTTGCGTCGCCTGCTTGCCCTGGCCCTCGGCGGGGTGGTCGGCACTGCCCAGGCGGCTGCGCCGGGACCTGAAATCCTGATCACCGATGCCACCCGCTTCTACGCGCTGTACGAGGTTGCCCGTGGCAAGCCCAGCGTGGCCCAGCTGGAGCAGTATCTGGCACAGGGCACGCCGAGCCTGGCCCAGTTCGCGAAGCTGCGCCGGGTGACTGCCGAGCGCATGGCCGAAGCAATGGCGCGTGAGCCTGCGGTGTATGCGAATGGGCGGGCCTGCCTGGCGGAGTTGCCGGCGGTGCGGCAGCGACTGGTGCAGGTGTTCGCCAACCTGCAGGCGATCTATCCGCAGGCGAAGTTCCCGCCGGTAGCGATCGTGGTGGGGCGCGGCAAACCGGTGGGCATGACGTACCCGAACGGGGTGGTGATCGGCCTGGAAGCGCTGTGTGCGGCCGATTTCATGAATGCCAACGCGCAGGACCGCTTCGTACACGTGATCGCGCATGAGTATGTGCATATCCAGCAGACCGGCGTGAGCGAGTACGAAGCAGGCGACCCGCGCGCGACGGTACTGCGCGAGTCGTTGGGCGAAGGTATCGCCGAGTTCATCGCCGAGCTGATCTCCGGCAACGTCGGCAACGGCCGGCATGCCGGGTGGACACGGGGCAAGGAAGTGCATATCGAAAGCGCGTTCGCGCTGGATATGGACAGCACCGATCTGAAGCCCTGGTTGTACAACCACACGCCGGGTTCGCAGGAGCCCTACGACCTCGGTTACTGGGTGGGCTATCGCATCGCCAAGGCGTATTACCTGCAGGCCGACAACAAGCGCGATGCTGTGCGCGCGCTGATCCAGCAGGACAACCCGAAGGCGATCCTGGAGGCCAGTGGCTGGACGCCGGGGATGTGGATGCCGGCCAAGGTGACCGGTGTAGCGGCAAGGGCGGCTGCATCGGCAAAATGACCATTCGCAGGCCGCGCTAGACTGCCCAGGTCGACAGCGGAGGATGCGCATGCACAGGATGACTTCAACGGCTTGGCTAGCGGCTGGTCTGCTCATGGCAGTGCTGGCCACGCCAGCGATGGCGCAGGCGGCCAGCAATCCGCTGCTGACCAGGCCGGTCGAACAGCTGCAACCGGACGAGGTGCGTTTCATGCAGCAGCGCCTGTCCGACTGGCCGCAACTGCAGAAGTACCGCGCGGCCAATGCCGTGTTGCCAGCGCCACTGGCCGGCCAGCCACGCGTGGTGTTTTTTGGCGATTCGATCACCGAAGGCTGGGGCGCGGAAGGTAGCAGTACCTTCTTCCCCGGCAAGGGATACATCAATCGTGGCATCAGCGGGCAGACCACCGCGCAGATGCTGGTGCGCTTTTCGCAGGATGTGCTGGCGCTGCGCCCGAATGTGGTGGTGATACTGGCCGGCACCAATGACATCGCCGGCAACACCGGTCCGGCCACGCAGGCGATGATCGAGGACAACCTGCAGGCCATGCTGGATCTGGCGAAGGCGCATGGCATCGCGGTGGTGCTGGCGTCGGTGTTGCCGGTCAGCGAGTACCCGTGGATGCCGGGCATCACGCCTGCGCCCAAGGTGCGTGCATTGAATGCTGCGCTGAAGCGCCATGCCGATGCACGGGGTCTGGTCTATCTCGACTACTACGCAGCGATGGCCAATCGTGCCGGTGGATTGGATGCGCAGTTGGCAACCGATGGCGTGCACCCGACGGCAAAGGGCTATGCGCTGATGGCACCGCTGGCCGAGGCAGCGATCAAGCGCGCGCAGGCAAACGCGCCCAAGCGCTGAGACAGGGTCGTGCCGGCCGCTGGCCGGCAACCTCAATCTGCATGGCGAACAGATTGCCGGCCAGCGGCCGGCACTACCCTATCGCCAGTTCCGCCAGCAGCCACTCACAGAACCGCATCACCAGCGGATCGCGGGCGCTGTCCTCGTGCAGCAACCAGCTCCAGCGCGGTCCGCGCACATAGGCCTCATCCAGCGGCTGCAGCAGGCCCTGCGCGCGCGCCGGTGCGGCCAGCAGTTCGCTGACCAGTGCGATGCCCAGGCCCTGGCACGCGGCATCCAACAGTTGTCCTGGCTCGGAGAAATTCAGGCCTTCGCGTTGCTGGCCGACATCCACGCCGCCCTGCACCTGCCACTGGCTCCAGTCCATTTCGCGCTCGCCGTGCAGGGTGCTGCGCTCGGCAACAGGTAGCGCCAGCACGCTGGGGTGGCAGGCCGGATACAGCCGGTCCTGCAGCAGCACGCGATGCTCGCAATGGGCCTGTGCCTGCAGATCATCGCGAACGCTGATGTCCAGCGCCTGCGCGGTCATGTCCGGCGCCTCTTCGCTGGTCAGCAACCACAGATCGGTCTGTGGATGCTGGCGGCGGAAGTCGCCCAGCCGCGGTACCAGCCAGTGGCGCGCGAAGGCGGGGCTGGTGTTGACGATCAGTTGATTCGGCTTGCGATACTGATCGAGCCGACGGATGCCACTGGCCAGCTGCCGCAGCAGCGACTGCGTGGTTTCCAGCAGGTCGATGCCCGCATCAGTGAGCGTCACGCTGCGTCCCTGGCGGAAGAACAGCGGCTGTTCCAGGGAGTCCTCCAGCCCGCGGATCTGCTGGCTGATGGCAGACTGGCTTAGGTGCAGTTCTTCGGCCGCACGATGGAAGCTGCTGAGCCGGGCGGCAGCCTCGAAGCCGCGCAGGGCATTCAACGGGGGCCAATGCTTGAGCATGATTGATAAGTCTGGCTGATCGTATTGTCGCTGAATCTATCGTTTGTTCTCGTCCATCCGCAAGGGCAACATGGATCTGTCGCGCATCAGTCGGTGCGCTTGAATTGATCAGCTGGACTTCACGGTCCGCCTCTGGAGCCTGTCATGTCTACCCGACGCCATTTCATCACCCAACTCGCCGCAACCGCCGGCCTGGGCGGCCTGGCCGCGCTGGGTCTGACCGGACTGCCCGCCCGCGCCCGTGCCGCTGCACCGGCCGGGTGGCAGATGCCCGACGAGCACGGTCCGCAGGAACGCGTGTTCCTGGCCTTCGCTGCACAGTCGCGGGTATGGGGCGCGCAGGCCGATGCAGTGAACAATGCCGTCGCCCGGCTGGCGCGCACCATCGCCCGCCATCAGCCGGTCAGCGTGCTGTGCCGTCCTGCGCAGCGCCGGCAGGCGCAGGAGCGCTGCGGCAGTGACAACATCGAATTCCTCGACGTGGCGCTGGACGATATCTGGGTGCGCGACTACGGCGGCTGTTTCGTTACCGATGGCAAGGGTGGGCTCGGCCTGGTCGACTTCAACTTCAATGGCTGGGGCGGCAAGCAGAGTGCACGCAACGATGGCGCAGTAGCACCGTGGCTGGCGCAGATGACCGGCGCGACGCTGCTGGAAAGCGATCTGGTGGGCGAGGGCGGTGGCATCGAAGTCGATGGCCACGGCACCGCGATCCTGACCGAAAGCTGCTGGGTGAACCGCAACCGCAATCCGGGTTGGTCACGCGCGGATATCGAAGCGGAATTGAAACACCACCTGGGCCTGCGCAAGGTGATCTGGTTGCCCGGCATCGCTGGCGAAGACATCACCGATGCGCATGTGGATTTCTACGCCCGCTTCGTGCGCCCGGGTGTGGTGATCGCCAACTTGGACAACGACCCGGAGTCCTACGATTACGACCTGACCCGCGAGCATCTGCAGATCCTGCGCGAGGCCACCGACGCCGACGGTCGCAGGTTGCAGGTGCATACGCTGCCGCCGCCGCTGGGCGGGCGCGACAATGTGCATACCCGTGACAATGATGATCTTGCCCGGGGCTACATCAATTACCTGCCGATCAACGGTGCGGTGATCGCACCGCAGTTTGGTGACGCGAAGGCGGATGGCTACTGCCGCGAACTGCTGGAAGACCTGTATCCCGGCCGCACCATCGAGCAGGTGGATATCGATGCGATCGCCGGCGGTGGTGGCGGCATCCATTGCGTGACCAAGAACATGCCGCGGGTCGGATAACGCGGCTCAGGCATCTTCCAGCTTCAATGCAGCGTCGGCAGCCAGCAGTGCCTCGGCTGCCGCACTCAGGGCCGGCGAGGGCGGAGCAACCACGCCGATCGATTCCATCATCTGCGGCATGCCGACGAACTGCCGCGCGCGGCGGTCGTAGATGCCGGTGATCAGCAGTGCACGCGTGGCGGTTTTCTGCTCCGGGCCGATCAGTACGCGCTGCTCCATGATGCCGCGTGTGCCGACCCAGCCGACCAGCCGCGTTTCCAGGGTGAAACGCTGGAACGGCTTCAGCTCGCGGCGGAACTGGATGGTGCCGGCGCCAACGATCGGCGCCCATTTCTCACGCAGCGCGACCTTGCCCAGCCCCATGCGCAGGATCAGGTCCAGCCGGCCCAGATCGAAGATGTTCCAGTAGCGGCCGTTGGTCATGTGTAGGTTGCTGTCCAGGTCGTTGGGCAGCACCCGGAAGGAGAGGCGCGAGACCCCGAATGGTGCGTCCAGCTTCGGTCGGAACAGGCTGCACAGCAGCAGGTGGAGCAGGCGGAACCAGAGATTCATGACTATGACGACTGTTATAGAACGGTCGATACGCTAGTCTATGACGACTGTCTTAGCAAGGATCCTGCCGTGAGCCCGCGATCTTCCGATGCCCCCCAGCGTGTGATCGATGCCGCGGCGCAGATGCTGGCGCGGGTGGGCCTCAATGCCACCAGCATCCGCGAAGTGACCAAGCTGGCCGAAGCGCCGTTGGGGTCCACGTATCACCACTTCCCGGGCGGCAAGCAGGAGCTGCTGGCGCGGGCCACCACGATGGCAGGCGACAAGGTGGAGGCGCTGCTGATCGAGCTGCTGAAGGGCGGTGCAGTGCCGGGGTTGCAGCAGTTCCTGGCGCTGTGGCGCGAGCGCCTGCTGCGCACCGGTTTTCGCGCAGGCTGCCCGGTGCTGGCGGCGGCCGTCGAGGAGCCGGTAGAGGCCACGCCCAGCCAGCCGCGTGCGGCGGCCGCCGAAGTGTTCGTGCGCTGGCAGGGCCACCTGGTCACTGCCTTCATCGCCGACGGCCACGAACCTGCGGCGGCGAACGGGCTGGCCAGCCTGGTGATCGCCAGCGTAGAAGGAGCGGTGGCGATGAGCCGCGCGCTGCAGGACATTGCCCCGTTCGATCAGGTGGCGGCGCAGTTGTTGAAGGCGGCTGCACCACCCGCTTGAATCACCCGCGTCGGGAGACGCATCGCGAGTCCTGATTGGTTGCCACGATGGACTGGTTGCAATGTCGCCGCCTCCATCGTCGCCCTGCATTGCAGCATCCGGCACGCATGTGAGTTGGCAGGCAGCGGCCTCGATTCGTGGTTACAATCCGCCAACCATCACCCGCGTGCCAGGCAAGGATGTCCGCATGCTGCATCATCTCTCTTTAGGGGTTCGAGATCTGGAGGCTGCTGGTCGCTTCTATGACGCAGTGCTCGCAGCGCTTGGGTATCGGCGTGTCTTCGAAGACGACACCGCGATCGGCTATGGCCTGGTCGATGATGAGGACCTGCTCTGCCTGAAGCTGCGCGACGATGCGGCGGCGCCGGGACCTGGCTTCCATCTGGCGTTGGCGGCAACCACGCGCGCGGCTGTTGATGCCTTCCATCGTGCTGCGTTGGCAACCGGAGGCCAGGACAACGGACCTGCTGGCCTGCGCCCGGATTACGGCGACCGTTACTACGCCGCGTTCGTGATCGATCCTGACGGCCATCGCATCGAGGCGGTGACCAAGGCGGCGATATGAGCAACGGACGCCCGCCCGTTTCCATGCCGAGCAGCCGCAGCACTGAAGCGATGCACGCACGCCGGCAGCTGCAGCATCGTGGCTGGCCGCGGCTGCAGATGGCCGTGATTGTCGTGCTGACCGGTGCCGCCGGGTTCCTCGCCTCGCACGTGCTGCGCCTGGCGGGCATGGACGCGATGCTGCTGCGCTATCCACTGGCCGTGCTGATGGCCTATGGCGTGTTCCTGCTGCTGATGTGGATCTGGATCCGGTGGCGCTGGGATGCGGTGGCCGATGGGTTGGGTTCCGGGCCCGGCGGCGGTGGCAGCCAGGGATCGCCGTGGAGCGGCAGCGGCGGACATTCCGGCGGTGGTGGCGCGTCCGCCTCGTGGGGTGAATCCGCAGCGTCCTCCAGCACGAGTGCCGACAGCACGTCGTTGCTGGACGTAGCCGACGGCGAGGCCGGTCTGCCGCTGCTGGCCATTCTCGGGATCATCGCGCTGGTGGCTACGGTGCTCCTGGCCAGTGTCTGGGTGGTGTGGTCGGCGCCGGTGCTGATGGCCGAGCTGCTGGTGGATGCGGCCATCGCCGGCGGTCTGTACAAGCGGATGCAGGGCATGCAGGCGCAGGGGTGGTGGCGGCTGTGCCTGTCCCATACGATCTGGCCGCTGCTCGGCCTGCTGGTGTTCTTCGCCGCGCTGGGCTGGCTTGCGCAGGAGCTGGCGCCGGATGCGGTCAGCCTGATGCAGGTGTTCAAGGCGTTGTAGCAGGATCTGCCACGACGTTGAATTTCAATCAAACGCAAGGAGAAGCGCATGGATGTCGCTGCACGCAGTAACAGGAAGTTCGTTCGTTGGTTGATGGTGGCGATGCTCGCGCTGTTGATGCCCTTTGCGGTGATGGCCCAGTCGGGACCCACAGCGGCCCCGCCCACAACGGAGGCGGCCGCAGAAGAAGCCCAATGCCGCGCCTGCACCTATGAACGCATCGGGCACAAGGTCGACATCGGCCTGGTGGCCTTGGTGTCGCTGCTGGTGGTTGGCCTGCTGGTGGCCATTTCCCGCGAGTGGGGCACCACCTCACAGCGCTGGACCTGCCGCACGATGACGCTGCTGTTGGTGGGGCTGGGGCTGGCTCTTCTGTGGTGGGCAGGCAGCATCATCTACCTCGGCTACAACCCCTGGCAGGAGGACGCCGCTTCGCTGGATGCTGCGTTGACCTCTACGCTGCTCAGCACGTCGCCTAAGTGGCTGGCAGGGCTGTTGATGATGGGCTTCGCGCCCACGGTGTGGCGGCGCAGCGAGCGCCTGCCGTCCTGGCGCATTGCGTGATCTCGGGAGCGCCGGGCCATGCCCGGCGCTCCTGTACCGAGTCAGTCAAAGCGCCAGCGCACGCCCGCATACACGCCGCGGCCTTCGCCGGGCGTGGAGCGCGCCACGTCCTTGCCGGCATCGTTGTAACCGGGGGTGACGGTGGCGGCGTAATCGCGGTCACCGATGTTGCGCATTTCCGCCCACAGCTGCCAGCGGCCGCCCGGTGCGTCGTAACCGATGCGGCTGCCGAAGATGACGTGGCTGTCGGCCCAGTAGCTGTTGGCATAGTCCACTGCGATGCGCGAGGAATACTCGGTGTTCAGTGCTGCATACAGGCCCGAGGCGTGGTCGAAGCGGAGCTCGGCCTGGTACGCATGGCGCGGCAGACCTGGCAGGCGGTTGCTGCCGAAGCGCGTGTCATGCCGATAGCGGAAATCGCTGAAGGTATAGGCCTGGCGTAACGACAAACGGCCTGGTGCGGCCTGCCACAAGGTGCTGTCCAGTCCGGCCTCGATGCCACGGTGCACGGTGGGGCTGGCGTTGTTCTCGGCGATGAACAGGTTCGGCACTGGTTGCAGTTCCACACTCAGCAGTTCGTGGTTCACCTGCGCGTAGTAACCGGTCAGTTCCCAGCGGCCCAGCGCGGCGTCGCCGCGTGCACCCAGTTCCAGCGTGGTGGCGGTCTGGTTCTGCATCGGCACCGGCGCGCGCTGGCGGCCGCTGGACGGGCCATTGCCCGCGCCGAAGTACTGGTTGGAGCCCCAGATCATCGACCACGGATGAGGCGCTTCTACCGAACGACTGAGGTTGCCGAACCACTGCGTCTGTGGCGTCTGCTGCCAGGTGAAGCCCAGGCGCGGCGCGTAGTCCCAGTCGTGTTCGCGCAGGCGGCCACCATTGCTCGGCCAGGTGACCTGCACATCGCGGCGGGTGTTGATCAGCGCAAAACCGGTCTGCACGCGCAGGCGCTCATTCACGGCCAGGTTGTTGCCGATATGAAGCGTGCTGTCGGTGCCATGGTGGCGGAAATCGCGCGTGCGGGTGCCGGCGGCATAACCGTTGTTGGCAAAGCGCAGCGACTCGCGCACATCGGCATCCAGGTCATGGGTAACGCGCAGGCCGATGGTGGTTTCGCTGTCCAGGCCGAACAGCGTGTGCCGGCGGCGGTAGTCCAGCGTGGCGTTGAGGTTGGCGTAGTCCAGCTGCTGGCGGTACAGGCTTTCGTTCAAGTCCATCGGATACTTGTGATAGACCAGCCCCGCCTGCAGCGACGAATCCTCATCGATCTGCAGCGTGGTGACATTGCCTACCCAGGTGCTGCCCGGTTGCGGGCGGCGCGCATCGATGGCCAGGTTGGCCGGGTTCGCCGCGCGCGGATCGTTGCGGATCTGCTCGCGGGTCAGGCGCCCGGGTGTTTCGTGGTTGGTTTCGCGGTAGCGCACGAAGAAGCGGGTCTGCAGATCGGGGGTGATCTGCCAGCCGATGTTGGCCATCGCGCCCTTGCCATCGCCAGAGGCATGCCGCTGATAGCCGTCGAATTCGGTATCGGTATAGGCCAGGAAGTAATCGACGTCGCCGCTGACGCCGCCCCAGCTGAGGCCGCGCTTCTGGTAGCCACGGCTGCCGGCTTCGTAGTGCAACTGCACGCCGGCCGAGTCGCGGCCACTGCGGCTGATGTAGTCGATGGCGCCGCCCAGCGCCAGCGCGCCGCGTTCGAAGCCGTTCGCCCCGCGCAGGACCTCAACGCGCGACAGCCACAGCGGTTCCAGCAGTTCGTAAGGCGTGCCGCCTGGGCCGGTCAGCGGCAGGCCGTCGATCGATACCGCGATGCCGGAAGCATGCGCGCCCGGGCCGCGGTTGATACCCGAGCCACGGATCGACACCTTGGTGCCTTCGTTGCCCGGCGACTGCGCGCTGATGCCCGGCTGGTAGGCCAGCACATCGGCGCTGCTGGCCAGGCGGCTGTCCGCCTTGGCCACGTCGATGACGTTGCTGGCGCCCGGGACGCGCTTCAGCGTCTCGCGCGCCTGGGCGCTGGCATCGGCGGCAGTGACCTGCACGGCATCGAGGGTGGTGGCCTGTGGGGCGGCGTGGGCGGTGGTGGCGAGGCCAAGCATGACGGCCAGCGACAGCGGCGAGAGGGTGGGGCGATACGGCAGGAAGGGCATGCGGACAGTCTGTAAACCAAAAAATAGTCGCGAAAGTTAACAGGTCGAGTGCAGTACGTCACCCACCGGGTGCGTATGGGCCGCGCGATACGTGTAGAGCCGAGCCCATGCTCGGCTGCTCTTGGCACCGGAGACGAGCGTGGCTCGGCGCTACAGCGGCTGTTTCGCCAATCTCTTCGACTTCTTGTACAGGGCCTCGGCGATCTCTTTTTCGCCCAGCGCTGCATGGCATTCGGCCAGGCTGTCCCAGGCATTGGGCGAGGTGGGATACAGCGCGGTATTGAGGGTGAAGACCTTCAGTGCGGGTCGATCACCCAGATTGTTGCGGATCGCGTAGCCGGTTGCGTTGATGGCCCGTTCCAGCTCATTGGAAGGAATGCCACTGCTCTCGCGCAGCCATGCACGCAGGGTGCCTTCACTGCCGCTGTCGCTGCTCAAGGCGTAGCCGATCAAGCGTTCGGACAGTGCCGCGTGTGGAAACTCGCCCGGCGCAGCCACCGCCATCGTGCTTTCCACCAGCGTGCTCGACCAGACATTGCGGGCGCTGCCGTTGGTCAGGTACACGAACACCCAGTAACCGCTGGCCAGCGTGCCCTTGTAGGCCAGCCGTGCACGCACGCGGGTGCCGCCATCGTGGCCGACCTGGGTGTAGCCGTCGCTGCGGATGGTGTCCCAGCCGGCGGAGAAGAAATTGCTGCCGCCACCGGTCAGCTTCTGCGGCTGCCAGAGTCTTTCCAGCGTTGCCGTGCGCAGCAGCTTGCCGGTCGCCAGCGCCTGCAGGAAGCGGTTCATGTCACCCACGGTGGTCTGCAGGTCGGCATGGCCCCAGCCGTAGTTCGGCCAGGGATCTTCATTGGCCGGCTGCAGTTGGCCGTCCTTGCCGATGTAAGGCACGGCTGCGCGCTGCGCCGGCAGGCTGGCCGTGCCCCACGAGGTACTGGGCATCTTCAGCGGCTGCAGGATGCGTTCGCGCGCGATGGCCGGATAGGGCTGGCCGTAATGGGTTTCCAACAACGCGGTCAGTACCAGGTAGTTGGTCTGGGTGTACTGCACACGGCTGCCGGGTGCGAACTGCATTGGCGCCGCAGCGGCGACCTTCAGTGCGGCGGCAAGATCGGGTGCGAGGCCGTTGTAGCCCTTGCTCACCCAGTGTTCGCCCTTGCGGTCGTAGTACTCGGCGATGCCGGAACTGTGATTGAGGAAATCGCGCAGGCGTATCTCCTGCCACGCGATGGGCAGGCCTGGAACATAGCGGCTGGCCGGTGCATCAAGATCCACCTTGTCCTGGTCCACCAGCTGCATTACCAGCGTGCTGGTGAGCAGTTTCGCTACCGACTGCGCGGCGAAGATGGAATCGATGGTGGCGGGCGCATGCGTGGACGGGTCGCGTTCGCCGCTGGTGCCCTGGTAGAGCACCGAGCCGTTGTGCGCGACCAGCACTGCCTGCCCGGCGATGCCGTAGCGCTCGCGGTTGGCCTGCAGTTGTGCGTCGAGCTGCGTGGTGAGCTCGCCTGGAACGTCACGCGCCGAAGCGGGCAGGGCGATGGCCAGGGCACAGAGCAATAGGGCAGCAAGCGTGCGGTACATCGCGGTGTTCCGTCAGCGGCGATGGCGCATCTTGGTCACGGTGGGGGATAGGGTCAAGCGGGGAGGGCTGTGCCGACCAAGGTCGGCATCTACCAAAGTCATAGCGCATCAGGCGGTGCCGGCCAGCGGCCGGCACTACCCCAGGATTGGATCAGCCCAGAATTCCCGGCAGATCCAGCCCCTTCTCCTTCGCGCACTCAATCGCGATCTCATACCCCGCATCGGCATGGCGCATCACGCCCGTCGCCGGGTCGTTCCACAGCACGCGTGCAATCCGCTTGGCCGCCGCTTCGGTGCCATCGCAGACGATCACCATGCCGGCGTGCTGCGAGAAACCCATGCCGACGCCGCCGCCATGGTGCAGCGACACCCAGGTCGCACCGCTCGCGGTGTTGAGCAGGGCGTTCAGCAGCGGCCAGTCGGACACTGCATCGGAACCGTCGGCCATCGCTTCGGTTTCGCGGTTCGGCGAGGCCACGCTGCCGCTGTCCAGATGGTCGCGGCCGATCACCACCGGTGCCTTCAGCTCACCGTTGGCCACCATTTCGTTGAAGGCCAGACCCAGTCGATCGCGATCACCCAGGCCGACCCAGCAGATACGCGCCGGCAGGCCCTGGAACTTGATCTTCTCGGCGGCCATGTCCAGCCAGCGGTGCAGGTGCGGGTTGTCCGGAATCAGCTCCTTCACCTTGGCATCGGTCTTGGCGATGTCTTCCGGGTCGCCGCTCAGCGCCGCCCAACGGAACGGGCCGATACCACGGCAGAACAGCGGGCGGATGTAGGCCGGCACGAAACCCGGGAAATCAAACGCGTCCTCGACACCTTCTTCCAGCGCCATCTGCCGCAGGTTGTTGCCGTAGTCCACGGTCGGCACGCCCAGTGAGTGGAAGCCGAGCATGGCGCGGATGTGGTTGGCCATCGACGCACGCGCGGCCTTTTCCACTTCCTTCGGCGCGGTTACGCGCTTGGCATCCCACTCTTCCACCGTCCAGTCCTGCGGCAGGTAGCCGTTGACCGGGTCGTGCGCGGAGGTCTGGTCGGTCAGCAGGTCCGGCTTCACGCCGCGGATCAGCAGTTCGTCCAGCACGTCGGCGACATTGCCGAGCAGGCCGACCGACAGCGGTTTCTTGGCCGTGCACGATTCCTCGATCAGGCGCAGTGCCTCGTCCAGGTTGTCGGTCCAGGTGTCCAGGTAGCCGGTGCGCAGGCGCATTTCGATGCTGCTCTTGCGGCATTCCACCGCCAGGCACGAGGCGCCGGCCATCACTGCGGCCAGCGGCTGCGCGCCACCCATGCCACCCAGCCCGCCGGTGAACAGCCACTTGCCGGCCAGGCTGCCGTTGTAGTGCTGGCGGCCCATTTCCACGAAGGTTTCGTAGGTGCCCTGCACGATGCCCTGCGCGCCGATGTAGATCCAGCTGCCGGCCGTCATCTGGCCATACATCGCCAGGCCCTTCTTATCCAGTTCGTTGAAGTGGTCCCAGTTGGCCCAGCGCGGCACCAGGTTGGAATTGGCGATGAGCACGCGCGGTGCATCGGCATGGGTGCGGAACACGCCCACCGGCTTGCCAGACTGCACCAGCAGGGTCTGGTCGTCGTCCAGGCGCTTGAGGGTTTCGACGATGGCGTCGAAGCTCTCCCAATCGCGTGCAGCACGGCCGATGCCGCCGTACACCACCAGCTCCTGCGGGCGCTCGGCCACGTCCGGGTGCAGGTTGTTCATCAGCATGCGCAGCGGCGCTTCGGTCAGCCAGCTCTTGGCGGTGAGCGTGGTGCCGGTCGGTGCGGCGATGGTGCGGGACGGGTCGTTGCGGGTCATGCGGCGCTCCGGTTCGTAGCGAATTCAAGGCAGGCATTGAGCACCTGCGCCAGGGTGTGGCGCAGCGGTGCGGCGTGTTCAGGGTCGAGCGGGGTGGGCCAGCTGTGCTCGTCCACCTGGTCGGGTAGTGGCTCGTGCATGTAGCCGCGGCAAGCCAGTTCCATCTGCAGGCTGTGCACGCCACCGGCGATGCTGCTGTAGTGGCGGGTGATCCAGCCGCCCTTGAAGCGGCCATTGCGCACCTGGCTCATGCCGCTGATCTTCAGCAGGTTTTCCACCACATCGCTCAGCGCGTTGTCGCAGGAGGTGTCTGGTGCGCCGGACGGCCCGGCGGTGCCGAGGTTGAACTGCGGCAGCTCGCCATCGAACAGGTGTGGGATGTGCGAGCGGATCGAATGCGCGTCGTACACCACCACGGTGCCGTGGCGTGCACGCAGGCGTGCGATCTGCTTGGCCAGTGCATCGTGGTAGGGCGCGAAATACGTGTCGCGGCGGCGGGCGATCTCGGCGTCGTCCGGTTCGCGACCCGCGTGGTACAGCGGCTGGTTGTCGAAGGTGGTCAGCGGACACAGGCCGGTGGTGTTCTGGCCCGGGTACAGCGAGACACCGCTGGGGTCGCGGTTGAGGTCGATCACCGAGCGCGAGATCGCCGAACGCACGGTGGTAGCGCCCATGCCGCGCGCGAAGTCGTACAGCTCGTGCACCCACCAGTCGGCATCGCGCCGCGCCAGCCACGGCGAGTGGTAGTCGCCCATCAGTTCGTGCGGCAGTTCGCTGCCGGTATGCGGGAAGCTGACGATCAGCGGGGCATCGCCCTCGTGCACGGTCAGCCATTCGGGATGGGCATTCATGCCTGCGGTTCCACGGTCGGCAGCAGCTCGCCCAGACCATTGGCCAGTGCACCGCTGCGAACCAGATCGGTCGCGATCACCATGTCCGGATGGAAGTAGCGATCTTCTTCCAGCGTCGGCACCTGTGCACGCAGGGTGGCGCGCACGGATTCCAGCGCGGCGCTGGAGCGCAGCGGCGCATGGAAGTCGCAGCCCTGCGCGGCGGCCAGCAGCTCGATGCCGATCACGTTGGCCGCGTTCTCGGCCATCTGCATCAGCCGGCGTGCGCCGTGCGCGGCCATCGACACATGGTCTTCCTGGTTGGCCGACGTTGGGATCGAATCGACGCTGGCCGGGTAGGCGCGCTGCTTGTTTTCCGACACCAGCGCAGCGGCGGTCACCTGCGGAATCATGAAGCCGGAATTCAAACCAGGGCGCGGGGTCAGGAACGCCGGCAGGCCGGACAGCGCCGGGTCGACCAGCATCGCCAGGCGACGTTCGCTGATCGAGCCGATCTCGCACACCGCCATCGCCAGCATGTCAGCGGCAAAGGCCACCGGTTCGGCGTGGAAGTTGCCGCCGGACAGCGCCTCACCTGTATCGGTGAACACCAGCGGGTTGTCGGACACGCCATTGGCTTCGATTTCCAGCGTGGTCGCGGCCTGGCGCAGGATGTCCAGCGCCGCACCCATCACCTGCGGCTGGCAGCGCAGGCAGTACGGGTCCTGCACGCGCACGTCGTTGTCGCGGTGCGATTCGCGGATACCCGAGTCCTGCATCAGCGTGCGCAGCGTGGCGGCGGTGGCGATCTGCCCGCGCTGTCCGCGAAGGGCATGGATGCGCGGATCGAACGGCGTGTCCGAGCCCTTGGCCGCTTCCACCGACAGCGCGCCGGTGACCAGTGCGGCCTGGAACACGGTTTCGATCTCGAACAGGCCGGCCAGTGCGTACGCGGTGGAGAACTGGGTGCCGTTGAGCAGGGCCAGGCCTTCCTTCGCGCCCAGTTCCACCGGCTGCAGGCCGGCGCGTGCCAGTGCGTCCACGGCGGGCAGGCGCTCATCGCCAACGAAGGCCTCGCCGACGCCGATCATCACGCTGGCCAGGTGCGAGAGCGGCGCCAGGTCGCCCGAAGCACCGACCGAGCCCTGCGCCGGCACCACCGGCAGCACGCCCTTCACCAGCATGGCTTCCAGCAGCAGCAGCGTTTCCTCGCGCACGCCGGAAGCACCCTGGGCCAGGCTGACCAGCTTCAACGCCATCATCAGCCGCACCACATTCGCCGGCATCGGCTCGCCCACGCCCGCGGCATGCGAAAGCACGATGTTCCGCTGCAGGGTGGCCAGGTCCTCGCGTTCGATGCGCACGCTGGCCAGCTTGCCGAAACCGGTGTTGATGCCATACACCGGAGCGCCCTTGGCGACGATGGCAGCCACCGTTGCAGCGCTGGCGCGCACCGCCGGCAATGCGGCCGGGTCGAGCGACAGCGGCGCACCGCGATACGCCTGCCGCCACTGGGCGAGGGTGACATGGCCGGGGCGAAGAACCAGGGTGTTGCTCATGTGTTGCTCCAGGAGGCAGGCAGGTCGGGCTGTCCGCGCACCACGCGCGCGTGCAGCGGGTTGAATCCAATGCGATAGACCAGGTCAGCGGGGGCGTCGATGTCCCAGATGGCCAGGTCGCAGTCCATGCCGACGGCGAGGCGGCCGATGCGCTCGCCATGGCCCAGCGCGCGCGCCGCTTCACGGGTGAAGCCGGCGATGCATTCGTCCACGGTCAGGCGGAACAGGGTGGCGCCCATGTTCATCGCCAGCAGCGGGCTAGTCAGCGGCGAGGTGCCCGGGTTGCTGTCGGTGGCCAGTGCCAGCGGTACGCCGGCCGCGCGCAGCGCAGCGATCGGCGGCAGGGTGGTGTCGCGGGTGAAATAGAACGCGCCAGGCAGCAGCACGGCGACGGTGCCGGCGGCGGCCATCGCGGCAATGCCGGCGTCGTCCAGGTGTTCGATATGGTCGGCCGACAGCGCACCAAAACCGGCCGCCAGTTCGGCGCCATGCTGGTTGCTCAGCTGTTCGGCGTGGATCTTGATCGCCAGCCCGTGCGCGCGCGCGGCTTCGAAGACCTGGCGTGCCTGTGCCGGCGAGAACGCGATGTTCTCGCAGAAGATGTCCACGGCTTCGGCCAGGCCTTCGGCAGCGATGGCGGGGATCATCACCTCGCACACCTCGTCGGTGTATTCCTGTGCCTCGCGGCCCGGCGGCACCGCGTGCGCACCCAGGAAGGTCGGCACCACGTTCACCCGGCATTCTTCGCCCAGCGCGCGGGCCACCTGCAGCTGCTTGCGCTCGTCCTGCAGGGTCAGGCCGTAGCCGGACTTGATCTCGATGGTGGTCACGCCTTCGGCGCGCATCGCCAGCAGGCGAGGGCGGCTCTCGTGTGCCAACTGCTCTGGTGAGGCGGCGCGGGTGGCGCGTACCGTGGAAACAATGCCGCCGCCGGCACGGGCGATCTCGGCATAGCTCACACCCTGCAGGCGCTGCTCGAATTCGTTGGCACGGTTGCCGGCGTAGACCAGGTGGGTGTGGCAGTCGATCAGGCCCGGTGAGATCCAGCGGCCTTCGCCGTCGATGCGGGTGGTCGGCTGCAGGTGGGCATCGCTGCCGGCGTGGCCCACATGGACGATGCGGCCATCGGTGGTGGCCAGCACTGCATCGCGAAGGACACCCAACCCCTCGCCATCGAGGGTCATCAGGTGGACGTTGGACCAGAGGGTATCGACGTGCATGGCATCCACAACGCTGCTGTGCTTATATGTCTATACAATATAGGCGTCCAATTCGGGTTGTCCAGCCATGTCCGATTCGCGTTCCCCGCACTCCTTCCATGCCGCCCACGCCCTGCTGGCCGACGGCTGGGCCGCCGATGTCCGCCTGCAGGTGCAGGAAGGGCGCATCGCGGCGGTCACGCGCGGGCAGGCAGCGCAGGACGGCGATACCTGCGTGGACATCCTGGTGCCGGGCCTGCCGAACCTGCACAGCCACGCCTTCCAACGCGGCATGGCTGGGCTGACCGAGATCGGCGGCGGCGACGGCGACAGCTTCTGGAGCTGGCGCGAACTGATGTACCGCTTCCTGGCCCATCTGCGCCCGGACGCAGTGCAGGCCATCGCCGCCCAGGCCTATATGGAGATGCTGGAAAGCGGCTTCACCCGCGTCGGCGAATTCCACTACCTGCACCACGACGCCGACGGTCGCCCCTACGCCAACCGCGCCGAGATGAGCGTGCAGATTGCCGCGGCGGCCGAGCAGACCGGCATCGGCCTGACCCTGCTGCCGGTGTTCTATGCACACGCCGATTTCGGTGGGGCGCCGCCGAACCCGGCACAGCGCCGCCTCATCCATGACGTAGACGGATTCGCGCAGCTGCTCGATGGCGCCCGCACTGCGCTGGCCACGCTACCCGATGCGGTGCTCGGCATCGCACCGCACAGCCTGCGCGCGGTGACCGGCGACGAGCTGAGCGCGTTGCTGCCGCTGACCGACGGCCCTGTACACATCCATATCGCCGAGCAGGTGCGCGAGGTCGAGGCCTGCCTGGCATGGAGTGGGCAGCGACCGGTGCAGTGGCTGTACAACCATGCGCCGGTCGACGCGCGCTGGTGCCTGGTGCACGCCACCCACATCACCAACGACGAGCGTGCGCAGATGGTCGCCAGCAAGGCCGTGGCCGGCCTGTGCCCGATCACCGAGGCCAACCTGGGTGACGGCCTGTTCCCGATGCAGGCCTTCGCGCGCGAGGGCGGGCGCTTCGGCGTCGGCTCCGATTCCAACGTGCTGATCGATGCCGCAGAAGAGCTGCGCCTGCTGGAATACGGCCAGCGCCTGACGCTGCGGGGCCGCAACGTGTTGGCCCCGGATGCCGGCCGCAGCACCGGGCGCTTCCTGTTTGAAGGGGCACTGCAGGGCGGTGCACAGGCGCTGGGCGTGGCTGCCGGCCTGCAGGTAGGTGCCAGCGCAGACATGGTTGAACTGGATGCCGCGCACCCCGCGCTGCAGGCGCGACACGGTGACGCATGGCTTGACAGCTGGGTGTTCGCCGCACGTAATGGCGCGCTGCGATCGGTCTGGCGCCATGGCCGCCAGTGCGTGGCCGAGGGCCGACACCTGCAGCGCGAGGCCATCACCACCGCCTTCGCCGCTGCCCTGCGTGGCGTGCTGGGCTGATCGCCTCCCACCATCGAGACCCCACTACGTGAAGGCCAGCAAGTCCGCCACGCTCAACCAGCGCATCCGCAGCGACCTGGAAAGCCGCATCCTCAGCGGGGAGTGGGCGCCGGGCTTCCGTATTCCGTACGAGCACGAACTGATGGAGCAGTACGGTTGCTCGCGGATGACGGTGAACAAGGTACTGACGGCGCTGGCCGAGAGCGGCATGATCGAGCGCCGCCGCCGGGCGGGTTCTTTCGTGGCTCGGCAGCCACCACACCTGGAGCAGGTGGCGCTGGAGATCCCGGACATCGCCATGGAGGTTGGTTCGCGCGGGCATCAGTACGGCTACCGCCTGCTGCAGCGCGAACTGCGCTTGGCCGAGGCAGCAAATGCCGGTGAAGTTGAACTGGCGGGCAGTGAACAGCTGCTGGCGATGCGCTGCCTGCATCTGGCCGATGGCCGGCCGCTGGCGCTGGAGCATCGCCTGATCAGCCCGGTCGGCGTGCCCGAGGTGCTGGAGGTGGACTTCAGCACCACCGCGCCGGGCAGCTGGCTGCTGCAGAACGTGTCGTGGACGCGCGCCCAGCATCGCATCAGCGCCTGGGGCGCCGACGCGCCCACCGCCAAGCTGCTGGACGTGAAGCCCGGTACCGCCTGCCTGGTGATCGAGCGCCTGACCTGGCGCGGCGAACAGCCGATCACCCGCGTGCGTCAGATGTTCCTGGGGGATGCCTGGGACCTGGTCGCCCGCTTCTCGCCCGGGGCGCGATAGGGGCGAAGACACCGTTTTCCGTGGTGGTGCAGGTGCTATCGTCTTGCGCTCTGTCGTCGCGTGTGTACGATGTGTATGGTTCCTGCATGAAGAGCGGGGACCTTATCCGGGAGCTGGAAGCGGCGGGCTGGTCCTGCCGCCGGATCCGCGGATCCCATCATGTATTCGTGCATCCGCACCGGCCTCACATCATCACCGTTCCGCATCCCAAAAAGGATCTGGGAAAAGGGTTGGTACAGGCATTGCGGAAGCTTGCGGGACTGACGTAGGAAGCCCTCATGCGATATCCAGTCTTGATCGAGGCCGGCGATGAACGTACCGCGTGGAGCGTGATCGTGCCGGATCTGCCCGGCTGCTTCTCTGCTGCCGATACGCTCGACGATGCGTTGACGTCTGCTGAGGAAGCTGCACTGGGATGGATCGATGCCGCGCTGGATGCAGGCCGCCCGATTCCGCGCCCTTCATCGCCGCAGAAGATTGTTGCCGAGGCCGATGAAGCAACAGCGTGGATCCTCGCTTACATCTGCGTCGATCCTTCCTTGCTGGACGACACCATCGAGCGGGTCAATATAAGCCTGCCGCGCCGCATTCTTGCGCGCCTGGATGCGCAGGCCAAGGCGGCCGGCGAGTCGCGCTCAAGTTACATCGCGCATCTGGCGGCACAGGGCTGACGACGCAGCGGCCGAGCCTGGGTCCAGCGCCATACCCCTCAGCCCATCAATATGTCGCGCACTGCCGCCAGCGCACCGGCTCATCCACGCCGGGGCGGGCGTTGAGCTGCACGCGCACGTTGCGCAGGGCGGGGTAGCGCAGCACTTCCTGGCACACGCGTGGCCACACCGTTTCCAGTTCGCCGGTGCGGTTGATCGCCAGCGTCTGCCGGGTCAGCCAGACGCCGCTGGCGATGCCGGATTGCCCAGCCAGCGCGCGGGCCAGTTCAGCCTGGTAGCGGTCCAGCGTGGCAGTGTCGGGGTTGGGATTGCTACGCGCGTCGTCGGTGTTCTGCGGCGCGGTTGCGGGTGCGGCAGCCGCCTGAGCAGGTGCATCCGCGGCCTTGTTCGGCGCGGCGGACGTCGGCAACGGCTGTGCGGCCGGGGTAGCGACAGGCGCGACGGCGGGTGCCGGAGTCGGATCCGCTTGTTCGGTGCGCAGGCCCTGCAGGCCAAGCCCGACCAGCAAGCCCAGCGTCACTGAAGCCAGCGCAGCGATGGCGATGCGGCGCAACGCTTCATGACGGGCGATCGCGCGCACGCGGGTGTCAACATCGGTCGGCAGGTAGGGCTGCAGCAGCGGCCACAGACGCGGACCGTCGATCACTTCCACCGCCTGCTTCTCTGCGGCGGTCAGACCATCGCGCTCAACCCGGCCTTCGGTGATCAGCATGCCGCCCTTGGCGCCCGCCAGTCGCGCGGCAGCGCCCAGTTCGTTCACCGCAGCGGTGCCGATGCGATAGGCCAGGCCGTGCTTGCACGACACCCGCCAGTTGTTCGGGCCATCGCTGAGCAGGAAATCGCTGCTCGGCTCGCGGCTTTCCTCGCTCGGGTCCTGCAGTTCACGCAGGCCGCGCTGCTCGCGCAGCATGCGCTTGATCAGGGTGGAAAACTCGCGCCAGTGCATGCCCGCCAGGGCCTGCAGGCCCAGTTGCATTTCGGTACGTCGACGCTTGAACCACCACAGGTACACGGTGGCCAGGGTGCAGGTAAGCAGGGCCGACAGCAGGGCCAGAATCCAGGGAAGCATGCAGGGCGACGACGGAAGGGGCGAAAACGGAAGCCCACAGTGTAAAGGGCCGACCGGGCGATTGCGTCAGGGTGCTCCCGGCAGCAAGCGTGATGCAGCCCGCAGATCTGCACGCGCCAGACACGAAAAACCCGCCAATCCTGAAGCCGTGAGGGGAGGGAACAAACGGCAGCCGAAGCGATTGGCGGGTTCTACGCGATTGTCAACGAAAATTTATTGCGTTGCAACAAAGGCGGTTCAGGGCGTGCTGCCTGGCGACTGGTGGCTGCCCGGCGAGGGGGCATCGACGTCGGTGGAGGCGCGATGTTCCAGCTTGGCCAGGCGTGCGGTCAGCGCGTCGATACGTGCTTCCAGCGCGGTCACTTCATCGGCGGTCGGCACGTGCAGACGCTTGAGCACACCCTGCACCTGGTCATCGAACGCCTTGTTGACCTTGCCCCACGTTCCGGAGGCCTTCTCGCGCGCTTCGTCCAGCGAGTGCTCGACGTTGTCGCGCCAGCCCGGTTCCTGCTCGCCGCTACGCTCACGGCGGCGGGCCTCCCAGGCTTCGCCTTCCTTCACCAGGCCATCGAAGAATCGGCCTCCTTCTGCCTGCGCGCGCCCCAAGGCGCCAAGTCCGGCCAGCCAGACCTGCTGTGCCGAATCGCTCAGCTTGCGCGAAAAGCGTTCGGCCTGGTCGCCGAAGCCGGCATCGTCGTCGCGGCGGTCGTCATTCTCGTAACGGTTCATCGCACTTCCCGGGGGAGTTGGGCCTTCCCCCGAGAGTAGCGCGCGCCGACGTTGCTGGGCCGTGATGGCCGCAGCGCAGGTTCAGCCCAGCTTTTCCTTCAACACACGCTGGATCTCGCTTTCGACCATGCCCTTCATCGCCGACAGCAGGAAGCCCAGCTTGGCCGTCACCCGCACCGCGCCCGGCTGCAGCTCGATCGCACCGTCCACGCCGCTGCCGGAGAAGTTCAACACGTCGGCGGCCCACGACGACTTCAGGCCGAAGCGTTCGCCCAGCTTGGCGGCAACCTGTTCGATCGCTTCACGTGCCTGGGTGTCGGGCAGGGTATGGGCGTGGCGGACATCGATGGTGGACATGCAGGCTCCTGGCGCAGGGCGGGGATCAGTGAGAGGGCGAGCATTGTGCGCATCGACAGCGCCCACGCCAAGCGCTCATCGCAGGTTCTTCTTCGTGGGCGGCCAACCTGCTAGTCTGCGCCGCGTGCAGAACCTGCTAGTTCACTTCAGTCAACAACAACAGCCCGACCAGCCGCTACGGCCCGGGGTGCAGCGCATCGTGCGCCAGGCAAACGGCAGCGTGCGTCTGGGCGATGCCGGCAACGGCGCGCTGCTGCTCGCGCAGTTCTGCATGGACGACCGCGGCCTCTGGCTGCAGGTCGGCAACGGTATCCGCGGCATCCATGTGAACGGCCGTCCGGTTCGGCGCATGGCCCTGCTGCGGGCCGGTGACGCGGTATATGTGGACGGCGTGGAAATGGTCCTGCAGGGCGAGGTCGACACCCTGCTGCAGGCACCGGCGCCGGCTGCCAGCATCGAAGGCAACGGTGACGAGCAGCGCCTGCTGCGCGGTGTCGGTGGCCTGCATCACGGCCGCAGCTACCCCCTGTCGCGCACGCGGGTGATCGGCCGTGGCAGCGATGTCGACATCGAGATCGATGAGCCTGCCTTCGCCGAACAGCACGCGCGGGTGGAAGTACACGGCGAGCGGGTATTGCTGCGTGACCTGGGCAGTGCCGATGGCACCCGGGTCAACGGCGTAGCCGTGCGCCACTGCTGGCTGCAGGCTGGCGACCAGGTGGTTTTCGATGGCCAGCACCGGTTCGTGCTGGAAGTGCCGCACGACCCGCGCAGACGCCCGCCGCTGGCCGATGACGAAGGCAGCGACGAAGCCGAACAGGCGCCCGTGGTGCCGGTTGCTCCGCGTCGGGTGCGTCGCTGGCCCTGGCTGCTGGGCAGTGCGTTGCTGCTGGCAGCCGTGCTGAGCCTGCTGCTGTGGTTCGGCGCGCGCTGAGCCGCATCCGCCGGGCATGGCCCGGCGCTACCGGCCTTCGCTCTGGTAGATGCCAACCTTGGTTGGCACGTTCCCTCCGCACCCATGACGCCTGCCGGCGTACGCCAACCAAGGTTGGCGGCTACCAAGACCATGCACGGCCCCGCACCGCGCGCGCCCAATGGATACGGATGCAACCAAATTTCCCTTGCGACACTAGGCCGCAAGGCTGGTGCAGTGCGGCATACTAGGGGTCTTGCCCCACAGGTGTGCCATGACGCGCGCGTTCAACTTCAGTGCCGGCCCTGCAACGTTGCCGGAATCGGTCCTGCGCCAGGCGCAGGCGGAAATGCTGGACTGGCACGGTAGCGGTGCCTCCATCGTGGAAATGAGCCATCGCGGACCGGAATTCATGTCCGTGGCCGCCGAGGCCGAGGCCGACCTGCGCCGCCTGCTCGATATCCCCGAAGACTATGCGGTGCTGTTCCTGCCCGGTGGTGCCACCACCCAGCAGGCGTTGATTCCGCTCAACTTCGCCAGCCCCGGCCAGCGTGCCGACTACGTGGTCACCGGCCACTGGGGCAAGACCGCGGTCAAGCAGGCCAACCCCTATGTGAACGTCAACATCGCCGCCAGCAGCGAGGCCGAAGGCTATCGCCAGCTGCCCGAGCGCGCCGGCTGGCAGCTGGCGCCCGATGCTGCCTACGTGCACATCACCGCCAACGAGACCATCCACGGCGTCGAGTTCCGTGACGTACCCGAGACCGGCAACGTGCCGCTGGTGGCCGATTTCAGCTCGTCCATCGCCAGCGAGCCGCTGGATGTACGCCGCTACGGCGTCATCTATGCGGGTGCGCAGAAGAACCTGGGTCCGGTCGGCATCGCGGTGATGATCATCCGACGCGACCTGCTGGAGCGCAGTGGCCAGCCGCGTGCGGACATCTTCGATTACCGCTCGCACGTCGCCCGCGATTCCATGCTCAACACGCCGCCGACCTGGAACTGGTATCTGGCCGGCCTGGTGTTCAAGTGGATGCTCGCCGAAGGCGGCGTGGTCGAGTTCGCCAAGCGCAACGCCGCCAAGGCCGCGCTGGTGTACGGCGCCATCGATGCTTCCGGCGGTTTCTATCGCAATGAGGTCGCGCATTCGGCGCGCTCGCGGATGAACATCCCGTTCTTCCTGCCCAACACCGATCTCGATGCCCGTTTCGTCGCCGATGCCAAGGCCGCCGGCCTGCTCGCGCTGAAGGGCCACAAGGTGGTCGGTGGCATCCGTGCTTCGCTCTACAACGCCATGCCGCTGGCCGGGGCCGAGGCGCTGGTCGCCTTCATGGCCGATTTCCAGCAGCGTCACGGCTGAGCAATGAACGGCGCGCATCGTCGGGTGCGCGCCCCGCAACAAGGAATTCCGATGGCAAGCAAACCCAGCAAGAAGGCGTCGAAGAAGGCCGAACCGGCCAAGGACAGCGCCACCTCCAAGCCCAAGGGCAAGTCGAAGGCAACCGCGGTGCCGACCTTGGCGCCACTGGCGCTGGCCGATGTGCGTTCGAAGATCGACCAGATCGACCGTGACATCCAGAGCCTGATCGCCGAGCGCGCACAGTTCGCCCACCAGGTCGGCAAGGCCAAGGGCAAGCTCGCCGCGGCCGTCGATTACTACCGCCCCGAACGCGAAGCGCAGGTGCTGCGCATGGTGGTGGACCGAAACGAAGGCCCGCTCAGCGATGAGCTGCTGGTGCACGTCTACCGCGAAATCATGTCGGCCTGCCTGGCCCAGCAGGAGCCGTTGAAGATCGGCTACCTCGGCCCGGAAGGCACCTTCAGCCAGCAGGCCGTGCTCAAGCACTTCGGCCGCTCGGCGCTGGGCCTGCCGATGGCCAGCATCGAAGAAGTGTTCCAGGAAGTGGAAGCGGGCAACGCCGATTTCGGCGTGGTGCCGGTGGAAAACTCGGGGCAGGGCACCATCCAGATAACCCTGGACATGTTCCTCACCTCCAACCTGAAGATCTGCGGCGAAGTGGAGCTGCGCGTGCAGCAGTACCTGATGTCGCGCAGCGGCCGCATCGAAGACATCGAACGCGTCTACGGCCATCCGCAGTCGTTCATGCAGACCTCGGCATGGATGCGCGCCAACCTGCCCAAGGCCGAGAAGATCCCGGTGGCCAGCAATGCCGAAGGCGCGCGCCGTGCGCGCAATGCCGACGACGCTGCAGCCATCGGCGGCGAGAGTGCCGGCCACGTGTACGGCCTGAAGAAGGTCGTCACCAAGCCGATCCAGAACGATGCCGACAACACCACCCGATTCCTGGTGGTGGGCCGCAACATCTTCCCTACCTCCGGCCATGACCGCACCTCGGTGCTGGTGTTCATCCATGACAAACCCGGCGCGCTGTTCGATGTGCTCAGCCCGTTCGCGCGCCATGGCATCAGCATGAACCGCATCGAGTCGCGGCCCTCGCACCACGGCAAGTGGGAATACGGCTTCTTCATCGACCTCGCCGGCCATATCGACGACGCGCCGATGCAGGCCGCACTGGCCGAACTGGAAGCGCACTCGGCGCAGATCAAGGTGCTTGGCTCCTATCCGGTGGCCGTGCCCTGATCCCTGCTGCGGCGGCTGCGGCCGCCGCCCCTGATGCACCGCCGGCGACCCGGCGTTTACGGAACAATTCAACGATGAGCAACGCGCAGCACTGGATCGCCCGCAAGGGCCAGCCCCTGCAGGGCAGCCTGACCATTCCCGGCGACAAGTCGGTCTCGCACCGCTCGGTGATGTTCGCCGCGCTGGCCGACGGCACCTCGCATATCGAAGGCTTCCTGGAAGGCGAAGACACCCGCGCCACCGCGCGCATCTTCAGCCAGTTGGGCGTGCGCATCGAAACCCCCAGCGCGTCGCAGCGCATCGTGCATGGCGTCGGCATCGATGGCCTGGAGGCGCCCAGCGCGCCGCTGGACTGCGGCAATGCCGGCACCGGCATGCGTCTGCTGGCCGGCCTGCTGGCCGGTCAGGCATTCGACTGCACGCTGGTCGGCGACGAATCGCTGTCCGGCCGTCCGATGCGCCGCGTCACCGGCCCGCTGTCGCAGATGGGCGCGAAGATCGACACCGAGGCAGACGGCACGCCGCCGCTGCACGTGCATGGCGGGCAGACGCTGAACGGCATCGACTTTGCCTCGCCGGTGGCCAGCGCGCAGATCAAGTCCGCCGTGCTGCTGGCAGGCCTGTACGCGCATGGCGAAACCAGCGTCACCGAGCCACACCCGACCCGCGACTACACCGAGCGCATGTTGTCCGCGTTCGGCGTGGACATCGCGTTCTCGCCGGGCAAGGCGCGCCTGCGCGGCGGCCAGCGTCTGCGCGCGACCGACATCGTGGTGCCGGCCGACTTCTCCTCGGCGGCATTCTTTCTGGTCGCCGCCAGCATCATTCCCGGCTCCGAGCTGCGCCTGAAGCAGGTCGGCCTCAATCCGCGCCGTACCGGCCTGTTGCACGCGCTGCGCCTGATGGGCGCGGATATCACCGAAGAGAACCCGGCAGAGCAGGGCGGGGAACCGGTGGCCGACCTGATGGTGCGCTACGCGCCGCTGAAGGGCGCGCGCATTCCCGAGGAGCTGGTGCCGGACATGATCGATGAATTCCCGGCGTTGTTCGTGGCCGCTGCCGCCGCTGAAGGGCAGACCGTCGTGACCGGCGCCGCCGAACTGCGGGTGAAGGAATCCGATCGTCTGGCGGCGATGGCGACCGGCCTGCGCGCGCTGGGCATGCAGGTGGACGAAACCGAAGATGGCGCCACCCTGCACGGCGGCGTATCGCTGGGCAGTGGCACCATTGAAAGCCACGGCGATCATCGGATCGCGATGGCCTTCGCCATTGCCGGCCAGATCAGTCACGGCGAAGTGCGCATCAACGACATCGCCAACGTCGCAACGTCCTTCCCGGACTTCGATGGCCTGGCGCGCAGCGCCGGCTTCAACCTGTCCTGACCGGCACCGCATCCGCCGGGCGTGGCCTGGCGGATCACATGGCCTGGTAGGTGCCAACTTTGGTTGGCACGCTTCTGCGCATAAAAAAACGGAGGCCGAGGCCTCCGTTTTCATTTCGGGCGTTACCGACGATCAACGCTGGGTGCGGAAATCCACCGGAACCCGCACCACGCTGGCCACGGCACGGCCCTGCTGCACGGCCGGCTCGAACTTCCAGCCCTGCACGGTGTTCAACACGGCACGGTCCAGGTCGCGGCTGCGTTCACCGCTGCGCGACACGATCGCCGCATCGGTCACGTTGCCACGGGTATCCACGTTCAAGCTGGCAACCACGCTGCCCTGCACGCCACTACGCAGCGCGGCGGCCGGATAGCTGGGCTTGCTGTTGCTGGCCAGCGGGCGCGCCTCACGGTTGCGTACGGCCGGGGCCGCCTTGCGGTGGCTCTGCGCAGGCGCGGCCTGGCGCGTGGCCGGGGCCGGTGCGATGGCAACCGGCGTTTCAGTAGCCGGCAGCATGCGCTCGCTCACCGGCGCAGGCGCAACGTCGTCATGGTTGGCAAAGCGCAGCCAGACCAGTGCCGCAGCGAACATCGCGACGATCAGTGCCAGCCACAGCCAAGGAGACGCCGAGCGGGGCTCAAGCGTGCCATCCTGCTGCAGTTGCGGGGAATGAAGGTTTTCGTGGGTGGTGGCAGTCATCGCAAACTCCTCGCGTCAGTAACGACGCCCAGAGTGTTGCCCGAGGCGGCGTCGCAGCGTGTCAGCATTGCGTCAACGCGACCTGCAAGGTTCAGCTTTTCTGCGGGGAAACGTTCAGTTATTGCGGCTTGAAATCGAACGGCACTTCAATGCTGCCGGGCACCGGCTGGCCATTGCTCACTGCCGGGCTGAAGCGCCAGCGACGCACCGCGTCCGTTGCCGCACGGTCCAGTTCACGCGAACCGCTGCGCTGGATCACCGTCACGTTGTTTGGATAACCGGTGGCGTCCACTTCCACCCGCACCACCACGCTGCCCGCTTCACCGCGTCGCAGGGCGGCGGCCGGGTAGGCCGGCGGCGGCGACTGGCCGGCAATCGGCATCGGTTGCGCATTGGCGGTTGCCGGTGCCGCAGTGCCCGGCGCCGCCGGGGTTGGTTCAACCGTGGCCGGTGGCGGCGGCGGGGCGGTTTCCACCAGCTTCGGCGCATCTTCTTCGTCCGGCACCGGGGCCGGCTTGGCATCGGGCATGTCGCTGGAACCTGCCGCTGCGGCCAGCGGCTCGGGCAGCGGTTCCACCTGCGCGGTTTCCTGCGGCGTCTGTGCGGCCGGGTCGGCTCGGAAGAATTCCTTGTCGCGACCGGTCAGCCAGACCAGCACGAACAGCAGGATGCCCACGCCGAAGGCGATGCCGGCGATCTTCAGGGCGTTGCGCGGGATATGCACGGTGAACGACTTGGCAGGCGACGGACGGGGAGCAGACATGGACCAGACCAGTACGGAATGCCTCGATTCTGCCACGGCCGGAATGAACCGGGCGGCAGAATTCCGTATAACAGGCGATAATCCCGTTCCTGTTCCCCACCACGACGCCTGCCATGCTTGATCCAGCCCTGCTCCGCCACCAGCCCGCCGACCTCGCCGAACGCCTGCGCACCAGCCGCGGCTTCGAGCTCGACGTGTCTGCCCTGGAGTCACTGGAGGCGGATCGCAAGCGCATCCAGGTGCGGACCCAGGAACTGCAGAGCCTGCGCAACAGCCGCTCCAAGGCTATCGGCCAGGCCAAGGCCAAGGGCGAGGACGTTTCGGCCATCATGGCCGAGGTTGCCGCCTTCGCCGATGAGCTGAAGGCCTCGGAAGTGGCCCTGGACGAGCTGCGCGAGAAGATCGACACGATCTCGATGGGCATTCCGAACATTCCCGCCGATGACGTACCGGCCGGTGCCGATGAGAGCGAGAACGTCGAGCAGTCGCGCTGGGGCACCCCGCGCCAGTTCGATTTCAAGGTGCTCGACCACGTTGAACTGGGCGCGCGCAACAAGTGGCTGGACGGCGAGACCGCGGCCAAGCTGTCCGGCTCGCGCTTCACCGTGTTGCGTGGCCCGATCGCGCGCCTGCATCGTGCCCTGGCCCAGTTCATGCTCGACCTGCACAGCGGCGAGCACGAGTACCAGGAAACCAACGTGCCGGTGATCGTCAACGCCGACAGCCTGTACGGCACCGGCCAGCTGCCCAAGTTCGAAGAAGACATGTTCATCACCCAGCTGGGTGAGCAGAAGCGTTACCTGATCTCGACCTCGGAAATCTCGCTGACCAACATCGCCCGCGACGAAATCCTCGACGCCGAGCGCTTGCCGCTGCGCATGACCGCCCACTCGCTGTGCTTCCGTTCCGAAGCCGGCAGCGGTGGCCGCGACGTGCGCGGCATGATCCGCCAGCACCAGTTCGAGAAGGTTGAGCTTGTCTCGATCTGCCGCCCGGAAGACAGCGACGCTGAGCACCAGCGCATGACCCGCTGCGCCGAAGTGGTGCTGGAAAAGCTGGGCCTGCCGTACCGCAAGGTGCTGCTGTGCACCGGCGACATGGGCTTCTCGGCCATCAAGACCTATGACCTGGAAGTCTGGCTGCCGTCGCAGGAGACCTACCGCGAGATTTCCTCCTGCTCGAACTGTGGCGACTTCCAGGCCCGCCGCATGCAGGCCCGCTGGCGCAACCCGGCCACCGGCAAGCCGGAGCTGGCACATACGCTGAACGGCTCGGGCGTGGCCGTCGGCCGCGCCATGATCGCGGTGATGGAGAACTACCAGAACGCCGACGGCAGCATCACCGTGCCTGAAGCCCTGCGCCCGTACATGGGCGGTATCGAAACCATCGGCTGATCAGCCGGTAGCGCCGGGCCATGCCCGGCGGCGTTCTGATGGGGGCCGGCCATGTCGGCACCTCATCCACGCATGGCGTGGATCTACTGATGCGGTACCACGCCCCGGGGCCTGGAGCTTTGCAGTAGATCCACGCCATGCGTGGATAGCGCAATCCATCAACCCGCTGCGCGCAGCTTCTCCAGCGGCACCCAACCCGCCTCCGCACTCTCCGGCACACACCACGCCCACCCATTGAGCGTGCGCACACCCCGCAGCTGCTGCCCCGGGTCCACATCCAGCTCCCGCGCGCAGTAGTCCTCCGTGGCAAACGCGCCACCCTGCGCATCGCGACCGATCACCGGCGCCGGAACGAACCCCGGCTGCTGCCCCTCGGCCTCGCACAGATACCAGTCTTCCCAACCCTCGGGCCCCTCATAACGCTCGCCCACCACCAGTGCCTGCCCACGGTGCAGGGTGATCGGATGCGGAAATTCGCTGCGGTGCGCAGCCGTCACGATGTAGTTCATCGGACCATGGTGGCAAAAAAAGCGGCCCCGCAAAAGCAGGGCCGCCAGGGTAGGGTGGGCCGGGATGGGGGAGGGAATCCCGGCCCGCGTTCAGCGCCCAGACGAGGGAGAGAGACGCCGAACGCTGGAACGCGTTACGCTGCTGCCACTTCCACCGCCTCATGCGACGGCAGCGCTGCCAACGCACCGGCAATCGCGTCTTCGCGGTGCTGCGGCGAGTAGGCGATGCCCTCGGCACGCACGAACTCGATGTCGTTGATGCCCCAGAAGGCGAACGTCTGGCGCAGGAAGGGCTCCTGGAAGTCCGCCGGCGAATCGGTGTAGATGCCGCCACGGCTGCTGACCACGATCACCCGCTTGCCACCGGCCAGGCCCACCGGGCCGTTTTCGGTGTACTTGAAGGTGCGCCCGGCCACCGCCACGCGGTCGATCCAGGCCTTCAGGGTGGAGGGCACGCTGAAGTTGTACATCGGCGCACCGATCACCACGATGTCGGCGGCCAGGAACTGCTCGAGCACCTGTTCAGCATCGGCGGCTTCGGCCGGATCGGTCTTGGCCAGCGAACCGCTGCGCAGATGCGGTACCGGATTGGCGTCAAGATCGCGATAATCAACCTGCAGGCCGTCGATCTGTTGCTTGAACTGGGCCACCACGGCGGCGGTCAGGTGGCGGGAGACGGAGTTGTCGCCAAGCACGCTGGCGTCGATGTGCAGAAGCTTCATGGCAGTACCTATGTTCGGGAGAGGTGGCGGGCTTGCCGCCGACGGAGAGAACAATAGGTTGTTGCAAGGGCAGGATAAAGGTGGTTGAATGCCACGTATTGTTCTACTAATGGAACTCGGGTATGCATGACCTGAATGATCTGTACTACTTCGCGATGGTGGTCGACCACGGCGGTTTCGCCGCCGCCGAGCGCGCACTGGGCATCCCCAAGTCGCGCCTGAGCCGCCGTATCAGCCAGCTGGAAACCGACCTGGGCGTGCGCCTGCTGCAGCGCTCCACGCGCCGCTTTGCCGTCACCGACGTCGGCACCAGCGTGCACCGCCACGCCCAGACCATGCTGGCCGAAGCGCAGGCCGCGCGCGAGGTGGTGGATCGCCTCAGCGCCGAGCCGCGCGGCCTGGTACGCGCCAGCGTGCCGGTATCGCTGGCGCAGATGCAGCTGCCCAAGCTGCTGCCCAAGTTCCTCGAGCAGTACCCGAAGGTGCGGCTGCAGCTGAACATCAGCAACCGCCGCGTGGACATCATCAACGAAGGCTACGACGTCGCCCTGCGCGTGCGTTCGCGCCTTGATGACGATGGCAGCCTGGTGATGCGCAGCTTCGGCCAGGTGCAGGAACTGCTGGTGGCCAGCCCGAAGTACCTGGACCGCGCCGGTCGCCCGAAGGATCCGGAAGAGCTGGCGAACCACGTCACCCTGAGCATCAGCGAAGACGAGGCGCGTCAGCGCTGGGAACTGCACGGACCGGAAGGCGCGGTGCGCCGGGTGGATCTGCAGCCGCGCGTGGCCGGTTTTGACTTCCCGCTGCTGCAGAGCATGGTGAAGGACGGCTTCGGCATCACCATGCTGCCGGAAACCGTCTGCGCCGATGCCGTGCGCAATGGCGAGCTGGAAGTGGTGCTGCCGGACTGGTCGCTGCCGCAGGGCGTGTGCCATGCCGTGTTCGCCTCGCGCCGCGGCCTGCTGCCGGCGGTGCGGGTGTTCATCGACTTCCTGGCCGAGCACCTGCCGCCGCAGCTGGAGGCCTCGCGCCTGGATTGCGGTGGCGCCTGTGAAAAGGCCAAGGAACGGATCAAGGCCAGTGCGCTGGGCGCATTGGCAGTGGACGCAGGCTGAGGCCTGCCTCCGATGGAACAACGGTCTTGGGCAAATCGCCCGGCCGTGCGAGAATGCGTGCCCGGCCAGCAGGCTGGGCCGATACGGAGAGATGGCCGAGCGGTTTAAGGCACCGGTCTTGAAAACCGGCGAAGGGTTAAACCTTCCGTGGGTTCGAATCCCACTCTCTCCGCCAAGAATGCAAAAACGCCCCGACAGGGGCGTTTGCATTTGTGCAGGACCGAGGCTCCTTCGTCAGAATGCAGGCTCGATCACCGGAGAAGAATCAACCGTCGGGTAGGAAAGCCGATACTTCCGCGTGGTGTCCACATCCACCAGGATCTCGATGGAGCGTCGCCTGGCGATCGCAGCCTTGGTCACGCCCAGCGCGCACAGGCCGGAGGCCTCAAGCACCGTTGCGGTCATCAGATGCCGACCTGGCTTCAAGGCAAACGTCACCGTTTCAGCAGTGTTGAGGTGCGCGGCCATCTTTTCGTCAACCATGACGCCCACGGCGCACTTTCCGTTGATCACACCTATATCGCGTGTCACCACGACATTGCCGGTTGAAGGCCCCTGATCGGCAAGTGCGAATACCCGTTCAGTGGGCACTGGCCTGACGTTCGCTGTTTCGGGTTGCCGGGTGGGTAAGGCACAACTCGCGGCCAGTAGTGGAACGGCGCACATCGTGATGCGCATGATGATCTTGGCGGTTCTGCGATACATGCTTCCCTCCCTGTAGAAAAGACCTGCCCCAGCGCGAAAGCTCGCCCTGTTGGCGCGACTTTACAGGAAGCCGAGGTACCCTCGTCCATGGCTCTGCAGGAACGTCGGTTCTCGCAAGCAGGTCGCCATAAGTACCTCTGAGTTTGACTATCAGATGGGCGCTTCGCTGATGAATTCTGCAGGTGGACTACCGATCCACATCGCCTCTGATTGACTGCGTTCAGCCCATGCGCATCGCTGCTCGCGTCTGCTCTTGGGCATGATCCTGCTGCGCGACCTGTTGCGCCTGTGAAACTTGTTCGACCTTGGCAAGCGAATGCTCTACGGGCGTGTTGACCGCCTCGCTGACCGCCACCGACGCCCGCAGGTGTGCCGGGTTGTCGAGCTCGCCCTGTACAACGAACATGCGTGGGCTCGAGCCGTTGGTAGGCGGGTTGCCCAGTACCACATGATCCACGCGCTCCAAGCCATTGCTCTTGGCCGTTGCCAGCAAGCTGGCTGTTACCCGCTCACTGGTTTCATCGAAGCTGCGCCCGTGCTTGGCATCCACGGCGGATACGCCGTCGCGAATCTGCCGGTAGAGCGAATGGTCAGGGTGGCCTTCCTTCCTGGGATCCAAGCCTGCCTTGTCCAAGGTGGATTCGATGCTTTGCTGCAACGGGCTCTTGGGAGAGAAGCCCGGATTGCTGAGAGAGGGAGAGCCCTTGTCAGTTGCGTCCTGTGCCATTCGCTCACCGGGTTTGAGCGCAATGCGGGGCTGCTGCTCCGCTTCGGCCTCGCGGCGAGCGTATGCACCGGCTTCCTCGGTGCCGCGCAGATAGTTGACGCCATCACGCAGGAGTCCGGGTCCGCCGCCGACAAGCACCGTCGCTCCCAGACGCAGTTGATGGATATCGTTGCGGTACTCGGTGATCCTGCGCAGGTCTTCGGGGTTTGTGACCCGGGCAGCGGGGTCGTCCAGCACAGACTGCACCGGCCCCTTGTCGGTCATACGGTCGAGGAAATGAACCAGTCGATGGGAGTCACCCAACTGCACCGCTACGGCAGCGGACATGACATGGCCGCTTTTCATCCCAAGTGATCCGAGTGACGCGACGCGCTGGCCCTGCTCGGCAGTGCGCAGAGCCTCCAGTTCCTTGGGAAGCGCGTACATCTCCACCTTGCCGTAGTGCGGGCCACCTGCACTGACCAGATCGCCCGCCATCACGTGGTTGGTGAAGGGCGCCGCATTGGCAGGTTGTCCTTCGGGCATGCGGTACGCCAACCCGGCAGCGCCGTACGGATTAAAGGCGTCGCCGGGGAGGTTGTAATGGTGCGCAGTGATCTGCGCGAGTGCACCGCCCAGGGAGTGGCCGGTGACGGATACCGGGCCATATCCGTTTTCGTCAGCCAGCTTGATGGCTTGCTTGGTCAGCGCGAGGGCATCGCCGAGTTGTGCGTTGAGTTTGGCGGTGACCATCGCTGCATCGATGCCGCCGTCAATCAGAGGCTGGCGATCGAATTCGGTGCCGCGATGGGCGACGATTACTTCTTTGGATTCTGGGTTCTGATAGACGACCCCTTGGTAGCCTGTGTCGGAGTTTAGGCTGGCCAATACGCGATATTCCGTCCCGGCAATGCTAACGATGGCCTTGGGTTCCGGGAGCGGGTCCTTGTAGACATGATTTGAGAGGGTTGCACTTGCTCCAGGGTTCATGGGGCTACTCCTTCAGTCCGTGTGGAGATTTCGATTGGAAAGTATTCCTTTCGTTTAGCTTGAGGCATCTTCTCGTACGAAACCGAAGGCTCGGTAGGCGTCCACTCTGGCGATTGCCCTGAAGTCATGGGGCGCAATGCGCGATCTACGTAGGCGGTAGAGGATTTTTCGGTTTCAAGCTTTGTGAATGAGGTCCAGGCGGTTGCTTGGATTGAGCGATTATCGATGATGAAGTCGAATGAAGCTTCCACGAGAACGGGTGTCCATGTGCACGGGCCACGACCGTAATAGTTGGCGACTTCCATTCCGTCCTTAAACAAGGCGCTGCTGAAATCAGTAGTACTGAGGCGCTGTGCTTGAAGCTCAACCTTGTGCTGGTTAGGTTCGTACTGCACACCCTCGTAGTTGTTGACCGGGGGGAGGCAAAGTGGGTCTATCTCGTACGTGACGAAGATCTTAGGAGTTGGGATCTCCACAGGCGCATCGTGGACCCGGATGACAATTGGTAGCGGATCCTTGGGGGCGGGATTTTCGCGGTAGACGGGGTATGAGCGTTCCTTGCTGCAGCCTGGAACGGTCAGGGCAATCAATGCGATCAATGCCATGTGAGGAAAGGCAGGGAGAGATTTCAGCATGATCGGTCCATGTCGCTGATTGAGGTGCTGCGGGGGCGCGCCTGTACAGGGCTATTACGGAGCATCGTTGTCGATGCGTGAAACAGCAGATACGACTGTCCTGATCGTTGACCAGCTGGACATTGAATTCGGTCATGGGAGGCCGTGTCATGTCTGGCATTTCGGGGTAAATGCGACAGCGTGCGCCCTGTCGGACGCACGATCCCATAGTCTCTATCCTTGCGGTCCCGTGATACGGGGCCTTGCGAGGTGACGTTCACCGGCGCTCCATTGCTCTGCGTCATCTGACTATACGGCCCGCATCGGTTGGGCTCCAAGGTCTTGACCCTCCATGCCAAGGTATGCGCGCTGGATCACGCATTCAGAATGCCTCACCCCATGGCTGTTTTCCGATGGCGGCGCAGATGATTGAGGCGGGAGAGCCTGCGGGGCCATTCGGATGTCTACGGCAATGCGTACCTGCAGAAGTTGGCCCACCCCGTCATCATGCGGCGCCTCTTCCCCAGCACTGTGCCTCGCTTGAAGGCGGCCTGGCCTTGTCGTAGATCTGGCGTGCTTGACGGTCTCGGACAGGACGTCCGGGAGGGGCGGGGTAGAACCCACCTGTCGCAGCGACCTACGAGCGGTCGCTGACGATTCAAGAGCGTTGGGTCAGGCGGCTTGAACTTTCCGCGCCTTGAGGAGCCGCGCCGCAACCAGGCCCAGCGCGACCAGTCCTGAGGCAATGGCCAGCCACAGCATCAGCAGTGAATTGTCAGAATCTCCAGCGGCTACCGCCACAGACGGATCGTGGAGGTAGTAGCGGATATCAATCTCCTCGGCTTCGTCGGAAGCACGCATCTGATTGCCCAGGCCGTTGGATACCGCAATCCTCTCCATCCGCTCCTGGCCGTCTTCAGTTTCGAACTCGACATTCAGGACGAAATTGTTTTCTCGACCCTTTCGCTCGTCCCAGGTGACTTCAGTCACCAGGCCCACGGCATCCCGCCCGTCGAGTCCGTCGGTGAGGGCATGGCGATGATGGTCTTTGTAGGCCACCACAGAGAGTGCGATAGCCACACCAGCGGCGACGAGAGTGCTGCGCCAAGAAGTGAAATTCACGGTCAGCTTCCGAATCGATTGAAGCAGGCGACCTTACTGACCCGCGCGGTATCGGACTTGATGGGCACGGAGTAGGTACGTCACTTGGCGGCCTTTGAGCCCTTGCGGTGGAAGCGTTTTC
Source organism: Stenotrophomonas sp. yr243 (assembly GCF_900184195.1). Classification (NCBI taxonomy): domain Bacteria; kingdom Pseudomonadati; phylum Pseudomonadota; class Gammaproteobacteria; order Lysobacterales; family Lysobacteraceae; genus Stenotrophomonas; species Stenotrophomonas sp. yr243. The sequence goes on from NZ_FXWT01000003.1 coordinate 419,842, forward strand.
GGCAAGCGCCCACGACACCTTGGCGGGTCGAGACACCGAGCGCGGACAGGGCAGATTGCGACGTTCTGCGCGTTGACGGCAGGTGTGTCCGGATCTCGCTGCGCCTCGCGTAGCGCGTGTCGCTTCTGACACCACGCTGCGTATGGACGGTCCAGATTCTCAGCGGTATCCGGCATGGAAAGTGCGCCATTCAATGCGCAAATCGGCATCCCATGACGCAACATCCGCAACTACGCACCGATGCGAGCTTTCCCTGCTTTTCATCGCCGCCGCAACGAGGCAACCATGTCCTCGCCAAGGCATCTGCCTAGGCCGGGATTGGCGTCCCGAACTTACGTATCACTACGGATCGTGTTGCAGCCACAACTGCAATCACGACAATGCACCGTCTGCCAGTCCATGGCGGACGGTGCGTGGGGATCTCTCGATCCGCCGGCTTTAGTGGTACGTATCCGGCACGCCAACCCGCACCGTCCGCCACCTCGCACTTGCAGGTGGCCACACCGTGAGTTTGCCGCCATGCCTGACCTGCTTCCCGACTATCCCCGTCTGCACGCGCTGCTCGGCGATGCCGTGCGCGATCTTCCCAATGCTCTCGCCGAAAAAATGGAGGATGCGCTCAGTGATGCCGCCGAGTCCGTACCTCCATCGGCGTTCTTCACTTTCCTGCAAGGCCATGGCAAAGGCCACTGTGCTGATGGCAAGCCTTGGGCCGATACTCGCCTAACACCCGGCCGCGCATTCGATCTGGCCTTGGCCACCCGCAGCGCATCGGGCATCGCCGCGCTCATCGCCATGCTGCACGCCGCACACATAGCGCGGGAGAACGACGATCCGGGCTTCTATCCGTCGGCGGCCCTGGTCGATGGTCTGTTCGACGCCTGCGAGGCACTGTCACTACAGGTAGAGCGCTGCCTTGTCCCTTGACCTGCCGGCGCATTGCCACGGACAGGATGAGGGCGGTGAACCCGTGCTTCCCGCCCTCTGATCCGCTGAACTCTCAGGTAGACTCCGGAAAAACGATCTGGGGAAATGGATGAAGAACGTCGTAGCGCTGACCCTTGCAGCCGGTCTTTTCTCGCTGGCCGGATGCTCTACGCTCCCAGTGACGGAGGCACAGGCCAAGCCGGTCCCTTCCGAGCGGGTCTACCTGCCGCAGTACTTGCAGAAGTCTGCTGAGCGCTCGGCGACGATCTATATCAGCCGTGACAAGGGTTACTTTGGCTCCGGTTGCTCGCATGACATCTATCTCAACAACGAGAAGGTGATGGCGATCAGGCAGGCCGAGGCGGCCACGCTCCATGTTGTTCCGGGGGCCTACTTCCTCAAACTGGAAACGGGCGGTGGTCTCTGCCCGAACATTTCCACCTCGCAGAATCTGACGCTGGGCGCGGGCGAGCGTCAGGTGTACCGCGTGCTGCTTCCCTCCGATGGTAATCTTCGCCTGACCCGAGACCAGTAAGCTGCGGGGCATTTGCCCGGCAAAGCCGACGCGCTGCTTCTTGTACACCTTGCACGGATCGCAGAGGAACATTCGCCGATGGAGTTCGAGCACTGGATAACCTGGTCACCTGGATGTTTCGAAGCCACTGCCCTTAGACAGGGATGGCGTTTCGATGCCAGTCAAGGACTTTGGCGGATCGACATCAACCGGGTAGAAGCACACCTGCAGCAGGATCTGGCCGCTCAGCAGTTCGGTACCGCCGTTACCCGTTTCATTTTCGGATTTGAGATGCATCGCATGGGCGGCGTGCTGGACGATGAAACGGTTCTGCAGTCCATGGCGGCGACACGCGATCTGACGCGCTATTACCGATCCAGACACGCGTTCCTGGCGGTTGGTCAGCTTGAATGGATGCAGGTCCGCCATCTCGATGCAGCCGCCCAATGGGCCGCTTACACCTCCACTCTGCTGCATGCGGTCGACAACTGGAGTCGCCAGTCACGCAAGCCGAAGGACTTTGATGTCTCCTCATTCCGTACAGCGATTCAGCAGAGCCTGCAGGCGCTGACGGAGGATCAATACGCTGTCGATCCGGAATCAATGGACCTTTCACCGCCCGAGTGGGATGAAGCTGGTCGCTTCATTCATCGGAACCTGGATCCCGGTTCGCTCATTGATTGAACTGTCCTTGGCGCAGGGACCAAGGCCGCGGCGACCTCGGAAGTGTTCGAAATGCCTGAAGCGATATTCCCGGGGCCTGTTCCACCGACCTCAATCTTCCTATAGTGGCTCCAGACCCCGCAATGGAATGGCCCGATGCACCCGATGTCCTCCGGGCGGTGCCTGGCACTCGCAATCGCAATCGCCGTTAGTGCCAGTGCCTGCGCACGTGCGCCGTCCACCGAAAACGAAAGGAATCCTGCCATGTCTGGCGCAACGCAGACCGGTCGCACCCTCAATGGCCACACTTACACCGACGCGCCCGTGGATGTGAAGCTGGGGCCGAATACCTTCCGAATTCCCGCCCACTATCTGGATAGCCAGATTGCGCCTTGGCCCGGTGAAGGAGTTTCGCTGGTCATTGAATGGCCGGACATGACGCCGACGCTACCCGGGGCCCGGGCCAATCCAAGGACCAATGATTTCCGCAAGGAAATTTCCGTTCGGATCAATTACGTTGATCGCGTTCCCACCGAAGCCTTGATGGAGCGCTATGCGTCCAACGAGGCCCTTACCGAGCCGGATTCGGTGGAACGCGGAGATCCCAGGGATAGGCTCGATCTTCGAATCCCGCAATCTGAGACGTTGGGATTGACGTCGTACGCCATCGACGAGGCGGCGATGAAGGAGTTCGCAAAGCGCTATGAGGCGCAATACGGGAAGCCGCCGGTCCGGAATCCGGCTTACGAAAGGGACTGGTACGTCGCACGGCAGGCCGATGGCCGGATCAACACATTCATCAAGTGTGATGCCAAGGGATTTCGTCAGGACGGCGTGCGGCTGGAGGGCGATCAGGTGATCAGCGTGCAAGATGAGGTGGCCGCTGGCTGTGTTCACTACTTCGTAGATGGTGACAACAAGCTCTCCGTGGTCCTCGACTATAAGAGAGCATTCCTGAAGGACTGGAAGCGCATGGAAGACGCTGTCAAGGATGTCATCACGCGCACCCGATCCAAGTGATCCAAGGAAGGAATCAGGCATGAGTGGATTGACCGAGCATGACCTCAGGATCCTTGGCAGCTATGCCAAGGAGGGCAACCGCGAGCTGTATTGGAACTACCTGTCGCAGCTGCCGGGCGCCGACGGTTACGGAACGCTGGCACTGGGTGTCGTCAGGAATGACAGCCTGCCAGGAAGGGTTGCGAACAGCTATGCGCAAAGCGTCGCCAGGACGCAGCACGATGAAGGTTCCCGGTTTCCAAACGCCGTATTGACCGAGCGACAGTGGGAATCGTTCGGGCAGACACTGCTCGATAGAGATCTGGAACTACGGCAGCAGCGGATGGCCGAAGGCCGCCCGGACCTGGCGCTGAACCTGCCTGGGGCTGACGTGATGTTGGCTCATGATCGCGCTTTCGATCAGCATCACCTCGATCCCAACTGCTGGACACCCCGGGTGCTTCTTCAGGCCGCATTGGAAAAGAGTGGCCCGCAGAAGCTGGAGCAGATCTGGAGCAACATGCTCGACAACGATGGCGTAGGGCTTCCGCGGGTGGGAAGTACCAGCCGCGATGCGTTCACCCAGATGGGGTTGAGCAAGGGAAGCCAGTACATCGGCACGCTGGCGTTCCATGAAGTCACCCAGGCACTGGGCGGCCGCTCTTCGGTCGATCCCAACGTCATCGGCGGCCTCAACGACTACGCGCTGTACTTTGAAAAGGACGGCAAGTGGGCCAGTGTCACCTCCGGCGGCGGCCACAGTTCGCTGCGTGAGATCACCAATCCGACCCGCATCGCCGAACTCAACGATGCCCGCGAAGTCCGCTTGGAGCGCCAGCAGAAGGCCACCCAGTTCCACCCGGAAGACCCGTACCGAACCATCACACGCAGCCCGCTCACTGCATCGGTTGACGGCGTGCCCGACCTCCAGCGCGGCGCGACGCGTCTGGCGGATATCGGACCGGGCCACGCCGAGTACGGACTGTTGCAACAGGTCAGCGGACATGTCGCCGGCATCGACGCGAGAGCGGGGCGCACGCCGGATGAAAGCAGTGAACGACTGACCGCCAGCGTGATGGCCCTTGCTCGTCAGAACAACCTGGACCGTGCCGACCATGTGCTGCTCAGCGCGCAGACGGCGGACAACCCTGCGGGCCGCAACGTGTTCGTGGTGCAGGGTGATATCAACGACCCGGCGCATCTGAGGGCGTCCATGCCCACCGATGTGGCCGTGCAGACGCCGGTGGAGCAGTCGTTGCAGCGCCTGGAATTGGCCAGCGCGGAACGGCAGCAGGCCGTGGCGCAACGCCAGCAGCAGGAACTGGACAACCAGGTGCGCGAGCATCCGCAGATGCGCATGGCGTAGTGCGCAGCAGGGCGGAGCAATGGAGTGTTCCCATTGCCCCACACCGGTCACTTGCCCGGCGCATCCGCCGTCTGCGCAGCCACCATCGCCTGCTGCATTTCCTTCAGCGACAGGTAGCCATCGCCGTCTGTATCCAGCCCCGTGAAGTACTTCGCGATCTCCGGCACCACGGTCGCTTCTTCCTTGCTGATCTTCCCGTCCTTGTTCTTGTCCATCGCAGCGAACGCGGCATCGATCGAGTCGGCCTGCTTGCTGAAGCGCGCCTGCTGATACGCCGTGAATTCGGCCTTGTCGACGCGACCATCCTTGTTGCTGTCCATCGCGGTGAACGTGGAATCGATATAAGCCTGGTTCGGGTCGGCGGGCGCGGCCTGTGCAATCAGCGGGATGGCGCACAGCGCAATCAGCAGGGCGGTCTTGTTCATACGCATTGCGTGTAATCCTTCAATGAGGGGAGATCAGCGGCAGGGGTAGGTGTAGCCATCGCGGTCGCGATAGCTGTCAGTACGGCGGTCGTAGTTGCCGTAGCGGTTCATGCAGTAGTCGGCACGCTCGCGGGTTTCGCGTTCGCGCTTTGCCGCCGCCGCGATCACGCCAGCCACCACGGCCGCACCCACTACGCCCACCACCACGCCTGTGGTCTTGGCGTCGTGTCGGCGCTCCCGTTCGCGGTCACGCTCCCGCTCCCGCTCCCGCTCCCGTTCGCGGCGCTGCCAGTCATCGCGTTCCCGTTCGCGATAGTCCTGGTTCCACTGCGGGTTGTAGCGATCGCCACGCTGCGCATGGGCGTCGCCGGAGTAGGGCATCAGCACCAGCAGTTGTGCGGCTGCTGCCAGCAGCAGCGCAGTTCTTCCTGTTTTCAGAAACATCGTCCAGCTCCTGTGCGGACATCGTCGGTAGCTGCAGTACACACCGCGGACATTGCGCGAACCTGCCGTCACCGCAGGCAATTGCAACGACTACCGGATCAGTGCTTCCACCGGGTCCAGCTGCGCCGCGCGACGTGCAGGCAGGAAACCAAAGCCGATACCGATCAGACTGGAACACGCGAACGCCGCAATGATCGAACTCGCCGAGAACACCAGGCTGAAGCCCACGTCGGCCAGTGCCAGCACCGCGCCCAGCAGCAAGGCCACAGCAATGCCCAGCATGCCGCCGAGCAGGCACACCAGCACCGATTCGATCAGGAACTGCTGCAGGATGTCGCTGCGGCGCGCGCCCACGGCCATGCGTACGCCAATCTCACGGGTGCGCTCGGTCACTGATACCAGCATGATGTTCATCACTCCGATGCCGCCCACCACCAGTGCGATGGCGGCAATGGAGCTGATCATCATGGTGAGGATGCCGGTAGTCTGTTCGATGGACTGGCGGATCTGCGCGTTGTTGCTCATGTAGAAGTCGGTGCTGCCATGGCGGCGTGTCAGCAGCCGTGCAATGGCCTGCTCGGCCGCTTCCATGCTGATCGCATCGGACACGCGCACGGTGATGTTGGACACATGGCTCTGGCCCAGCATCCGCGCCATGGTCGTGGTGTAAGGCATCCACACTCGTAGCAGCGAGGTGTCGCCGGTGGCGCCGGCATCTTTCTTCACTACACCCACCACGCGCACCGGCACGTTGCCCAGCAGCAGGGTCTGCCCGATGGGGTTCTCGGCTGCGGCGAAGAAGCGCGCGCGGGTGTTGGCATCAATGATCGCCACCTGCTGGTAGCCAGCCACAGCTGGTGCGCCGAAGAAGGCGCCTTCCCCCAGCTTCAGCCCATGCACGCGGAAGTACTGCTCGCTGACACCCTGTACCTGGACGCTGGCCGAGCGGTTCCCGCGCAGGGCGGTACCCGTGGTGGCTACGCCAGGGGTGGCGCTGTCCACGAACGGTTGCCCGGCCAGGGCCGCGCTGTCGCCCGGGGTGAGGGTCTCTACCCGCGCCGCGTGCAGGTCGCCAAAGCCGGAGCCGGGGTAGATCTCGATGGTGCTGGTGCCCAGCGAGGAGATGTTGGACAGGATGGCCTGCCGGGCACCGGTACCCAGCGCGACCACCGACACCACCGAGGCGATGCCGATGATGATGCCGAGCATGGTCAGGAAGGTGCGCATGCGGTGTGCATTCATGGCGCGCAGGGCCATGCGGAAGGCCTCGGCGAAGCGATCGCGCACGGCCTGCCAGCCGCTGCCATCGCCGCGTTGCGGCAGAGCGGTCGGCGCCACGGCCGTTGCCGACGCAGTAGCCGTGGCACGATCATCGACAATCCGCCCATCGCGGATCTCGATGATGCGCTGGGCGTGTTCGGCCACGGCCATGTCATGGGTCACCAGCACCACCGTGTGGCCTTCGGCATGCAGCTCGCCGAGGATCTTCATCACTTCCTTGCCCGACTGTGTATCCAGCGCGCCGGTAGGTTCGTCAGCGAAGATCACCGCACCACCATTCATCAGTGCGCGGGCAATCGACACGCGCTGCTGCTGGCCACCCGACAGCTCGCCGGGCAGATGCTGCATGCGTTCACCCAGGCCAAGCCGCGCCAGCAGTTCAGCAGCCCGTGCGTGGCGCTCAGCGGCGGGCATGCCGGCGTAGATCGCTGGCACTTCCACATTGCTCAACGCGGTCAGGTCAGTCAGCAGGTGGTAGCGCTGGAAGATGAAGCCAAAGTGCTCGCGGCGAAGTTCGGCCAGCTCATCGGGCGACATCTGCGCGGTCTGGCGGCCCGCAATCTCGTACGCGCCCGCAGAGGGCCGATCAAGGCAGCCGAGGATGTTCATCAGCGTGGACTTGCCCGAGCCCGACTGGCCGACGATGGCCACCAGTTCACCGGCGCGGATGTCCAGGTCCACGCCGTCCAGTACCACCAGGGTCTGTTCACCGGCGGCGAATTCACGGCGCACCCCACGCACGCTCAGCAATGGCTCGCTCATGGCTGCGTTCATCGGGGCTGCGTGGGAGCGGTGGCGGCTTCGTCGCTGGCCTGCGTTAGCACCACCTGATCGCCTTCCTTCAAGCCGCCGCGCACTTCCACCTGGATCTGGTCATCCAGTCCGATGGTGATACGCCGCGCCACGGCGCGCCCATCTGCGCCACGCACCTGCACGGTGTAGCTGCCGTCACCAGCCCGCGCACCCAAGGCAGCGGAGGGAATGGTCAGCACGTTGTGGGCACGGCCGAGTACGATGCGTACCTGCGCGGTCATGTAGCTGCGCAGGCGGCCGTCGGTGTTGTCCACGTCGAACTGGCCGTTGTAGTACATGGCGGTACGGCTGCCAGCTGACAGTGCGGGCGACGCGAGGCTGGACGTATCTTCGTTGGTGATCGATTCGGGCGCTGGCGCAATGTCGCGCAGGGTGCTGCTGTAGCGGCGGCCTGCATCGCCCAGGATGGTGAAGAAAGCCTCCTGGCCGACCGTGGTGTGCACAACATCGGCCTCGGAGATCTCGGCATAGACGGTCATCACGTCCTGGTTGCCCAGCATGACGATGGTCGGTGCGCTCTGCACCGCGTTCACCGTCTGCCCCTGGCGGGCGACGACCGCCAGCACTGTGCCATCCGTGGGGGCGGTGATGCGGGTGTACTCCAGGTTGGTCTGCGCGATGTCCACGTCGGTCTGCCGCTGCACGATCTCGCCGTCCAGCGCGGTGATCTGTTCGCGGGTCGCGTCCACCTTGGCCTTGGCAGCATCGAAGTCGGCACGTGCCACCAGCTGTGATGCCACCAGTTGCTGCTGCCGCCGCAGGGTCAGTTCGTACTGGCGCAGATCGGTGGCCAGTGCATCGCGGTTGGCGCGTGCGGTGCGCTGTGCCGCCTGCGCACTCAGCAGTGCATTGCGTTGGGTACGTGAATCGATGTCGGCAATCGGATCGCCTGCCTTCACCTTGTCGCCCAGTTTCACGTGCAGTGTTTCGATGCGACCGGAGACCTGCGCGCCCACGCTCACCAGTCGCGATGGTTTCAGGGTGCCGGTGGCTTCCACCACCTGTTCGATGTTCCCACGCACCACGGATGCGAGCTGCAGCGGTGGCGGTGGCGTAGGTCGCAGCCACAGCCCGGCGGCAATGGCGGCGCACGATACGGCGCCAGCGATCAACAGCAGTCGGCGGTGCTTGCGCGGTGCGGTGCTCATCGGCACAGCATCCAGAGGGGGCAGGTCATCGGTGGTCCTCGCGGCAGTAGAGATGCACGCGCCGGGTGCCGGGCGTGGATGGCCGTCGAGTCTCGAGGTGCTGGGTTGCGTGAACCTTGCGGTGCTGCCGTGGTTGTCAGCCCGCGGCCATGCTGCTGAGAAGCGCTACTGCAATGAACTGCAAGGCGCTACCCAGCACCAACAGCACGTTGCGCAGGCGGTCGGCAGCCACGCGTACGCTGCAGAGCTGACACAGCGCGCCGATCACCAGCCCCACGACAGAAAGCGTGCTGGTCGACTGCGTGTGTACGCCTTGTATCGCCAAGGGCACCCACGCACTGCCCAGCATCGTCCATGCCGCGTGCCTATCGATGTAGCGCAGAGGTGCGGGGAGCAGCCGCGATGTGGTTGATCGCCATGCCGACAGCGCATGCAGCGCGGCATGCGCGACGACGAAGAACAGCACGGCGCTGGCCATGGCTGCATGGGCATGGCGTTGCGTCGAGATCACCAGCGCACCGCCCGGCAGCAGCAGGAACAGCACGGCAAACAGACGCATCATCACGTCCGGGCGATTCGTTGCGGGTATCACGCGTAGCCACCGCGGCCAATGCGGCAGTGCGTGCATTCGATCAGCGCGCGAACGTCGATTCCAGGCGGCCGCTGTCAAGCCGGATGTAGCCGGCGTCGCGCGGAATCGGGCAGAAGAGGAGGAGGGAGGAACTCCTTCGGTCACGTGCAGGCTTCCTGTCAGGACGGAACGCGATGGCATCACAGATGCCATCGGCCCGATGCTGCGCAGCGAACATTGCCGCAACCTTGCCTGCCTTCGCTGTCTGCTGCGCATGGACAGGCGGCAGTCACGGATGTGTGGGCGCCATCAGTGCTCTACCGGTGGCGTTGAGGCAACGCCCGGATGTAGTGGGAACTCGACGCGGATCAGCGCGCCACCACCGGTGGCATCCAGAATCGTGACGTGGCCACCGTGACGGTCGATCACCTGCCGCACCAGGTTCAGTCCCAGGCCCGCGCCGGTCTGGCGCGGCCGCAGCCGCTGGAACGGCTCGAACACGCGTTCGCGCTGGTCCAACGGAATGCCGGGGCCGTCGTCTTCCACTTCCAGGCAGCTGCCCTGTACCCGCACGATGATATGGCGGCCACCGTGCTCGGCGGCATTCAGCACCAGGTTGGAGATCACCCGCTCGACCGCGCCGGCTTCGCCCAGCACCGGGAAGTGTGGCTCCACCGCCACTGCCACGGACTTGTCCGACTGGATCAGCAGCGGCGCCAGATCGGCGGCAACCCGCTTGGCCACCCGGGCAAGGTTGAGGGTTTCCTTCGGGCCGTCCTCTTCCATGCGATGCAGGTCCAGCAGCTGCTCGGCCAGCGTCGCCAGACGCGCGACTTCCACGGCCAGGCTGCGCGAAGTCGAATCATCAGCGGCATCGATCTTTACCCGCAGGATCGCGATCGGCGTGCGCAGCTCATGCGCGGCTGCGGCGATGAAACGACGTTGCCGTTCGTGCCCTTCATCCAGCCGGCCCAACGCATCGTTGACGGCGGTCACCAGCGGCGCGATCTCCACCGGCACGGCGGTCTCGGTCAGGCGGATGCCGCGACGGCTGGCGGAAATGTTGCGGGCTTCCTGTGCGATTCGCTCGACACCGGCCAGTGCCCGACGCACGATGATCGGGGTCAGGATGATGGTGGCGAGGCCCAGCAGCAGGAAGATCGGCAGGGTGATGATGTGCGCGGCCAACGCCATCTGCATGGTCAGCGAATCGGTTTCGCCATGGGCCATGATGGTCAGCTTGCCGGCCGGGCCACTGTGCTGGCGTACCACCACCGCCAGGCCATCGCTGCGATCACGCCCGCGCAGGTCGCCATAGGGGATGCCATCGAGGGCGCCTACCATCGAGGCATAGACCGGTGGCACATGGCCGAAGGTGACGTGGTGCCCATGCTCGTCCTCGGCGATGAACCACGCACCGGGGACGATCTTCAGCAGTTCGGCCAGCTCCGGCGTGTGCACTACGTACAGTTCGCCATTGTGGTCGCGGTGCACCGCCTCGGCGGCCACCGGCGCGAAGGTCTGGATGGTGTAGTAGCCGCCGCTGTCGGCACGAACCAGCACCATCAGCAGGGCGAAGAATGCCACCAGCAGGGCCAGCAACTGGTAGATCAGCGTCTTGACGATCAGTGGGCGCTTCAACGACGGGCGACGCGCCATCACTTGCTTTCCCGCATCAGATAGCCAACCCCGCGAATGGCGTGGATCTCCACGCCGGCATCGGCGTCAGCCAGTTTTCGGCGCAGGCGCGAGACGTGCGAATCCAGCGTGTTGGAATGGATGCCGTCGTCGAAGCCATACACCGCCATCTCGATGGATTCGCGCAGAACGGTGCGGCCCAGGCGCCGTGCGAGGGCGGCCAGCACCCGGATCTCGCGCCGCGGCAGCTCCAGCCGCTGGCCGCCCACACTGGCCTCGCCCGAGGCGGGGTCGAACACCAGTCGGCCGATGCTGATGGACTCCACCTGCAATCCGCTTGGGCGACGGCCCGCAGCACGGATCCGTGCGAACAGTTCCTCCAGCGCGAAGGGTTTGGCAAGGTAGTCATCGGCCCCTTCATCCAGACCGGCAATCCGATCCGGCAACTGGCCCAGCGCGCTCAGCACGATGATCGGCACCCCGGGATTGTGCTCGCGCAGCAGGGAAATCAACGCCAGGCCATCGCCATCGGGCAGGGTCCGGTCCAGCAGCACCAGATCGTGCAGGCCGCACAGGGCTGCCTCCCGGGCCAGTGCCAGCGTATTGGCCAGGTCCACCACATAGCGCTCGCGCTGCAGGGCGGACTTGAGGGTGGCGGCCAGTTCGGCTTCGTCTTCGATCAGCAGGATGTGCATCAGCAGGGCTTGGGCAGGGAGGGGCCGCAGAGGAGCGGTTCGGCACGCGCCGGCACCGTATTACAGGAACATTGCGTGAACATGGCGTGCCTCCGCATCTGCCGGAAGGCCATGGATGGAGGCGATGAAGCCGAAGGTCCGGCGCAAGGTTCGCGCAATCCTGGCGCTGCAGCCTTGGCGCCCTTCGCAGTTTCCATCCCTGGAGTCGCCATGAAGTTGTTCGTTCCGCTGCTGTTCCTCGCCACGCTGACCGGCTGCACCACTGCCAAGATGACCGTCACTCCCGACGGCCGCCGTGGCGTTTCCATCGACTGCAGTGGCTCCAGTTCCTGGAGCGGTTGCTACGAGAAGGCCGGGCAGATGTGTCCGGGCGGCTACGTGGTCTTCAGCAAGGATGGCGATGAGGGTAATGCCATCGCGGTGGGCAACAAGAACGGCTTCACCTCCACCCAGATGGCCACCCGCTCGATGCTGGTGTCCTGCTCGGGCTGATGCTGGCCTGGGAGGTGGCCATTCCACCTCCCTGAGGCGTTGCTCAATAGCGCTGGCCTAGAAGCTGTAACCGGCCTGCACATAGATCCGGCGCGGCTCACCCGGGAAATGGCCATTGCGCTCGATGAACCCGCTGGCCGCATACACCTTGTCGAACAGGTTCTTGACGTTGGCCTGGAACTGCCACTGCTTCCATGTGGTTTTCCAGCTCACGTCGAACACCGCGTATGGCTTGACCCGTTGGCCATCCAGACTGACGCGCTCATCCACGTAGTCGGCACCAAAGCCGATGGCTGAACGGATCGCGGGCAGGTCGAGGCGCGTCCACAGCCCCAGCTTGTTGCGGGGCGCATTGGCGAAGCGGTCGCCGGAGGCGTTGGTGATGCCATTGGGGCCTGCGTCTTTCACCCGGGCATCGTTGTAGGCGTAGGTGAGGTTCAACACCCAGTGCTCGGTCACGTCGGCCAACAGATCCACCTCCATGCCGGTGCTGCGTACCAGGCCCAGCGCCGCCAGCTGGTTCACCCCATTGATGGCCTCGCCAGTGGTCTGCACGATGTTGCTGCGGTCGATGCGGTAGGCCGCCAGGTTCAGGCTCACGCGTTCGGCCAGCAGCGATTTCATGCCAACTTCCCATTGCCTGCTGCGCTCTGCATCGAACGGACCGCCTGCGGCGGAATTCTGGTTTGCGGCCGACTGCGGCACGAAGCCGCTGGCCACGTTGGCATACAGATTCAGACCATCGCGCACGGTGAACGTACTACCCAGGCGCCAGCTGATGTCGTTGCCATCCACGCTGCTGCCGGCAAGGCGGTCATCGTCCTTGAAACCGTCCCAGCGCAGCCCGGCCAGCACGTGCCAGCGTGGGGTCAAGGCAAGCTCGTCCTGCAGGTAGCCGCCATAGCGCTTGCTGCGTGTGCTGGTGCTGCGCCAGGGCAGGGCAGACAGGTTGTAGTCGTGCCAGGTACTGGCACCGTACACCGGATTGAACAGATCGATACCGCGCACCGGGCCGGCGCCGCGGGCGAGGTCGGCGCTGTTGGCGGTCTGCGCGGCGAAATCCGCATCCAGCTGGTACACGTCCGCGCCGAACAGCACCTTGTGTTCGACGGCACCGGTGCTTATCCGCCACACCGCATTGGCGTTGGCGGTGAACGCCTCGTTGTCGCGTATCTGGTTGCGCAGCTGGCGTGTCATCCATTCGGCCACGCCATCACGGTCGCGGTCGATCAGGCCCATCGGCTCGTGGTACATCTGGTGTTCGTTGTTGCTGAACCAGCGTGCGGCGACATCCACGTCCAGGTTGTCGCGCGGCGCGAAGCGGTACTGCGCCAGCACCACCTTGGCACGCATGTCCAGGAAATCGCTGGCTTCGTTGTGGTTCCAGCGGCGGTCAGTCAGGAAATTGCCGTTGTCGTCGACCGGCACACCGCGCAGGCGGTTGCCGCCAAGGTTCTGGGTGATGTCGGTGAACTGCAGCGTCAACTCGCCGGTGTCGCCCACGTCGAAAGCCAACGAGGCATCGCCGATCACGCTTTCACTGTCGGTGTTCCAGCGCACGCCCTGTTCACTGTCGCCATACAGGCCGGCGCGGTAGCGCACCGTGCCGGCGGCATTCAACGGCCCGGTACCTTCGATCGAACCAGCGCGGAAATCGCGGTTCCCGACCTGCAGTTCGATGCGGCGTTCGGCAGTGGCCTTCGGCTTGCGCGTCACATAGTTGATGACGCCGCCAGCGTCGCCACCCCCGTACAACGCGCCGGCCGGCCCCTTCAGCACCTCCACCCGCTCGATGTTGAACAACTGCGGTACCGAGAAGCCCGCATAGGGATCGCCGCGCAGGCCGTCATACAGCACGTTCTCCTGACGGAAGCCACGCAGTGTCACCCCGGCATAGCTGAAGTAGCTGATGCCGCTGATGCTGCGATAGAGATCGGTCACCTGGCGCGCGGCCTGGTCGTCGATCAGCTCGCGCGGCAGCACCTGGATGGACTGCGGCACCAGTTCCAGCGGCGTATCGGTACGGGTGCCGACAGCGGCATCATCTACCCGGTACAGCGTCTGAGCGCGGCCACGCACCTCCACCTTGTCCAGCTCCTGCACGCCACTGGGCGGGGCGTCGGCGGCGTAGCCTGGGACAGCAAAAATCAAGGTCGTGGTGAGGCACAGAATGCTCTGGTGGGGCAGGAAGCGGGGCATGGGCGCTATTGTGCTGGTTGCAAATGAGAAAGATTAGCATTTGCAGCGGATAGAAACCCATCCCCCGATTGCGCTATGGACGCGTCGACGGATCCGTATACGGCGTACCGGCCAATGCCACCAAGGTCCCTGTCGCGCCGCGCACGATCAGCGGCAGCATCGCCTGCCGCGGATCGCCTCCGCAGGACAGCACGCGCAGCCCCTGTTCGTAGGCGGCCACCATCGACGCCATCAGCATCGACGCACCCAGTCGCGCGTCGGCGTCGGCGACCGGTCGTCCCGCAGACTCAGCCATCGACTGCGCCAGGTCATCGGTCAGCAGCGCCTGCAGCTGCCGCGCATGGGCCACCAGCACCGCGCTCTGGGCCACGGTTTTCCAGAAGGATGCTGCGTCGGCATTGATCCGCAGCAACGGATGGCTGGTATCCAGCAGTTCCCGCACCAGCGCCTGGAAGGCGGCCAGCGGCGTCATCGATGCGCGCGCGCCCATACCCTCGCGCAGCAGCTGCCGCGCTTCCTCATCACGGTCGAACACCAGCTGTTCCTTGCTGGCGAAGTAGTTGAACACCGTCTTGCGTGACACCCCGGCGGCGTCGGCGATCTCGCTCATCGACACCGCCTCGAAACCGCGCTCGATGATCAGCCGGGTGGCGACGTCGGAAATCGCCTGTCGGGTCTCGGCTTTGCGTTGCTCGCGGCGGCCGGGTGGCGGGGCCATGGGGGGGGCTCACTTGCGGAAATGTACACCGAGTGTAACATTGTCGCCGCCAGAGCGCCGACCGGATGCTCACGAGGATTTCCAATGCTGTACGACGTCGTCATTGCCGGGGCTGGCCCGGTTGGGCTGTTGCTGGCCTGCGAACTGGGCCAGGCGGGATGCTCGGTGCTGGTGCTGGAGCAGGCGGCCTCGCCGGATTCGCCGTTGAAGCGCCTGCCGTTCGGGCTGCGCGGCTTGAATGCCCCCACGCTGGAGGCGCTCGACCGGCGCGGTCTGCTGGAGTCCGTGGCTGCCGGCCAGGTGCTGAAACCAGAGAAAGGCCCGCCGCCGCCGGGCACCGCGCATTGGTTGTCGCAGCCGCGCAGGCTGGGCGGGCACTTCGCGGGCATCCCGTTCGCGCTGGACAACGTCGACAGCGATCGCTGGCCCTGGCGCCTGCCCAGCCCGGTCGGCACGCAGATGGCGGTGGAACTGCAGGCGCTGGAGGCCGTGCTGGCCGAGCGCGCGCAGGCGCTGGGCGTGGTGATACTGCGTGGTGCGGGCGTGCAGGAAGTGCGTTTGGGTGCCGACGAGGTTCAGGTCGAGGCGGGTGGGCAATCCTTCCGCGGGCGCTGGCTGGTCGGTTGCGACGGAGGCCGCAGCACCGTGCGCAAGCAATGCGGTTTCAGCTTTGCCGGTACCGATCCCGAGTTCACCGGCCACTCGCTCAGCGTTGAGCTGGAAGATCCGACGCTGCTCAGCCCCGGGCGTCACACCACCGTGCAGGGCATGTGCAACTTCAATCCGCCGGGCACGATCGCCCTGGCCGATTTCGACGGCGGCGCCGGCCATCGCCAGCCACTCGACCGCGATACGGCACAGGCACTGCTGCGGCGTATCTGCGGCCGTGAAGCAACGATCACCACACTACACCTGGCCACGACCTGGACCGATGGCGCACGGCAGGCCACCTCCTATCGTCGTGGCCGGGTGCTGTTGGCAGGCGATGCCGCGCATGTGCATTCACCGCTGGGCGGGCAGGGGTTGAACCTGGGCCTGGGGGATGCGATGAATCTGGGCTGGAAGCTCGCCGCCGTCGTGCGCGGCGAGGCAGCTGATGCGTTGTTGGACACCTATCAGGTCGAACGCCATCCTATCGGCGCGCGAGTGCTGGAGTGGTCGCGCGCGCAGGTCGCATTGATGCGACCAAGCGCGGGCTCACGTGCATTGGCTGCGATCGTGGCCGATCTGGCAGAAACACATGATGGCGCCACGTATCTCGCCGAGCGCGTGTGGGGTGTGGGCCAGCAGCTGGATCCGGGTCAGGCCCATCCGCTGGTGGGCCGCAGCACGCCGGATTTCCTGCTGGTCGATGGTCGCCGCATGGGTGAACTGCTGCGCGCAGGGCAGGCGGTGCTGCTGGTGTTCGATGCCGCTGCCTCGTCGTGCGCGGCGGTTGAAGCCGAGCGATCGCGCATCCTGTGTATCGCGCAGCCGGTTGTGGATTCGCTGGGCCTGTCCGCGCTGCTGGTTCGTCCGGACGGCATTGTCGCCTGGACCAGTGATGGCGCCGATGCGACGGGACTGGCGCAGGCCGTACGGGAATGGGTGTGCCCCGTCGGCAAGGAGGCGATTGCCTGAGTTCCGGCGCAGCCCGCACAGGGCTGCGCCGCCTACTTTCAGAGGTCCTTCTTCTTCCCGCTCAGGTCCAGCGGCTGGTCACTGCCTTTGCGCTCGCTCGACCAGACCTCAACGCTCTTGCTGCATCGGCTTTCGCGGGCGGCAACCTCGGGCGGCAGGTCCTTCACATGCGGCGACTCCTGGCAGGCGGCATGCATGGCCGAATCATCATAGGTGGCACAGGCGCTGATCGACGCGAGTGCAAGAACACCGAGGGCGGAGCGGAACAGGGGCTGCAGGAGGCGCATGGGGATCTCGGAAAGGGGCCGGTCTGGCCATCGAATTCAATCCGTGACCCGGCGCACGCGCAATCCGACTGGCAGCACTTGTTATTGAATAACAATTGTGGAAATGCTCGGAAGCTGCCGACTGCCGATCAGGCAATGCAGATCAGGAACACCGTCGACAGCGCAAGCATCAATACGAACACGCGCCGACTCAGGGCCAGACAGGTCAGGCAGGCTGCCAACGCCCAGGCCGCCAGCAGCACGCATCCCAGCAACCACAGCCCGACCGTCATCATCGAGCCGGCCGCTGCGGCGGACAGCGCAAAGGCCTTGAACAGCGCCACACCCAGCACGCTGCCCAGCGCGCCGGCCCGCAGGGCAATCGCATCGTGGCAGGTGGGGGAAATCTGGCGATGCATGAGGGTTGTGTCGCGCTTGGGGAGCTGGCGTGCGCAACTCTGCAGCAAGGCGGATCTACGCCGCGTGTTCGTCAACCTGCAGTGTGGTTACCGCATGCGAAGCGCGGTCGCCTCAGTCGAACTCGCCGTCCGCCGCTTCCAGGCGGCGACGGTATTCGGCCCGGTGCTTGAACAGCCGCTGGCACTCTTCCGAGCGGTAGATGCGGCTGCCAGGCTCGTTCGCCACGGAGTCGCACATCTTGGCGATATGGTTGTTCCCGGCCAGCTGCATCACGAAGAACACCGCCGCAATGCCAGCACCCAGCAGCACCACATACAGCAGGCGGCTGAGCCAGCGTGAGCGCTTGCGTTCGACGTGCTGTTGCAGTGTCAGGTCGAAGCGGATGATGCTCAGCACGATCCAGACCACGCTGACGAGGAAGCAGAGCGTGGGCAGCAGCCCGCGCCAGAGTCCAGCCTCGTAGACCGATTCGCTGTAGTGCACCGCCGCGCCGGCACCGGCGATGGCGATCGCCAAGGCCCAGTTGCGGCCCAGCGAGAGCAGGTCATCGAGCAGCTTCTCGCGTCTATGGGGAGTGACTGCCACGGAGCATCCTTGAGCAAGATCCTCGGCCGCCGATTGCGGCCGATCTGCGCAGATGGTGGGGCATCATCGAGGCGATGAGAAGCTGGAGAGTGCTGCGACCGGATCGTCGCCGTCGCTCCGGCGACGGCAAACGACCCGTCGCGGGATTCAGCGGCTGCCGGCGACAGCGGCCTTGCGGTTCTTCTCCAGCATCACCGACACGCACCACAGCAGCAGGCCGCCGACCGCAGTCGCCGCACCTACGTAACCGGTGGTGGCCGGGCTGAAGCCAGCGCTGATCGCCATGCCGCCCAGCCACGGGCCGAGCGCATTGGCGGTGTTGAACGCCGCATGGTTGGAGGCGGCGGCCAGGGTCTGCGCTTCGCCGGCCACGTCCATCAGGCGGGTCTGCAGCACCGCAGCGAGGGCGCCCATCGTACCCACGGTGATGATCATCGGGCCGATGGTCCACACCGACTCAGCGGCCAGCGGGTACAGCAGCAGCATCACGATCGACCACGCCAGCACCACGGCGGCTGCCTTGAAGTGGAACTTGTCGACCAGCCAGCCACCGGCGATGTTGCCGATGATCGCGCCGATGCCGAACACGCCCACCGCCAGCGGCATCCACGACTCGGCCACGCCGGTCACCTGCACCAGGGTCGGTGCCAGGTAGGTGAAGACGCAGAACATGCCGGCAAAGCCCACCGCGCCGATCGACAGCGCCAGCCATACCTGGGTGGTGTTGAACGCGCGCAGCTCGCGCATCGGCGAGGTCCGCACCTCATCCGGGTCGGGCAGCAGGAAGCGCGCGATCATCGCCACCGTGGCGATGGCCAGCACGCTGACCAGGGCGAAGGCGGTGCGCCAGCTCAGCTGCTGGCCCAGCCAGGTGGTCAGCGGATTGCCGATCAGGATCGCCACCGACAGCCCCAGCAGTACGCGTGACATCGCTTGCCCGCGCTGGCCGGCTGGGCTGATCGCCGCGGCCACCAGCATCGCCACGCCGAAGTAGGCACCATGTGGCAGGCCCGCGACGAAGCGCGCCACCAGCATCGTGCCGTAGTTCGGTGCCAGTGCACTGGCCAGATTGCCGACGGCATAGAAGCCCATCAGCGCCAGCAGCAGCTTGCGGCGCGGGAAGCTGGCGCCGACGAAGGCCAGGATCGGTGCACCCACCACCACGCCGACGGCGTAAGCGCTGATCAGGTGGCCGACCTGTGTTTCGCTGATGGAAAGGCCGCGGCTGATCTCCAGCATCAGGCCCATGCTGGCGAATTCGCTGGTGCCGATGGCGAAGCCGCCCAACGACAGGGCAAGGATGATGAGGGTGCGCTGGCGCGGCGTCAGCCGAGCAGCCAGAGGGGAATTGGGGCTCATGCGGGGGCGCAAAGGGGCGGGGAAGCGCCACATTGTACTGCTGCACCGCAACAGGCATCAGCCGGGCTGGGGGTAAATCAGTGTTCGATGGGTGGTGCTGCCAGCGTGGCCTACTGGCCAAGCGCGGCCAGGGCCTGCCGGTATTTGTCGCGCAGGCGCTCGGCGGTGGCAGCATCCAGTGATGCCAACCGCGCTTCATCCACGTTGTCGGCGATATCGGCCAGCTTGACTTTCAGCGCCAGCGGATCTGCCGCTATCCGCGTGTAGTACGTGGCGGCATCCGCCGCAGACGTCCGGCTGAGCAACCGAACCGCGTCCTGCAATGGGGCCGGGAAGGTCTGCACCTGTTCAGCGAAGGCGGGGCAGTCCTCCAGCACATCATGCAGCCAGGCCACCACCTCGGCTTCATCATCGCCGCGCACTGCAGCGGCCACCCGGCCAACGTGGCCGATGTAGGGATGTCCTGCCTTGTCGGTCTGGCCTGCGTGGGCCTCCATCGCCAGCGTTCGTGCGTGTGCTACCCAGTCCATTGCGATCTCCCCGGTCCAAGCGTGTATTGTCGTACGGGTCGTCTACATGCCGCCACCACGGCCGTGCAGGCATCATCGGACGCTGCAGGAATGGCATCTGGATTCCATCAGGGAGATGAGACATGCAGGAATACACCCATCAGCTGGAACTACGCGGCCGCTTCCGTCTGGTAGCGGTGACCCACGAGCCGGTGTACGCTCCCGGCGATGTGGTCGGCCATGCGGTCATCGTCGACGACGGGGAGCGTCTGACCGACCTGATGTCGTTGGCCGATGCGCGCCGGTACCTTGAGGAACTGGTGCGGGAAGAGGGCGTGGAGCCCGGGCTGGAGAATGAAGTCAACCTGCGGAAGAAGGCGTCGCAGCGACGCCACCGCTAAGCCGTCGCGCCCATGAGGCGCATCATGGAGGATTCGGGTGTTGTCCAGTAAGAAGTATCTGCTCATCGCCATCGTCACGCTGGCGACCCTGCTGCTCGGGTTCGTGCTTTCCGGTTATCTGACGCTGCTGCTGCTTGGTCTGGATGCCAAGCTGCTCACCTGGAATACCTATTACCAGTATTTCCACGCCATCGGCCAGCCGCAGGTTGCCCCGTTCGTGGGCAAGATCAAATGGGCCGGTTACCTCGGCTTTGGCTTGCCGCTGCTGGTGCTGGCCGTCGTCGGCCTGGTCTTGCTGTTGAAGAAGGACAAGCGCTCGCTGCACGGTGACGCGCGCTTTGCCACCAGTGCCGATCTGGCCAAGCATGGCATGTTCAAGAAGAGCGGCCAGAGCATCGTGGTCGGCAGCCATGGCGGCAAGCTGGTGCGGCTGGACGGCCAGCAGTTCGTCATCCTGGCCGCCCCGACCCGCTCGGGCAAGGGCGTCGGCGTGGTCATCCCGAACCTGCTGGAATACGGCGAATCGCTGGTGGTGCTGGACATCAAGCAGGAAAACTTCGACCTGACCAGCGGCTGGCGCGCCAGCCAGGGCCAGGAAATCTACCTGTTCAATCCGTTCGCCGAAGATCGCCGTACCCATCGCTGGAACCCGCTCAGCTACGTCTCCGACGACCCGGCGTTCCGCGTCTCGGACCTGATGAGCATCGGTGCGATGCTGTATCCGGATGGTTCGGAAGACCAGAAGTTCTGGATCAGCCAGGCGCGCAATGCCTTCATTGCCTTCACCCTGTATCTGTTCGAGAACTGGGATGACGAGCGCAGCAGTGGTTTCCCGGGCGGGCAGGGCACGCCGACCCTGGGCGCGGTCTACCGACTGTCCTCCGGTGATGGCAGCGACCTGAAGAAGTTCCTGAAGAGCCTGTCCGAGCGTCCATTCCTGAGCAGCAACGCGCGCTCGGCGTTCGCCAACATGCTGTCCCAGGCCGACGAGACCTTCGCCTCGATCCTGGGCACCTTCAAGGAACCGTTGAATCCCTGGATCAACCCGGTGCTGGACAAGGCCACCAGCACCAACGACTTCCTGCTCACCGACGTGCGCAAGAAGAAGATGACCATCTACATCGGCATCCAGCCCAACAAGCTGGCCGAAAGCCGGTTGATCATCAACCTGTTCTTCAGCCAGCTGATCAACCTCAATACCAAGGAACTGCCCAAGTCCAATCCGGACCTGAAATACCAGTGCCTGTTGTTGATGGACGAATTCACCTCGATCGGCAAGGTCGAAATCATTGCCTCGGCGGTGTCCTACATGGCTGGTTACAACGTGCGCCTGCTGCCGATCATCCAGAGCATGTCGCAGCTCGATGCCACCTATGGCCGTGAAGTCTCGCGCACGATCATTACCAATCATGCGCTGCAGATTCTGTACGCACCGCGCGAACAGCAGGATGCCAACGACTATTCGGACATGCTGGGCTACACCACCATCCGCAAGAAGAACGTCACCCACGCGCGTGAAAAGACCCATAGCTTCACCGAGGAGCGCCGCGCGCTGATGCTGCCGCAGGAACTCAAGGCGATGGGGCCGGACCAGGAGGTCTTCCTGTACGAAGGCATTCCACATCCCGTCAAATGCGACAAGATTCGCTATTACAAGGACCGCTATTTCACGTCACGACTACTGCCAAAGGTTGACGTGCCGATGCTTGATGTCTAAGTTGCAGACTTGAAAGTGTGACGGATGCACGCATTCATGGAAGTGAATAAGTGAAGTGCGTCAAAGAAGCGCCATACGTTGGTCAAAATTCAGATTTGTCTGACATCGAATTGACGCGTAGTTGTGCGATTCTATGCGTGGCCTGCGAATCTGTGTGATTCGTCATGCTTTCAGAGTGGCCAGGAGTTTCAGCCATGGGAACAGGGATGGTTCCGACGTTGGTGAGGGTGCGTGAAAGGGGCCTCGGATGAGGTTGCTTCACGCGACTTGGTTGGCAGCTTTCGAGCTGCAGGGGAACCGTGCCCGTGTGCTGTTAAGCAGTGCATTTGCTACGTTTCCGGCGTGCATCGCGCAGTGCCGGACGACCAAGGGACCAACATCGGGACTGCTTTTTCGTACGTCAAAGTGAAGCCCGTATGAATCAGGCGTTTATTGCAAAAATGTCCATCGCCGCAGTGGCGGCGTTGATGGTGGCAGGTTGTGCTACCAAGCCCGCACCCGACTTCGGAGGGCGCTGGAAGCCGGTCAACCGTTTTGCGACGGCTCCGACCGAGATTCCGCTGTACTCCAGCTACGTCTATCAGGCGTCGCCGATGGATCGCACGCTGAAGGCCATGCTCGAGCGCTGGGCCAAGGATTCCGGCCGCACGCTGGACTATCGCCTCAGTTCGGATTTCACCCTGTATGGCGCGGTGTCGGAGATCGACACCACCAACGCACAGCAGGCCGTGATCGATCTTACGGCGGCCTATGCAGCGCAGGGCGTTTCCGTCTCCATCGTCGGCAACCAGATCGTCGTGCAGAGCGCTGGATCGACGCCGACCGCGTCGGCCCAGGATCCTGAAGTCAGCAGCGGCACCTGAGACCGCGTCGAAATCATCGAACGTGCCGCACCCCGCGCCTGGCGCAGGGGCGTCACGCCCATTGATGTTTCAGCAGTACGGAAGAACCCATGTTCCGCAAGAAGGATGCAGGCAACAGCCCCAAGGTTGAGCAGTCGGTCGCCAAGGCGGTCAGCTACGAGATCACCGTGGCCGACATGGCCCGGCGCAGCGAGCGTCGTGCCTGGTGGGTCGCCACCGGTTCGTTGCTGATGTCGTTGGCGTTGGCCGGCGGCTATTACTACATGCTGCCGCTGAAGGAGAAGGTGCCGTTCCTGGTGATGGCTGATGCCTATACGGGTACGGCGACGGTTGCGCGCCTGCGCGGCACGTTCCAGGGCGAGACGATCACCAGCAACGAAGCGGTCAATCGCAGCAACGTTGCCCAGTACGTGCTGGCGCGTGAGTCGTATGACTCGGCGGTGATGGGTCTGCGCGACTGGGAGCTGGTGTTTGTGATGTCCAGCGATCCGGTGGCGCAGAGCATGAAGTTGCGCTATGCCGGCAACAATCCGCAGAACCCGTTCGTAATGTACGGGCGCGGCAAGGCGATCCGGGTCAAGATCCTCAGCATCACCCCGCTCGGTGCACAGGCGAATGGCAGCTTCCGTGGCGCCTCTGTGCGTATCCAGCGCAGTCTGCTCGACAAGCGCACCGGTGCGGCGACCTATCTGGACAACCAGCTGGTGACGATGCGCTTCGAGTACAACCAGAACCTCGCGCTGTCCGAGCAGGATCGCGTGCTCAATCCGTTGGCTTTCCAGGTCACCGAGTATCGCGTCGACAACGATTACGCCCGTGGCGTGCCGGTGCCGGACGACAGCGCCATGCAGGACCAGGCACAGCAGGCCGCACAGCAGGCGCAGTTGGCCGCGCAGCAGGCACAAGGGATCTACGACCCGAACAACCCCGCCGCTGCGACCATGATCGATCCGACTACCGGGCAGCCCGTGGCGGCACCGGTCAATGGCCAGATGCAACAGATGCAGGGGCAGCCGGTGCAAGGCCAGCCGATGCAGGGTCAAGCGATGCCAGGGCAGGCTATGCCCGGGCAGCCGGCGATGCCGCCGGCACCGAACAATTCCACCGGAAATGCTGATGGAGCAAGCAACCGATGAGTAGTCGAAAAGTCAGGGGAAGCGCATTGGCGCTGCTGTCGTTGCTGTCGCTGGTGTTTTCCACCGCAGCGATGGCACAGGCGGTAGACCATTACGAGTATGAGAAGGATCGCATCTATCCGGTTCGCACCGGCCTGGGTCTGACCACCCAGATCGAACTGAGCCCGAACGAAAAGATCCTCGACTACAGCACCGGTTTCAGCAGTGGCTGGGAGCTGACCCGTCGCGAGAACGTGTTCTACATCAAGCCGAAGAACGTCGACGTCGACACCAACATGATGGTGCGCACTGCGACCCACTCGTACATCTTCGAGTTGAAGGTTGTTGCCACCGACTGGCGTCAGCTCGAACAGGCCCGCCGTTCTGGCGTGCAGTACAAGATCGCCTTCGTCTATCCGAACGACACCGTGTTTGGTGTTGCGCAGGAAGCAGTGGAGGAAGAAGCGCAGCCGTTGCTCAGCACCGAACTGGCCAAGGATCGCCAGTACAACTTCAACTACTCCTATTCGACCAGCAAGGCGAAGAAGATGGGGTGGCTGATTCCGGTCAACGCCTACGACGATGGCAGCTTCACCTACCTGAAACTGCCGAATGCTCCCGAATACAAGACGGGAATCTTCCCGGCCGTGTTCGGTCGTGAGAAGGAGTACGGTGAGGACTTCGTGGTCAATACCACCGTTGAAGGCAATACCTTGATCGTCCACGGGACCTACCCGTACCTGGTCATCCGCCACGGCGATTACGTCGTTGGTCTGCGAAGGAACGTGAAGAAATGAGCCAGCAGAACACTCCCGGAAACGATCCGAACAACGGTCCTGACCAGAGCCCGTACGGCAGTGCTCCCGGCGCCGCCCCCGAGACCCCGGCGAACCCTTACTTCGGCAATACCCAGGCTGGGCCCGCGCCGGATCTGGACGCCAGTGCTCCGCAGCTACGGTCGGCTGAAGAGCAGCGCCTGAACCGTAAGGCGTTGCTGTTCCTTGGCGGTATCGTGGTGTTGCTGGTGGCGATGGGCCTTCTGCTGTTCCGCAAGGGGCAGGACAACAAGGAAGATGTGTCAAAGCCCAAGGAAGTGGCGCGCGCAAGCACTCCGCAGTTGCCGAACGTTGCTCCCGCACCGCCGTCCGATGCGGTGGCCGCTGCCGAGCCGATCCCGATGCTGCCGGCACTGCCGCCTCCTCCCGCCGCCTCCCGCAATTCGAGCTTCATGCCGCCGCGTGATGATCGTGAGGAACGGCCAATCGAGCGTGGCCCGTCGCTGCTGGATCGTCGCATCGGTTCATCGGGTGGTGCCGGTGCGGGTGACGCACAGGGGCAGGGCCCCGCTGGTGGCGGCATGAGCGAATATCAGCGCGCGATGATCGCCAATCTGCAGGGGCAGAACGGCACCGGCGCACCTTCCAAGGTCCGTAGAGGCCCGGATGTCGATGACATTTCCAGCGCAACGTACATCCAGAGTCCTGACGCGCTGCTGGTGCGTGGCACCTATCTGCGCTGCGTGCTGGAAACCCGCATCATCACCGACCTGGCCGGATATACGTCCTGCCTGCTGACCGAGCCCGTTTATTCGATCAATGGCCGTAGCCTGCTGCTGCCGAAGGGCTCGAAGATCTACGGTGCCTACGGCGGTGGTCCAGCGGGCAAGCGCGTTGAGGTCATCTGGGATCGCATCACCACCCCGAATGGCATTGACGTGGCGATGTCCAGCCCAGGTGTCGACGGCTTGGGTGGCGCCGGTCACCCGGGTCAGTACAGCGCGCACTGGGGCAGTCGCATTGCTTCGGCGCTGATGATCAGCCTGATCGCGGATGCCTTCAAGTACGCTGCGGCCGAGCACGGACCTGAGACAACCACCGTTGCCAACAACGGCATGACGATCCAGTCGCCCTATGAAAGCTCGACCGCACGCACCATGGAGCGGCTGGCCAACGAAGCGCTCAGCAGCGGCCGTCGACCGCCGACGGTCACCATCAACCAAGGCACGATCATCAATGTCTACGTCGCAAAAGACGTGGATTTCACCAACGTACTGAACCCCCGCCGGTAACCAAGAACGATCATGGACGCCGAAGTGTCACCTCTCGCCCTCGTCTCCAGCGACTTCCTGCGCTATCAGTACGAAGTGCTGGGCATCGCCGAGTACATGACTTCACCCGAAGTGACGGAAATCTGCATCAACCGTCCGGGTGAGCTGTATCTGGAGACGCGGGCAGGGTGGCAGTGCGTGGATGTGCCGGGCCTGACGTTCGAACGGGCCCGGCAGTTCTGCACCGCGGTGGTCAACGAGAGCAACACCGGTCAGCGCATTACCGATGCCGATCCGGTGGTGTCCCTGACGTTCCCGACCGGGCAGCGCGCGCAGTTCGTGATTCCGCCTGCCTGCGATGCTGGCAAGGTATCAATCACGATCCGTCTGCCGTCCAAGCACACCAAGTCGCTCACCCAGTACCACGAGGATGGTTTCTTCAACCAGATTCTCGAGCAGGATGGTGGGGTCAGCGAGCAGGATCGCGAGCTGCTGGAATTGCGGCATTCCCGCGAATACGCTGAATTCTTCAGGCGCGCGGTGATGTACCGCAAGAACATCGTCGTCTCCGGTGCCACCGGCAGCGGCAAGACCACCTTCATGAAGGCACTGGTCAACCACATTCCGGACAGCGAGCGTTTGGTCACCATCGAAGACGCGCGCGAGCTGTTTCTGACCCAGCCCAACGTAGTGCATCTGCTGTATTCCAAGGGCGGCCAGAGCGCGAGCAACGTGACGGCCAAGAGCTGCATGGAAGCTTGTCTGCGCATGAAGCCGGAGCGAATCATCCTGGCCGAGCTGCGTGGTGATGAAGCGTTCTATTTCATCCGCAACTGCGCCTCGGGTCACCCGGGTTCAATCACCAGCTGCCACGCCGGCAGCCCGGAGCAGACCTGGGACCAGTTGGCTCTGATGGTAAAGGCGTCCAACGAAGGTTCGGGTCTCGAATTCAACGTCATCAAGCGTCTGCTGATGATGACCATCGATATCGTCGTGCATATCAAGGCGCATGCAGGCTCGCGCTATATCACGGGTATCGATTTCAATCCTGGGCGCGCCCAGGGGCAGGAGGGCTGATCGATGTTGCCAGGACTCGAAATGATGGCGTGCCCCGAGATGGCCATCTCGATGGACGTGATGCAGCACGTCATCAACGTGGAATCGTCCAGCAATCCTTATGCGATCGGCGTAGTCGGTGGCGCGCTCGTGCGCCAGCCCAAGACACTCGACGAGGCTTTGGCCACCGTGCGCATGCTCGAGGAAAAGGGTTACAACTTCTCCATCGGGCTGGCTCAGGTCAATCGCTACAACCTTGGCAAGTACGGCCTGGACTCGTACGAAAAAGCATTTCAGCAGTGCCCGAACCTCCAGGCTGGCTCACGCATCCTTGCCGAGTGCTACAAGCGTTCGGGCAAAGACTGGGGCAAGTCATTCAGCTGCTACTACTCGGGCAACTTCGAAACGGGCTTCCGCCACGGTTATGTGCAGAAGATCTACGATTCGATGCGGCGTGGACAGCAGGTGGCCAGCAACGGCGCATTGCCCATCGATGTGGTGAGCCGTGGCGAGCGTCGCACAGTCAAGGTTGAACACCATCCTCAGTCGGCATCGCCCGCCGAGGCGCGAATCGTTGCCCAAGCCAGCGCGCCGGTGTATGTGCCGTCCAACGATCCTGCACGCGCTTACACCGTCTATCCGTCCACGGGAGCGATGGCGCGTGGCAGCCTGGTGAATCTTGCCGACCAGGCATTGTCGCGGGTCGTGCTGGGCTCAGTCGACCGCATGATGCAGCCGCAGGCGCAGCCAAACGGCGGCTATGCGCAACAGGCGCCGCAGGGCTTGCCGCAACAGTTGCCGAATGGCGTTTCAGGGCAGGGCGGACAACCTGTGATGCCGCCGCAGTTGCCAGGTGCCGCTGCAGGTGGTGGCGAGAGCCCAGTGATGTTGCAGCCCTGGGGACAGCAGGGCGCATCGTCAGACCCCAACAACATGTACAACGCGCCGGCGCAACAGATGCCAGTGCAACAGATTCCCGCAGGGGATGCGGCCTTCGTGTTCTGACGAAGTCGTGGTACGACCGGTCCCCCGGCTGGTCGATTCAGTTGTGTTAGTCCATCAACAAGGAAATCAATCCATGAAGCGATTCAATCTCGACCTCGTCCAGGCCCAGCGTACGCTGAAGACCATGCTGATGGCCGTCGCATTCGCTGGCGCTGTATTTGCTCCGCAGGCTTTGGCAGGCGGCCCTGACTTCGGTGGTACCGACGGCAAGGTCTGCGGCTTCTTTACCAACATCAATGGCCTGCTGAACATGGCTTCGATCGCAGTCGTGACGATCGCAGTTATCTTTGCCGGCTACCAGATCGCCTTTGCCCACAAGCGCATTGGTGATGTCGCCCCGATCCTGATCGGCGGCGTGTTGATTGGTGCCGCGGGCCAGATCGCACGCATGCTGCTCGGCAAGGAAGCGGGTAACTGCGACAACGTGAGCGGTGGCAGCGATGGTGCTGGTATGGCGTTTGAGATGATCAAGCACGCCGTTCAGTACTACAGTGCATAAGAACGTTCTGTTCCGGGGTTGTACCCGGCCAGCGATGTTCCTGGGTGTGCCTTACCTGCCATTTTTCATGGTGGCAGGTGGGTTGTTGCTCCTCAGCATGTACACCAACTTCTGGTTCCTGCTGAGCATCCCAGTGGCCATCTTCTTCATGCGCCAGATGGCCAAGCGTGACGAGATGATCTTCCGGCTGTTGGGGCTGCGCCTGCTGTTCAAGCTCAGGGTCCGCAACGTGCGCGAGCACGACGGAATGTGGGTGTTCAATCCGAATCATTACCGCAGCAAGCCGGCCCGAATGGATTGAGGGCTGGATCCGGCCAGGTGGGCGTCTGACGCCCGCTTGGCCCACTCCGAATTTTCGTCGGCAGTACCTTTTGGAAGCAGTCGTATGTTCAACCCAGATACGTCCATCAGCGAATTCATTCCCTTGTCGTCGCATGTAGCCCCGAACGTGGTGAAGACCACCGGCGGAGATTACCTGTTGACGTGGCACCTGGAAGGGTTGCCGTTTGTTGGACGTGAAGAGTGGGAGCTTGAACATCGACACAACACGTTCAATCGGCTGCTGCAGACTCTTCGAGCGCCGGATTTCGTCAATGTGGCCTTCTGGGTTCATGACATCCGTCGTCGCCGCACGCTGAAAGGCAAGAGTCACTACAAGCAGCGTTTCAACCAGGACGTATCCGATCAGTACATGGGTATGTTGTCCTCGCAGCGCATCATGCAAAACGAACTCTACTTGACGATGATCTATCGTCCGGTGGTGGCCGGTAAGCGCTTCGTGGAAAAATCCGCCAACGTCGACAAGCTGCGCGCCGAACAGGAGCAGGCAGTAGAGAAGCTGATGGAGCTGGCCGGGAATGTCGAAGCTGTTATCCGTGACTACGCGCCGTACCGCCTCGGCATGTACGAGGCAAAGAACGGCGTGGTGTTTTCGGAAACACTTGAGTTGTTCGGCTACCTGATCAATCGTATCGATGAGCCGGTGCCGGTGCTGTCGGCCCCTGTGAAGGACTATCTGCCGGTCAGCCGGCACATGTTCTCGGCTAAGACCGGCGACTTCGTGATCAACACGCCGAATGGTGCCAATCACTTTGGTGCCATCCTGAACATCAAGGAGTATGCCGAGGGCACATACCCAGGCATCCTCAATGGCCTGAAGTATCTCGACTTCGAGTACGTCATCACCCACTCATTCAGTCCGATGGGCCGTCAGGATGCACTGAAGGTGCTCGATCGCACCAAGGGCATGATGATCTCCTCCGGCGACAAGGCCGTAAGTCAGATCGTCGAGCTGGACCAAGCGATGGATCACCTGTCATCGGGTAATTTCGTGCTGGGCGAGTACCACTTCCTTATGGCGGTGTACGGCGACAGCCAGGCCAGACTGTCTCAGAACGTTGCTTCGACTCGCGCCGAGCTCTCTAACGCCGGCTTCGTGACGACGAAGGAAGACCTGGCCGTAACCTCGTCGTTCTACTCGCAGCTTCCCGCCAACTGGCGTTTCCGTACTCGTCTGGCCAACGTCAGCTCACTGAACTTCCTCGGCTTGTCGCCGCTGCACAACTTCGCCACCGGCAAGCAGCACAACAACCCTTGGGGCGATTGCGTTACTACGCTGCAGACCAC
The DNA here is from genome assembly GCF_900184195.1 of Stenotrophomonas sp. yr243. Lineage (NCBI taxonomy): Bacteria > Pseudomonadati > Pseudomonadota > Gammaproteobacteria > Lysobacterales > Lysobacteraceae > Stenotrophomonas > Stenotrophomonas sp. yr243. The sequence goes on from NZ_FXWT01000003.1 coordinate 449,823, forward strand.
CAATGGCCAGCCGTATTACTTCAACTTCCACGCGACCCATCCGTCCGAAAACTCCCTGGGTGAGAAGGCGATCGCCAACACCATGGTGATCGGTAAATCGGGTACCGGTAAGACCGCGCTGATCAACTTCCTGCTCAGTCAGGTGCAAAAGTACGAGCCGTCTCCGACTATCTTCTTCTTCGACAAAGACCGCGGTGCCGAGATTTTCGTGCGCGCGTGCGGCGGCAACTACCTGGCCCTCGAGAACGGCGCGCCGACTGGGTTCAACCCGTTCCAGTGCGAGAACAACGAAGGCAATGTGCAGTTCCTGGCAGACCTGATCAAGGTGCTGGCAGGCAAGCGTGAGTACAGCTCCCGCGAAGAAGAGGATATCTATCGCGCGGTGGAGAGCATGCTCGATACGCCGATGCATCTGCGCAGCATGACCAATTTCCAGAAGAGCCTGCCCAACATGGGTGATGACGGCTTGTACGCACGCATGCGTCGCTGGACATCAGGCAACTCATTGGGCTGGGTGTTCGACAACCCAGTCGATACCGTGGACCTGAGCAAGGCCAATATCATCGGTTTCGATTACACCGACATCATCGACAACCCTGAAGTGCGCGTGCCGGTCATCAATTACCTGCTGCATCGACTGGAGTCGCTGATCGACGGTCGCCCGTTGATCTACGTGATGGACGAGTTCTGGAAGATCCTGGACGGTGAGGGTGGTCTGAAGGAGTTCGCCAAGAACAAGCAGAAGACCATCCGTAAGCAGAACGGCATGGGCATCTTTGCGACGCAGAGCCCGGAGGATGCGCTGAAGAGCGATATCTCCGCCGCGCTGATCGAACAGACTGCCACCTTGATCCTGCTGCCGAACCCGAATGCCAGCAAGAGCGACTACATGGAGGGCCTGAAGCTGACCGAGGCCGAGTTCAAGGTGGTCACCGCCCTGGACGAGCGTTCGCGCTGCTTCCTGGTCAAACAGGGTCACGCTTCGAGCGTGTGTCAGCTCAACCTGCGCGGCATGGATGACATCCTGTCGGTGATCTCGGCGTCGACCGACAACATCGACATCATGCACCGCGTGCTCCAGAGCGCAGCGGTTCGTGCGCGGATTACCGTGGACGAGCTGACACCGGAGCAGTGGCTGGAAGATTTCTACAAGAATCGAAAGGGATCGGGCAAGGCTGCCGCCCAATCCGATGCGGCCTGAGCGCCAACGAACAGGGATGACGATGAAGACTTCCATTTCCGTGGAGAACGACATGAACAAGGCAAACGACAATCGCAAGTCTGGCCGCGGCCCGCGCCGCTCGCGTTTCGCTGCCCTGGTGCTGGGGTGCGCAGCGGTGCTTTCGACCAATCCTGTGTCGGCAAGTGGTTGGCCGGTCTTCGACTTCGCGGGTCTGATGCAAGCCATCATGGACTACGAAATTGGTGAGGGCATGAGCGCAGCAGACGTGGCAGAGTACAAGAAGCAGTACGACCGCTGGCAAGAAACAATGAAACAGTATCAGCAGGCATTGGTGCAGATCCAGGCGCAGTTTCGCGCAATCGGGCTGCCTGAGGGGCAGCCGCTGGTCAAGGTTGATCCGAAATACATGGTTGCTGAAACCTGTGGTGGCCAAGGCATGGATTTCTCGCTGACAGGGCTGCTTGGTGCGGTCGGTTTGACCGGCGACCAGGATCTGAAGAAGCGCCAGCAGCAGATCTGCGTGAACATCCGCATGATGGAAAACCGCAAGTACAACGAGTCGATTGATTTCCTCAACGAAACCGTGCCGACCATGGAGCACGCACTGGCTGACATCCTCGAGGAGCGTCAGCAGAACAACAATCAAGGCACGGTTCAGGGCGCTGACAGCGAATCGCTGCGCACCGCCAACGACTTGGCTGTTGCTACCCAGAAGTGGGAAGGCCAGATGCGGTCGTACGATGCCTATATTGAGGTTCTGAAGGTCAACCAGAAGCTGATCGGCAAGACCGCCTTGAAGGGTGATCCGGCAACGCGTTTCGTTCGCGACGTTGCCAAGACGGCCATCCTGGCCGGTGCACTGGACCAGTAAGGAAATGTGCTGCTCCGGCTTCCGCCGGGGCAGTCATCGGGTAGGAGCGGGCTGTATGCCCAAGGAATGTGGACAATGATGAGATCGGTCGCCAACTTTGAGTTTTCCGGTGGTCTGCACGAACTGCTTGGAATCGCCACACGCGTCGATTCCCTTGGCGATTTCGTGTTTTTCCGTCTGATCCTCAATTTCCTGCGGAAGCGAATCAGTGAATTCGGCCTGGAGTTGATGGGGAACATGATGGAGTGGGTGCTTGGCATCTCACTCGTCCTGATGACGCTCTGGGTGCTGATCCAGGGTTTCCGCATCGTGACCGGCCGAAGCCGGGACTCGATGATGATTCTGGTCACCAACATGGCACGTGCCGCACTGATCGTCAGCGTGGCGTCGAGCATGGGCATGTTCGGGACGAACCTGCACTCGTTCCTGACCAAGGACGTGCGTGACGAGATCACGTACGTGGTGACCGGTTCCCATGACTCGCCGGAAGAGCAGATCGATGACAACTTGGCCTATCTGCAGGTGGCGCTGGCCAGTATTGACGCGATCGACGTCATGGCCGATCCCGAGATGATTGAAGAGAAGTCGCGGGCCATGCTGTATGTCGGTCTTGGCACGGCTGGGCCTGCAATTACTGCAGGCTCGATGCTGCTTCTGTACGAGGTGGCCATTGCCCTCTTCATTGGCCTGGGTCCGCTGTTCATCCTTTGCTTGTTGTTCGAGAGACCAAATCCCTGTTCCAACGGTGGCTGTTCTACGGCATCGGAACGCTATTCTCGATGGCGGTACTGGCCGCCATGACCGGCATCGCATTGGATATGGTGCTGCGCGTGTCCAAGGCATTCTGGCTTGAGTCCATCGGCGCAAAACTGATTCTCGGCCCTGCTTTCGAGAACGGCCTGTCCAGCCAAGCGATGCAGCAGGGCGGCATGGGGCTTATCCTGACGACCCTGATCCTGACTGCGCCCCCAATGGCCGCCGTGTTCTTCCAGGGCACCTTGGGCACCTTCATGGCATATTCGCAGATAGGCGGCGGCGCGGCGGCTACCCCGAGCTCTGATGGGCGTCCCGCAGGTAGCTACACCCCTGCGGCTCCCAGCTCTAACACGTCCCAAAGCACAACGACTCAGTCCGAAGTGTCCACGAGAGTTGCCGGTCAAGGTGTTGGTAGTACTGTTGTAACGCCAGATACCGGTCGACTGGGCGCGGCCAATAACAATCTTCGTTGAGGTAGGTAGTATGGTCGTGGAGAGCAGGTGTAGCGCGATGCTGGCAAGTATCTCGATCCCGATTATTGGGGTCCTTCTGCTGGTCCTGGCGCTTGTAGCGCCATCAATGGCCTTCGCCGAGGGCGGGTGCCCCCCTGGCTCCTATCCCGTTGGGGGGCAGGGCGTTCAGGGTTGCGCTCCCATTCCGGGCGGTGGGGCCGCGAAAGCAGAAGAGGCACGGCCCAGCGGACGATGGGTCAAGACCTGGGGAGCTATTGCAACGGCCTCAACTGGTGAAGTCGGCGTAGCGGTAGAGAAGCGCTCGAAGGGAGAGGCTACTAAAGAGGCAATCCTTCAGTGTAGTCAATTGGGTGGCGCGAGTTGCAAAATTGCTGAAAGCTATAGGAATCAGTGCATCGCATTGATATCGCCTTCCAGTGCTGAGAAGGGTGGCACGACGATTTCAAGGGCAGGTACCGTGGAGCAAGCCAAAGAGCTTGCGATGACTACCTGTGTTTCTCGAGGGAGTGTTGGTTGTAAAGTTCTTTATTCGGCTTGTTCGGGGCCAATTTTTGATGCGTTCTGAGTTGCCATGTCTACGCTACGGTGAGCGATGAATGTTGCGTCCGATGACGTTGGCTGGTGCACAGAAGAGCGTAGGGAAGTCTGGCGTGGCTTTTCGGGTTTAGTAAAAAGCTCCACACTTTGCCGCCTAATTGATCAGGCTATCGGTGCGGAGAGGCCATAGCGATCAGCAGTTGTGCTTGATCCTGTGTTGGGTCGGCGCTTCATATAAGCGCAGCGTAATGACGCTCCTGCCGTTGATGCCAAGTTTTCAAATCGTGACTGGGCATAGCAGCGATTCCATTCGGCCGTCAGCAGGCTCGATGTTGCTGTGGTACGAAATATCCATGGCATTATTCATTGGCCTTGGTCCATTGTTCATCCTCTGATTATTGTTCTAGGCGAAGTCGCTGTTCCAGCGATGGCGGTTCAATGGCAGCTGTTCTATGGGTTTGGTGCACTGTCTTCCATGGCAGTGCTGGCTGCAATGACGGGTATCGCCTTGGACATGGTGCTCCGCGTGGCCAAAGCCTTCTGCCTGGAATCGGCAGGAGCGGGGCTGATTTTTGGCCCGGCGTTCGAGAACGGCCTATTCATCCAGGCGATGCAGCAGGGCGGCATGGGGCTGATCCTTACAACTCTAATCCTGACTGCGCCACCAATGGCCGCTGTGTTCTTCCAGGGCACCCTAGACACCTTCATGGCATATTCGCAGATAGGTGGCGGCGCGGCGGCTACACCTAGCTCGGATGGGCGTCCGCCGGGTCAGCATACGCCGGAGCAGCCTTCGAATAGTTCGCGGTCTGAAATGGGCGGTGGTGGTGCGGTTGGAAGTTCGAACTACGCAGTAATGGGTAGTCAGGCCAATGGCGTGAACCCTCAAGGTTCGGGTAAGTACGGGAATGCTTCATAGTTGACGATCCCGGGAAAGTGGAGACTTTTGAAGTGAAAAGAACTTTCTGCGTGATCCTCTTCTTGTTCGTATCGACTGAGGCATTTTCCGAAGGGGGATGCCCTCCAGGACAGTATCCTGTAGGCGGTCAGGGCGTGCAGGGGTGTGCCCCGATTCCTCAGAGTGGCTCTGCAATTCCCGCTTCGCGGCCTACGGGAAAGTGGGAGACGCGTTGGGGTGCGATCGCTCGCGACTTCAGCCCGACTCCGGGCGCGCGTTTGGCGATCGGTGTCGCAGAATCACAGCGAACCAAGAGGGACGCGAGTGCGGTCGCGCTTGCCCAGTGCGCCGAAGGCGGCGGCAATGATTGTCGCGTTCTCTTGGCGTACAACAATCAATGCGCCGCCCTCTCTGGTCCTGTTGTGAGTGACTTGGCCGCAAAAGGTGGGATTACGTACGCAGCCGGCGCACCGGGAATCGAGGAGGCAAAGGCGAATTCAATGCGCAGTTGTCAAAGCGCGGCGGGCGGTCAGCGTTGCACGGTTGTTTACTCCGCCTGCAGCATGGCTGAGTTTAAGTCCTTCAGGTGATCGTTCCCATCTAATTTCTGCTCGGTTGCTAGTTGCTCTTTGATTGGTTCGTCGTATTGATGGGGTCTTCACACTTTTCGGACGGCTGGATGCTGATTTTGAGTGCGCCTGCCCGGACATTGAAGAGGGGCAATGCGATTTTCTAGATCACCAGCAGGATGCTGGTGTAAGGCTGCGGTCCGGGTCATTACTGCTGTGACAAGTCCCCGGAAGAGCAGAACGATGGCAACCTGGCCTATCTGCAGGTGGCGCTGGCCAGTATTGACGCGATCGACGTCATGGCCGATCCCGAGATGATTGAAGAGAAGTCGCGGGCCATGCTGTATGTCGGTCTTGACACGGCTGGGCCTGCAATTACTGCAGGCTCGATGCTGCTTCTGTACGAGGTGGCCATTGCCCTCTTCATTGGCCTGGGTCCGCTGTTCATCCTTTGCTTGTTGTTCGAGAGACCAAATCCCTGTTCCAACGGTGGCTGTTCTACGGCATCGGAACGCTATTCTCGATGGCGGTACTGGCCGCCATGACCGGCATCGCATTGGATATGGTGCTGCGCGTGTCCAAGGCATTCTGGCTTGAGTCCATCGGCGCAAAACTGATTCTCGGCCCAGCTTTCGAGAACGGCCTGTCCAGCCAAGCGATGCAGCAGGGCGGCATGGGGCTTATCCTGACGACCCTGATCCTGACTGCGCCCCCAATGGCCGCCGTGTTCTTCCAGGGCACCTTGGGCACCTTCATGGCATATTCGCAGATAGGCGGCGGCGCGGCGGCTACCCCGAGCTCTGATGGGCGCCCGCCGGGTCAGCATACGCCGGAGCAGACTGTCAATGGTGGAAGCCACGCCGCGGCCACGAACAATAGTGTGAGTAGCTATACGGTGACGAGTAACCAAAACCGGGGCTTGTCTGAACAGAATTCCGGAAAGTATGGGCAGGCAAATAACAGTTGAGGCTTCAATGAGAGGTGATGTCGTGATGTACGTGCGGGTGTGCCTCGTAGCGTTGTCGTGTCTTGTAGCGGGTTCCGCTTTTGCGGAAGGCGGTTGCCCGCCTGGACAGTATCCTGTGGGCGGTCAAGGCGTAGGAGGCTGTGCGCCGATTCCGTCGTCTGGTCCTGCAATTCCTGTGTCCAAGCCAACGGGAAAGTGGGAGACGCGTTGGGGCGCGATTGCGATCGATTCTCAGCCGCTGCCAGCCGGAAACATGGCGGTGGGCGTTGCCGAATCTGAAAAGTCAAAGAGCGAAGCAGGTGCTACGAGCTTGGATCTCTGTCGCAGCGGTGGTGGGCACAATTGTGAGGTGTTCTTGACCTACTACAATCAATGCGCCGCACTGGCAGGTTCCGTGGTAAGTGGTAGTGGATCCGCTGGAGGAGCGACCTATGCGGTCGCAGCGCGCACCATCGACGAAGCAAAATCAAAAGCCTTTGAGGGGTGTCAAGCGCGTGGAGGTAAGCAATGCACAATCATCTACTCCGCATGCAGCATGTCTGAATTCAAACCCTTCCGTTGACGTTGAACGAAATGTCGAATCGACTCCGTGTCGAAATCGCTAGCCACGCGCTTTTCGCTTCATGGTGCGTTTTGAGGCTGGCGGCGCCGCAGCGACGCCGCTGGGCTGATGATGGTCATCGGCCCGGGAGCCATCGTGGTCCTGCCCCTGCAATGACGGAGAGGGGGCGGTTGCCTTTGCAAGGATGACAGGGGCTAGTATTTCTTCTCCCTCGTATACAACAGCGGCATGATTACTGGTAAGTATGGGGTCGAGAGTTGAAATTCAGCCTTCGCGCTAGTTGTCTTATTGACCCTGAGGCAAAAGAATGTCCAAGCTCTCTTTGAGGTGTTCAGTTCTTTGCGCAATGTTAGCGATGGGGACTCTGTCGTGCCCGACATTGGTAAAGGCAGAGGGAGGATGTCCTCAGGGGCAGTACCCGATAGGCGGTCAAGGTGTTCAGGGGTGCGCCCCGATCCCGGGAGCCACGAATTCGGGGGCTAGTACGTCTTCGGCTCCAGTTGGACGATGGGTCAAAACTTGGGGGGCCTTGGCTTCCGCTCCCAATGGTGCTTCAGGAGCATCCGTTGGAGGTCGATCCAAGCGCGGTGCTGCGGCAGAGGCGGTTAGGCTGTGTGGAGCCGCCGGTTGTAAGGTTGATTTTACCTACTACAACCAATGTGCAGCTGTTTACGTTCCAAAAACTGGCCGAGGCGGAACGAGTTTTGGCAGTTCGGTGACCATTGAGAAGGCTGAGGAGATCGCTTCAAATCGATGCGTGACTGATGGAGGTATCGGATGCTACAAGGTCTACTCGGCTTGCACTGAGCCAGAGTTTATTCCCTAGGGTTGCAGAGCATAGGGGCTTAGATCGGCAGCTTGCGCCAGGCACCTCGACACTTGACGAGGCCAAATGGGAATCACCCCGACGTTGCGAGGCTTCTGCAGGCGGTCGGAGTTCTAGCGCAGTTTACTCCGCATGCAGCATCTCTGAATCCAAGTCCTTCAGGTGATCATTCGCATCCAATTTTTGCTCGGATGATAGTTGTTCTTTGATTGGTTAGTCGTCTTCATGCGGTCTTCCCACCTTTGACGGCTGGATGCTGATTTTGAGTGCGCCTGCTCGGACATTGAAGAGGGCAATGCGACTTTCTAGATCACCAGCAGGATGCTGGTGTAAGGCTGCGGTCCGGGTCATTACTGCTGTGACAAGTTCCCGGAAGAGCAGATCGATGACAACCTGGCCTATCTGCAGATGGCGCCGGCCAGTATTGACGCGATCGACGTCATGGCCGATCCCGAGATGATTGAAGAGAAGTCGCGGGCCATGCTGTATGTCGGTCTTGGCACGGCTGGGCCTGCAATTACTGCAGGTTCGATGCTGCTTCTGTACGAGGTGGCCATTGCCCTCTTCATTGGCCTGGGCCCGCTGTTCATCCTTTGCTTGTTGTTCGAGCAGACCAAATCCCTGTTCCAACGGTGGCTGTTCTACGGCATCGGAACGCTATTCTCGATGGCGGTACTGGCCGCCATGACCGGCATCGCATTGGACATGGTGCTGCGCGTGTCCAAGGCATTCTGGCTTGAGTCCATCGGCGCAAAACTGATTCTCGGCCCTGCTTTCGAGAACGGCCTGTCCAGCCAAGCGATGCAGCAGGGCGGCATGGGGCTTATCCTGACGAACCTGATCCTGACTGCGCCCCCAATGGCCGCCGTGTTCTTCCAGGGCACCTTGGGCACCTTCATGGCATATTCGCAGATAGGTGGTGGTGCGGCGGCTACGCCGAGCTCTGATGGCCGTCCGCCGGGTAGTCATCCAGCACCTGCGCCCGCGATGACAGGGAGCAGTAGCCAAGATGCTTCGACCAGAGTGGCAGGGACTAGTATTCCCTCTGCCCCCCATCCAACAACGGTCTGACCACGGGCAAGTATGGGTCCGCGAGTTGAAGCTCAGCTTTCATGCTAGCCGCTATGTTGACCTTGAGGTAAAGAATGTCCAAGCTTTCTCTGCGGTGCCCAGTTCTTTATGCAGTATTGGCGATGGTGACTTTGTCGTGCCCAGCATTGGTAAAGGCAGAAGGCGGTTGTCCCCAGGGGCAGTACCCGATAGGCGGTCAAGGTGTTCAGGGCTGCGCGCCAATTCCAAGTAGTAGTGGGGTGGCCGCTCCGGCTCGCCCCAGTGGTAAATGGATAAAAACCTGGGGGGCCATCTCGCTTTCTCCTGATGGCGCTTCCGGTGCAGCCGCAGGGAGGTTGAGCAAGTCCGAAGCGGTACGGGACGCTATAGCAGTTTGCGCAAACAGTGGCGGCCGAGCTTGTGCAGCCTCCTTTACCTATAAGCACCAATGCGCGGCAGCGGCTGTACCAGGTGCCGGCGAAGGTGGGACGAGCTTCGCAGGTTCTCCGACAATTGAGCAGTCGAAGAAGATGGTATTGGAACGGTGTGAAGCTAAAGGTGGGCTCGACTGTCGGGTGGTTTATTCCGAATGTAGCGAACCCATTTATCAGTCTTATTGAAGGTGGGTCAATGACGCAATGCATTTTTGCGAGGTTGGCCGTTACCGTGTAGGCGCTGGTTTCGTGTTGCCTCCCTCATGGAGTTGGCATCTAAGCTGGAATTCCTTTGAAGCGTCACCGTGGCCGGTATCGACGGGGCAGAAGGCGCGCGGCATGTGATATGTGGGGCTGGGTGCCGTAGGTCCGGCCGTCACAGCAGGCTCGATGCTGCTGTTGTATGAGATAGCAATCGCACTGTTCATTGGCCTTGGCCCATTGTTCATCCTCGGTTTGTTGTTCAAGCAGACGAAGTCACTGTTCCAGCGACGACTGTTCTATGGCAAAGGTGCGCTGTTCTCCATGGCAGTCTTGGCTGCAATGACAGGCATCGCCTTGGACATGGTATTCCGTGTGGCCAAAGCCTTCTGGCTGGAATCGGCGGGTGCGAAGCTGAGTCTCGGCCCTGCGTTCGAGAACGGCCTGTCCAGCCAAGCGATGCAGCAGGGCGGCATGGGGCTTATCCTGACGACCCTGATCCTGACTGCGCCCCAATGGCCGCCGTGTTCTTCCAGGGCAGCTTGGGCACCTTCATGGCATATCCGCAGATAGGCGGCGGCGCGGCGGCTATACCTAGCTCGGATGGGTGTCCGCCGGGTCAGCACAGACCTGCGCAGGCGACCAATTCCAGCAGCGCTCCTTCTGCCGACCCTTGTCAGGGCGCGATTTCGAGCTATGGTATTGGCCGCTCGGCCGAAACCAGGCAGGACACCGGGAAGTATGGGCAGGCTAGTGCCTGACCAAGCAATAGCGATTTCGTTTGATGAGGTATGCGTATGAAAATTCTTGCAATGCTTCTGCTTCTGATCATCTCCAACGTGGCGTTGGCAGAGGGCGGGTGTCCGCCAGGGCAATACCCGATTGGAGGGCAGGGTGTGGGCGGTTGTGCGCCAATACCAAGCGGGCAATCTGGTGCTGGTAGCAGTAGCTCGGTTCCCACAGGTAAATGGGAAACCCGATGGGGCGCATTGGCTAAGGATGCAGCTACTCAGACAGGTGGGCGCTTGGCGATTGGTGTGGCAGAGGCAAAGAAATCAAAGAACGAAGCAAGATCCCTCGCGCTCTCTGAATGCCAGAGGATGGGTGGGCAGGAATGTAAGATCATTCTTGAGTACTACAATCAGTGCGCTGCACTGGCTGGACCAGTGATTGGCTCTGCCCCTCTGACGAATGTAACGACTGTGGCATATCGTTCGCCGAGTGAAGACGAGGCGAAGGAAGAATCAGTGCGACTTTGTGAGTCCGAGGGGAAAGGGCGCAGTTGTACAGTTATCTACTCGGCATGCAGCATGTCGGAGTTCAAGCCGTATCGATGAAACGCTGCCGCAGTGCTGTGATAGAGCAATAGCACTCCAGGCGGGGCATTTGTCGTAATCTGACTCCGAGGCTATTCCAGTCTTCGCTGTTGGTTCCCAGAGTCGGTCGGGCAGCTGCGCCGCTGGACTCTTGCAGTTCACTGAGTGTTAGGCGAATGAAGAAGCACAAGATTCAGCTGGATGATGCAATGGCAAAGAGGTCTGTGTGCAAGAGGAACGTGATAGTGGTTTTTACACTTGCACTCGCCGCATTCTCCGGACACGCATTTGCAGAGGGGGGCTGCCCGGCGGGGCAGTACCCGATCGGTGGGCAAGGGGTGCAAGGCTGCGCGCCGATTCCCGGGGCCGGTGGGGCGCGTGGCGAGTCTAACGCCCCGCAAGGCCGCTGGATCAAGACATGGGGGGCTATATCGTTGTCCCCTGAGGGCGGAGTCGCTGGCGTATCTATCGGGAAATTCAGCAAATCCGAGGCCGTAAGTGAAGCCATCTCTCGTTGCCGTTCGAATGGCGGCCATGCCTGCCGAGAGTCCTTTTCCTATAAGAACCAGTGCGCTGCTGCCGCAGTGCCTACTGCTGGCTTCGGTGGTACCAGTTTCGGGGGCCATGGCACTGTGGAGAAGGCGGGGGAACTGGCTATGAGCACCTGTGCCAAGGAAGGCGGCGAGGGCTGTCATGTTGTGTATAGCGCATGCACGGTGCCCGAGTACGTACTCAAGTGAAATCTTGAAGTAAAGTCACTGTTCCAGCGATGCCTGTTCTATCGCATTGGTACGCTGTTCTCCATGGCAGTGCTGGCTGCAATGTATCGCATTGGACATGGTGTTCCGCGTGGCCAAAGCCTTGTGGCTGGAATCGGCAGGTGCGAAGCTGATTCTTGGCCAGGCGTTCGAGAACGGCCTGTCCAGTCAAGCGATGCAGCAGGGCGGCATGGGGCTTATCCTGGCGACCCTGATCCTGACTGCGCCCCAATGGCCGCCGTGTTCTTCCAGGGTACCTTGGGCACCTTCTATTCGCAGATAGGCGGTGGCGCTGCGGCAACGCCGAGTGCTGATGGGCGTCCGCCGGGGCAATATACGCCTGCGCAGCCTTCGTATTCGAGCGCTTCTCCTAACGGCAGTGACCCCGGTCGGATGAGTAGCTTCGGAAGTTCCGGAGGCCCCACTAGTCCGCAGGTCGATGCTGGTAGGCTCGGCGCTGCAAGATGAACTTAATGGTAGTTGGTGCTAAAATTCTGGGATGGGAGGGCGTAATGTTGAGACGGTATACAAGACGATTGTGCGCTTGTTTGGTTCTTGGAGGGATATCCCTCGGTGCATTTCAGGCAACTGCTTTCGCTGAAGGCGGTTGCCCTGCCGGCCAGTATCCGATTGGTGGGCAGGGGGTGCAGGGATGTGCGCCCATTCCTGGTGCAGGCGGAGGTGATTCGACTGCTCCTCGTGCTACAGGCCGGTGGATCAAGACTTGGGGGGCAATATCTGTGTCCCCCGATGGTAAGTCGGGTGTCGCTGTCGGCAAGCGCAGCAAATCTGAAGCTGAGGGCGAGGCAATGGGTCAGTGTGTCGAGTCCGGCGGCCAGGGGTGCCGAGCCTCATTCGCCTATAAGAATCAGTGTGTCGCTGCTGTAGTCCCGAGCTCTGGCAGGGGAGGGACGAGTTTTGGTGGCGGCGAGACCGTTGAGAAGGCTGCTGAGTTGGCGAACAGTGTTTGCAGGAAGGGAGGGGGAGAAGGATGCCACTCGGTGTACACGGCGTGCACTGCCCCTGAGTACGTTAAGTACTGAATATTCTGCATTGGGCGACTTCATTCCGGTTCGCGAGGTTCAACCGGATAGCGTGATTGCCGGATAGGGTCATCATTACGTTCGTGGTGACCACCTCTCATGACTCGCCGGAAGACCAGATCGACGAGAACCCGGCCTATCTGTAGGTAGCGCTCGCAAGTATTGACGCGAGCGACGTCATCGCTGGCCCCGATGATTGAAGTGAAGTCGCGGGTTATGTTCTATGTCGGTTTTGGCACGGCCGGGCCCGCAATTACTGCCGGCTCGATGCTGCTTCTGTACGCGGTGGCCATTGCCCTCTTCATTGGCCTGGGTCCGCTGTTCATCCTTTGCTTGTTGTTCGAGCAGACCAAATCCCTGTTCCAACGGTGGCTGTTCTACGGCATCGGAACGCTATTCTCGATGGCGGTACTGGCCGCCATGACCGGCATCGCATTGGATATGGTGCTGCGCGTGTCCAAGGCATTCTGGCTTGAGTCCATCGGCGCAAAACTGATTCTCGGCCCTAGCAGCCTGCATCGTCATACTCGGCAGCTACGTCCAATACATCTGGCCGGGCAACAGAATTCGATGGTGGCGGTAGTTCACTGGCTCAGCAAAGTGAGAATGGAGCGTTTAGTTCTTTGGCGGACGACTCACTCTCAGTTCAAGAAGTATTGAGGGCGACGAGCGGCTACGGCAGCCTCTTTGTCAGGTGGAGACTTGCTTGCAGTGCCAGCCACTACACCTGAGCATTCCAGTCGCTTGCCGCACGCACACTCGACCCAGGTGCAGCAGGAAGTCGTGCGTTCACGTTGAGCCAACTTTTTTGTGATCAAGAGCGCTTTTCCAAATATGCCCGCTTCGACGCGCTGAACTCCACGCGGTAAGCTCACTGCGCGTCAGAAAAATGACGCGCTGGCGCTGCCGATTGCAGGAGTTTTGCCGTCCATGAGGACCCTGTCCCCCCGTTCAACGGGTGACGCTTGCCACCATCGCTGCCAAGGTGCTCCCGGGGCTATCATCCGCATCTGCAGGGTGACCGGCGCGGCCGGGCAACGCCAGCATGCCCGTCATCGACGCGAGCATCGGCAAGACGACATTGAAGGAGTGGGAGGGGATGGAAGACAGGTTTGGCGCACATATGGACGATGCCCTGGCATTTGTTCCATCCGGTGCGAACCTGCTCGAAGCCGTCAGGGGCGAGCTCAACGGCGATGGCATCGAGTACCAGTTGCTGGTCATCGATCAGCCGACGCCGGAAGGGCTGGTGCCCGGCCAGCACGGACCGAACCGGGTGCTGCTGTTGCTGCGCGGTGACGGGCGCGGGCGCTGGCAGCTGGCTGCGCGCAACGACAAGCTGGTGCCGTGTTCTACCCGTGGTGGCCTGGCCGGCGACCCTTTTGCGTATGCAATGGTTGAGGAAGACACCTTCAGCGTGATCACCAACGGCGGCAGTCGCGAGCGCTGGAGCAGCACGTACCGGTTCCGCTATGCCTCGGCGGACAAGGCCTGCTGGGTGGATGGGGTGAGACGCAAGGTCGTGGATATCGAGACCGAAGCGACCAACATCCGGGATTTCTCGGTGGCGGAACTGGGCAGGGTGCGGTTCGAGGACTTCGATCCCTCCAGTGTCGCCGAGGTGTCGCTTCCATGAGCCAAGCTCCAACCGGCGGAAAGGAATCCGCGCTGATGAACATTCAGGAGTTGCACTGTGTCGACCGATAGAGAGTCGCAACTGCTGCGGCAGGCGACCAACGCCGGCATCGACTCCCCCCTTGAACTGGCCAATTTCATGGCCCAGGCAGGGCATGAGTCGCGCGGCTTGAGCCGGCTCAACGAGAGCTTCAACTACACCCGGGGCATCTCGCAGATCCCGGTCGAGGCGGCGTGGCGCAATGGCACCGAGGCGCTGGAGTCCGCGCGCCAGGAAGCCCTGCGAGGGCGTCCGGATGACCTGGCCGAGCTGATGTATGGCGGCCGGATGGGCAACGATGCGCCCGGTGATGCGCTGAAATACCACGGGCGCGGTTATCTGCCGCTGACCGGCAAGGAAAGCTACGAGCGTGCCGGCAGTGCGCTGGATCTGGACCTGGTCAATCAGCCAGAGCTGGCGTCGCAGCCCGAACACGCTGGGCGCATCGCCGTGTGGCAATGGCAGAACCGTGTGCCGGAACAGGCGCGCGAGGACGTGCGTGAGGCGACCTACGCCATCAACGGAGCCGTCAACGGGGTGGAAGACCGGCTCAAGCGTTTCGAAGCGTGGCAGCAGAAGCTGACCCCGGACGTGATGGACCGGCTTGCCCGCGGCGAAGTGGGTGAGCGCGCACAGCTGCCGGAGCCCGCGCGTGATATGTCCGATCCGGCCCATGCTGGCAACCGGCTGTTCAGCGACGCTCGCGGCCATCTGCAGCAGATGGGGCCGCAGAGCGGCCTGCGCAGCCAGCAGGAACTGGACAATGCGGCCGGCGCCCTGGCGCTGAGCGCGCAGAAGGCCGGCATGAGCCGCATCGACCACGTGGTGGCGGGCACCGATGGCAGGGCACTGTTTGCGGTGCAGGGCGCGATGGGGGACCCGGCGATGCAGCGCTCGATGGTGGAGCGTGAGGCCGCCGCCCAGCTGCCGTTGGAGCAGAGCAGTCAGCAGTTGGCGGCCGAAGCCCCTTCCCGCCAGGAACAAGCAGCTTCGGTTACCCGCGAGCAGGAGCAGAACCGCCCGCGATCGCTGTAATCTGGGCACCGCCTGCGGGTCGGAGACCGGCGGGCCCATCGCACGACACCGAGCACCCTCGGGTGCCTACATGGATCTCTTTGTAAGGACACAACATGCGAAACACTTTCCTGCGTTCCAACGTGGCCCAGCGTGGTCGCGCTTCGGCATTGTGGTTGCTGCCGCTGGGACTGGCTGCCGCCATGGCCCACGCACAGCAGGCACCGGACGCCCCGGCGGCTCCCGCCGTCGAGGAGGCTGTGCCAGCACCGGTAGTGGCCGCGGCGGACTCGCAGACGCCCGCTGACACCGCAACGGATGCTGTTCCTGCACCGGCACCCGTCGCCGCGCCCGAGCCGGCGCCAGCCGTGGTTGCTGCACCTGCACCTGCACCTGCGGGGGAGCCGTCCCCACCGCCCGCACCCGCACCGCAGCCGGCATCGACGACGGACGCTGCTCCAGAAGCCGTCGCCGCCGAACCCGCAGTTGCGCCAGCGCCAGCGCCCGCGGCAGCACCAGCGGCCGACATTACCTCCGCCAATGCTGCGCCAGCTACGCCTGTCGCAGCCCCACCGGCTCCCACGCAGGTGCCGGCCCCCTTTGCCGCCGCTGCACAGGTGCCCGACACCGCACAGGCCCCGGCACCAGTCCCGCCGTCAGCCCCAGCCCCTGTCGCACCACCGATCATCCCGCTCGCACCGGACCAGGCCGCCGAGCGCAAGCTCGGTGCGCGCTGCCCGGTCGATCTGGCCGGTCGGCTGGCACCGCAGGGCGATCTGATGATCGGCGCCTGCCAGGGCATGCTGCCGCCGCATCTGGCGGCGCTGCTGGTTGCGTTGCCCGAGCAGGACATCCACCTGCCGCGCAGCTGGCGCGAGCGTGACGTGCGCCAGAAGGCATGGTTCAAGGCCGTGGCAGGCATGGGCCAGCGCCCGGACTTCATCGCGCGTCTGGGCGATATCTGGGTGCGCTCGTTTGAAGGCGCCGATGCTTCCACCACCACCTACCTGGTGTCGGCGCCGTTTGACTGTGCCGACGGCGCACTGCCCAACGAGAACACCGCAGAACCGGTCCGCCTTGCGGCCGGCGGTTGCGGGCAGGCCTACGTCCGCCAGCGCGTGTATCAGGTCGGCAGCGACGGCGTGCCGCAGGACATCACCGCAAAGGCAATGCCGGCGGCACCGTCGATCGCCGAGGCTGATCGTGCCCGTCACCGCGCCCGCGAAGGCAAGGTTATTTTGGATCACAGCAAGTTGCAGTACGGACCGGCGATGCGCTGGTTCGTGCAGTACCCGGAGTCACCGCAGAAGACCGGTCCGCATAGCTTCAGCGATTGGAACCGTGAGCACCTGTCCTTCGTGGTCTGGAATGGTACGAGCTTCGAGCTGCGCGATACCGTGACGCGCGCGCAGTGGCCGTGCGATCCGGTCGCGCCGGGCGACAAGGCCTGTGGTGGTTTCCCGGATTCGGGTCCAGATGCGTACGTGCTGGCAGGGCCGGCGGCGAACTCGGCGGTTTCCAGCCCCTGATCGACCGCAGAAAACGACAGGAGCCGGCAGCGCCGGCTCCCGTTTTCATTCCCGCGACCGTGTCAGGCGTGCAGGCTGCGCTGGGTTGCCTGGGTCTGTTCCAGCTGCTGCTCGCGCGCCAGGGCCTGGCCGGCAACCTGCTGGTCGATACGCAGGCTGCTCTGCTCAAGCGGCGTATTCATCGCCCGGGTTGTATCGACCGACACGCGCAGATGGCCGGGGTCGCCGCCCTGGCCCTGCAGGGCGAAGCTGCGTGACGCGTCGGCACTCATCAACACCTCGTCGATCTGCTGTCCGCCGGCGGCATGCATCTCCGCAGCCAGGGAGCCTGCCAGTTGCGCGCTCATTCCATCGGGCATGCGGCCGACGCGGGCGTCCTGTGCGTGCACGCCACGCAGGGCGTCGTTGAACAAGGGGTTGCCAGCGTGACCGGTGTCGTCGATGCGCAGCATGCCGACGGGACGCCCCAGCCGTTCGGCTTCGCGGCGCGCGGGTTCGCCCGGCTCCAGCGGGCCGCGCAGATGGTCGAAGAGATCCTTGACGCCGCCCGGCAGGCCTCGCGCACCGGTGGTGACGCCACTGCGCAGCAGCTCCATCTTGTCCCGGTACTCGTCGATCATCTTGACGTTGTCGCGCGCCAAGGCCTGCGTCTCCGGCCTGCCCAGCACCGAGTCGTCGCCAAGGAAATTGACCAGCTTGTGCGAACCGAAGGAATTGGCGGCCGCGCCGAGTGCGCTGTCGGGTATCAGGATTCGCAGACGACTGTTGCTGAAGCCCCAATCACCCAGCGTGTCGATTTCCCGGGGCGTGGCGTACACGCGCACCTGGCCGAAGTGCGGCGAGGCAGCGCTGACCGGGTCGGCCGCCATGACGTGATTGATCACGCTGGTGCCGCCCTCCGGGATGCGGTAGCCAAGGCTGACCGCGCCATACGCGTTGAAGGTCTCGCCTTTCAGGTTGTAGTGGTGCGCGCTGATCTGGGCCAGCGCCCCGCCCAGCGAATGGCCGGTGACGGTCACCTCAGGTGCCTGGCCGAGGTCGCGTCCTTCCTTGGCAGCGTAGGCGAGGGCGCGTTGGGTCAGTGCAAGCGCGTCTGTGGCCTGCACGTTGTAGCGGGCGACCACCATGCCGCCATCGGCAAGCAAGCCATCGCGCGCGATCTGCTCGGTGCCGCGATGTGAGACCACGATCTCCTGCGTGTCCACGCGCTGGTAGATCGTGCCTTGATAGCCATTGAAGCGGTTGCTGACGTGCTCGAGTACTTTGTAGTCATGCCCGTTGAGGGGGACATGCTCTTCTTGCCCGGGGGCGCGGCGACCAACTTTCAGGTCGCGGTAGGCGTCGTTGGACAGCGCGGCGTAGTCCTGGCTGTCGAGGGTCACGGCTGCACCTCATCGGCCGTCAACGTGGCAGAGAACAGCGTGTCCTGCAGTTCCGGGCGGAAGCGGCTGGCGTCCTTCTGGCCGGTAGCGCCGTAGTCGGGCAGGTCCGCCACGCGCGGGTAATCGCCCTGCGGATAATGGCGCGTCTCGCTCTGACCCTTGACGAACGGATCGGCCTCGATGAAGGACAGGAAGCGGGTCTCGCCATCGGCGCCGGTCGCCTTCAACATCGCACCGGCACCACTGAAGGCCCAATGGCACACGCCGCGGCCGTAGTAGTCCTCGTCGAGCATGCGGTCCAGGTAGACGGTGCCGCGGTACTCGTTGTCGGTGACCCTGCGCAGCGTCACCGGCTCCTGGCTGGTGATGCGTGCCGGAGCGCCGGTGGCAGGCTCGATGTAGCCGCACTGCGCTTCGTTGCTGACGTCGTACTGGGCAACGCCTTCGACCACCGCAAAGCTGCCCGGCGGGTTCTGCAGGCGCAGTACCAGTTCATAGGCTTTGCGCGGTGAAGGATTGAGCTTGGCCAGGCCACGTCCTCCCTGGGCGACGTCGGACTCGGCGGAAGCAAGTTCCTGGTTCATGGCGGTCTCCGGGCTGCAGGCAATCAGTAGAAGCAATACAAGACACGGGAGGGACGCGCGGCGCACGGTCAGCCTCCGGTCGGACGAGTGGGCGTGTTCGCGATCGGGCACGCTGCAGGCGACGAGGGTGCGCGCCGCGCTGGCGAGGAAAGACGGGCAATCACGGCATGTCTCCTTTCCTTGGTGACCACGATCCCGGACCCGGGATGGGTAGATTGCGCGATTCTCGCGGCAAAAAAGTGAAATAGTCGAAATTTTGACGCTATCAACTTGGATTGGATGCAGCGAACTGTGATTCGTATCGGGATTTCACATGGGTAGCACGGGCATCAGGCGCGGACCGTTGCGTCTTCGATGCGGGATCGTCAAGGTACCTACTCTGTTCCGAAAACATGCCCACGATGCTTTCCATCCGCCCTGAACTGCCCGCAGACACTGCTGGAATCCACTCCCTGACCGAGGCGGCCTTCCGCAGCGCGCCGCACAGCAGCCACACCGAACACCACATCGTCGACGCATTGCGTGAGCGTGGCGAGCTGAGCATCTCGCTGGTTGCCGAGGATGCCGGCCGACTGGTCGGTCATGTCGCGATTTCCCCGGTCAGCGTGCAGGACGGCAGCCAGGGCTGGTTCGGGCTCGGGCCGATTTCGGTGCTGCCGGAGCAGCAGGGAAGGGGCGTAGGCACGGCATTGATGCAGGCCGCGATCGAGGCGTTGTGCGCGCAGGGTGCGCGGGGCTGCGTGCTGTTGGGCAAGCCAGGCTATTACGGGCGTTTTGGTTTTCGTGCCGTGCCGGATCTGGTGCTGCCGGGCGTGCCGGCGGAGTATTTCCAGACGCTGTGCCTGCAGCCGCCGATGGCGCAGGGCGAGGTGCGTTACTCGCCGGCGTTCAACGCGGTCGGTTGATCGGGGGACGGCCGGTGCTCCGGGCGCCGGTCAGCCTTGATGGCGCAGGTGAATGAGGGGATATGGACGACCCTGCGAATCCACCGGCGAGCGGCCGGTTTCAGTGAAACCCATGCGCTGATAGAAGCCCACAGCCTGCGCATTCTGCGCATTGACGTCGGTAGTCAGCTGCGGATGCAGGGCCAGCGCATGCAGCAGCAACTGGCGGCCGATGCCGGTTCCGCGCACGTCAGGATCGATGAACAACGCTTCCATGTGTGAGCCGTCGATCAGCATGAAGCCCTGCGGCCGGTCCTGGTCGTCGACTGCCACGACCATCGGGGCCTGCGGCAGGAAGCCGGCGACTTCAATATCGATCGTCTGGCGGTCTTCGGCGCTGAGGAAGTCATGGGTAGCGTCGACGGCGCGACGCCAGAGATCGACGAGCGCGTCGCCATCGGTGGCACGGGAAGGGCGTAGGTTGGTCATGGGATCGGCCAAGGTGCTTCGGAATACCCGGATTGTACCGGTGTGACAGCCGGCAACAGAAAGCCCCGCCGAAGCGGGGCTCTGAGCATCAGCGTTCGCTGTGTGCCTTACTGCACGGTGCAGCCGGACACGGCCGGGAAGCCGATGACTTCGCCATTGCCGGTGCAGGCAAGCGTGATCTTCTGGCCCTTCTTCAGGCTGGCAGCCACGTCCTTCGGCAGGTCGCTGGCCTGTACGAAGCCGAACGGCTTGGCACTTAGCTGCACGACCGGCTTGTCCATGAAGTCCGAGCTGATCGAATCGACCGTGCCGGAAACCAGCAGCGCCTTGCCCTTGTACTTGCCGTCAGCAGCGATCTCGTTGTCCTGGTAATCGCTGAACATCGTGGTGGCGGTCACCTCCAGCGCCGAGGCGGGTGCCATCGCGGCATCGCTGGCGACTTCGGGGGCTGCGGTTTCCGTGGCCTTGGCGGCAGCATCTGCCTCCGCGGCGGCGGACGCAACGCTGGCTTCAGCAACGGCCGCATCGTACTGGCCCTTGCTCTGCGCGCTGATGCCACTCATGGTGCCGGCAAAGATCGCCAGGCCGACGAAGTACACGATCGGCGAAACGATGATCGAGCCCAGCAGCTGGAACAGGCCCTTCATGGCGCCGCCCTTGGCCATCGCAACGATGGCAAGGATGAAAGCCACCAGGTTCAGCGGCCAGCCCAAGAACAGGCCCAGGCCGGGGAACGGTACGAGGAAGCACAACCAAGCGATCGCCAGCGTGATCCATGCGGCTTTTCCGGCAGGGCTGGCCTGCACGGTGGTATCTGCAACTGCGTTCAAAACTACCCCCTGTAGAGATCGAAAGGTGAAATCGTTGCCGTCAAACAGCGGCGCGCCATGTCAAAGCGTTGAAAGCGCGGACGCAGCGTGAAGGAGTCTTCACGCAAGATCAAGCGGCGATGCAGCGTTGACCGGGCGCGGCGCGGCGCGGCGCTTCGTATCCAGGCAGCGGAAGCATCAAAAAGCCTGCGCTACACTAGTCGCGCGCTCACCCCTTGAATCCGAGAAACGCCATGACTGATACCTTGGGCGTGCCGGTGCACGACGTCGACGAGAGCTGGATGCGCCACGCATTGGCATTGGCCGAACGCGCACAGCGTGAGTTCGACGAGATCCCGGTCGGTGCGGTACTTGTGGGTGCCGACGGTCAGCTGCTGGGCGAGGGCTGGAACCTCAACATTGCCTCGCACGATCCCAGCGCGCATGCCGAGATCGTGGCCATGCGCGAAGGGGGGCGGATGCTGGCCAATCATCGCCTGATCGGCAGCACCCTGTATGTCACCCTGGAGCCGTGCGCGATGTGCGCGATGGCGATCGTGCATGCACGTGTGGCGCGCCTGGTCTACGGTGCAAGCGATCCCAAGACGGGCGCCTGCGGCAGCGTGTTCGATCTGGTCGGTGATGCCCGCCACAATCACCGGGTCGAGGTCCATGCCGGTGTGCTGGCCAAGGAGGCCAGCAACCGCCTCACCAATTATTTCCGGGCCAAGCGCGGCAAGCCGCCGCTGCTGCTGGAGGACCACGCCGGCGAGGGCTGAGTGGCGAAAGGGTATGATGGCCGCCACTTTCCTTTACCGGCCGGCCTCGTGCCTGCCCAGCAACGAGGCGACACGATGGCAGAGAACGGCGCGGCCAACGAGCGACTGATCTGGATCGACCTGGAAATGACCGGGTTGGATACCGACAACGATTCGATCATCGAGATCGCCACCGTGGTCACCGATGCCCAGCTCAATGTGCTGGCCGAGGGCCCGGAGTTCGCCATCCACCATCCGCTGGAAACACTGGAAGCGATGGACGAGTGGAACCGCAACCAGCATCGTCGTTCGGGCCTGTGGCAGCGCGTCATCGACAGCACCACGACGCTTGGCCAGGCCGAAGCGCAGACCGTGGCCTTCCTGGCGCAGTGGATTCCGGTCGGCGTGTCGCCGATGTCGGGCAACTCCATCTGCCAGGACCGCCGCTTCCTGCACCGGCAGATGCCGCGGCTGGAGAAGTACTTCCACTACCGAAACCTGGACGTGTCCACGGTGAAGGAACTGGCCAAGCGCTGGGCGCCGACCGTGGCCGCGGGCGTGGGCAAGAACAGCAACCATACCGCGCTGAGCGATGTGCACGATTCGATCAACGAACTGCGCCACTACCGCCAGTTCATGGGCGCGCTGTCGGGGCTACCCACTGCCTGAGACGGTCACCCGGTGGGGTCGGCTCCCTTTCCAGCGGAAAGGGCTCTGACCCCCGCGACGATCCGTTCAACTTCCTGGCGCTAAGATCGGCCGTATGAACGAGCCCATCCTGCTGCCCCGTGATATCGCCCACGACGCTGGCGACTGGTCTGACCTGCAGCGGGCGGTAGCGCTGCTGGAGGCACCCACGATCACCGCGCGCATGGCCAACCTGGTCGGCACGCCGCTGGAGTTCGCGGTGAAGGCGCTGCCCACCTCGGTGTCCAACCGCATCCACGGCGCGGTGCAGGCGGCGTTGTCCAAATCCGTGCAGGCGGCGCTGTGGAGCATGGACAACACTCCTGGCAAGGGTGCCTCGACACGTTGGCACAAGCTGGCGGCGGCGACATCCGGTGCGGTTGGTGGTGCGTTCGGCTTTGCCGCGCTGTTCATCGAGTTGCCGGTGTCGACCACGATCATGATGCGTGCGGTGGCCGACGTCGCCCGCAGCGAAGGCTTCGATCTATCGCAGTTCAGCACCCGCCAGGCCTGCCTGGAGGTGTTCGCGCTGGGCGGCAATTCGCCGCGTGATGACGCCAGCGAGACCGGTTACTACCTGGCCCGTGGCTTTACCACCGATGTGATGCGCCACCTCTCGGCCGAGCTGGCCGGGCGCGTGGTGACGGGGCGTGACCTGACTCTGGGCGTGGCGCCGAAGGAAGCCGGCAAGCTGTTGGCCAAGCTGGTGGAAAAGGTCGCCGCCCGATTCGGTGTGGTGATCACCGAGAAGTTCGCCGCGCAGGCGGTGCCGATCGTCGGTGCGGCAGCCGGCGCCACGCTCAATACCATGTTCACGGACTACTACCAGGACATGGCCCGCGGCCATTTCATCGTGCGCCGGCTGGAGCTGAAATACGGCGAGGAAGTGGTTCGCAGCTGCTATGACCGCATCGCACACGGTGGGGCGTTGATCGAACCGACGTTGTAACGATGGGGTCAGAGCCCTTTCCTGCGGAAAGGGATCCGACCCCGACCTCGCACAGGGTCGGAGCCCTTTCCGCAGGAAAGGGCTCTGACCCTTGCCTGGCAGGCACAACTGTTTTGCACAAACGCGCCTGTTGCGCGCGCAGCGCCATCCCCATCCTTGCCGGCAATCCCCCGCAAGAGAATGCCGCCATGTTGTTCACCCCCCACCGCCTGGGCGCGCTGACGCTGCCCAACCGCATCGTGATGCCGCCGATGACCCGCTCGCGTGCGGCTGTCGGCAATGTTGCCACCGCACAGATGGCCGAGTACTACGCCCAGCGTGCCGGTGCCGGCTTGATTGTCAGCGAAGGCACCCAGATCAGCCCGCAGGGCCAGGGCTATGCCTGGACCCCGGGCATCCACAGCGAAGCGCAGGTGCAGGGCTGGCGCAGGGTCACCGATGCCGTGCACGCGGCCGGTGGACGCATCTATGCCCAGCTCTGGCATGTAGGCCGTGTCTCCCATGTCGCCCTGCAGCCGGAGGGCGCGGCACCGGTCTCTTCCTCGGCGCTGCTGGCCGAAGGGGTGAAGGTTTTCGTTGACCCGACCGGCGCTGGACCGGAATCCGGCGTGGGCGAGATGATCCAGCACTCGATGCCGCGCGCGCTGGGCGTAGAGGAGATTGCGGGCATCGTGGCCGACTATGCGCAGGCGACCCGCAATGCACTGGCCGCTGGCTTTGACGGCGTTGAGCTGCATGGTGCCAACGGTTATCTGATCAACCAGTTCATCGATTCGCAGGCCAACCAGCGCACCGATGGCTACGGCGGCGCGCTGCAGAATCGCCTGCGCTTCCTGCGCGAGGTGGTGCAGGCGGTGGTCGATGTTGCTGGCGGCGACCGTGTCGGCGTGCGGCTGGCGCCGTTGACCACGCTGCAGGGTGCAGTGGACGACACGCCGCAGGCGACCTATCTGGCTGCCGCGCACCTGCTGGGCGAGCTGGGCGTGGGCTATCTGCACATCGCTGAGGCCGACTGGGAGGATGCGCCGGTGATGCCGGTGGCGTTCAAGCAGGCGCTGCGGCTGATCTATCCGGGCACGTTGATCTACGCCGGCAAGTACACCGCGGAGCGTGCCGGGCAGGGGCTGGCGGAAGGCTGGGCCGACCTGATCGGCTTCGGCCGGCCGTTCATCGCCAACCCGGATCTGCCCGAGCGACTGCGCACCGGCGCGGTGTTGAATTCGCCGGATCGCGCGACGTACTTCGGTGGCGGTGCAGTGGGGTTCACCGATTATCCGGTGCTGGCGGAGGCCATGGAGGCCGTGGAGGCCTGATTCCGCATCCGCCGGGCATGGCCCGGCGCTACCTGGCCAGCTTCGGTAGCGCCGGGCCATGCCCGGCGGGCGGAGGGGTCAGGGCCTGTCGCGCACCAGTGCGTCTGCCTCGACCACGCCGCCATCCTTGCCATGCAGGTACAGGTGCATGTCCTGCTGCGGATACGGGATGTTGATTCCGGCCTTGTCGTAGCCCAGCTTGATCTGCTCCAGCAGCGTGACCTTGGTGCCGAAATGATCGGCCGACTTCACATAGCAGCGGATGCCCAGATTGATCGCATGCGCACCCAGCTCGTACACCACCACGTCCGGTGCTGGCGTCTGCAGCACGCGCGGGTCGGCCTTCATCAGCGCCAGTGCGGTATCGCGGGCCAGCTGGATGTTGTCTTCGTAACCGATGCCCACGACCAGTTCGATGCGGCGGGTGGGCTCTGCCGTAAGGTTGATGATCGGAGCGGCGGTTATCAGCGTGTTGGGAATGGTGGTGTGCTGGTTGTCGGCACCGGTGATCACGGTCTGGAAAATGCGCACTTCGCGCACGGTGCCGGTCTGTCCGGCGATGGTCACCACGTCGCCCACCCGGAACGGACGCAGGGTCACCAGCATCACGCCCGAGGCGATGTTCGACAGCGAATCCTTCAGTGCCAGGCCAACGGCCAGGCCGGCGGTGCCCAGTACGGCCAGCAGCGGGGTGATCTGTACGCCCAGGGTGCCGATAGCCAGCACCGCCACGATCACCAGCGAGGCCGCATAGACCACGTTGCGCAGGAAGCTGCCCAGCATCGGGTCCACGCCCATGCGCGCGGTCGCACGTGGCATCGCATTGGACAGGCGTCGCGCCAGCCACATCCCGACGAGGAACACGACGATGGCAGCGAACAACGGCACGCCATAGGTTTCCAGCAGGCGCTCCCAGTCGAGCGAATGGAACCAGGACGTGGTGGCGGGCGAGGGTGGGGCAGCGGCGATCATGCGGACTCCTTTGCGACGGGAACAGGTGCGACAGGAACATGGCGTGCGCGGACGCCAGAAACAGCAAGCCCCGCGAAGGCGGGGCTTGCGTGCAACTTCAGTATGGGCCGACGTCGATGAAAACGACGTCAGCCATCAAGCGTCAACAGATCAACCCTTGGCCTTCAACTTGGCCAGACGCAACCACGTATCGACCACGGTGTCCGGATTCAGCGACACCGACTCGATGCCTTCCTGCATCAACCACTCGGCCAGATCCGGATGATCGGACGGGCCCTGGCCGCAGATGCCGACGTACTTGCCCTTGGCACGTGCCGACTTGATCGCCATCGACAGCAGCTTCTTCACCGCCGGGTTACGTTCGTCGAACAGGTGCGCGACGATCGACGAGTCGCGATCCAGGCCCAGGGTCAGCTGGGTCAGGTCGTTGGAGCCGATCGAGAAGCCGTCGAAGATTTCCAGGAACTCATCGGCGAGCAGTGCGTTGGACGGCACTTCGCACATCATGATGATCTTCAGGCCGTTCTCGCCCTGCTTCAGACCATTCTGTTCGAGCACCTCGACGACCTTGCGGCCTTCTTCCAGGGTGCGCACGAACGGGATCATGACCCACAGGTTGTCCAGGCCCATCTCGTTGCGCACGCGCAGCACGGCTTTGCACTCCAGCGCGAAGGCGGCCGAGAAGCTCGGATCGACGTAACGGCTGGCGCCGCGGAAGCCGATCATCGGGTTCTCTTCGTGCGGCTCGTAGCCGCTGCCGCCGATCAGGTTGGCGTATTCGTTGGACTTGAAGTCCGACAGGCGCACGATCACCGGATTCGGTGCGACCGAAGCAGTCAGGGTGGCGATGCCTTCGGCCAGGCGGTCCACGTAGAAGCCGACCGGGTCGGAATAACCGGCGATCTTCTCGTCGATCTTCTTCTTGGTCGCGGCGTCCTGGCGGTCGTATTCCAGCAGCGCGTTGGGGTGGATGCCGATGTGGCTGGCGATGATCATTTCCAGGCGTGCCAGGCCGATGCCGGCGTTCGGCAGCTGGCCGAAGTCGAAGGCACGTTCCGGGTTGGCCACGTTCATCATGATCTTCAACGGTGCCGGCGGCATGTTGCCCAGATCAGTGGTGGTGCGCTCGAAACCGAGCTTGCCTTCGTAGATGAAGCCGGTATCGCCTTCAGCGCAGCTGACGGTGACCAGCTGGCCATCTTCGATGACCTTGGTCGCGTTGCCCGAACCGACCACGGCCGGCACGCCCAGCTCGCGGGCGATGATCGCTGCGTGGCAGGTACGGCCACCGCGGTTGGTGACGATCGCCGACGCGCGCTTCATCACCGGCTCCCAATCGGGATCGGTCATGTCGGCGATCAGCACGTCGCCCGGCTGCACGCGGTTCATGTCTTCCAGCGTCTTGACCACACGGGCCACGCCAGCACCGATCTTGGCGCCGACGGCGCGGCCTTCGGCGAGAACGTTGCCGCCCTTTTCGGTCAGCGCGAAACGCTCGATCTGGGTGGCGTGGCTGCGCGACTTCACGGTTTCCGGGCGCGCCTGCACGATGAACAGCTTGCCGCTGACGCCGTCCTTGGCCCACTCGATATCCATCGGGCGGCCGTAGTGCTTTTCGATGGTCAGCGCCTGGCGGGACAGCTCGGCCACGTCTTCATCGTTGATCGAGAAGGTGGTGCGCAGTTCGGCCGGGGTGTCCTCGATCCTGACGCGCTCGCCGGGGACATCCGAATACACCATGCGGATCGCCTTGCTGCCGAGCGAACGGCGCAGGATCGCCGGCTTGCCGGCCTGCAGGGTGGGCTTGTAGACGTAGAACTCGTCGGGGTTGACCGCGCCCTGCACGACCATCTCGCCCAGGCCGAACGAAGAGGTGACAAACACCACGTCGCGGAAGCCGGACTCGGTGTCCAGGGTGAACAGCACGCCGGACGAACCTACGCCCGAACGCACCATCAGCTGCACGCCGGCGGACAGGAACACGTCCTCGTGCTTGAAACCATGGTGCACGCGGTAGGCGATGGCACGGTCGTTGTACAGCGAGGCGAACACTTCCTTGACCTTGTGCACGACATCGTCGGCACCGGTGACGTTTAGGAAGGTTTCCTGCTGACCGGCGAAGGAAGCGTCAGGCAGATCTTCGGCGGTGGCCGAAGAACGCACGGCTACGGCCACGTCGCCGCCGCCGTTGTCGGCGCTCAGCTTGGCGTAGGCGCTGCGGATGTCCTGGTCCAGCTGCGGCTGCAGCGGCGCGTCGATCACCCAACTACGGATCTCCTTGCCGGCCGCGGTCAGCGCGGTGACGTCCTCGACGTCCAGCGTTGCCAGCTTGTCGAAGATGCGCTTGGACAGGTCGTTGTGCGCGATGAAGTCCTTGAAGGCTTCAGACGTGGTCGCATAACCTCCAGGAACGGAGACGCCCAGACCGGCCAGGTTGCCGATCATCTCGCCCAGCGAGGAATTCTTGCCGCCTACGCGGGCCAGGTCGGCCAGACGCAGTTCGTGCAACCACAGGATGTTCTCGTTCAAGCGCGATGCTCCGTTTGGCCATCGCCCGAGGCGGGCTTGGATGGCCGCGTCCGTAGGAAGAAGCCGATATGATGCCGGGCAGACCACCGTCGGCACAAGCTTGTGTTGGCGGCCCTTTTAGGCTTCGTAGGGGGTAAATGCGCGCATGTCGACCATCCGTCCGGTGTTCTACGTTTCCGATGGAACCGGTATCACCGCTGAAACCATTGGGCATAGCCTGCTGACCCAGTTCTCCGGGTTCAGCTTCATTACCGACCGGATGTCATTTGTCGATGACCCCGAAAAAGCCCGGGAAGCCTGTGCCCGGATCCAGGCGGCGGGGGAGCGGTACCAGGTCCGGCCGATCGTGGTGAACTCCTGCGTGGACCAGAGCCTGAGCGTGATCCTGTCCGAAAGCGGGGCGCTGATGCTGGATGTGTTCGCCCCGTTCATCGAGCCGCTGGAGCGCGAACTGTCCAGTTCCCGGCTGAACCGGGTCGGCCAGGCCCACGGCATGGTCGACTTCGACACCTACCACCGGCGCATCAACGCGATGAACTTCGCGCTGACCCATGACGATGGCATCGCGGTGAATTATGACGACGCCGACGTGATCCTGGTGGCGGTGTCGCGGGCGGGCAAGACGCCCACCTGCATCTACCTGGCCCTGCATTACGGGGTGCGCGCGGCCAACTACCCCTTGACCGACGAGGATCTGGAGAGCGACCGCCTGCCGCCACGGCTGCGCAACTACCGGCGCAAGCTGTTCGGCCTGACCATCGACCCGGATCGCCTGCAGCAGATCCGCCAGGAGCGCCGGCCCAATTCGCGCTACGCCAACCTGGACACCTGCAAACGCGAGGTCGCTGCGGCGGAGGTCATGTTCCAGATGGAACGCATCCCGACCCTCAGCACCACCCATACCTCGATCGAAGAGATCTCCAGCAAGGTGCTGGGTACGCTGGGATTGCAGCGCGAGCTGTATTGATCTTTTCCCTCGCGCCGCGCTGCCGGCCAGCGGCCGGCACTACCAATGGGCGCTTCAACTGCGCCCTGTAGAGCCGAGCCCACGCTCGGCTGGGCCACCGGGTTCTGGCCGAAGAGCAGCCGAGCATGGAGTCGGCTCTACAGGGGTGATCGCCGTTGGCGGCTTGGCTGCGGGTTGAACCGTCCCCACGTTGAAGCACCAACGTGTAGGATCAACCCATGGCCCGAGCATTGCCCCGTACCGAGCGCATTCCCCGCCTGAGCCGGCTGAGCTGGCTCATGGGGCTGTACGCAGAAAACTACCGCCATCTGGTGCGCCTGTTCGCTCCGGCTGAACTGGTGGCGGGAAGCTACGTCTCTTCGGTAGGTGATGGCCTGGACGTGCGTCTGGATGTGATCGAGTGCCACCGCTACACGGTGGAACTGCGCCTGACCTACGACCTGGCCGACCCGGTGACCGGTGAACCGGACCCATCAGCCTTCGTCCGCCTGTACCGGGACGCGCGCCAGGCCGAGACCACCCACTGCTACGTCGGCCGCCGCTGGCAGGACACGATGGGCCTGTACCCGCCGCCGGCCGAGCTGATCAGCCATCGCATGCGGATGAACACCTTCCTCGGCAAATGGCTGGAATACCTGGCCGAACGCGGCCATGGCGTGGCCACCCTGCGCCGTGACCCTGACGGCAACGCCGTGGGTGGGGGCGACCGTCGCCTGTCGCTGGTGCGTTGATCGGCCATAATCCACGGCTGACCCGCCGCCGGACCCGCACATGCCGTATACCCCGATCGTCGCCACTCTGGGCTATGTGCTCTCGCCCGATCGTCGCCAGGTGCTGATGATCCATCGCAATACCCGTCCGGGCGACCACCACCTTGGCAAGTACAACGGCCTGGGCGGCAAGGTCGAACCGACCGAGGACGTGGCCGCCGGCATGCGCCGTGAAATCGCCGAGGAAGCCGGCATCGACTGCACGGCCATGCGCTTGCGCGGCACCATCAGCTGGCCGGGTTTCGGCAAGCATGGTGAGGACTGGTTCGGTTTCGTGTTCGTCATCGACAGCTTCGAGGGTGCCCCACACGGCGGCAACCACGAAGGCACCCTGGAGTGGGTGGACGTGGACAAGCTGGACACGATGCCCATGTGGGAGGGCGACCGCAACTTCCTGCCGCTGGTGTTCGATGCCGATCCGCGCCCGTTCCACGGTGTGATGCCTTACCGGGATGGACGCATGCAGAGCTGGTCCTTCAGCCGTCTTTGACCTGGCCGGCACTACCTCCCCCGGTAGCGCGCTGGGCCATGCCCGGCCGGCACTACCGGCAGCGCGCCAGCAGCAGGTGGAAGTGCTTTTCCCGCTGCTGGCCGTCATTGCCGGCTGTGCATTCGCGATGCGAGCGCCATGCCGTGACGCTGAAGCCGGACACCCGCAGCGCCAGCTCCACGGCATCCAGCTCATGCAGTTCGAAGTCGGCGGCGAAGGGCAGGCTGCGCATGAATCCAGCATCGCCGAAGGCCAGGCATAGCCGTCCGCCGCGATGCAGCACCCGCGCCAGTTCATCCAGCACGGGCGCCAGGTTCGGCCAGCAGTACAGGGTGTTGACCGCCAGCGCAGCATCGACGCAGTCATCCGCCAAGGGCAGGGCATGGGCATCGCCCTCGCGCAGCGCGGCACGCCCGGCAAGGCCGCTGGCGGCAAGATGCTGGCTGCCGGCGTCGACCATGACGCTGGACAGCTCTACGCCCACGTAGCGACTGCCGCTGGCCTGCAGCAGCAGCGGCGCGAAGGCGGCGTTGCCTGGGCCGATCTCCAGCACCTGCTCTCCGGGAGCGACGGCCAGCAACGCGATTGCTGCCTGGTTGAGGGCGCCGTTGCTGCGGTTCATCGATTCGCCCACGGCCAGCGCGGCCTCGCCATGGGGCTGCCGCAACTGCGCGGCCAGGGTGCGTGCATCCAGCATCAACATCGTCCGTCGGTAAGAGGTCGGACGTGGCGGCGGCGGGTCCGCCGCAGACCATAGCGCCAGCGGATCGGCTTGGGAAGTAGGGAAACCCCGGCGCGAGGTGATGAGGAAATGTCCAACGTCGCAGTCGGTGAGAGCCAGTTGTCCACAGGGGGTGTGGATTACGCGTGGGCAACTTTGTGGATAAGCACTGGCAGGCGCCACCCCCCTAGGCTGTCAAGATGGGTGGCGAAAAATTCACCGCCGGTGAGGATCGGTGAGTGACGGGTGAAGGGCGGGGGCAGTCCACGCTGTTGCCGGTGGCGGCGCTCGCGGTACCCTGTGGGCCTTGATGCCCCGTGAGACTTCATGAAACGTCACTTCTCGATGCTGCGCGAGTTCCATCTGGCGGACTGGTTCACCCTCGCCAACGCTTTCTGCGGCACCGGCGCGGTGTTTGCCGCAATGCGTTTCCTGCAGGATGGCGAGCGCGGCTATCTGCTGTTCGGCATGGCGCTGATCCCGCTGGCTTTCATTTTCGATGCACTGGACGGCCGTATCGCGCGCTGGCGCAAGTCCAGTTCGACGCTGGGCCGCGAGCTCGACTCACTGTCGGACGTGATTTCCTTTGGTGTCGCACCCGCAGCGCTGGCCTATGCCTGTGGCATGCAGGGCGGCTGGGACTGGCTGGTGCTGAGCTACTTCGTCTGCTGCGGCGTCAGCCGCCTGGCCCGTTACAACGTGACCGCCGAGGCGATGAGCGGTGACGAAGGCAAGGTGAAGTACTTCGAGGGAACACCGATCCCCACAAGCCTGGCGCTGGTGATCGTGCTGGCGATCGCCGCCGGCACCGATGCCATCGGCCACGACCTGTGGATGGGCCAGTGGCAGATCGGCCCCTGGCAGCTGCATCCGTTGGTGCTGCTGTTCGCGCTGTCCGGGTCGCTGATGATCAGCAAGACCCTGCGCATTCCCAAGCCATGATCCAGCCCTGCGGAGGAGCGCGATGACCAGCTCGGCCAACGACGCCGGCAGCAGCGATTTCGAGAACCTGGCCCGGCAGTACTTCGGTGCCTGGGGCGATGCCCTGCGCCACGCGACTGTGCAGGGGGCCCCCGCTGGCGACGACCCGGGCAGCTGGAAGCACCTGTTCGACTGGTGGGGGCAACTGCTGCCCGAGACCGGTGCGGCCGCACCGGAAGAGGCGGTGCGGCGGTTCCGTGAACAGGCTGGCAGCTGGTACGGCACCATGCAGGAAGTGGCTGCACGCTTTGCCGGCCGCGATGCCAGCAGTGCCGAGGTTGCCCAGGCCTGGCGTGAAGCGGTGAAGGGTCAGGGCGACGGCATGCTGCAGTGGATGCTGCAGGGCGCCCGTGGCAGCACCCATGCCGGCGCTGCTCCGCCCGAGTTCATGGCGTGGTTCCAGCAGTTGCAGACGCTGGCCGGTCCTTGGCTGCAGAGCCCGGCGTTCGGGCCCGGCCGCGAGCACCAGGCGCGGTGGCAGGCCCTGCTGCGCGCGCAGGAGGAGTACCAGCATCACTCGCAGGCCTATGTCGAGCAGATCAAGCAGGCGCTGGAAGAGGCATTCGACCTGTTCGAACAGCGCCTGGCCGAGCATGAGCAGCCCGGCAGCCAGCTGACCAGCGCACGAGCGATGTTCGATCTGTGGATCGAAGTGGCCGAGGAGGCCTACGCCAAGGTCGCCATGTCTGCTCCGTTCCAGCAGATCTACGCGGCGCTGGGCAATGCGCAGATGCGCCTGCGCGCGGGGCTGCAACGCGAGGTGGAACAGATGAGTGAACGCATCGGCCTGCCGACCCGCACCGAGATGGATGCCGCCCACCGTCGCATCGCCGAGCTCGAGCGCAATCTGCGCCGGCTGCAGGCACAGGTGGCGGTGCTTGCCGGTACCGATGCGGTTGATCCGGTGGCCCAGCCGGCGCCTGCGAGGGTGAAGCCCGTCGCGCGCAAGCCTGCCGCGAAGAAGGCACCAGCGAAGAAGGCTGCCGCGAAGAAAGTGCCAGCGAAGAAGGCCACCTCCCGCACCACCACGCGGAAGTCGTAGGCCATGAAAGGACCGCTGGGCTTCAATGCCGATGACCTGATGCAGGAGACCCTGGCCATGCAGCGCAAGCTGATGGAAGGGTTGAAGCTGTTGCCGCAGGTGGAGGATGTCGACTATGGCGCCACCGCCCGCGAGGAAGTCTGGCGCGATGGCAAGGTGGTGCTGTATCGCTTCGTCGGCGAGAACGCACCGGTCCGGCGCACGCCGCTGCTGATCGTGTACGCGCTGGTCAACCGCCCATACATGGTGGACCTGCAGGCCGATCGCTCACTGGTGCAGAAGCTGCTGGCGCTGGGCCAGGACGTGTACGTGCTGGACTGGGGCTATCCGGATCGTTCCGAGCGCTACCAGACGCTTGAGGATTACCTGCTGCGCTACATCGATGGCGCGGTGGATGCGCTGCGCGCACGCAGTGGAGGCCCGGTCGACATGCTGGGCATCTGCCAGGGCGGCGTGTTCGCACTGTGCTACGCCGCGTTGCGCAGGCAGAAGCTGGGCAATCTGATCACCATGGTCACCCCGGTCGATTTCCAGACCGCCGACAACATGCTGTCGCACTGGGCGCAGCAGGTGGACGTGGATCTGCTGGTGGACACGCTGGGCAACATCCCGGCCGATCTGATGAATGCCAGCTACCTGATGCTCAAGCCGTTCCGCCTGAACGTGCAGAAGTACGTGGGCCTGCTCGACATCCTCGATGACAAGGCCGCGCTGGAAGATTTCCTGCGTATGGAAAAGTGGATCTTCGATTCGCCCGATCTGGCGGGCGAGGCCTTCCGCGAGTTCATCAAGCAGTTCTACCAGGGCAACGCACTGGTCAACGGCACCGTGCATATCGGTGAGGAGGCGGTGGACCTGGCCAAGGTGACCCTGCCCGTGCTCAACATCTACGCCGAACAGGATCACCTGGTGCCACCGGATGCATCGCGTGCGATGCGTGGCCGGCTGGGCACGCAGGACTACACCGAGTCCAGTTTCCGCGGTGGGCATATCGGCATCTACGTCTCCGGCCGCGCGCAGCGCGAAGTGCCGGCGACCATCGACAACTGGCTGAAGGAACGCACGCCATGAAGTATCTCCCCTTGCTCGCGCTTGCGCTGGCCCTCGCACCGGGCATTGCCGGCGCCGCGCCCAGCGCCGATGCGCGCCGCGAGATCACACAGTTGATCGGCAGCCTGGATGGTTCCCAGTGCCAGTTCCAGCGCAATGGCAGCTGGTACGGTCCCGCCGATGCGCGCGCCCACCTGCAGCGCAAGTACGACTACCTGCTGAAGAAGGACATGGTCGACAGCGCCGAGCAGTTCATCGAGCGTGCGGCCAGCCAGAGCAGCATGAGTGGCAAGGCGTACCGGATCCGCTGCCCCGGCCAGCCCGAACAGACCTCGGCGGCGTGGTTCGGCGCGCGCCTGCAGGCATTGCGCCAACGCACGCCGTAGACACGGCAGGCGCTACAGTGGCCGCAGCCAGTCAGCCGGGAGACCTCGCCATGAACGCTGTGCCGCGCACCCTGTCGCGCTCGCTGAACGACCGCATGATCGCCGGGGTGATGGGCGGCATCGCCCATCGTTTCGGCTGGAACCCGACCCTGGTACGGGTGCTGTACGTGGTGATCTCGCTGGCGTCGGCCGCCTTCCCGGGCATCCTGATCTACCTGCTGCTGTGGCTGCTGATCCCCAACGAGGCCGATTGAACGCCGCGTCCCGGCCCTGGCCGATCTGGCTGCGCGCGCTGCAGGTACTGGGCGCGCTGTGGACCGTTCCCAATACCCTGATCGGCCTGCTTGGCGGTCTGGCCGGGTTGCTGGGTGGTGCGAAGATGCGCTGGAGCGGTCGAGATTGCGCGGTGGTTTTCGACCATTGGCCGTGGGGCCCGGGCGGAGCGATCACCCTCGGCAACGTGATCCTGCACACCGGCCACGACCTGGGCATGTGCTGCCGTACCTACGCGCATCAAGCCGGGTGGGGCGTGGAGCCGTTGATCCGGCTGGATGACCATGAGCGCGCGCACGTGTACCAGTACCTGGTGCTGGGGCCGCTGTACCTGCCGGTGTATCTGCTGTGTGGCGGCGTCAGCGCGCGCAATCCGTTCGAGCGTGCGGCTGATCATTACGCGCGGTTCGGGCAGGGCTGGTGGCCGTAGTTTCCTGCCAACGGCGCAGCCCCTCGTGGGTGGGCGCATAGAGCGATTCATGTGATTGGGCCGGGCGGGGTGGGTTCGCGGGACACGCCGTAAACCCATCCCTGGGGGCTCGATGGCGCCATCCATGGCGCCAACGGTCCCGCGAACCCACCCCGCCCGGCCCCTGACAGTTTCCGGGTGCGTCCACCCACGGAAAAGAAAAAGAACAGCAGAAGCGGGTTGCGCGCTGCGCTTGCTCGTGTAGAGCCGAGCCTGCGCTCGGCTTCGCGGACTGGCTTGAACGCAGCCGAGCGTGGGCTCGGCTCTACAAGAAACGGCCGGCCAGGCCGCTTTTGCTTTTGATCTTCTTTTTCTTCTGCGTGGGTGGACGCGCACGGAAATTGTCAGGGGTCGGGTGAGATGGGGTCGCGGGACCGTTGGCGCCATGGATGGCGCCATCGAGCCCCCAAGGACGGGTTTACGGCGTGTCCCTCGACCCCATCCCGCCCGGTCCAATCACATGAATCGCTCTACCCGACCACCCACGAGGGGCTGCGCCGTTGGCTGGGAACCCCTCCATTCGTTAGCCGGAAGTTAAAGGTCCGTAAGCATTCTGCTGCTATCCCGCAGTCATCTGCATGCAACCGATCGTCATTAGTCTTCGTGACGTTCCAGTCAGCTTGGTCGCGGTAAGCTCTACCCCGATGGGCTCGCAAGTACCGCTCATCGTGTGCAGTACGCAGTAGCAATTTGGAGGAAGACATCACATGGCAATCGTTCTTTATGTCGGTGGTAGCAAGGATGGCGAGAAGGGCGTGGTGCCCTACGGCTTCAGCAAATCCCGCGCCGATACCGCGCTGGGGCCGGAGTTTTACACGGAGCGGTTCATGGAACTGCAGGGTGTCGGCAAGGTCCGCCTGATGGCGCTTGAGAGCCTGCGTGACGACATCGTCATGCAGCGTGCCGCCCGCCACTACCGCTGACCTTCGCAATACGCGGCAGGACGCGCCCCACCATCGCGCGTCCGCGCCGGCATCCCAGCCCCGGGGCCAGTCCGAGCCCCACTTGCCAGGATGCCGGCGTCCGATCCGGACCCGCCGCCTGAACCGCCGTTCTGTCAACGCCTTGTCCCTGCCGCCCGCGCATTGCAAGAATGGGCCTTTCCCGCAATGCGGCCCAGGCCGGAAACAATGCACGACGCCAAGCACGCCCAGCGCCAGCTCGCCCAGCAGATCGCCCAGACCATCGCCGATGAGATCGGTGCCCAGACCGCCCAGGTCAGCGCCGCCGTCGGCCTGCTCGATGAAGGCGCCAGCGTTCCGTTCATCGCCCGCTACCGCAAGGAAGTCACCGGCGGCCTGGACGACACCCAGCTGCGCAACCTGGAAACCCGCCTGACCTACCTGCGCGAGCTGGAAGACCGCCGTGCGGCGGTGCTGGCCAGCATCGGCGAACAGGGCAAGCTCAGCGATGAGCTGCGCAACGAGATCCTCGCTGCCGACACCAAGAGCCGGCTGGAAGACCTGTACCTGCCGTACAAGCCCAAGCGCCGCACACGCGCGCAGATCGCCCGCGAAGCCGGACTGGAACCGTTGGCCGACGGCCTGTTGGGCGATCCGACGCGGGACCCGCAGGTCTTTGCTGCCACGTTCGTGGATGCCGACAAGGGCGTGGCCGATACCAAGGCCGCGCTGGAAGGTGCCCGCGCGATCCTGATGGAGCGCTGGGGCGAGGACGCCACGCTGGTGGGTGAACTGCGCAGCTGGTTGAGCGAGCAGGGCGTGATCCGTGCCCGCGTTGCCGAGGGCAAGGAAACCGAGGGTGCCAAGTACCGCGATTATTTCGAACACGCCGAGTCGCTGGCGAAGATCCCCTCGCACCGGTTGCTGGCGCTGTTCCGTGCGCGCCGCGAGGAGATCCTGTTCCTGGAACTGGACCCGGGCAAGGATGCCGAGGCGGGACATCAGTACGCTGAAGGGCGCGTGGCGCACAACGCCGGCATTCGCGAGGCGGGGCGCCCCGGTGATCGCTGGCTGCTCGATGCCTGCCGCCTGACCTGGCGGGCCAAGCTGCACATGCACCTGCTGCTGGACCTGTTCAACCAGGCCCGCGAGAAGGCCGAGGCCGAAGCCATCGCGGTGTTCGGCGACAACCTCAAGGATCTGCTGCTGGCCGCGCCGGCTGGCCCGAAAAGCGTGCTGGGCCTGGACCCGGGCATCCGCACCGGCTGCAAGATCGCCGTGGTTGACGCCACCGGCAAGCTGGTCGCCACCGACACCATCTACCCGCACGAACCCCGCCGGCAGTGGGAGCAGTCGCTGCAGACGATCAAGCAGCTGTGCACCAGGCACAACGTACAGCTGATCGCGATCGGCAACGGCACCGCCAGCCGCGAGACCGACAAGCTGGCCGGTGAAGCCATCAAGGCGCTGGGTGACAACGCACCGCAGAAAATCGTGGTCAGCGAAGCCGGGGCTTCGGTGTACTCGGCGTCGGAAACGGCTGCCAAGGAGTTCCCGGACCTGGACGTGTCGATCCGTGGCGCGGTATCGATCGCGCGCCGCCTGCAGGACCCGCTGGCCGAGCTGGTGAAGATCGAGCCGAAGGCGATCGGTGTCGGGCAGTACCAGCACGACGTGGATCAGTACCGCCTGGCGCGCGCGCTGGATGCGCGGGTGGAGGACTGCGTTAACGCTGTCGGCGTGTACGTCAACACGGCGTCGGCTGCATTGTTGTCGCGCGTGTCGGGCCTGTCGTCGACGGTGGCCGAGAACATCGTGCGCCACCGCGATGACAATGGTCCGTTCAAGCGTCGCAAGGATCTGTTGAAGGTGTCGCGGTTGGGCGAGAAGACGTTCGAGCAATGTGCGGGCTTCCTGCGCATCGCCGATGGTGATCAGCCGCTGGATGCATCGTCGGTGCACCCGGAAGCCTACCCGGTGGTCGAGCGCATCGTGGCCAGCACCGCGCGCCCGATCAAGGCGCTGATCGGCGACGGCAGTTTCCTGCGCGGGTTGAAGGCCGAGCAGTTCACCGACGAAACGTTCGGTGTGCCGACCGTGCGCGACATCCTCAAGGAACTGGAAAAGCCCGGCCGTGATCCGCGCCCGGAGTTCAAGGCGGCTCGTTTTGCGGATGGTGTCGAGGACATCAAGGACCTGCGCGAGGGCATGGTGCTGGAGGGTGTGGTCAGCAACGTGGCCGCGTTCGGTGCGTTCGTCGATATCGGCGTGCACCAGGACGGCCTGATCCACATCTCGGCGCTGTCCGATACCTACGTGAAAGATCCGCGCGATGTGGTCAAGGCCGGTGACATCGTCAAGGTGAAGGTGCTGGAGGTGGATGTGCCACGCAAGCGTATCGCCTTGACCCGGCGTCTGGACGATACGCCCGGCCAGGCCACCAGCCGCCCGGGCAGCCGTGACGAACGCAGCCAAGGGCAGGCGCCACGTCGCGACGCCGGCAACCCGGGGCAGGGGCGTGGTGGCCAGGGGCGCAACCCGGGCACCGGCGGACGCCCGGCACCGGCTGCGCCGCCAGCCAACAATGCCCTGGCCGAGGCGTTCGCCAGAGCCAAGCGCAGCTGAGTCTGCCGTCCCCCTCCCGGCGCGGCCGGGTGGGGGACTTGTCGATGTTCCCCGGCAATGCGCACACTTGCGCTGGAAGGGGGGCTTGGGGCCCCGCTGTCGCTGGGGAGGCCATGCCGTCAGCACCATCCGCCTTGTTCCGTGACCGCTGTGGCGCCTCGCCACGGCCTGCGGGCAGCTGCGTCTGCAGGGGAGGCGGCTGATGGCCGATCAGGGCAACAGCGGCAACGCACTGCTGGAGCGCCGGCTGCAGGAACTGGCCGAAGAGCGCCGTCGCCTGGCGATGATCATCGAGGGCACCGCGGCCGGCACCTGGGAATGGAACGTCCAGAGCGGACAGATGCGGGTCAACGAACGCTGGGCCGAGATCGTCGGCTACCGGTTGGACGAGCTGGAGCCGATCTGCCAGAAGACGTTCATCGCGCTGGTCCATCCGGATGATCTGGCGCTGTCCGATGCGGCTCTGCAGGACCACTTCGATGGCCGCACCGACCACTATGTCTGCCTGTTGCGGATGCGCCACAGGAATGGTGAATGGATCTGGATCCACGACCGCGGACGGGTGTTCGAGTGGGACGGACAGGGCAGGCCGCTGTGGATGGCCGGTGCCCATGCCGACGTCACTGAACTGCAGCGGGCGCGCCAGGATGCGGCCGAAATGCGGCAGCGACTGCAGGCAGTAGTGGATGCATCCGACGAAGTGGCGGTGATCGCCACCGACACCGACGGCACAATCACCCTGTTCAACACGGGTGCGCAGCGGCTGCTCGGCTACACCGCTGCCGAAGTAGTGGGTGGGCGCCGGCTGGACGCCTTCCACGACCCGGTTGAACTGCAGGCGTGGCTGCGCCCGCAGGCGACCGCTGACGGACAGGTTCCCGGCGTGTTCGAGGCACTCAGTGCGCGCGCCGACGGCCAGACGTATTCGCGGCAGTGGACGTTGCTGCGCAAGGATGGCCAGCGTCGCCAGGTGCGCCTGTCGATCAGCGGCATGGATGGCGCCGATGGTGAGCGCATCGGCTATGTCGGCATGGCCATCGACATTACTGAAATCCTGCAGGCCCGCGCCGAGGCACGACTTGCCGCGGACAAGTTCGCCGGTGCGTTCACCTCGGCGGCACTGGGCATGGCGCTGGTGTCGCTGGAAGGACGCTGGCTGGATGTCAACGATGCGCTGTGCCGCATTCTTGGCTACCCGCGCGAGGAGCTGCTGCAGGTCGATTTCCAGCGGTTGACCCATCCGGCCGATCTGCAGACCGACCTGGCCCTGGTGCAGGATTTGCTGGCGGGGCGACGCACCCACTATCACCTTGAAAAGCGCTACGTGGGCCGTGATGGCAACATCATATGGGCGCGGCTGTCGGTATCGCTGGTACGCAATGAGCGCGGCGAACCGCTGCATTTCGTGTCGCAGATCCAGGATGTCAGCGCGCAGCGCAGCAGCGAGCAGCGCCTGTTCGAAAGCGAACAGCGCAGCCGCATCACCCTCGATGCCGTCGCCGACCTGGTGCTCAGTGTTGCCTTGGATGGCCGCATCGAATATGCAAACGCGGCTGCCGTGCGAATGCTTGCCGGCGATGGCGCACTGTCGCTGGCCGGGCATCTCGTGCAGGACGTGCTGTCGTTGACCACCGAATACGCACCGCAATCGCAGCTCGACGTCAGCGTACTGTTGGATCCGGAAAGCAATGCCGTGGACCTGCACGCCGATCTGCTGCTGCGGATGGGGGCGGCGACAGTACCCGTGGACCTCACCCGGGCCTGGTTGCGTGACGACGAAGGGCATGTGCGCGGCGCCGTGTGGGTGTTGCGCGATGATACGCAGCAGCGTGCACGCGAACGCGAGGCGAGACACCTGGCGGAGATGGACCCGCTGACCGAACTGGGTAACCGCCGCGGCTTCGAAGTGCACCTGCAGCAGGCGATCACCCGGGTCGAGCGGACGGGCCAGGCGGCTTCGCTGATGTATATCGACCTGGACCGGTTCAAGCCGGTCAACGATACCTTTGGACACCTGGCCGGTGACGCAGTGCTGTGGGCCGTGGCCAGCGTGTTGCGTCATGGTGTACGCGATTCGGATGTGGTGGCGCGCCTGGGCGGTGACGAATTCGCGGTGATCCTGTCCGGGTGCAGCCCGCGGCGCGCGGCGCGCATCGGCGGTGAACTGCTGCATACCCTGTCCAGCCTGTCCATTCCGTGGGACCAGCATCAGCTGCGGATCGGCGCCAGCATCGGCATCGCGCCGCTTGCTGCCGGCATGAGCGTGGACCAGGCCGTCGCGGCCGCCGATGCGCAGTGCTACCGGGCCAAGGCGATGGGCCGCAACAACGTGCAGGTGCAGGGCGAAACCAGTGAACTGCGCGGCGGCTCGCCGGCGGACGGCAGCGACCTCAGCGACGGCTGATCTCAGCCTGTGAGAGGGGCGCGGCGAATACTGCGCCAACGCCCCGCCTTCGCAGGAAAACCAAATGACGTGCTGGAACCTGAGTGCAGTCCGTGCCTATGCGCCGGCCGTTGTCGGCTGGTCCCTGGCTCTCTCCGGCTGGCTCCGGCTGGAGCAGCTGCGCAACGATCAGCAGGCCCGGATGCTGGTCCCCGTGGTGCAGTGGGGCGTGGCGGTGATGCTGCTGTTCACGCTGGGCTGCATCGTCGCTGCCAGCGTGACGATCTGGCGCGCCGGGCGTCGTGATGCGCAGCAACGCCGGTAGCGTAGCTGCTGCACTGATGAGGTGCCGGCCTCAGCGCAGCACTTCTTCCGCATCCACCAGCTGCACGTCGTGCATCATGTTGAGGTAGGCCTCGTAGTAGCCCTTGTGCGAGGCGCCAACGATGGCCAGCATGCGCGTTCCCGGCCGCTGGCCCAGCACTTCGCGGATGTTGGCGACCATGCGCAGGTTGCGGGTTTCCCAGTAGCCCACATAGTTGCGACCAAAGCCCTGGGCGGAGGGCTCGACCAGCGCGGCGCCGAAGTCCGCCTGGTAGGCCTGCAAGCCGACGCCGGGGCGGTTGTAGGCGCGGTACAGGTCCAGTACGCCACCGACCTTGCCGATGTTGGCATACAGCGGCTCGTCGGCGTCCAGCCGTGCGTTTGCGTGCGGGTTGTCCCAGGCCTTCATCATCGCTTCGCGTGCCGCCTTCTTGTCCTCGGGCGGGGTGGGCGAATCGGCAGTGTGGTCGTCCACTGCCCACAGGCGTTCCAGCCCCAGGCGGGCAGCGAGGACTGCCGCCACCAGGTTGGTTTCATTGCGGCGGGTCAGGCTCTTGTCGAGAATCCCGACCAGCGCAGCATCCAGGCCGTCGCCGGCGATCCGGTCCTGCACAGGCAGACGCAGCCATTGCACCTGCGCCGATCCGCGCTCGCCAGCGGCCAGGAACACCGCGGCCAGGTGCCGACGCTGCGCTGCTGTCGGGCTTGCCGGCCATGCCGACAGCAGGCGTCCCATCTCGGCGTTGGCGCTGGGCACGTCGAGGCCGGTGGCGACGCGGGCCTCATCGGTGTCGTAGCAGTAGGTTTCAACGCTTTCGGCATAGCGGCTGGGATTGCGACGCATGAAGTCGCACTGCAGGCCGGACAGGTTTTCGGTGGCAATCGCCTGCGGGCGCCAACGTGCCAGGCGCTGCAGCAAGGGCTCCAGCATGGCCGGCTCGAAGGTCTTTGGCAGTTCCGACAGATGTGCTGTCCCAAGCACCAGTACTTCGTTGTGGCGACCGGCAGGTGGTCCCTTCAGCTGGTCGGGATGGAAGCTGGGACGGAACCCCGCGTCGCTGGCCAATGCGCCGGCACTGCACAGGCTGAGGATGATGATGGCGTTCAAGCGTCGAAGCATGCTGCCTCCCAGGAAAAATCCAGTCAGTGGGCACATGCTCGCCGGCAGCGCGCCGGCAAGGGATGTCCCGATGGTCATTGCAACCTTCTGCGTGCCTGCCGCATCCCCTTTCCGTCGGCGCTGGTCCAGAATGGTGGCTGGAAGACTTCCGGAAGCGCGTCATGGATGAAATCGCCACCATCGTAGCCGCAGGTGCCGTGCTTGGTGCACTGGCTGGCTGGATCGGGCCGGGCAGGTGGCGGTGGCAGCTGTTGCGGCTGGTACCGTTGCTGCTGGTGCCGTTCGCGTTGTACATCCTCGCCACCCGCAACTGGTTCCTGGGTGGTGGTGGGCCACTGGTGGAACCTGCGCTGCTGGTCGTCTGCGGCAGTCTGGGCTACCTGCCGGCGGTGCTGGCAACGATGCTGCTGCGCTGGGTTCTGCGGCGCGCCGCCGACCAGGGACTGGCTCCCTAAAGTTGTTGGCCGCCGCGCCGATACCTTCTCTGGAGCCCGCTGCTGGCTCCCGCTGCCGGACCCGAGGCTGCCTCCGATGGGCGGCCCGTGCCGTGTGCTCCGCCGCTGTTTGATGACGATCGCAGCTGCCGTACTGTTTCTGCCAGTCGCTCGAGTGACGCCTTCCGGCGTCTGCAGTCCCAGGCAATCGAAGTTGCCGCCGGGCATCCCGCCCGGCGGGTCGCAACCGCTACCCGGACACCGAGGATCAGACGATGCTTATTTCAGGCTCCATGGAAGGTGCTCAGGCGCCGGCCGAAGTGCTCACCCGTTGGTCTCCCCTGCGCGTGCTGCAGGGGGTGTTGGGCAGGCAGCGCCGCGCCACGGAAGTAGCCGAGCAGCATCGGCGGCACGTCGAGCTTGAGGCCCAGGTTGCTGCACTGCATCGGGTGCAGGCGGTCATCGAGTTCGCCCTCGACGGCACCATCCTGCAGGCCAATGACAACTTCCTGCAGGCAGTGGGATATCGCCTGGATGAGATCCAGGGCAGGCATCACTCCCTGTTCGTCGATCCCGAGGACGCGCGCAGTACCGGATACCGCGACTTCTGGGCGCGACTGGGCCGCGGTGAATTCGATGCAGGGCAGTACCGGCGCTTCGGCAAGGGTGGGCGCGAGATATGGATCCAGGCCTCCTACAACCCGGTGCTTGACCAGCACGGGCGGCCGTACAAGGTGGTCAAGTTCGCGACCGACATCACGGCGCAGAAGCAGCAGGCGGCCGAGTCGACGGGGCAGCTGGCCGCCATCGACAAATCGCAGGCGGTGATCGAGTTCAGCATGGATGGCCGCATCCTCACGGCCAATGCCAACTTCCTGGCCGCCACCGGCTATACGCTGGAAGAAGTACGCGGCCAGCATCATTCGCTGTTCGTCGAGCCCGACTACCGGGCCAGTGTCGAATATCGCCGGTTCTGGGAAAAGCTCGGCTCTGGCGAGTACGACGCAGGCCAGTACCGGCGGCTGGGCAAAGGTGGCCGCGAAGTGTGGATCCAGGCGTCGTACAACCCGATCCTCGACGCGGGCGGGCGGGCGTTCAAGGTCGTCAAGTACGCCACCGACATCACCGCACAGGTGCATGAGAGCCAGGCCATGCAGCGCGCCGTGGCACAGACGCGCGAGGTGGTGGCGTCTGCAAAGGAGGGCGACCTGACCCGGAGCATCGCCATGGCCGACAAGAGCGGCCCGATCGCCGAACTGTGCGGCGGCGTCAACGCGCTGGTCGAAGCGATGGCCGGGATCATCGGCCAGATCAAGTTCGCCGCGGACACCATTGCGGTGGGTGCGAGCGAAATCGCCGAAGGCAACAACGACCTGTCCCAGCGCACCGAGCAGCAGGCGGCGTCACTGGAAGAAACTGCAGTGTCGATGAAGGGGCTGGCCGAGACCGTGCAGCGCACTGCGACCAATGCACGCCAGGCCAGCCAACTGGCCGGCGGCGCGGCCGATGTGGCCGCACGCGGTGGTCAGGTGGTGCATGAAGTGGTCTCGACGATGGCGGTGATCAACGCCTCCTCGCGTCGCATCGTCGACATCATTGGTGTGATCGACGGAATTGCGTTCCAGACCAACATCCTGGCGCTCAATGCGGCCGTGGAAGCGGCGCGTGCCGGTGAGCATGGTCGTGGTTTCGCCGTGGTCGCCACCGAGATCCGTGAGCTCTCGCAGCGCTCGGCGGGTGCGGCGAAGGAAATCAAGCAGCTGATCGATGCATCGGTTGCCAACGTCGGCGCCGGAACGGCGCAGGTCGAGAGCGCAGGGCGGACGATGGACGAGATCGTGGTCGACGTGCGTCGGGTCAGTGACCTGATGACCGAGATCAGTGCCGC
The DNA here is from genome assembly GCF_900184195.1 of Stenotrophomonas sp. yr243. Lineage (NCBI taxonomy): Bacteria > Pseudomonadati > Pseudomonadota > Gammaproteobacteria > Lysobacterales > Lysobacteraceae > Stenotrophomonas > Stenotrophomonas sp. yr243. The sequence continues at coordinate 494,666 of NZ_FXWT01000003.1, forward strand.
TGCGCAACAGCAGAGCGACGACATCCAGCAGATGAACCACGCGGTGGATCTGATCGACCAGGGCACGCAGCAGAATGCGGCGCTGGTCGAAGAGGCATCAGCGGCCGCGCGCAGCATGGAGGAGCAGTCCTCGCAGCTGTTGCAGACGGTGGCAGGGTTCCGTGTGCACGCGGGGGCTGGTGCAGGGCATGGCCATGGCGTGCATGCGCCGGCGCTGCGGGTGGTGTAGCGCGTAGAGCCGCGCCGGCCTATGGGTCGTCGCCGTCGTCGCCCTGGCCGCCATGCAGCTGCGGATGAGTGTGCGCATACATCCAGAAGTCGCGCGGCTGCCTACGGACATGGCGATACGACTGCAGCAATCCCTCGCGTTGCATGCCTGCGCGTTCGAGCACGGCAATGGATCGCAGATTGCTGTCGAGTACGGTGGCCTGGATGCGCACGCAACCCAGTGCGGTATGCGCCCAGGCGATGACCGCGCGCGCCGCCCCGGTTGCCAGCCCGCGTCCCTGATGGGCAGGGGACAGGTCGTAGGCCAGTTCAGCCCGGTGGTGCTCGATGTCGATGTCGTTGAGGCCGACGGTGCCGAGCAGCTGGTCGTCGCTGTCGAGGATCGCCCAGCGGCGGCATCGCGTGCTGCGCGCATGGTCGACGATCTGCCGCTGCAGACCCTCTACAGAGACATCGCCCCAGCTGGTGTGCTCGATCACGCCCGGCAGCGACAGGTAGTTCGACCAGACGACAGCGTCCTGCGGGACCAGTTCGCGCAGATGAGCCTGGAACGTTGGGGGAAGGATGGGAGTGGAGTGCAATGCCATCGTTTCAGTGTCGGCGGCGTCGGTCGGGCAGGGCAAGCCCGGAAACGACAAAGGCCAGGTCGTAGACCTGGCCTCTGATCGTGGTGCCGGTGAAAGGACTCGAACCTTCATGGGGTCACCCCCGGCTGATTTTGAGTCAGCTGCGTATACCATTCCGCCACACCGGCAGCAGCGGGCTAGTGTACCCGAGCCCGGCGGGTGTTCATAGAGGTGCGGGCGAACGGAGCCGAAATGGCGTTGAATTGTCGGTATCGGCTGGCTGCTGGCTATACTGTGAAGGCTTAACAGGCACAGGAGCGATAGCGCTATGTCAGCGTTGCAGGACCTGCGGGTGCTGGTAGTCGAAAACGATGAAATGAGTGCAGCCCTGCTGCAGATGCAGCTGGTGCAGTCCGGCGCTCTGGTCGTCGGCCTGGCCGCGTCCGTTGCCGAGGCGCTGCGCCTGCTGGAAGAGGCCGCCCCTGACGTGGCTCTGTTGGATTACCGCTTGGCCCACAACGAGACCAGCGAACCGGTTGCTGCGGCGCTGGCCGTGCGTGGTGTGCCGTTCGTGCTCGCCACCGGCATGGCCGCTGAACAACTGCCGGTTGCGATGCAATCCGGCGTGCTGCTGATCAAGCCCTACCTGTCGGCGGAACTGTCCAAGGCCTTGGTCCGCGCCGTTGGGCGTTCCAGCGCCAACGCCTGATCCAGCCGCTCAGGCGGCTTCCTCGTAGACGTAACGGATGTCCTCGCGGTCGTCGAGGATGGCGTACTGCGCCGCCAGGTTGTCCGGGTCCGGGTTGAGCCATGCGTCCAGATGCTCGGCGCGGATCGGCAGTACACCCCGGTCATGGCCGGCAGCGGCGACATCGATTGACGGTCCATCGGTGATGGTGGCGAAAGACAGCAGGCGTCCTTCCGGACCGTCCCATTCGGCCCACAGGCAGGCCAGCAGCAGGTCACGCGGCGGGTCGGGGCGGAATTCCAGCACCACGTCCTGTGCTTTCTCGTCATTGTGCAAGGTGCGGCCGGCAATGGCGTGGCGAGGTACGTGTTCGTAGAAGGCCTGTACCACCACCACGCCATGGCGCAGCCCGAAGGCCCCGCGCCAATAGCCTTCCAGGCTGTCCCGCCGCGCATTGTAGGTGCCGGGGTAGAGCACATCGCTGCGCGCTGGCTTGTCCGGCAGCCGGCATTGATAGCGCATGGGCTTGATCACGCGCCGGCCATTCTCGCTGACCATTACCGGTGCGTAGGTGCCGGGGAAAATACGGTTGTCACGTGGCAGCAGCTGTTCCCGGTGCAGGTCGTCCAGCCGTGCCTGCGCGCGGTCGATGCGGTTGCCGGCAACGCGCAGGTCATTGCGCGCCTTCTGCGTGGGTCGGGTGGCCAGGGCTGCATTGGCGATGTCGCGACGTTCAAGCTGCCGTTCCAGTTCGGCCTGCAGCTGCTGCCGCTCCTGTGCATGCCATTGCTGGATCTTCGCCACGATGTCGCGGCCTAGTTCGGTACGCGCACCTGCAAATCCGTCGTCCATGGCTTTTGGCGTCTTCGGCCTTTTCTTGCCGGGATCATGCGCATAGAGTTCGGCGAATTCCTCCAGGGAGAGGACGGCGCCGAACTCGCGCACCAGCTTGGCGTAGTCGGCGCGGATCAGGGCTGAATAGCACATGGGACTCTGCCGGAAGATGGGTCGCAGCGGCTGCGACGTGGATGCGGCAGGATAGCCCGACCTTCAAGGAGACGTTGCATGAATGATCCACAGACGATCCAGTTCCGCGAGGCGGTGCCGACGGCCGAGGACTACTGCCAGCTGCGCGCATTGGCCGGCCTCAGCGCAAAGACGCATGAGGCGGCGACGCGGGCATTGCCCAACACCGTCTTCGGCGTCTGTGCCTACCAGGGCAGCGAGCTGGTAGCGATGGGCCGGATCATCGGCGATGGCGGTTGCCATCTGCAGGTCTGCGATATCGCCGTGCTGCCTCGTCTGCAGGGTCAGGGTCTTGGCAAGGCGGTGATGCAGCGTCTGAGCGACTGGATGCAGGGCAACCTGCCGCCGTCGGCGTACGTGAGTCTGTTGGCCGATGGCGAAGCGCATCGGCTGTATGCGCAGTTTGGCTTTGCGCCGACCGCGCCAGCCTCGATCGGCATGTATCGCCGGTTCTGAGGTGCGGTCACCGCGGAATCGCAGGCAAAGAAAAACCCCGGCCGAAGCCGGGGTTTCAAAGATTGGCGTCCCCACGGGGATTCGAACCCCGGTCGCCACCGTGAAAGGGTGATGTCCTAGGCCTCTAGACGATGGGGACGCACGAAAAACTTCAAGTTGTAGAACTTTCGACGGCCTAATGCCGAAAGTGGTGGAGCCAAGCGGGATCGAACCGCTGACCTCCTGCATGCCATGCAGGCGCTCTCCCAGCTGAGCTATGGCCCCATGAAACTTCGGATTCCTGCTGGGAGCAGGGTCCTTTTTGAAACTGGCGTCCCCACGGGGATTCGAACCCCGGTCGCCACCGTGAAAGGGTGATGTCCTAGGCCTCTAGACGATGGGGACGCACGAAAAACTTCAAGTTGTAGAACTTTCGACGGCCTAATGCCGAAAGTGGTGGAGCCAAGCGGGATCGAACCGCTGACCTCCTGCATGCCATGCAGGCGCTCTCCCAGCTGAGCTATGGCCCCGTGTTACCGAGCCGCCTATCATACCTGCCTGTTCACATTTGTGGAAGCTTTTTTTGAAGCTTTTTCATCGAACCGTTCATTGCCACAAGGGCAGGGAGCGTTCCGACGCCACAACCTGAATGCCGGTGGGCGGTGAACAAAAAAGACCCGGTTATCGGCCGGGTCCTCGTTGTTCATGATGAGTGGCGTCCCCACGGGGATTCGAACCCCGGTCGCCACCGTGAAAGGGTGATGTCCTAGGCCTCTAGACGATGGGGACGCAGATCTCATCAATGTTCTTTGCGACCTTTCGACGGCCTAATGCCGAAAGTATGGTGGAGCCAAGCGGGATCGAACCGCTGACCTCCTGCATGCCATGCAGGCGCTCTCCCAGCTGAGCTATGGCCCCACGTCGCTGAGGAGCGAAATAATAGCTGTGCCCCCGGGGGTTGGCAAGCGCTTTGTTGCACTTTTCTTCACGTAACGCGCGCGGTGGCGCAGCTGCGTTTTCCGCATGCCGGGCAGCACATGTGTCGATGCAGACGCGAAGGGTTCAGCGGTCTTCCCCGGTCAGCGCTGCCAGGATCGGGCACTGGTCGAGGGCGCCATGTCCGGGGCAGGCATCAACCAGTTGGGAGAGGGCGCCATGCATGCGCTGCAGTTCGGCCATCCGCAGTTCGATGTCCTGCAGGCGTATCCGCGCAGTGTCACGCACGCTGCCCATGTCCTGCGGAGGATGGTCGCTGAGGGAAAGCAGTTCACCGATCTCATCGAGACTGAAGCCCAACGCCTTTGCCCGGCGGATGAAGCGCAGGCGTCGCAGGTCCTGCTCGCCGAAGATGCGGTAGCCACCTGCCGAGCGCGCTGCGGTGGGCAGAAGCTGCTGACGTTCGTAGTAGCGGACGGTATCGATGGGAACGCCTGCCTGACGTGCCAACTGACCAATGTTCACGGCGGACTCCTTGGGACCTGCCCTGCATAGTCATCCCTGGACTCTGGTCAAGAGTCAAGGCTTTGCCCGCGCCGCCTATTCAGCACACTTTGCAACTTTCTTCATATCCCCCAGGGCAAAGCAGTTCCTACCCTGCGCCTGAACCGGCCGCTCGACGGCCTGAACCGGAAGAGGAGGTGGGGAGTGGAGGGAATCAGGAACGAGGGATTCGTCGAGGTTGCGGTGGTTGAATACCCCGGAGGCGACCCGTCGGCTGCATCGGTGCTTGCCGAAATGGCGCACGTCGCCAATCGTCTGGCACAGCAGCAACGTCGACCCTGCAAGCGGGTGCTGGTGACCCGCTGGATCGTACCCGCCAGCAATACCGGCGTGCATCGCATTGCCGGTGCCGAGATGCTGGACGCGGCAATTCCTGCGGTGATCGCCTTGCCGGGGCAGGTCAGTTCCAGCGCGTCGGTGCGTGCCGAGGACGTCCTGCTGGATTGGTTGCGAGCCCACTACGACGGCGGCAGCCTGCTGGCCGCCGCAGGTGACGGGGTGAGTGTGCTGGCGCGGGCCGGTCTGCTGACCGGGCGTACGGTGTCCGGCCCTGACCTCAACCGCCATCCGGCGCTGCAGGTGCAGGTCGGCAGCTGGGCGCCCAGTGAGCGGGCACTCGTCGATGACGGCGATCTGCTCACCGTGGGCGGCGCCCAGGCCTGGCGCTTCCTTGGCTTGCGCCTGCTGTACCGGCTGCATGGCCAAGGCGTGGCCAGCGCGGTGGCACAGCAGTTGGGAATAGTGGTGCCGGTCGGCATCCAGCAGGATCTCGAGCGATTCAGTGCCAATTTCGCCCATGGCGACCGGGACGTGCTGAAGGCACAGCGCTGGTTGCATACCACGGCTGCACGTGGGGCCACGCTGGGGGCGATCTGTGAGATCTCCGGATTGGAACCGCGGACCCTGCAGCGTCGTTTCCTGAAGGCGACCGGGCTGCGGCCCATCGAGTACTGCCAGCGGCTGCGCGTGGCGAAGGCGCAGACGTTGCTGCAGCAGGGCGCCAGCATCGATGAAGTTGCATGGGGTGTGGGTTACGCCGATCAGAGCGCATTCCGCCGGCTGTTCCTGCGCATTGTCGGCATGACGCCCGCCAACTATCGTCGCCACGTCAGCAGCAAACGCCGCGATCGTCCGCTGACGCCTGCCGTGGCCGGCAGCCTGCGGGGGCTGCGCGCCTCGCCGGGCACGCAGCTGGGTCGCAGCGCCGCTTGATGAACAAGGTTCAATACGTCGTGCTTGCATCGCGGGCGCGACGCTTTGACCATGCGGGTCTGTGCAGGCGAGAGCGGGTGAGCTGATGTCGAGTGTTGGGCCGGTGCCGATGCCGGTGGTGTTGATCCTGATCTTCCTGCTGCTGGCGATGGCCATTGCGCGGATCTGGTCGCGTGGTGAGCCTGGCCAGGTTCGGCCGCCCGCAGCTGGGATGGTGCTGGACATGTTGCTGGTTGGCCTGCTGTGTGGCCGGCTGTCCTTTGTCGCAGCGCATTTCAGCCTCTATCGTGAAGCTCCCTGGAGCGTGCTGCAGATTGCCGATGGCGGGTACCACCTTCCCGTCGTTGTTGGCGCTGGATTTGCCTGGGCGCTGTGGCGGCTGCGCAGGCAGCGCCCGTTGCGGGCACCGGTGCTGGCAGGTGCGTTGATTGGGCTGCTGTTGTGGGGTGGGGCAAGCCAGGGGCTCGCGTACTGGCAGGCTAAGCAGATGCCACTGCCCACGCTGCAGGTGGTCGACCTGCAGGGCAGGGCGATTGACCTGCAGAAGTTTCATGGCAAGCCGCTGGTACTGAACCTGTGGGCCAGCTGGTGTGGCCCGTGCCGCCGGGAGATGCCGGTGCTGGCGACGGCGCAGCAGAAGCATGCAGATGTCCAGTTCGTCTTCCTCAACCAGGGCGAGACCCTTGTGGAGGTCCAGACCTTTCTTGCCGCTGAACACATTTCGCTGGGCAACGTCCTGCTGGATGAGGCTTCGGCCGCGTCGACCACGCTGGACGTCCGTGCTTTCCCTTCCACGCTCTTCTTCGATGCGCAGGGGAGGTTGCAGGAACTGCATCTCGGCGAACTGACCCAGGCCGGTCTTGAACACAAACTGCGCCGGCTGCGGTAGCCTGCGCTGGCATCCCACTACGGAGTTTCCATGTTGTCGATTTCCCCGCGCATCGCGCATACGCTGATGCTGCCGGCCATGCTGGCGCTGGCTGCCTGCAGCCAGGCACAGACCCCGCCGGGTACGGATGCCGCTGCACCGGCAACGGCTTCGGCATCGGCGGCCGCCAAGAAGGGCGAGTTGCCGGCTGTCCTGAAGGGCATCGAGAAGCATGGCTTCGAGGTGGTCTCCGAATTCGACGCGCCTGGCGGCCTGCGTGGCTTTGCCGGAATGGTTGGCGGCCAGCAGCCGGCGGCGGCTTACGTGACCGCCGATGGCAAGCATGTGCTGGTGGGCAGCCTGTTCGACGCCGAGGGCAACGAAGTTGCAGCCGAGACGCTGGAGAAGCTGGTTGCCGCGCCGATGTCGGCCAAGATGTGGAGCAAGCTTGAAACCAGTGCCTGGGTACGCGATGGCAAGGCTGATGCGCCGCGCGTGGTGTACACCTTCAGTGATGCCAACTGCCCTTACTGCCACAAATTCTGGGAGGCGGCACGCCCTTGGGTGGACGCAGGAAAGGTGCAGTTGCGCCACATCATGGTCGGCGTGATCCGTGAGGACAGCCCGGCCAAGGCGGCGGCGATCATGGCCGCACGCGATCCGAGTGCGGCACTGCTGGAGAACGAGCATCAGTTCGATCGTGGTGGCATCAAGCCGCTGCCCAACATCAGCCGGGAGATCGCAGCCAAGCTGGATGCCAACCAGGTGCTGATGGTGGAGATGGGCTTCCAGGGCACGCCGGGCATCCTGTTCCAGGATGCACAGGGCCAGGTGCAGCGACGTGCCGGCCTTCCGCAGGGTAACGATCTGCAGGCGGTACTCGGCCCACGCTGAGGCACCTCGACATGCTGTACTGAGCGACAGGCCCGCACGGCAACGTGTGGGCCTGTTGCTTTCTGCGACAGCCCCGGCGATGAGGGCTGCGCACGTCACGAACAGATGTCACGTCTGAATCGTGACTGACATCAAGCATTTCGCTTTGATCCCAATCAAGGCCAAAAACGACAATCGAACTAGCCTTGGCGCATGGAATACAGCGTCACTGCGCTATGGATGTCGCACACGTCATGCCCTGCAGAGGGCGTGCGCGCAATGCCATTCACGACATTCTCACCCAGCGCTTGTTACCCAGTCCGCTGCGGTCGCCACCCCTTCGGCAGCACTGCTGCAGTGGGAACGACTCCGGCGCAGTGTTGGCAATCGGGACAGTGTCATTGCCCTGTTGCCTGCAACGCGCAGGCTGGCGACGGTCGTCGACGCAGTACCCGCATTTCCAGCAACGGCTCGTTGAGGTCGGGGCCGCGCGCACGCGCTGCACGGCCGGGCAGCGGGAGTTACAGTCCAGGGAGGATGCAATGCGCTTGGCGGTACTGAGTCTGGGGTGTCTGGCGGCGATGGCCGCGATGCCGGTGCATGCACAGGACGATGCGCAGGCATTGCGTCGGGAGATCGACGCGATGCGGCAGACGCTGGAAAGCATGCAGCAGCGTCTGGACCAGCTTGAACGACGCGAAGAGCATGCGGCTGCGGCTCCCGTTGCACTGCCGTCGCCGATGCCCGCTGCACCGCAGGCGACCACGACGGTGTCAACCGCCAGCGGCATCCTGCACCCTACCCAGGTGCCTGGCGTGGCGCCGCCTGTGCTGCCACAACGTGAATCGGTGGCCGATCCTTCAACGGCAGCCTCGCGTCCAGACAGCGCCGCCGGCCCCACCGATCCGGATCTGAAAGGCTTCTTTGCCATTCCCGGCACCGACACCGTGATCCGCATTGGCGGCTATGCCAAGCTCGATGCGATTGCGGATTCGCGCGGGGCAGGGGACGAGGATCAGTTCATTCCTTCGTCGATGCCGGTGGGCGGCAACCATCGCGACGTCTCGAACTTCAACATCCACGCCAAGCAGACGCGTTTCAGCTTCGAGGCGCGGCGTCCAACCACGCACGGCAACCTGCGCTTCTATCTGGAGAATGATTTCTTCGGCAGCGGCGATGGCTATGAATTCCGCCTGCGCCATGCCTATGGCCAGCTGGGCAATACCTACGCAGGCTATGGCTATTCCAGTTTCATGGATCCGGACAGCCTGCCCGACACGCTGGATTTTGCTGGCCCCGGCGGCGCCGGCTACCTGCTGGTGGCCGGTATCCATCACAGCTTTGCGCTGGGCAAGGGCAACACCCTGACGCTGGCCGCCGAAGACCCGGACACCGAGCTGGCTGGCGCCAGCGATGCGATGGCGGCGGTCAATCGACTGCCGGATGTGAGTGCCATCGCGCGCATGGAGCGCGACTGGGGGCATCTGCAACTGGGCGTCGTGGCGCGCAATCTGGCCTACGACGGCGATACCCGTCGTGACCGCGTCTTTGCCGGTGGCGCGCAGCTCAGTGGCTCGGCCTCGGTGGGGGAACGCGATCTGCTGCTGTTCGGCGCGCTGGGCGGCCGCGGCCTGAGCCGCTACACCGCCGATCTCACCGGCTCCGGTCTGGATGCCGTGGTAGGTGCCGATGGACGCATCGATGCGCTGGACCTGCACGGTGGCTTCGTCGGCTACACCCATTACTGGTCGGATCTGTGGCGCTCGAACCTGATCTACGGCCAGCTGACCCTGGAACGCAATGCGGCGCTGCCGACCGATGCATTCCGGCAAAGCCGCTACGGCGTGTTCAACCTGATCTGGAGCCCGGCCCCTTCGTGGACGATGGGCATGGAGCTGCTGTACGGCCGCCTGCAGCAGCAGGGCGGAGCGCGCGGCGACACGGTCCGGGTGCAGGGCAGCCTGCAATACAACTTCATCAAGTAGGCGCCAGCGGCAGCACGCCAGCGTAGCCATTCCCCACGCCCGGGTGCACCGGGCCCATGCCAGGTACAGGAGATTGTCATGGCAGAAGCAAAGAAAATCGGGGTGGTCGGAGCCACCTTCCTCGTCGCCGGCAACATGATGGGCTCAGGGGTGTTCCTGCTGCCCTCCAGCCTGGCCAAGATCGGTACCGCCTCGATATGGGGCTGGCTGATCACCACGGCCGGCGCGCTGCTGCTGGCCTTCGTGTTCGCCAAGCTCGGCAAGCTGGCGCCGAAGGCGGGCGGCCCGTATGCGTATGCGCGCGATTGGTTCGGCCCCTACATGGGCTTCCAGACCAACACCATCTACTGGTTCGCCAACTGGATAGGCAACGTTGCCATTCCCATCGCGGCGGTGGGTTACTTCAGCTATTTCTTCCCGATCCTGTCCGAGCCGCTGGTGCGCTGCATCGCGGTGCTGATCCTGGTGTGGGCGCTGAGCTTTGCCAACATGATCGGCCCGGCATTCGTCAGCCGCGTGCAGACCGTCACCACCAGCTTTGCGCTGGTGCCGATCCTGGGTATCGCCATCTTCGGCTGGTTCTTCTTCGATGCCGACATCTTCAAGGGCGCGTACAACGTGTCCGGCGAATCGAACTTCGGCGCGATCTCCAGTGCTGCGGCATTGACCCTGTGGGCGTTCATCGGCGTGGAATCGGCGTCGGTGACCGCCGGTGTGGTCGAGAACCCGGAGAAGAACGTCGCCCGCGCCACCCTGGCTGGCGTGTTCCTGGCCGCCATCGCCTACATCGCCAGCTCGTCGGTGATCATGGGCATGGTGCCCAACGGCGAACTGCAGACCTCCGATGCACCGTTCGCACTGGCAGCGGCCAAGGCCGTCGGTGCCTGGGGTGGTGCGGTGGTCAGCCTGTGTGCCTTCGTCGGCGCCGCCGGTTCGCTGGGCGGTTGGATCCTGTTGACCGCGCAGAGCGCCAAGGCGGCCTCCGATGATGGCCTGTTCCCGAGCATCTTCAGCAAGACCAACAAGGACGACGTGCCGGTCAAGGGCGTGCTGATCGTGGCCGTGCTGATGACCCTGGCGGTGCTGGTGACCTCCACCTCGAAGACGGCCTCGGCCCAGTTCGATGTGATCACCTCGGCGGCGGTGGTACTGACGCTGCTGCCGTACATCTACTCGTGCGTGGCCTGCTATTTCGTGGTGGAGCGTTCGCACACGCTGGTGCACACCGGTGCGTTCTGGACCCTGACCAGCCTGACGGTCGTGTACTGCCTGTGGGCGATCTATGGCTCGTCGGGAACGATCGTGCAGTACGCCTTCCTGTTCGTGCTGTTCATCACCGTGTTCTATCCCTTCTTCAGCGAGGAGCGTCGCCAGCAGCGGCAGCGTTCCCGCGAGGCGGCGGCAATTTCGTCCTGCGCCCAGCGTTCCTGAGTTAGACAAGGAGAATCAACGTGTATTTCAAGTCCCTGGATTATCCGGTCATCGTCATTGACGGTGACTACGATTCGCCGCGCATCGGCGGCATCCTCATCCGTGCGCTGGTGGAAGAACTGCGCAGCAACGACCAGCGCGTGCTGTGCGGCCTGAACCTGGATGATGCCCGTGCCGGCGCCCGTACCTACGTGGCCGCTTCGGCGGTGCTGATCTCGATCGACGGCAGCGAGGAGGTCGATGGCGAGTTCCAGCGCCTGACCGCCTTCCTGCGTGAGCAGAGTGCGCGCCGCGCCAACCTGCCGGTGTTCCTGTACGGCGAGCGGCGCACCATCGAGAAGGTGCCGAGCAAGCTGCTCAAGTACATCCACGGCTTCATCTTCCTGTTCGAAGACACCAAGAGCTTCATCTCGCGGCAGGTGATGCGTGCGGCTGAAGACTACATGCAGAACCTGCTGCCGCCGTTCTTCAAGGCGCTGATCCATCACGCAGCCGAGTCGAACTATTCCTGGCATACGCCGGGTCATGCCGGCGGCGTGGCCTTCACCAAGTCGCCGGTCGGGCGTGCCTTCCACCAGTTCTATGGTGAGAACACGCTGCGCAGCGATCTGTCGATTTCGGTGCCGGAACTGGGCTCGCTGCTCGACCACACCGGCCCGATCAAGGACGCCGAGAACGAGGCCGCACGCAACTTCGGTGCCGACCACACCTTCTTCGTCACCAACGGTACGTCGACGGCCAACAAGATCGTGTGGCACGGCACCGTGGCCCGCGGCGACGTGGTGTTCGTCGACCGAAACTGCCACAAGTCGTTGCTGCATTCGTTGATCATGACCGGCGCGGTGCCGGTGTACTTCACGCCCAGCCGCAATGCACACGGCATCATCGGCCCGATCAGCCTGGACCAGTTCACGCCGGAAGCGCTGCAGCAGCGCATCGCCGCCAATCCGCTGGCCAGCCAGGCCTACCAGGCCGGCTCCAAGCCGCGCATCGCGGTGGTGACCAACTCGACCTACGACGGCCTGTGCTACAACGCCGAGAAGATCGCCGATGAGATCGGCAGCGCGGTCGACTTCCTGCATTTCGATGAAGCCTGGTATGCCTATGCCGCGTTCCATCCGTTCTACGAGAACCACTACGGCATGGCCAAGGGCAAGCCGCGTGAGCAGGATGCGATCATTTTCACCACGCACTCCACGCACAAGTTGCTGGCCGCGTTCTCGCAGGCTTCGATGATCCATGTGCGCAACTCGGCCAGCCGCGACCTGGATGCCGAGCGCTTCAACGAAGCGTTCATGATGCATACCTCGACCAGCCCACACTACGGGGTGATCGCCGCGTGCGATGTGGCCTCGAAGATGATGGAGGGCGATGCCGGTCGTTCGCTGGTGCAGGAAATGCATGACGAGGCGATTGCCTTCCGCCGGGCCATGCTGCACGTGCGCGATGATCTGGGTCGCGATGACTGGTGGTTCAGCGTATGGCAGCCGACCCAGGTCGAGCGCAGCCTGGACAAGGGCGATACACCGGCGCCGCTGGTCGCCAAGCGCGAGGAGTGGTACCTGCAGCCCGATGCGCATTGGCACGGGTTCGAAAACCTGGTCGACGACTATGTGCTGATCGATCCGATCAAGGTGACCCTGCTGACCCCGGGCCTGTCGATGGACGGCAGCATGGGCAAGCTGGGCATTCCGGCAGCGGTGCTGAGCAAGTTCCTGTGGGGCCGTGGCATCACCGTGGAGAAGACCAACCTGTACTCGGTGCTGTTCCTGTTCTCGATGGGCATCACCAAGGGCAAGTGGAGCACGCTGGTTACCGAACTGATGGCGTTCAAGGAGCTGTACGACCGCAACGCGCCGCTGACCCAGGCGCTACCGTCGCTGGCTGCCGACTACCCCCATGCCTATGCCGGCTGGGGCCTGCGTGACCTGTGTGACGCACTGCATGCGTTCAACCAGGAGTTCGCGGTGGCCAAGGTGATGCGTGAGATGTACGTGGACCTGCCGACACCGGTGATGACCCCGGCCGATGCGTACAACCACCTGGTGAAGGGCGAGATCGAGCGGGTCGACATCGAGCAGATCAGTGGCCGTATCGCTGCGACGATGCTGGTGCCGTACCCGCCGGGCATCCCGACGATCATGCCGGGCGAGCGCTTCGGCGACCGCGACGAGCCGATCATCCAGTCGCTGCGCATCGCCCGTGAGCAGAACGCGCGCTTCCCGGGTTTCGAGTCGGATGTGCATGGCCTTATCATCGAGCGCGATGGCGACGTGCCGTCCTACAAGGTGGAGGTGCTGAAGGCCTGAGCCGGTACGGTCGGCCCTTCGGCGAACGATGGATACTGCGCGCGAGCAACGCATCCTGAAGTTCTCGATCGGGGTCACCGTGGCGGTCAGCGCGGTCGGCTTCATCGGTGGCCTGCTGGTGGGATCGCAGGCCATCCTGTTCGACGGCATCTACAGCCTGGTCGATGTAGCCCTGACCCTGGTGTCGTTGTCGGTGCTGCGGTTGGTGGCGCGGGAGCACAGCCCGCGCTTCCAGTACGGCTATTGGCACCTGGAGCCGATGGTCGAGGCGCTGGGCGGAGTGATCCTGTCGTTGGCCTGCGTGTATGCGCTGGCCAACGCGGTGATTGGATTGACCACCGGCGGGCACGAAGTGAAGTTCGGACCCGCCCTCTGGTGGGCGGCGCTGCTGAGTGCCAGCAACCTGGGCATGGCTGCGTTCGTGGCCCAGCGTGCGCGCAGGTTGCAGTCGGCATTGCTGTGGCTGGATGTGCGTGGCTGGCTGCTGGGTGGATTGATGAGCCTGGCGGTGGTGCTGGCCTTCGTGTTGGCGCTGGCGCTGCACGGTGGGCAGTGGCACCACTGGGTGCCGTATCTGGATTCGATGGTGCTGGCGTTGATCAGCCTGGCGGTGTTGCCGGTGCCGGCGCGTAGTGCGTGGAAGGCCATGCGGGAGGTGCTGCAGGTGGCGCCCGATGACCTGGACGAGCGCGTGCAGCAGGTGATGCAGGCGTTCGTGGCCGAGCATGGCTATGCCGGCTTCACCAGCCATGTCGCGAAGATGGGGCGCATGCGGTTCATCGAGATCCACATCCTGACCTCGCCGTCGACCCCGCTGGGCACAGTAGGCGAGGTGGTTGCGATGCGCAATGAGATCGCGGTGCGGATGGACGCGCGCAGCAGCACGTTCTGGCTGACGATCGATTTCACTGCGGATCCGGCATGGACCTGATGTTGTTGCAGCCGATCGTTGCGTGCGGTGGACCGCTCTGTTGCATGCAATGGGTTTGACCTCAACAGCAGTTGAGGTCGCAGACTGCCTCGCATTCCCCACGAGGCATGCGGTATGAACCTGCTGACCACTCCGGACTTCAGTCATGGTCTGCTGGATCTGTTCGATCCCCCTGGCCTGCACGATCCCAGTGCCAACGGATATTCGCACGTGGCCGTGGTACGACTGCCAGCGCGGGTGATCCATATCGCCGGGCAGGGGGGCGAAGACGACCAGGGAAACCTATCGCCCGGTTTCGAGGAGCAAGTGTCGCAGGCACTGGACAATCTGCAGACCGCGCTGCGCTCTGCCCATGCGGACCTGACCGATGTTGCGCGACTGCGGATCCTGGTGGTCGACCACGATGAGGACCGCCTGGGCATCATCGCCCGCCAGGTGCGGCGGCGCTGGGCCAATCGCCCGGCACCGACCTGCACGCTGATTCCTGTGCCGCGGCTGGCGCTGGACGGAATGCTGTTCGAGATCGAGGCCGAGGCCTACAGCGCCTAGCGCAGGTAGTACTCCACGGGCACCACCAGTTCCTGCGGAGCTGGCAATTCTTCTGGAATCCGCGGCAGGGGCTGCGCGCGGCGGAATGTCTGCAGCGCGCTTTCATCCAGCATCGGCTGTCCGCTGGGCTGCTCCAGGCGCAATGCCAGCAGGTGGCCGTCGCGGCTGATGCTGGCCCTGACCCATGCGGTGCCCTGCTGGCGCCGCGACCTCGCTACGGCGGGGTAGTAGCGGTAACGCTCCAGCCGCGCCATCAGGCGGGCTTCCCACTGGTCGCTGGCGGCGCCGGCCTGGAAGGCTGCCGGTGGTGCGTCCGGGGCGGGCGGTGCGGCCGTGATCGATGCCGGTGCGGAACGGGCATCGGTCGCGGCCGCAGGCGGGGCCACGGGCAAGGGCTGGTGGCCATCGCCATTCTTCTCGCTGGCGGCGAGGTTGCCTTCGGGGGCCGCCGTGGCCCGCGGTGGCGGGGGTGCTTTGCGCGCTTCGGCTGCCCGCGATTGCTGCGCCTGGCTGGGGCGTTCGGACTGCAGCTCTTCCACCGGCTGCGGTGGCGTGGCCGGAGCCAGCAGGCGCAGGCTGATGCGCACGTCCTGTTCCGGTGGTGGTAGCAGCGACGGAGTGGATACCCAATGTACGAACAGCAGCAACGGCAGCAGGTGCAGCCCGATGCTGATCGTCACCGCTTGCCAGTGCTGCCGACGCTCACTCATCGCCGACCACCCACAACAGATCAGCGTCATCTCTCGCCACATCTTCGTCGACTGATGCCAGCGCGATCACCAGCGCTGGCGCAGAGATTGGCAGATGGCCGGGCACGCCGGTGCCACGCAGCACATGCCAGCGGCCGGCGACGAGCAGGGCGGGGGCCGGCGACTGCATCAGCACCCGTGCCATCCGCGTGTCGCGTGCGTGTTGAACGGCGAGCATGCCATCGAGCATGGGCGCAGCGTCGGCGTGCTGGGCCAGCACCACCGCTGACAACCGCTGCCGCGCGCCGTCGGCCGGGAACACCACCTCGGGCGATGACGCCAGCAGCGTGTTGACGTCAGCGCGCGACAGGTTGCCTCCCTGCAGGCGGATGCCGCTGTCGGTGGCGATCTGTACCAGTCCGCCATAGCGTGTCCATGGCCAGCGGGGATCCCAGTCCAGCAGTTCGGCCAGCCGCTGCGATTCTGCCCGGTTGCCCTTGTCCAGCCAGCGCTGCACACGCTGCAGTCGGGGCTGACGTTCGCTGGCGATCATCTCCAGCACCAGCGCACCCTGCGGACGCCGCTGCTGCAATGCCTGCAGCAGCCAACGTTCGGCGGCATGGTCTGCGTCGATATCGTGACGCTCGCCGAGCAGCACGCGCTCGGCAGCGGCAACCCGCTGCACGAAAGCAGCCTGGTCCAGTTCCTTGCCACTGGCCAGATCGATCACCTTGCCGGGCATCGGCTGCGCGCTGGCTGCCGCCGCCAGCGCGATCAGCCCCAGCGCCAGCCAGCGCCGCCTAGAACGCCACATTGACGCCCACCGAGACGGTACGGCCACGGCCGTTGCCGCGGTCCAGGATCGGGCTGAAGATGCTGTCGATGGAGGCGTTGTTGTCATAGGCCTTGTTCTGCAGGTTTTCGATGTTCAGCCACAGCGTGGTGTTGGCCTGTGGCTTGAAGCTGGCGTAGAAATCGAGCAGCACGCCGGTGCCGCCGGTCTTGCGGGTCTGGAAGAAGTCGTAACCCTCTTCGGTGGGGCCGGAGTACTCGGCGCGCACACCGGCCTGCAGGCGCTGCTGCCACCAGCGGCCGCCGACATCCAGCGTCCAGTAGCGGTCGGGCAGGGCAGTGATGTCTTCCAGGTTGACGAACTCGATGGCCGGCGCGCTGGTACGCGAGCGGGTCCAGCTGAGGGTGGCGTGGTAGTGCTCGCTGGCGTAGTGCGCTTCCAGTTCGAGGCCGCGCATGCGCACCTCGCCAGGATGGTTCATCCAGCGCGTGGTGGTGCTGAAGTCGTCCACGTCCAGGCTGTCGGTCCACGCGTTGAGCTGCGGGTCGCTGTCGATCGGCACTACGAACGGTTCGACTTCCGGCGGGTGCACGATCAGCAGGTACTGCGGCTTGATGTAATCGCGGATGCGGTTGTCGAAGCGGGTCAGGCGCAGCTGCGCAAGGTCGCCGTCGACCAGCAGCGAGCTGGCGCTGAGGTTGGCGCCGAACTGCAGGTTGCGCGAACGCTCGCGGCGCAGGAAGGGATTGGCGCCGACGCCGTCGGCATCGCTCATGCCTTCCAGCGGGATCTTCTCGAAGAACATTTCCTGCACGCGCGGCGGCCGCGAGGTGCGCGAGACTTCGGCAAACAGCTGCAGCCAGTCGGTGGCCTGCACCGACAGCGAGAGGCTGGGGCTTAGCGCGTGCTGGGTGCGATCGACGTCGATGCCACCGCCGCCGATCTCCAGGCATTGCCCAGGCACATCCGAGCAGGTGGGAACGTGACCACGGATGCCGTAGCGGTCCTGGCGCAGGCCCGCCGACAGCGCGTAGATGTCGTACTGCAGCTCCAGCGTGGTGAACACGCTGTCGAGTTGGCTGCGCCCTTGTGGGTTGGCGCCGCGCAGGGTGGGGGTATCGGCAACGAAGATGTCCGACTGGTGCTTGATGCCGGTGTTCCAGCGTGCCTGTACGGCGCCGATGTCGAAGCGGCTGGTGTTGTCCACGTTCCAGCTGCTCAGGCTGCTGTGGGTACGCCGGCCGATGTAGCTGGAATCTTCCACGGGAGGATAGAACAGCCGGGTCTTGTTGGCGGCGAAGCTGGCGCGCAGGTCGATCCACGGCGAGTAGGGCGTGTAGTGGTAGCTGGCGCGCTGGTTGCGAGCGGAAATCTGCCACGGATAGTTGTGGTAGAAGTCGTTTTCATAGCGCATGTGGCTCAGGTCCAGGCGGTGCTGGTCGCTGGGCTGCAGGCGCGCCTTCAGCAGCCAGCTGCTGGGCTGCTGGCTGCCGGGGTCGGCGCTGTTTTTCTGGCCGCGGGACGTTGCGTATTCACTGCTGCGGCTGCTGCTGGCTGCTGCCAACAGGCCGAACTGGCGATCGCCGCCGCCTTCGCTGTGGCGCCAGGCACCGGCGAAGGTACGTCCGCTGCCATAGCCGTTGTTGCCATGCCGGTAGCCTGCACGCAGGCCCCACTCGCGGCCGTCGGAGACCAGGTCCTCGATGTCCAGGGTGCGGAAGTTGGCACTGCCGGCCAGCGTGCCGGCACCCTCGCCACCGCTGACCGCGCCGCGCTGAACGTCGACGCCTGCCAACAGGAACGGGTCCACGTAGGTGAACGGGCCGCCCGAGCCATGGCCGGCGTTGTTGCGGAAGGTCTGGGTGACGCCGTCGATCATGGTGTTGACCCGGCCTGCGCCGGCCATGCCGCGGATGTTGACCTGCAGGCCGGGCTGGCTGCGCGAGTGGAAGCTGTGCGTGCCGGGCATCGAGCGCAGCAGACTGTTGCCGTCCTGGCGCTCGGCCATGGCGACCCGTTCGCTGCCGATCTTCGGCGCGAAGCCATCCTGCGTGGCCGGAATGTACTGGCTTGCCCCGGTACCCGGTGCAATGGCATGGGCGGTGCGCCCCTGCACGCGCAGCGGGCCGGTGTGGCGGCTACCGTCGCCGGTGCTGGCCGGCGACGGTTCGAGGGTGGCACGGCGTGCATCGATGAAGCGCGCGCGCAGGCCACTGCCGGCCAGCAGCCGTGCCAATGCCTGGGTGTCGTCGAAGTCACCCTGCAGGGCGGGTGCACTCTGGGTGGCCGGCAGGGCACGGCCGATCACCAGGTCGACGCCGCTGAGGCGGCTGTACGCGTCCAGCGCGGTGACCAGCGGCTGGGCGGGAATATCGTAGCGGCGGGTTGCGCTGGTCTGTGCCTGCGCGGTGGCAGCAAGCACGGGGGCGATACCGGCGCAGGCAAGAGACAGCGCAAGAACAAGGGGGCGGTGGGACAGCATCGTGGGCTCCAGGGAGTGACGCAGTGCGTCGTCACCCTGGGAAGACGCAGCGGTGGCCCGGATGTCAGGGTCGATGCGTTCAGCGTGCATCGGACGATGCCTTCGCCGGCAGCCACACCTGCAGGTTGGGCCCGATACGGACAACGCGCACGTGCAGCTCGGTGGCCAGCTGGTCGCGGCTGCGCGCGGCCGTATCCGCGTCGGCCAGCACCGTGACCGGCTGCTGCCGCAGTGCGTCGCCGGCGATCCAGGTGCGGCCGCCGTGCCAGCGATCCAGATCCTGGACGACGGCAGCCAGCGGCGCGGAGACCCAGGCCAGCCGGCGTTCGCGCCATGCCAGCTGTGCCGGGGCTGCTGCAAGCGCGGTCGAGGGCGCAGTGCCATCGAAGCGCAGCTGCTGGCCGGCGGCCGCTTCGCTGCTGCCCGCGCCACCGTCCACGCGCACCTGGTGCTCGGTGACGGTCACTACGCTGGCATTGCCACTGACGGCGATGTCGAAGGCAGTACCCAGCGCCGTGACCGTGCCGTGCGGCGTATGCACCTGGAACGGACGGTCGCGATCAGGTGCGACCTGGAACCAGGCCTGGCCATGCCGCAGCTGCAACGTACGTCGGTTGGCATCGATGCGCACGCCCAGTTCGCTGTCCGGCGAGAGCTGCAGGCGAGAACCGTCCTGCAGGCGCACCTCTTCGATCTCGCCTGATGCCGTGCGCAGTGTCTTTTCCGGCAATGGGGCGTTGTGCCGGGTGTAGAGGCCGAGCGCCCACAGCAGCAGCACGGCGATGCCGGCTTCGCGCAGTCGCCGGCGCTGGCGACGCTGCTGTTGCCGTTGCAGGCTCGGCAGTGCTGCACCGGCCTGCCACAGCTGCAACAGGTGTTGGTATTGCGCCGCGTGGCGTGGATCGGCCTCGTACCACTTGGTGAAGGCAGCTTCGTCGCGCTGTTCGTCGTGCGCATGCAGCCACCAGCGCGCTGCTTCGCGGGCAATCGGATCCTGGCTCATGCGGCGGGCACCTGCTGCAGGGCCACCAGCGCGCGCAGCAGATGGCCATGCGCGGTCTGCCGGCTGATGCCGAGCTGGCGGCCGATGTCGGCCAGGCTGAGCTGTTCGACGCGCGCCAGCAGGAACACCTCGCGCGATCGCGGCGGCAGGGCGGCGATGATCGCATCGAGGTGGCGCAGTTGTTCGGCATCGAGCAGGCATTGCTCGGGCAATGGGGCGGGATCGGCGATGGCCTGCAGCTGCGCGTCATCCAAGGCCTCTTCGCGACGGCGCTGGATCAGGCGATAGTGGTCGGCGATCAGGTTGTGGGCGACGCGATACAGATAGGCGCGGCCATTGCTGAGCAGGCCGCTGGCGGCGACTTTGACGACACGCAGCCAGGTTTCCTGGACGACATCATCGGCGTCACTGCGTTGTGGGAGTTTGCGACGGACGTGGGCGTGCAGCGGCCGGTAATGGGCGGCGCACAGCTGCGCGACATCCGTCGATTCGACAGGCGTGGGCACGGGGCGGGCGAAGGCTGGGGAAGGGAACAGCCCGCGGCGGCAAGGGCAGCGGCATTACCTTACAGTAAAGAAGAATCATTTGCATCTGCGCTCAGAAGGGGGAGCGAGCGTGGGTTGCCACGTGCAGATAGCGCTACGGCGAGCGCGCGGCGTGTGCCATCTGCAGCAGCAGTCTGTGGGCCGGGAACAGGCGCAGGCTGGAGTAGCGGGCGCGGTAATAAGCATCCCAGTAGCTGGCGGCGCGTTGCCGGCAGAGGTCGACGAAGGCGTGGTTCTCGCCGATGAGCGCGGCATAGCGCTGCAGGCCGGTCTGTTGCGCCTGGATCGCCACGGCCGATGCGATCTCGTCCACGTACTCCCCCAGCAAGGTCAGCTGGAAGGCATGCACCCAGGGCATCGGCGAGGGCCCCAGCGTCTCGATCGCACGTTGCCGTACATGTCCGTCGCAGTGACGCGAGAGCAGGCAGAGGCAGAGGGTGCGCGTATCACCCTGCAGTTGGGATGCGAGCCGGAACAGGTCCGTGGCGTCGGCGTAGATACGATAGGGGAACCGCAGCAGCTCTCCTTCGATGCTGAGGCGGCGTTCACCACTGCCCGACAGGTTGTCGATCCGGCCCAGCCGTTGCTGAAGGTCGGTGCAGGTTGCCTGCAGTGCGCGGGGAACGTCGATCAATGCGACGGTTCCATCAGCGTGGTGCCGCGATAGTCGCAGTGGATCTGCAGGCTCTCCGTGGCGTTGGGGTGCAGATCGAAGCCGCACTGCTGCAGCGCATCCTTGGCCGCTGCAACGGCGTCGGCATGGCCGCTGACGCGCTGCTGCTGCCAGCGCAGTGGAGTGAACACACCCAGCGGAAGCAGGCGCAGGCGCTGGCCGTGCAGGACCAGCGAGACATCCACATGGCGTCCGTCCAGGTCGTGGCCATTGGCGCCGAAGATGGCGTCGATCTCATCATGGCGATGCCGATAGCAGCAGCGGAACACGGCGATGCCCAGCCGCCGGACCACGCGCCGGAAGCCGCCCAGCGGTCCCTGGCTGCATTCGAAGCCGCGGGTGACCAGCAGACGCAGCGTGGACGGCAGCAGTGCCTGCGCATCGAGCAGGCGCTGCAGAACCTCGGCCTCGAGGATGACCTGTGACGCGGGCCAGCGTGGGGCAATGCGCAGGCCATCGATGGTGCCGCGTGACAGTTTCAACATGCGTGAAGCTTCGCATGGGAGTGGGTCGCCGGGTAGTGCCGGCCGCTGGCCGGCACCCGGCGCGATGGTCAGAGATCGCGGTACTGGATCTGCGCGGCCAGCACGCGCAGGCCATCGGCGGTGCTGGAGAGGATGCGCTCCTCACCGATGCCCTTCTGCCGTTGCAGGGTGAAGCCTTCGGCAGCGGGCAGGCGTGCGGCGATGGCATCGATGCGTTGCAGCGCGTTGGGACCGTCGCAGTCGACATGGCCCCAATGGATGCCGTTGTGCTGGATGGTCAGGCGGTAATGCATGGGCGGATCTCCGGAAGATTGTGCAGCCACTGATGGAACATCGCGGTCGCCGCGGCGGCGAGGGGGCCGCCATAGCGTCGGGCGTGCGCGCGCAGGTCGATGGGATCGATGCCAGCTTCGGCCAGTTCCAGTGCATGGCCGATCAGCCAGCGTTCGAACTGGCGCGCGTCCAGTTCGGGATGGCATTGCAGGGCGAGGGCGTGGTGGCCGATGGCGAAGGCCTGGTGGCGACAGGCGGGCGTGCTGGCGAGGCGCCGCGCGCCCACCGGCAGTTCGAAGGCTTCGCCATGCCAGTGCAGCACCGGGATGCCCTGCAATGCCTGCAAGGGCGAGCGCTGGCCTTCGTCGGTGAGCAGCAGCGGTGCGAAACCAATTTCCTTGCCACCGGTGGGGGCGACGCCAGCGTGCAGTGCGCGCGCCATCAACTGGGCGCCGAGGCAGATGCCGAGCGTCGGCCGCTGCTGCTGCAGCCGACGCTGCAGCAACGCGATGCTGTCGGCGAGGAACGGATAGGCAGCTCCATCGTTGACGCTGATCGGTCCCCCCAGCACCACCAGCAGATCGGCATCTTCGGCGTCGTCGAGTGCATCCACGCCTGCCTGCAGGACCTTTACCTGCCACCCTTGTGCGAGCAGCAGCGGGTGCAGGGTGCCAAGATCTTCAAAGGCCACGTGCTGCAGGGCAACGGCGCGCTTCATGCCGGTGCTCCCGGAACGGGCCAGTAGAAGCTGTCGGGCGTGGAGCGTGCACCGAAGATCGCTTGTCCGACACGGACGACGGTGGCGCCTTCCTCGATGGCGACTTCAAAATCACCGGACATGCCCATCGATAGCTGCGACAGGTCGATGCCGGCCGGCGCTGTCTGCTGCAGCTGATCGCGCAGCTCGCGCAGGCGCACGAAGCAGGCGCGTACCCGTTCCACCTCGGGAGTGAAGATGGCCAGGGTCATCAGGCCGCGCACGCGCAGGCGGTCGAAGGCGGGCAGTTGCTGCACGAAGTCGGCCACCGCGGCCGGCTCCAGGCCGTATTTGCTGGGCTCGGCCGAAGTGTTGACCTGTACGAACACATCCAGCGTGCGGTCCTCCAGCAGCAGCCGCTGCTGAAGTGCCTCGGCCACGCGCAGACTGTCCAGCGCCTGGAACTCGCTGGCGAAGCGTGCGACGTAGCGGGCCTTGTTGGTCTGCAGGTGGCCGATGACCGACCAGTGCACGCCAAGGTCGGCCATGGCCTCGGCCTTGCGCTGCGCCTCCTGCACCTTGTTTTCGCCCAGTTCGTGGCAACCGGCGGCTACGGCCATGCGGATGCGCGCTTCATCGACGGTCTTGCTGACCGGCAGCAGGCGCACGCTGGCCGGATCACGACCGGCGCGGGCACAGGCACTGGCGATGCGCTGGCGCACGGTGGCGAGGTTGGCGGCGATCTGTTCGACGGACTGGGCGACGGGCCAGTCGGCGGGGGCGAGGGACATGGGGCACCTCCGGTGCGGGGTGGCCAGGGTGGGATACACTGGCACAGGACAAGAGATAGTTTGGCATAGGACAAAATGAAAATCACCGGGAGCAGCGCCGAAGCGATCTTCGACAGCATCCGCGAGGGCATCGGCAGCGGTCAGCTGGTGGCGGGCAGCGTACTGCCGCCGGTGCGGGATCTGGCCGATCAGCTGGGGGTCAACCGCAATACCGTGGCCGCCGCCTACAAGCGGCTGGATGCGGCGGGCCTGGCCAGTACGGCGGGGCGTCGCGGCACCGTGGTGCGCGGCCTGCCAGCGACGATGGCGCGCGAGGGCAGTGCGCCAGGGCTGGCCCTGCATGATCTGGCCGGCGGCAATCCGGATCCGCGCTGCCTGCCCAGCCTGCGCGTGGCTGCGACGGCCTCGCGCCTGTATGGGGTGGCGACGGTAGATCCACGCATGCAACGCCTGGCACGGGCCTCGCTGGATGCTGATTGCCCGCCGGGCTACGCGCTGGAACTGACCCATGGCGCGGTCGATGGCATCGAGCGCTTGTTGTCGGCGTGGCTGCTGCCGGGGGACCGCATCGCAGTGGAGGATCCCTGTTTCCTGGGCAGCCTCAATGTACTCGGTGCGGCCGGACACGCGCCGTTGCCGGTGGCGGTGGATGCGCACGGCATGCAGGTGGAATCGCTGCGGCAGGCGCTGGATGCAGGCGCACGTGCGGTGCTGCTGACCCCGCGCGCGCACAATCCCACCGGTGCCAGCCTGGATGCGAAGCGCGCGCGTGCGCTGCGCCAGTTGCTGGCCGGCTATCCGCAGGTGGCGGTGCTTATCGACGATCACTACGCGCTGCTCTCGCAGCAGGCCTATCACTCGGTGTTGCCGATGGACGGTCGGCGTTGGGCGTTGTTGCGTTCGTTGTCCAAGGCATTGGGCCCGGACCTGCGCGTGGCCTGGCTGGCCTGCGATGGGCAGACCGCGGCGCGCCTGCGCCTGCGCCTGGCGGCGGGCACCGGCTGGGTCAGCCATCTGCTGCAGGATGCGGTCAGTGCGGTACTGGAGTCGGCGCAGCAACGAGCGAAGGTCGCAGCGGCCGGTGAGCGCTACCAGCAGCGGCTGCAGGGTCTGCAGGCGCTGTTGCAGGCGCGTGGGCTGCCGACACCCATGCCGATGGAAGGTTTGAATCTGTGGCTGCCACTGCCGGCCGACAGCACGCCACAGGTGCTGGCGCTGGCCGCGCGTGGCTGGCATGTGCGCGGGGGTGAAGTCTTTGCCGTGTCTGCACCGGCGCATGGGCTGCGCATCACCTGCGCGGCACTCGGCCCGCCGCAGCAACGGCGATTGGCCGATGACCTGGCGGCGGTGATGCGCTGAGCGTGCTCAGGGCGCGGCGCTGGCGCCGGGGCGCACGTAGTAGGACTGGCCGCTGTCGTCGAGGAACACCAGCTCCGGCTTGCCCTGCCAGGAACTCAGCATGGCGCCGGTGTTGTTCTGGTGCTTGACCATCAGGCTGGCGCCGCGGTCCGGGTTGGCGACCACTTTGAAGACTTCGGTGGTGCCAGTGGCATCGTCAAGGGTCAGCAGCGCTTCGCCACCCCGGTCGCTGGTGCCGTAGCCGCCGCGCTCGGAACCATCGGGGCCGAGCAGGATCAGGCCGGACAGCGCGGTGGCACGCGGCCCCTGCGGACGGCCCTGGCTGAGGGGATCGGGGACCGGTGCACCGAGGATCACCCGCGGCTGGCCGCTGGCATCGTGGATGATCAGGCCGCGCGCTTCGATCACGCGTTGCGGTGACTGGCTGCGATGCAGGTTCCAGGCGGTCCAGCCGGAAACGAGCAACGCGAGTGTGGCGACCACCAGGGTGATCAGGGTCAGGGCACGAGCCATTGTGTATTCCTTCCTTGGACATGGCCGACGATAGCGGAATCCGGTCGATCATGGCCAGTTCGTTGTGTGACGATGTGTATCGTCAATGGAAGTCGCGGCTGTGGCTGCGCAGTCCCTGCAGCAGTTCGTCCAGGCAGTGCATGCGCTGCACGATCACATGCTGCACGCCATCCACGCGTTCCAGTCGGCCATCGATCTGCATCAGCTGCGTGTCTACCAGGATGCGGTGCTGGCGGTCGGCCAGATGTCGCCAGACCACGGCGTTGACCATGCCGGTTTCATCTTCCAGGGTAATGAAGGTGACGCCGCTGGCGGTCTGCGGGCGCTGGCGCATGCGTACCAGGCCGGCGATGCGTATGCGCCGGCCATGGCCGTGGTTGGCCAGCTGCGCGGCATCCAGGCAGCCACGGGTTCGCAGCTGCGCGCGCAGGAACGACATCGGATGGCGGCCCAAGGTGGTACCGGTGCTGCGGTAGTCGGCCTGCATGTCTTCCCAGGCACTGGGCAGGGGCAGGGCCACGCGTGCTTCGGCGGTGGCGCGGGCCTGGTCGAACAACGGCAGGCGGTTCTCCACGCCGGAGATATCCCAGCGTGCACGGTGGCGATGGCCGCTGAGGCCGCGCAGGGCACCAGCATCGGCGAGCAGGCCCTGCTGGCGGCGATCCAGTGTGGTGCGCTGGCAGAGGTCGCCGACATCGTCGAACGGGCGCCGCGCGCGTTCGCGCATGATGGCCTGCGCGGCCGGTTCGCTGCAGCCATCGACCAGGCGCAGGCCGAGGCGGATTGCCGCCGCGCCTTTGCTGAAGTCCAGCGTGCAGTCCCAATCACTGTGGCGCACGTCCACCGGCAGTACGGTGATGCCATGCCGGCGCGCATCCTGCAGCAGCTGGTCGGGGCTGTAGAAGCCCAGCGGCTGGCTGTTGATCAGGCTGGCGGCGAACGCGGCCGGATGATGGCACTTCAGCCAGCAGCTGGCATAGGTGAGCAGGGCGAAGCTGGCGGCGTGGCTTTCGGGAAATCCGTAATCGCCGAAGCCCTTGATCTGCTCGAACAGGTGTTCGCCATACTCGCGGCTGAAGTTGTTTTCCATCATGCCAGCCAGCAGCTTTTCGCGATGGGGCTCCAGGCCACCACGACGCTTCCAGGCGGCCATCGAGCGGCGCAGGGCATCGGCTTCGCCGGCGGTGTAGTTGGCCGCATCCACCGCCAGCTGCATCACCTGTTCCTGGAACAAGGGCACGCCCAGAGTGCGCGCGAACACGCGTTCCAGTCGCGCTGGATACAGCGGGTTGTCCGGGTCGTTCAACGCATCCGGGCCCTGTTCACGCAGGATCCGCCGACGTTCCAGGTAGGGGTGGACCATGTCGCCCTGGATCGGACCGGGGCGCACGATCGCCACCTCGATCACCAGGTCATAGAAATTGCGCGGTTGCATGCGTGGCAGCATCGCCATCTGCGCGCGCGATTCGATCTGGAACACGCCGATGGTGTCGGCGGCGCAGATCATGTCGTAGGTCCTGGCATCTTTGGAGGGAATGGCATCCATCCGCCCTGCATGCAGGCCATGCTGCTGCAGCATCGCCAGGCATTTGCGGATGGCGGTGAGCATGCCCAGCGCCAGGCAGTCGACCTTCATCAGGCCGGTGGCGTCCAGGTCGTCCTTGTCCCACTGGATGACGGTGCGGTCGGCCATCGCCGCGTTTTCCACCGGTACCAGGGTCGACAGCGGGTGTTCGGAAATCACGAAGCCGCCCGGATGCTGCGACAGGTGGCGCGGAAAATCGATCAGCTCGGCGGTCAATGCCAGCAGCCGTCGCATCAACGGTGTTTCCGGATCAAAACCACGCTCGCGCAGGGTTTCCGGCAGTGGGATGTTGCCGCCCCAATGGTCCATCGCCGCGCCCAGCTCGTTGACCTGGTCCATCGGCAGGCCCAGCGCACGGGCGACATCGCGGATAGCGCTGCGGCCACGATAGCTGATCGCCACCGCCGTCAACGCGGCACGCTCGCGGCCATAGCGGTTGAACACGTACTGCAGCACTTCCTCGCGGCGCTCGTGCTCGAAATCGATGTCGATGTCCGGTGGTTCATCACGCTCGGCGGAGATGAAGCGCTCGAACAGCAGGTTGCTGCGCGCCGGGTCGATCTCGGTCACGCCCAGTACGAAACACACCGCCGAATTGGCCGCCGAACCGCGCCCCTGGCACAGAATGCCCTTGCTGCGCGCGAAGCCTACGATGTCCTGCACGGTGAGGAAGTAGGACGCGTACTGTTTCTTCGCGATCAGGTCCAGCTCGTGTTCGATCTGCTCACGTTGCGCGGGCTCGATGCCCTTTGGCCAACGCCAGGGAATATTTTTCTCGACCAAGGCGCGCAGCCAGCTGTCCGGGTCGTGGCCCCCGGGTACCAGTTCGCGCGGGTAGGTGTATTTCAGCTGGTCCAGGGTGAAGTGGCAGCATTCGGCGATGCGCAGGGTTTCAGCCAGCAGTCCGGGCGGATACAGCTGGGCCAGTGCGGTGCGTGGGCGCAGATGGCGCTCGCCGTTGGCAAACAGCCGCCAGCCGGCCTCGGCCACGCTGCAGCGGTGGCGGATCGCAGTCAGCGTGTCCTGCAGGGCGCGGCGCCGGCGCACGTGCATGTGCACGTCACCACTGGCGACCAGTGGCAACTGGTGGCGTTCGCCGAAAGCCTGCAGCTGCTGCAGCCGGCGCGTGTCGTCGTGTTCGTGATGCAGCTCCACCGCCAGCCACAGGCGCTGCGGAAAACAACGGCGCAGCAGTTCCAGTTCGGTGGCCGCCGGTTGCCGGTCCAGCCACAGGCACAGCAGGCCCTCGGGGAGTCCATGCAGATCCTCGCGCAGGCAGCGGTATTCGCCCTTGGCCGCCCGCCGCCGGCAGGTGGTGATCAGCTGGCACAGCCCGGCATAGGCGGCCTGGTCGGTGCACAGCAGGGCCAGTTTCGGCCCATCTTCAACCTGGAATTCGGCGCCGACGATCAGTGCCACGCCGTGTGCCTTCGCCGCCTGCCACGCGCGCACGATGCCGGCCAACGAGCACTCATCGGTGATCGCCAACGCGCGATAGCCTTGGCCAGCGGCGCGTGCGAACAGCTCCTCGGCGATGGAGGCGCCACGCTGGAAACTGAAGGCCGACAGGCAATGCAGCTCAGCGTACCCGGGTAGATCGGTGTGCATGGGGATCAACCGAACCAGCCGTGCAGCATCCACGGTGCATGCGGATCATTGCGCGTGCGGAAGGCCCAACCACGCTGGCCCTGCGCGGTTTCCACCACGTAATAGTCGCGGCGTGCGTCGGCCTGGTCCCACCAGCCCGATTCGATCCGCTCCGGCCCGGCGACGATGCGCAGGCGCGGATCGCGCAGCGGCTGCGGCGTGTCCAGCAGCCAGCCGGGACGCAGCGGCCAGTACGCCGGTGGCTTGGCCGGTGGCTGGGTGCCGCTGGCGCGCTCGGGGCGGTGGTCGGCCTGCACGGCCAGCGGCTGCACGGCGTCATCGCCGAGGCGGGCACGCAGGCGCTCGCGCAGCTGTGTCCATGGCATCGCCTGCGCTGGACGCGTATCGAACAGATCACGCGCGGCCGGCACGAACGGCGGCAGCTGCTCGGCCTGCAGGCGCAACGCACGGCTGCCGGCGGGCAGGGCGAAGGCTTCCATGCGGTTGCGCGCGATCTCGAACAGCAGCGCCGCATCGCGTTCGGGGGCCAGCAGGCCGATGGTCAGCACGCTGGCCGGCAGCAGGTCATGCTCGAAATGCAGGTCGAAACGCTGCACGCCGCCATCGCGTGAACACAGGAATGCGGCCAGGTCCAGCAGCAGGCGCCGCAGCGGGAACAGCAGGGCCTGGCTGGATTCGATCTCGTATTCGAATTCGATGCGCGCATCGAACCGGTCCGGCGGCTGGTAATAGCGCAACGGCGCGTTGCCCAGGCCGCGCACGGCATCCAGCTGCTGCAGCACCCCGGGGGCGAAGCGGCGGGCCAGGCTCTCGCGTGGCAGGTCGAAGGCCGCGCCCAGCGTGCGCAGGCCGGAGCGTGCCAGCACGGTCACCGCATCAACGGGCAGGCCACTACGTGCCAGTGGCAGCTGCGCCAGTGCGGCGGGCAGTTGCTGCGCATCGATGCCAAGGCCATCGTGCACATTGGCCAGCACGCGCGCGGCATGCGGGTTGGGGGCGGCGACCAGGCGATGGCGGAAGCCCAGTTCGTGCAGGCCATGGCGCAGGCGTTGTTCGATCGTCAGCCAATCGCCGAACAGGGCACGGCTGGCACCGATCTCCAGCACCAGCGCATGCGGAAAATCGAGGCTGACCAGCGAACTGGTGGCATACAGCCAGCTGGCCAGCAACTGCCGGGTGTGCTGTTCGGCGCTGGGATCGTAGTCGTGCAGCTGCAGGTCCTGCACCAGCACCTGCGCGGCCGACAGCAGCATGCCCGGGCGCAGCCCCGCTGCCCGCGCGGCAGGGCTGACCGCACGCAGCACACGACGCTGCGCCGGCCCCTGCAGCAGCACCAGCGGCCGCTGCGGGTCCGGCTGCAGGCGCAGTACGCTGTCCAGCGCCAGCTGCGGCAACAACAGGCAGGCCCAGTGCATGGCGCGGCCTCAGTGGGCGATGGCCAGCGGCAACGGCTGCGCCGGTGGCAGCCCGCCGCGGCACTTCAACACCCGCACCTGGCCGTGGTCGAGCTGCAGGCGCAGGCTGGCCGGGGAGGGGTTGCGGGCGGCGCGGGCTTCGCGGAACACGAAACCCAGGCACTGGCCGCTGTCGGCGGCAACCTGCAGGCGGCGCAGGGCGCGATCGTCGGCCTGCTGCGGCCAGCACAGCACGGCGGCGCAGGCAGCAGAGCGCAGGCACTGCTCGGTCGCCCACAGGGCCTGCTTTGGTGCGGCGTGGATGATCTGCAGCTGGGCCAGGTCGAGCCCGGCAGCGGCCCATGCCGGAGCATGCGGGCGGTAGGGCGGGGCGACCAGCACGATCGGCCGTTCGCGCTGGCTCAGCTTTGCCAGCGCCGGCCAGACCAGGGCTAGTTCGCCGACCCCGGGTGCGGCCTGCAGCACTTCGCACAGCCCGCTGGCCGGCCAGCCACCGCCGGGCAGGCGCGCGTCCAGCGCCGGGTGGCCACTGGCCAGATGGTCGCTGGCCTGGCCCTGGCGTGCCGGCCCGCGCCAGACCTGGCGGCCGTCCAGCAGGCGGTCGAGGGCGACGACGGCGCCCATCAGCCGGTCCTCCGAGGGAGGCGCCGGGCTGGCAGGAAGCAGCAGGAGTTGGTGGAAACGGCAGGCATGGAGCGAGTATCGACAGGCCGGTATCAGGGGCTGAGACCGGACATGCTACTCGGCTTGTGAGTAATATTACTAATGAAATCGGAGAGTGGGGTTTCAGCTTGCTGAAGGAGGTAAGGCATCCACGCATGGCGTGGATCTACTGGGGAATGGGTGGCCTGGCCACAGTAGATCCACGCCATGCGTGGATGGGGGAAATGCGGTACCGACCAAGGTCGGCACCCACCGCGGTTTGCCGGGAATGGAGTGACCTTCCCTCAGTAGATCCACGCCATGCGTGGATGAGGAAAAGGCGGTGCCAACCAAGGTCGGCACCCACCGCGGTTTGCCGGGAATGGAGTGGCCTTCACCCTGGCCCGGCGCTATCGGGTCACGGGCGGACCGGCAGGGCCACCGGGCGCAGCGGGGCGGCGTCGCCACCGCGGATCTTCAGCGGGCCACCGATGAAGGCGAACTCGTAGACCTTGTCACGGGCCAGTTCATCCAGCGCCACTAGTTCGATGATCGGCGCGCCCTGCTGCGCCAGCAGGTAGGTGTGCAGCGGCACGTAGTCGTCGGACACTTCGGAGGGGAAGGTCTCGAAGCTGAGGTTGTCGGCGCCGACGATCATCGCGCCGCTGTCCTCGACCAGGAAGCGCGCCGCATCCAGGCCCATCCCCGGCGGGTTGGCCATGTAGGCCCTGGGCTGTTCGAACAGGCGCATGCGACCGGTGCGGATCAGCACGATGTCGCCCTGCTGCAACTGCACGTGCTGGCGCGCCAGCGCATCCTTCAGGTCCTGGCGGGTGACGCGATAGCTGTCCGGCAGCATGTCCATGCCCTTGGCACCGGCCACGTCGATCAGCACGCCACGCGCGATCAGCGGCGGGAACTTCTCGATGCCGGTGACGTTCCAGCCGCGGTCGCCGAGGTGCTTGTCGGCCTCGAAGCCATTCCAGATCTTTCCATGGATGCCGAAGTGGTTCAGCGCATCGATGTGGGTGCCGGTGTGGCTGTACATCGAGAACGCGGTGCCGGTGTAGCTGCGGGTGAGGTTCATCGTCTCGCCCACGCCCATCGGGTCGTCCATCACCGTGCCGCGCGGGGTGTGGGTCATCCAGAACTGGTAGTGCGGGTCGCCGGCATCCTGCCAGCTGGGCATGCCGACGTAGTACTCGGTGGCCAGATCGTAGGCTTTGCCGCCGCTGACCCGCGACAGGATCGCCGCGCGCGAGGCCTCGGTGATCAGGTTGAGGCGGCCGATCTCGTCCTTCGGCCCCCAGGGGCTGGTGCCTACCTGCTGGCCGGAAGGAACGCGTTCGTGTGCGGATACGGGAATGCTGACGGCGGCGCCGGCCAGCAGCAGGGCCAGGGCGGTGCCCAGGGTACGTGGGGTCATGGGAAATCTCCTTGCAGGGTGGGGGAATGGTGCGGCTCAGGCCGCGACCAGCGGCGCCAAGGCCTGGCGCAGTTGCGGCAGAGGCAGGGTCTGCAGGCGCAGGCCGTTGCCGGTGATGACGGTGGGAATGGAGCGGATGCCGAGCGCGGCAGCTTCAGCGCGGTCGGCCTGCACGCGCTGGCGCACCTCGTCGCTGCGCATCCGGTCGGCGAAGACGCCACGCCGATGCCCCAGGTGTTCGGCGATATCGAGCAGCACTTCGGCATCGCCGATGTTGCGGTGCTGGTGCAGGTGTGCCCACTGCACGGCATCGAACATCGCGCCGTGCGCGTCGTTGCCGCCGAGCATGCCGGCGGCCTGGCACGCCAGTGCGCCAAGCCATCCGGAGGGGTACTCGAAGTCCTCGGCACGCATGCCGTCGACATCGATGCGTGCGCTGTCGTCATGCGCGGCGCAGTCGGCCCAGTGGCGCAGGATGATGGCCTTGGCGCGCGGCATCGAGCCGAACACCTCGATCATCTGTTCGCGCGAGTCCTGCAGCACGAAGCTGCGGTGGCGGACCTGGATGCCGAGTTCGGTCGAGACCTGCAGCAGGCGCGGGGCCAGCACGAAGCACCAGCCGCAGACCACGTCATGGAAGAAATCGACCACCGGCGCAGTGGTGGTCAGTGAAGGAGAGGCGATCATCGGCCTGCCGTCCGTGAGAGGGGAGGCGGCAGAGTAGGTGTCGCCGCCGGGCCGAAACAGCACGCGGCGGGCAGCTCAGTTTTCGCTGGCGGTTACGAATCCAGGCCAGCGCAGGCGGGCAGCTCGGCGTGCAGGAAATCGATGAAGGCGCGTACCTTCGGTTGCAGGTGGCGCGCGGTGGGGTAGACCGCGTAGACGAACCGCGGCGGATAGCGATGGTCGGGCAGCACCTGCTGCAGTTCGCTGCTGGCCAGTGCCGGTGCGGCCAGGAACGAGGGCAGCGCACCGATACCGACGCCGGCGACCAGCAGGTCACGCAGCAGCAGGCTGTTGTTGGCGGTGACCCGTGTCGGCAGCGTCACCGTGACCTGGCCATCGGGGCCGAGCAGCGGCCAGCTGCCGGGTGAATCGGACAGGCTGTAGCCGAGCACGCTGTGCGCCTGCAGTTCCTCCACCACCTGCGGTGCCGGATGGTGCTGCAGGTAGGACGGCGCCGCGCACAGCACCTGCTGCAGCGACGCCAGGCGGCGTGCGACCAGCCGCGAATCTTCCAGCTCGGCGCGGATGCGCAGGGATACATCAAAGCCTTCGCCGACCGCATCGAGCAGCCGGTCTTCCATCACCAGGTCCAGTGCAAGCTGCGGATGCTGCTGCAGGAAACGTGGCAGCAGCGGCGACAGCGTGCTCAGCGCGAACGACTGCGGTGCATTGACGCGCAGGCGTCCGCTCACTTCACCGCGCTGCTGGGCGATACCGCGCTCCAGTGCGTCCAGCTCATCGAGCAGGCGGCAGCATTCGCGGTAATACGCATGGCCGGTCTCGGTCAGGCTCATGCGGCGGGTGGTCCGCTGCAGCAGTACTACGCCCAAGTGCGTTTCCAGCGTGCGCAGCTGCTTGCTCAGCCCGGCTGGCGACAGGCCCAGGTCTTCGGCGGCACGGGCCAGACTGCCGCGTTCGACGATGCGGCGGAAGGCGCGCATCAATGTGAAGGAATCCATGCCGGTCCCGGCCGCGATGAGGTCGCCATTGTAGATCCACGCCATGCGTGGATGGACGACGCAGAGGTTGCGCCGTTTGTTCAAGCCGACCGTCTGTACGCCCCGCCAACATGCAGGCCCCTCACTTTCCGGGTTGCCCATGAAGCACTGGATCCTTCGCCTGTATGCACCGCTGTTCCTGCTGGGTTTTATCGCCGCCGCCATCGTATGGGTCGGCCACCATCACGGTGATCCGCTGTGGCTGCTTGCCCTGCTGGCTGTCTCCATCGCAGTCTCGTTCGCTGCCGAACGGATGTGGCCGTACGATCCGGCGTTCAACCACGATCAGGGCGACCGTGTGCGCGACGTCCTGCATGCGCTGGTCAATGAAAGCCTGAACCTGCTGTCGATCGCCACGGTGCCGCTGCTGGCGGCGATCGTGCCCTGGCACATCTGGCCGATGCAGTGGCCATTCGCGCTGCAGGTGCTGGTGGCGATCATCGCGGCTGACCTTGGCATCACCCTGGTCCACTACGCCAGCCATCGCATCGGCTGGTTGTGGCGGCTGCATGCGGTGCATCACAGCGTGACCCGCATGTACGGTTTCAATGGATTGATGAAACACCCGCTGCACCAGGCCGCCGAAGCGGTGGGCGGCGTACTGCCGCTGCTGCTGTTGGGAATGCCGATGCCGGTGGCCGCAGTGCTGGCGTTTGCCATTGCGATCCAGTTGTTGCTGCAGCATTCCAACGTGGACATGCGCCCGGGTATGCTGGGCAGGGTGATGGCATGGGCGCCGCTGCATCGCTTCCACCACATCCGCTATGGCACTGCGGGCGACGTCAATTTCGGCTTGTTCCTGACCGTGTGGGATCACCTGCTGGGGACGGCGTTCGATGCGCCGGGCTATCGGCTGGGGCAGCGTGATCTGGGCATTGGCAGTCAGCCGGACTATCCGCAGGCGTATTCCGCACAACTGCTGGCCCCCTTCCGCGCGCTGCCGCATGGCGATGTGCCGGAGCTGCCGGAGGGTCTGCGCAGGCGCGGTTGATCGGGGCGTCAGGCCGCGTGCAGCTGCAGGCCCTGCAGTTGTGCGGCGCTGATGCCGAACATGCGGCGCAGACTGCGCGAGAGATGGGGAAGGTCGGCGAAACCGGCGGCATGTGCGCTGTCGGTCAGGCTGTGCCCACGCAGATGATGCGCCAGTGCGCTGCGCAGCCGTTGCCACAGCACCCAGCCGCGCAGGGTCACGGCCAGGTCGGACTGGAAGCGCCGATGCAGCTGGCTGGTCGACAGATGCGCGGCCTCGGCGATATCGGCGGCCGGCACCGGGCCGGGCAGGTGCTGGGTGATGCGGGCCAGCGCCGCCTGCACGCGACGGTCCAGGGGCTGCGGGCGGCTCAGCCGTGGCAGCCATTCGTGCAGCTGCGCGGCATTGCCTGGCAACGACTGCAGGTGCTGCTGGATCTGTTCGAGGTCGGCATGCGCTGGTTCGAGGAACACCGTGCAGCCGTCAGCGGGAGCCGACAGGATCGCGTGTGGCTGGAAGGAGGGCAGCCATAACCGCTGGCCCTGCTGCCGCGCGCCATCGATCTCGATCTGCCAGGGCGCGCCTTCGCTCAGCAGCAGTTGGTGGGCGTAATGCGCATGCGCAGCGCTGTCACCGGCGTGGCCCTGCAGCACGGCAACGTGTGCATCCAGCAGCAGGGTGCCATTCCAGGGCAGAGCGGGGGAGGACATGGTGGGATTGTAGATCCACGCCACGCGTGGATGACGGTGGATGACGTATGTCCAAAAGGTTCATGAGAAAAACACCCACGCATGGCGTGGATCTCCGTGTCGACCAAGGTCGACACCTACCAACAGCAGCGGGGAGCTGTCGAAGGCGGGGTAGGTCCGGTTGCGGGGGCGTGAGCGCCATGGATGGCGTGACCGAGGCTACATGGACGTACTTGCGCCGTCCCCCGCAACCGGACCTCCCTCGCCTACCCACAGGAACCCAGCTTTTGCTTCGGCTGCTGTTGCAGTTGCCTAGGCCGTTGCCTCGGCGGGTGCCGGGCGCCGCCCGGCCGCCACCTCAGCGCCCCTGCGGATCCGGCCGGTGGTGCACGTACTCGACCACGGTGCCATCGGGATGCACCGCATTGAACGCCGCACCGGTGGGCACCACCTGCAGCGGGAAGATGATCTCGGCGCCAGCGGCCACCAGCTTGTCGTGATACGGGCGGACGTCGTCGACCAGCAACGTGCCCGTTGTCGAAGTGAACGGCGCCAGCGCCTCGTCGCCGCCTTCGATCAGCAGGAACGCACCGACCATCGCCAGGCGCAGCCCCGCCTCGGGAAACGGAAAGCCGGCATCGGCGACCACACCCTGCAGCTGCTCGTAGAAGGCCACGCTGCGTTCCAGCTCGCCGGGGGCGACGAATACCCGGATCAGCACGCGCGGGCTGCGCTGGCTGGAGGTGTCACAGCGGTCGCGCCAGAGATGGTCGAAGTCGCGATGTACGGTCATGGGCTCGATTCGTCGCCGGGGAGATCCATTATCAGCAGCGTCGTGCAGCCCGTTGATGACCGCCGGTGATGGACTGATAACCATAGCGCAGGTAGCGCCTGTGACTTAGGTCCTGTTGACAGCGATGAACGCCCTCGCACACTCTTCACATGATGGGTCGCCCTGCGCGGCCCGGACAGGCAGGTTGTCACGCACGGGAGGAGGGTCCCGCGCGCAGACCGGCCCGTCCTCTGGCCTGCAAGGCGTTGCCCGGCAACGCATACGCGGCATGACGCTGCACCCTCCGGCGGCACTTTCCCTGGACCGATTGCCTTGGCAACGGAATTACGCCCGCCGATGAAAACGTTTACAAAGCCGCTCGCCCTGTCCCTGGCCCTGTCTGCCGCACTGGCCACCCCGGCCTGGGCCGACTCCGCCGCCTTCACCGTGCTGACCCTGGAGCAGGCGCCGACAGCGGACACGATGCCGGCCCTGGCTGCACAGTTGAAGACCCTGCAGGTGGACGCGGTCAGCGTTCGCCAGGTACAGCGCGGCATCGGCCAGGTCGACCCGCTGCAGCTGCTGGCCGATGGCCTGGGCTACCAGTACCGCTTCATCGCCGCCGGCAAGGACGATGGCCAGACCCAGCAGGGCCAGGCCGTGTTGACCCGGCTGCCGATCGCCGCCGAATCCGGCCCGGACCAGCCGGGCCTGAACTACCTGCGCCTGGATGACGGCCGCCATGCCGTGGCGGTCTACACCGACGCGGGCGCCGGTGCCACGCAGTTGCCGGCGCTGGTGTCGCGTTCGCGGCTCGGCGCGCCGGCCGTGCTGCTCGGTGCGGTAGCCGGTGAATCGGCCAAGGCCGCCGGCTTCGACCCGGCACGCGTGGCCCTGGAAGCCGATGCCAGCTATTTCAGCGATGGTTTCCAGGCTGCCAGCAGTGCGCCGTTCAAGGTGGAAGGCAGCACGCTGCGTGCGACCCTGTTGACGCTGGCTTATGCCGCCGACAAGGGCGGCGAGCAGCCGTGGATGGACACCACGCTCACCGCTGATGCGCGCGCTGCGCTGCTGCTGAAGGCGATGACCGAGGACGAGAAGTTCCAGATGCTGCACAGCTACTTCGGGCTGGGCAAGGATGGCGGCAAGCTGCCGGAAGGTGCGGTGGGTTCGGCCGGTTTCGTACCGGGCGTGGCGCGCTTGGGCATTCCGTCGCAGCAGTCGGCCGACGCCGGCGTGGGCGTGACCAATCCGGGTGGCATCCGCCCGGGCGATTTCGCCACGGCGATGCCGTCGGGCCCGTCCACGGCGTCCACCTGGAACCGGGGTGTTGCCTTTGCCGGTGGCGCAACGATGGGTCGCGAAGCCTGGCAGCAGCGCTTCAACATCCTGCTGTCCGGCAGCGTCAACCTGCAGCGTGACCCGCGCAACGGCCGCAACTTCGAATACGCCGGTGAAGACCCGCTGCTGGCCGGTTCGATGGTCGGTGCGCTGATCCAGGGCGTGCAGAGCCAGCACGTGATCTCCTCGATGAAGCACTTCGCGCTGAACGACATGGAGACCCGCCGCAACTTCCACGACGTGCGCATCGGCGAACAGGCCATGCACGAATCGGATCTGCTGGCGTTCGAGATCGCGCTGGAAGCCGGTCGTCCGGGCGTTGCGATGTGTTCCTACAACAAGATCAATGGCACCTACGGCTGCGAGAACGGCTACCTGATGAACCAGGTGCTGAAGCAGGAGTGGAAATTCCCCGGTTTCGTGATGTCCGACTGGGGTGGTGTGCACAGCGGTTCGAAGGCGGCGCTGGCCGGGCTGGACCAGCAGTCGGCCGGTGAAGTGTTCGATGCGGCGGTGTTCTTCGATGAGCCGCTGCGTCTGGCCGTGCACGGCGGCGTGGTACCGCAGGCGCGCCTGAACGACATGGTGGCGCGCATCCTGCGCACGATGTTCCTGCACGGCAACTTCGACAATCCGCCGCAGCACCAGAAGGTCGACGCAGAAGCCGGTTTCGCCGTGGCCCAGCGCACGGTGGAAGAAGGCAGCGTGCTGCTGCGCAATGAAGGCAGCCTGCTGCCGCTGGCCGACAGCGCCAAGCGCATCGTCATCATCGGTGGCCATGCCGACAAGGGCGTGATCGGTGGCGGTGGTTCGTCGATGGTGGGCG
The DNA here is from genome assembly GCF_900184195.1 of Stenotrophomonas sp. yr243. Classification (NCBI taxonomy): domain Bacteria; kingdom Pseudomonadati; phylum Pseudomonadota; class Gammaproteobacteria; order Lysobacterales; family Lysobacteraceae; genus Stenotrophomonas; species Stenotrophomonas sp. yr243. The sequence goes on from NZ_FXWT01000003.1 coordinate 532,568, forward strand.
TTACTGCCAAGGGCACCAATGCGGTGCCGGGCGTGCTGCCGACCACCTGGCCGGGCCCGGTGATCTTCCACCCGTCCTCGCCGCTGGAATCGCTGCGTGCCGCGCGTCCGGATGCCACCATCACCTATGTGGACGGCACCAATGCTGCCGCTGCGGCCAAGGCTGCCGCACAGGCGGATGTGGCCATCGTGTTTGCTACCCAGTGGGCCGCCGAATCGGTGGACCTGCCGGACATGCAGTTGCCGGACAACCAGGACGCGCTGATTTCGGCGGTGGCCAAGGCCAACCCGAAGACCGTGCTGGTGCTGGAGACCAATGGCCCGGTGCGCACGCCGTGGCTGGCGCAGGTGCCGGCGGTGCTGCAGGCCTGGTACCCGGGCATCCGCGGCGGTGAAGGCATTGCCGCACTGCTGACCGGCCAGGCCAATCCGTCCGGCCGCCTGCCGGTGACCTGGGTGGTGGACGAATCGCAGCTGCCGCGTCCGCACATCGATGGCCTCGGCTTCAAGCCGGCCAAGCCGTTCGGCGATGTGTTCGATTTCGATATCGAAGGCGCCAACGTCGGCTACAAGTGGATGGCGGCCAAGGGCCTGACCCCGACCTTCGCGTTCGGCCACGGCCTGTCCTACACCTCGTTCGCCTATGAAAACCTGAAGGTGAGCGTGGAAGGCTCGCGCCTGGTCGCCAGCGTCGACATCCGCAACACCGGCAAGCGCGCCGGTGCCGACGTCGCCCAGCTGTACCTGAAGCTGCCGGCCGGCAGCACCACGCCGATCCGCCTGATCGGCTACGACAAGGTCGAGCTGCAGCCGGGCGAGCAGCGCCGCATCCGCATCGAAGCCGAGCCGAAGACCCTGGCCCACTACGATGCGCAAGCCCGCCAGTGGAAGATCGAGGGCGGCACCTACCAGGTGCAGCTGTCGCGCAATGCTGCCGAGCCGTTGCAGACGGTGGACGTGCAGCTGGTGGAGCAGGTGCTGCGCTGATACTGCGGGTTGTTGATGCATGAAGACACGGCCCCGCAAGGGGCCGTGTTTGTTTGTGGTGTTGCCGCTGCGCTCGCCGGGCATGGCCCGGCGGGCGGGGGATTCACCTGGCGTCGTCACCAAACCACACGCGCAGGAAATCGATCAGCTGCCGCACCTTCGGCGAGGGCTGGTTGCTGTGCGGGTATACCGCGTACACGCTCTGCTGCGGAAAGCGGTGCTGGCGCAGAACGGGCCGCAGGCGGTCGTGGGCGAGGTCGTCCTCGATCAGCCAGCGTGGCAGCACGGTGACGCCTGCACCGGCAAGGGCAAACGCACGCAGGCTGCTGGCCCCATCCACGCGTATCACTGCGTTGCCCGGGTTGGTGGCGAACAGGGCATCGCTGCCATCCGGTGCGACCACCGGCACATCGGCCAGGCGCGGATAGCCAAGGCGGGGCAGGGTACCCAGCTGTACGGGGTCATCGACAGCATCGGCGGATGGCAGCCGAGCCAGCAAAACGGGCGCGGCGACTGCACACAACGGATGCCGCTCCAGCTCGCTGGCATGCAGTCCCGAGTCCGGCAGACGGCCGAGGCGGATCGCCAGGTCGAAGCGTTCGGGAATCAGGTCGGCCGGTGCCGGCGAGGTTGATAGATGCAGCACCAGCGCTGGATGCTGCGTGCGGAAGGCTTCCAGTGCTGGAATCAGCCGCCGCTGTGCGTACTCCGGGGTGGTGGTCAGGCGCAGCATACCCTGCAGCTGATGCTGGTCGCGGCGTGCGGCATCGATCGCGGCCTGTGCGGCATCCAGCGCCTGCACGCAGTGCTGCAGGAACTGTTCGCCGGCCTCGGTCAGCGCCAGGTGGCGGGTACTGCGCAAAAGCAGGGTCACGCCCAGCTCCTGCTCCAGCCGCTTCAGGTTGAAGCTGACCACGGCACGGCTCAGGCCCAGGCGCTCGGCGGCGGCAGTCAGGCTGCCGGCCTCGACCACGGCGCGGAAGATATCGAAGCGATCGAGGCTGACCATGGCGATTAATTGTCAAAATGGATTTGACAGTGTTGCAGCTGCCGTCGTGTTTTTCCAACAACGCCGGTCCGCCATGCTGGCGCCTTCGCTGCTGGAGCCTGCTGATGCCTTCCCCGCGCCTGCGCCATGAGGCGATCTTCCTGCTGGTGTTCGCCCTGGACCTGGTCAACATGTTCATCGCCACGGTGGCCTATCCGGCGCTGGCGGCCGAGCTGCATGCGGACGTCGGTACCCTGGCCTGGGTGGGCACCGCCTACATGCTGGGCCTGAGCGTGGTGATTCCGCTGGCACCGTGGCTGGCCGCGCGCTGCGGTGAGCGTCGCCTGCTGCTGGTTGCCTTGTTGCTGTTCGCGGTGGCCGCGGGCCTGGCCGGCGCCGCACCGTCCATTGGCTGGCTGCTGGGCTGGCGGTTGCTGCAGGGGCTGGCCGGTGGCCTGCTGATTCCGGTGGCGCAGGCGGCGGCGTACCGGCAATGCACGCCTGAACAACGCGGTGCGCTGACCCGGCGCATCCTGCTGGTGGCGTTGTTGGTGCCGGCACTGGCGCCTGCACTCGGCGGCCTGCTGGTGCAATGGATGTCCTGGCGCGGCGTGCTGTGGGCCAGCCTGCCGTTGGCGGTGCTGGCGATCGCCCTGGTACTGGCATGGATGCCGGCCGATGGCCGGCGCAGTGCGCCACGCCTGCAGGGCTATGCGCTGACCACCGCGATGTCTGCGCTGGGCGCGTTGCTGCTGGCGCTGACCTGGCTGGGTGAGCCTGGCCATCGCTTCGCCGGCGCAGGATTGCTGCTGCTGGCGGTGGCGCTGGCCATCGCCCATCTGCGCCATGCGCGCCGGCAGCCGCAGCCGCTGCTGCGCTGGTCGCTGCTGTCACACAGTGGCCTGCGCATGGCGATGCTGGTGTATCTGGCAGTACCGGGGGTATTCATCGGCAGCCAGCTGGCCAGCACCCTGCAGTTGAACCACGCCGGTTACAGCGCTGCGCAGATCGGCGCCCTGATGCTGCCGTGGGCGCTGGCCTCGGCACTGGCGATCACCGGCAGCCGGCGATTGCTGGCGCGCGTCGGGCCGGGCACGGTACTGCGGCTGGGCATGGTCCTGCAGGCCAGCGGTCTGCTGCTGATGGCGCTGCAATCACAGCCACCGTTCATGCTGGCCGCCATGCTGTTCGCCTTGATGGGTGCGGGTGGCAGCCTGTGCAGCAGCACCGCGCAGACGCTGGCGTTCCATGGTGTGGACGCCGAGGCGCTGGGCGATGCCAGTGCGCTGTGGAACCTCAACCGCCAGCTCAGCTTCTGCCTGGGTACCGCCGCCATCGCCCTGCTGCTGGCCCTGGCCATGCAGTGGTGGCCGGCGCATGCCACCGGCGTGGCGCTGGGACTGGCCGCCGTACTCACCCTGTTGCCGCTGGCGCTGCTGCACCGCGCGCAGCTGCATTCCCTTTCCACGACGGAGACCGCTTGATGGACATGACCGCCGAACACGAAATCCACCTTCTGCACGACAAGCTGCAGGCCTGGTTCCGCGCGGAGATCGTGGCCGATGCACTGGACGATCTGATGGCGCATTTCTGCGCGGACTTCAGCATGGTCGGCATTGCCGGACGCAGGTTGGACCGGAGTGCAGTGCAGGCGCTGTTCGCGGGTGGCCACGGTGCACGACCTGGGCTGCAGATCGCCATCGAGGCTCTGCAGGCGATGGAAGCGCCGATGCCACTGGCGGTGCTGCGCTATCGCGAGGGACATGCCGTAGGCGCGGGCGAACCCACATGGCGGGAATCGCTGGCGGTGCTGCGGCAGGAAGATGGTTGCTGGCGTTGGCTGGCCCTGCATGAAGTGCCGGTGGCCTGATGGATCCGCCGGGCATGGCCCGGCGCTACCGTGGTTGGCCGTGAACGGGTAGCGCCGGGCCATGCCCGGCAAGCGCAGCGGCTGCAGCCCGCACATGTGCCATCAGTCCTGCCTGTAAACGCCGCAGAATGCAAAGCAGGCACACGCTTTGCCGGGGGCTACGGGAGTAGGCTGGGGTCTTTCCTGCCGGGAGGTGATGTCCATGCGTGTGCGTGCCGTTGCTGTTGCCGTAGCCCTGAGCCTGTCCAGCACCGTGCTGGCCGCCGACACGCCGCCGATGACCCCGGACATCAGCGGAAAACCCTTCGTCGCTCCCGATGTGGGCCGCGACTACGACAAGCGCGTGGTGATGGTGCCGATGCGCGATGGCACCAGGCTGTATACGGTGATCGTGGTGCCCAAAGGCGCCCACAACTCGCCGATCCTGCTGACCCGCACACCGTACGACGCCGCCGGTCGCGCCAGCCGCAGTGACTCTCCGCGCATGCGCGATCTGCTGCCGCAGGGCGATGAAGTGTTCGTCGATGGCGGCTACATCCGCGTGTTCCAGGACATCCGTGGCAAGTTCGGTTCCGAGGGCGATTACGTGATGACCCGGCCGCTGCGCGGGCCGCTGAACGGTACCAAGGTCGATCATTCCACCGATGCGTGGGACACCATCGATTGGCTGGTCAAGCATGTGCCGGAAACCAACGGCAAGGTCGGCATGCTCGGCTCGTCGTATGAAGGCTTCACCGTGGTGATGGCGCTGACCGATCCACACCCGGCACTGAAGGTGGCAGCGCCGCAGAGTCCGATGGTCGATGGCTGGATGGGCGACGACTGGCTCAACTACGGCGCCTTCCGCCAGGTCAATTTCAACTATTTCGCCATGCAGACCGAGAAGCGCGGCAAGGGCACGCCGCTGCCGTCGCTGGGCTATGACGACTACAGCACCTTCCTGCGCATCGGCTCCGCCGGCGACTACGCGCGTTTCACCGGTGTGGACCAGCTGACTTGGTGGAAGAAGCTGGTGCAGCACCCTGCGTACGATGCGTTCTGGCAGGGCCAGGCGCTGGATGCGGTGATGGCGAAGACGCCGCTGAAGGTGCCGACCATGTGGCTGCAGGGCCTGTGGGACCAGGAAGACATGTGGGGTGCCAACCATGCCTACCAGGCGATGGAAGGGCGCGATACCGGCAACACCCACAACTACCTCGTGATGGGGCCGTGGCGGCACAGCCAGGTGAACTATGACGGCAGCCAACTCGGGGCGCTGAAATTCGATGGCGATACCGCGCTGCAGTTCCGCCGCGACGTGCTCAAGCCGTTCTTCGACCAGTACCTGGTGGACGGCGCGCCGAAGGCCGATACGCCACCGGTGCTGGTCTACAACACCGGTGAAAACCACTGGGACCGCCTGCAGGGCTGGCCGCGCAGCTGCGAGAAGGCGTGCGCGGCAAACAGCAAGCCGCTGTACCTGCGTGCCGGTGGCAAACTGGCGTTCCAGGCGCCGGCGACGGGCGAGGGCGACTTCGAGGAGTACGTGTCCGATCCGGCCAAGCCGGTGCCGTTCGTACCGCGCCCGGTGCGCTTCGGTGACCGCGACATGTGGACCACCTGGCTGGTCAAGGACCAGCGCTTCGTCGATGGCCGGCCTGACGTGCTGACCTTCATCACTGAGCCGTTGGCCGCGCCGCTGCGCATCGGTGGTACACCGGTGGTGAACCTGCAGGCGTCCACCAGCGGCACTGACAGCGACTGGGTGGTGAAGCTGATCGACGTGTACCCGGACCAGGAGGCATCGACGCCGGAAATGGGCGGCTATGAGCTGCCGGTGTCACTGGCGATCTTCCGTGGCCGTTACCGCGAGAGCTTCAGCGATCCCAAGGCGCTGGCGGCCAACCAGGTGCTGCCGTACCGCTTCGACCTGCCCAATGCCAACCACACCTTCCAGAAGGGCCACCGGGTGATGGTGCAGGTGCAGTCCAGCCTGTTCCCGCTGTACGACCGCAACCCGCAGACCTACGTGCCCAACATCTACCTGGCCAAGCCGGGTGACTACCAGAAGGCCACACAGCGCGTATGGCACAGCGCCGCGCAGGCCAGCTACATCGAGCTGCCAGTGTATTGAGCGGACTCTGCCGGGATGGATGCCGACGCAAGGTCGGCATCCGCCCGCGCAACGGCAATGCTTCGATTGCATCGTTCACCAGCATCGCATAGCGTGCAGCGCTGCTCTGGATGGTGTGAACGATGAAAAGGATGTTTCTCTGCTGCGCGCTGTCGGCCTGCGGTGTGGCGATGGCCGGTCCTGGTGCCTTCGCGCCGCAGCCGAGCGGATTTGAAGGCGATCCACTGCTGGGTGCGGATGGTCGCTTGCGGGTGGCACCTGATGGCTCGAACATCATTCCGCTGGGACCGGATCGCTGGTACCGCAGCGACTGGTACCGGCAGACAGGCAACGGCAAAGCGCAGCGCTCGCAGTGGTTCGATGATGAAGGCCGGCTGCTGCACGCGTCCACGGGAGGCATCCGCTACGGCGACCGTCTTGAGGGCAGCGATGTGCTCTGGAAGGTTGAGCTGCGCGATGCGCAGGGACACTACCTGGGAACCGGGTTGGCCGATGTGCAGGGAAAGGTGCATTTCCCACCGATGCGCGAGGCTGGTGATTGGATGGTGATCGCGTCGGATCGGATGGCCTGGCAGGGGCGCGATGGCGGGGCACGCATCTTCAGCCTCGACGGCCGCGAAGTCCTGCACATCGATGCGCAGGAGATATGGGTGGGCGGACCCTTCGCAGATCGGAAGGTGTACGTAATCTGCGGCGACTATGAAATGGCCCCATGCCGCGTGCAGGATGAGAAGGGCGCGGTGCTGTTGAGCGCCATCTTCGACGAGGCGCGTCCAGCAGACGACGACGGCTGGTGGCTGCGACAGCTGGACACCTGGGCGCGTGTCGATGCGGCGGGCACGCGCGTTGACCGGGCGCTGTACCAGGGCGTGGCGCGATGGCCACGTTATCGCAGCAGCGTCAGGTTCGATCGTGCTGCAGACAGACCACTGGAGATGAATCGCCATGCCAACGGCCTTGAGAGCGACGCGCCGGAGCGTGGTTGGCTGCTGCAGGATGGCCGCTTCGTCGTCCTGCCTGCGAGCGCCACCGGCTCGATGATGGACTATTGTCCGGGACGCTGGCTGCTGCGCGCCGAAGGCGAGGTCGATTCGATCATCGATGCACAGGGAACGGTGGTCGCGCAGGCGCGCTCATTGGGTTCCAACGACCATCCGCAGTTTCCATGGCGGCTGCGCAATGCCTATGCTGGCGTCGGCGCGGCGATCCTCGATTGTGATGGCAGGGTGTTGTTCGAGCAGGCAGACGTGGTCGACTACCGCGCGACCGATGCTGGTGTACTTGGCACGCTGGCGGGCGAACGATCACCGCGCCTGTGGATTGGCGGCGATCTGCGGCCGCACCTGATGCCAGCAGGCCTGCGCCTGCAGGAAGACTACATCGCTCCACCCCTGCTGGTGCTGGGCGATGACGAAGGCAACGCGCACCTCTACAACACGCAGCAGGGCAGGGTCGTGGCGAGATCCTTCGGCTCGGTCGAAGAGCTGACTGCCGCGCATCTGATCTTCCTGCGTGACGGCAGCTACGGGATGATGCTGGCCGATGGTCGCGAGGTGTTGCCGCCGATTCATGCTCAGATCCTGCCGATGTCGGCCGAGCGGGTCTGGACACGCCAGCACGTCGGACGCGATGGCGACTGGAAAAGCGAGATCACCCTGTTCGATGGCAACCAGCGCGTGCTGGTGCGCCGCCGGTTCGAATCCGGTGCAATGGGCAGGGTGCCTGTGCGCGAAGGCGGCGATCGCGTGCCTGGGATCCTCGCCCTGTCGCTGGATATTGCCGTGGACGACACGAACTATGGAGTGCGTCAGTGGCTTGGAGCAGACGGCCAGGTACTGGCCAGTGCCATTCACTGCAGCAAGGAACAGCGTGGGGGCGAGGGCGACTCAGGTGTCCTGCTGGGCCGAGGCTGGCGCGTGGACAGCGATCCAAAGCGGCCCTGCCAGGTACCTGCGGCAGTAATGCAGGCGGCGGAGGATAGCGGCATCCACTAGCGTTTCATGCTGCGCTGGGCCCTGCAGGGTCCAGCGCGGACAGGAACGCACAGAGCTTCAGCCGACCTTCGAAGGGCCGGTGCGCCAGCGGCTGGGCACCAGCCCGAAGCGCTTGCGGAATGCCGCGGCGAAGTTGCTGGGATGTCGATAGCCGGTTTCCGCAGCGGCCCGCTCCACGCTCCAGCCCGATTCGCGAAGGCCCTGCTCGGCATGGCGCATGCGCTGCTCGTGCAGATAGTCGAATACCGAGCAGCCATATTCCTGGACGAAGTGCCGCCGCAGCGCGCTGGGGCTCATGCAGGCCAACTGTGCAAGCTCGACCAGGCTGTGCGCATGGCTGGGGTCATCGTGCAGGAAGGCCCGCACGCGCTCGAGCCGGCTGCGCTGGCCGCTGCGCAGCATGCGTGCGCCTTCAACGTGCAGATCATCGGCCTGCAGACCCACCGTCAGCAGCTGCAGCGCCACGCCTTCGCGCCAGAGTGCATCCAGATCGTCCTGCCAAGGGCTTTCGAACAACTGCGCGAGGGTCGGCAGCATCGCGTGCGGGATGGCCCAGTGGCGGCATTCCAGCGACGCGCGCAGCGCCTGTTGCAGCTGCGGTTGCTGGAACACGTCCGGATCCAGGTCGGCAGGTACCAACAGGCTGATGCCACGCAGGCGCGTATTACCCGGATGGACGCCGACCATTGCCACATGGTCGCGGTGGCTGGTGGTCACTGCGGTGCCTGCGCGCAGGCTGAAGTCACTGCGGTTGGGAACCTGCACGTCGACCTGGCCCTGCAGCATCACGCGGATGACCAGGCCGGGCCTTTCGTGCGCTGTGGCGGTATAGGCGATGCGGTTGTGCACATCCGATGCGAGCAGGCTCATTCCCCCGCGCAGGGTCTGTTCGTGCAGGTCGCCATGGCCGGCCCACTGTTCTTCGCGCAGATGGCTTGGATCGGCACGGTAGTCATAGCCGTGTCGCTGGCCAAAACGGCGGTAATCGGCAAACGTGAAATATCGGGACATCGCTCGGCGCTCAACAATAAAAGATGGGTGCCGGCGACGATGTGCCCGCACGTTCCATCGTGCACCTGCAGCGCGGATCGGTCCTGCGCTTTCAGAGGTAGAAATAGATCCCTGTCATTTTCTCCAATGCTAGCCCGAATGCGATATCTAGCGGGTCAATCGATTGGCATTTACGGCCAAGTTGAAGGTCGCGCAGCAATGCGCGTGCGTACTGTAACTGCTCGGGTTGGGTGATCGACTCGTCTTCGTAGTGGTCAAAGAGCAGGCCGAACCGGGTATTGAGGGTGGTAAGGAAGCCGCTGTCGAACAGAAGATCGACCGTGGTATCGCTGAGCATCACCTCGTACAGGTCGCCGGGCAGGCAGGAATCGGTATCCAGCCGCCGTTCGGCATCGGCAGTAAGCGGAACGCAGGCTGTACGCATGGGAGTTTCTGTGCCGGGCATGCGCGCAAGTATCCCCCATGCAGCGCTTTCGTCACGAAGAAAGGCGTAGTGTCGGTGGAGTCGGACGTTTCTGTCCGCATCGATTCCCAACGCATGGAGACCACAGATGATTGATTACCAGCTCAACGGAAAAACCGCGATCGTGACCGGTGGTGTTTCCGGTATCGGCCTGGCGGTAGCAGAAACGCTCGCTGCATCCGGTGCGCGCATTTCGGTATGGGACCTGAAGAAGGAAGCGGTGGATGCAACAGTAGCCGCGCTGCGCAACCAGGGTGCTGAGGCCATCGGCATCGCACTGGATGTCACCGACGAAGCTGCCGTGGAAGCGGCGGTGCAGCGCACGGCGAAGGAACTGGGCGGCGTGCACATCGCGGTGAACAATGCGGGCATCGGCGGGCCTGCGGCAAGCAGCGGCGACTATCCGATCGATGGCTGGAAACGCGTGGTGGATGTGAACCTGACCAGCGTGTTCCTGTGCCAGCGGGCGCAGATCCAGGCGATGCGTGCGGCGGGCAGCGGCGGCAGCATCATCAACATGGCGTCCATCCTGGGCCAGGTGGGTTATGCCGGCTCGACCGCTTACGCGGCGGCCAAGCACGGTGTGGTCGGCCTGACCCAGACGGCTGCATGGGAGCACGCCGCCGATGGCATCCGCATCAATGCGGTAGGCCCGGGCTTCATCAACACGCCGTTGCTTGAAAAGATGGACGCCAAGGTGCGTGCAACGCTGGAAGGGCGGCATGCGCTCAAGCGCTTGGGAACGCCGCAGGAAGTGGCCGCGCTGGTGGCCTGGCTGGCCAGCGACGATGCTTCGTTCGCGACGGGTGCCTACTACGCCATCGATGGTGGCTATCTGGCGCAGTAACCGGGTGCAACCGGGGTAGGCATGGCGGTGATCAGCAGGTCCACGGCATGCCTCGATGAATCCGCGCGGTGAAGAGGGCGTGCCATCGCCTTCACCGCCGTCCCACGGCCGCCGCGCAACGCTCCGGGAAACTACCGGAGCCTCCCTATGGAACTCACCCAGGACATGTCCATTCTGCTGCGCGTGGCCGCCGCCATGGTCTTTGGCGGCGTGCTGGGCGTCGAGCGCGAGATGGGCAAGCACGCTGCCGGCCTGCGCACGCACATGCTGATTGCCGGCGCCGCTGCGCTGATCGTCGGCCTCGGTGACTCGGTGGCCGAACACTTCCAGCAGGAGCGCTACCGCGATCTGCTGCAGGTCGACCCGGTGCGCTTGATCGAAGCGGTGGTGGCCTGCGTCGGTTTCGTCGCCGCAGGCACCATCCTGCGTGGCAATCGCGAGGACCAAGTCAGCGGGCTCACCACGGCCAGCTCTTTGATCATGGCGGCGGCCATCGGCATTGCCGTGGGCATCGGCAAGTACGTGATCGCGTTCGGCGTCAGCGTGCTGTGCGTGCTGGTGCTCGCACTGATCCGACGGGTGGAGAAGAAGCTGTAGAGAAACAAATGGTAAGACCAATAATTTCGTATAGCCCTATGGTCTAATAGGCTTTTCGCAGGATTGGCGGTTCAATTCCCGCCTGTGGTCCGATCATCGGTCAAAATGGTACGACCAATAATGACGGACACGACGCCCCCACGCAGTGGGGAACCTCCTGTTCCTGTCGAGAGCCCTCATGCAGCCCTGGCAACACGTGTACGACCCCGCTGGCAACCTGTGGTTGTCGAGCCTGATCGCGCTGCTGCCGATCGCCTTCTTCTTCATTGCCCTGGCCGTGCTGCGCATGAAGGGCTGGATCGCCGGCACCATCACCGTGGCCATCGCGCTTGGCGTGGCACTGCTGTTCTATCGCATGCCCGTTGCGCAGGCGCTGGGCGCGGCGGGCTTTGGCTTCGTCTATGGCCTGTGGCCGATTGCCTGGATCATCATCGGCGCGGTGTTCCTTTACAAGGTCTCGGTCAAGACCGGCCAGTTCGACATCATCCGCGCCTCGATCCTGTCGGTCACCGAGGACCAGCGGTTGCAGATGCTGATGGTCGGCTTCGCCTTCGGTGCCTTCCTGGAAGGTGCGGCCGGGTTCGGTGCGCCAGTGGCGATCACCGCCGCGCTGCTGGTCGGGCTGGGCTTCAAGCCACTGTATGCGGCCGGCCTGTGCCTGATCGTCAACACCGCGCCGGTAGCGTTCGGCGCAATGGGCATTCCGATCATCGTGGCGGGGCAGGTGACAGGCCTGGACGCCTTCGAGATCGGCCAGATGGCGGGCCGCCAGCTGCCGTTCCTGACCATCATCGTGCTGTTCTGGATCATGGCGATCATGGATGGCTGGCGTGGCATCAAGGAAACCTGGCCGGCGGTGCTGGTGGCCGGTGGTTCGTTCGCCATTGCCCAGTACCTGACCTCCAACTTCATCGGCCCGGAACTGCCGGACATCACCGCGTCGCTGGCATCGTTGGTCTGCCTGACCCTGTTCCTGCGCCGCTGGAAGCCGGTACGGATCTTCCGCTTCGATACCGAAACCAGCGCCGAGGCGGCGGCACAGGCACTGGAAGCACCGCGCCACAGCGTTGGCCAGATCGCCAAGGCGTGGTCGCCGTTCCTGATCCTCACCGCGATGGTCACCGTGTGGAGCATAAAGCCGTTCAAGTCGTTGTTCGCAGCCGGTGGCCCGCTTGAAAGCTGGGTGCTGAAGATTCCGGTGCCGGGCCTGGACCAGATGGTGCAGAAGATGCCGCCGATCGTCGAAGCGCCGCTGAGCTATGAGGCGGTGTACAAGTTCGACTGGTTCTCGGCCACCGGTACCTCGATCATCCTCGCCGCGGTGATCGCGATCATCGCCCTGCGCATGCCGGCCAAGGCCGCGCTGCAGACCTTCGGCGAAACCGTGCGCGAGCTGCGCATGCCGATCTTCTCGATCGGCATGGTGCTGGCGTTCGCCTTTATCGCCAACTATTCGGGCCTGTCGGCCACGCTGGCGCTGGCACTGGCGCACACCGGCAAGGCGTTCCCGTTCTTCTCGCCGTTCCTGGGCTGGCTGGGCGTGTTCCTGACCGGCTCGGATACCTCGTCCAATGCGCTGTTCTCGGCGCTGCAGGCAACCACCGCGCAGCAGATCGGCGTGTCCGACGTGCTGCTGGTAGCGGCCAACACCACCGGCGGTGTCACCGGCAAGATGATCTCGCCGCAGTCCATTGCCATTGCCTGCGCAGCGGTGGGCCTGGCCGGCAAGGAATCGGACCTGTTCCGCTTCACCGTCAAGCACAGCCTGATCTTCACCACGATGGTCGGCCTGATCACCCTGGCCCAGGCCTACTGGCTGACCTGGATGATTCCCTGAGCATGCAGCGCAGGCCGACCAACAGCGGCGTGCTTCGGGCCACAATGGCGCCATGAGCACACAACGGGTTTCGGACAAGGTGGCCGCGCAGCTGCGTGCGCTGGTGCAGGAACAGCAGTTGCAGCCGGGCGACAGGCTGCCGGCCGAGCGCACGCTGGCGGTTCAGCTCGGGGTCTCGCGCACGGCACTGCGCGAGGCCATCGCGCAGTTGGCCAGCCACGGCCTGCTGACCGCGCGGGTAGGCGGCGGCACCTACGTGAGCGAGCCAGCCGCACGTGCACGGCAGGCGTTGGATGAACCCTTGGTACCGTACCTGCCGCTGTTCCAGGGCGACCCGGAATATCGATTCGACGTGCTGGAAATCCGCCACGCACTGGAAGGCGCCACGGCCTGGCACGCGGCGCTGCGCGCCACCGACGAGGACCGCGCGCGCATCGCCCAGGCGTTCCAGACCATGATGGACGCGCATGGCAAGGATGACCCCACCGGCGAAGCCGAGGCCGATGCGGCCTTCCACCTGTCCATCGCCGAGGCATCGCACAATCTGGTGCTGCTGCAGGTGATGCGCGGTCTGTTCGAGCTGCTGCAGACCAACATCTCGCAGAGCCGTGAAAAGCTGTACACCTCGGCCAGGACCTTCTCGCCACTGTCCGACCAGCACCGCGAAATGATGGATGCGGTGCTGGCCGGCGACCCCGAACGTGCGCGCGCCGCCGCGCATGCCCACCTCGAGTTCGTGCACACCACGCTGCGCACGCTTGATGACAACGAAGCCCGGCGTACGCGGGCCTCGCGCCTGCCTTCCCCACACGGTTGACCCCATGATCATTTCCGCCTCCACCGATTACCGTGCAGCAGCCGAGCGTCGGCTGCCGCCGTTCCTGTTCCACTACATCGATGGCGGCGCGTACGCCGAGCACACGCTGAAGCGCAACGTGTCCGACCTGTCCGGCATCGCGCTGCGCCAGCGCATCCTGCGCAACATGTCCGACCTGAGCCTGGAAACCGAGCTGTTCGGCGAGAAGCTGGCGATGCCGGTGGCGCTGGCCCCGGTCGGGCTGACTGGCATGTATGCCCGTCGCGGTGAAGTGCAGGCGGCGCGCGCGGCAGACAGTCGCGGCATTCCGTTCACGCTGTCCACGGTGTCGGTGTGCCCGATCGAAGAAGTCGCGCCGGCGATCCAGCGGCCGATGTGGTTCCAGCTGTACGTGCTGCGCGACCGTGGTTTCATGCGCAACGCGCTGGAGCGTGCAAAGGCGGCGGGCGTGACCACCCTGGTGTTCACCGTAGACATGCCGGTGCCGGGCGCGCGCTATCGTGACGCACACTCGGGCATGAGTGGCCCGAATGCTGCTATGCGCCGCATCGGCCAGGCCATCACCCATCCGCGCTGGGCGTGGGACGTGGGCCTGCGCGGACGCCCGCATGACCTCGGCAACATTTCCACTTACCGTGGCAACCCAACGGGCCTGGAGGACTACATCGGCTGGCTGGGCAGCAACTTCGATCCGTCCATTTCGTGGAAGGACCTGGAGTGGATCCGCGAGTTCTGGAAGGGCCCGATGGTGATCAAGGGCATCCTCGACCCGGACGATGCGCGTGACGCGGTCGCCTTCGGTGCCGATGGCATCGTGGTCTCCAACCATGGTGGCCGCCAGCTGGATGGTGTGCTGTCCACTGCGCGTGCCTTGCCTGCCATCGCCGACGCGGTGCAGGGCGACCTGAAGATCCTCGCCGACTCGGGCATCCGCACCGGCCTGGACGTGGTGCGCATGCTGGCGCTGGGCGCCGATACCGTGCTGCTGGGTCGCGCCTTCGTCTACGCGCTTGCCGCGCAGGGCGAGGCCGGCGTGGCCAACCTGCTGGACCTGATCGCCAAGGAGATGCGCGTGGCGATGACACTGACCGGTGCGCACCGCATCGCCGATATCGGCCGTGATTCGCTGGTGCGCCTGCCATGAGTGATCGCAACACGGTGCTGGCGCAGTTGCGTTCGGCGGTGGGGGACCGCCACGTACTGACCGGCGACAAGGCCACCCGTCGCTTCCGTCGCGGCTATCGCTTCGGCGACGGCCCGGCACTGGCGGTAGTGCGCCCGGGCACGCTGCTGCAGCTGTGGCAGGTGCTGCAGGCGGCGGTGCAGGGCGGCGCGGCGATCATCCTGCAGGCAGCCAATACCGGCCTGACCGGCGGTTCCACTCCGGATGGCGATGACTACGGCCGGCCGATCGTGCTGGTCAGCACCCTGCGCCTGACCGGCATCCAGCTGTTGAACGAAGGGCGGCAGGTACTGTGCCTGCCCGGCGCGACGCTGGACCGCCTGGAGCAGACGCTGGCACCGCTGGGCCGCGAGCCGCACTCGGTGATCGGCTCTTCGTGCATTGGTGCCTCGGTGCTGGGCGGTATCTGCAACAACTCCGGGGGCGCACTGGTGCGCCGTGGCCCTGCCTACACCGAGCTGGCGCTGTATGCACAGGTTGACGCACAGGGCGAACTGCAACTGGTCAACCATCTGGGCATCGCACTGGGCGACACGCCCGAGCAGATCCTGCGGCGCCTGCAGGACGGTGACTACCGCGCTGCAGACGTCAGCAATGGGGATGGCCGTGCCGCCTCCGATCCGCGTTACGCCGAGGAAGTACGCAAGGTGGACGCCGGTACCCCGGCTCGCTTCAATGCCGATCCCAGCCGCCATTTCGAGGCAGCCGGTTCGGCAGGCAAGTTGGCGGTATTCGCTGTGCGCCTGGATACGTTCGAGAAGGAGGCCGCCGAGGTCTTCTACATCGGCAGCAACCGCACCGACAGCCTGACCGCGATCCGCCGCCAGCTGCTGACCGGCTTCGAGCGCCTGCCGATCGCCGGCGAGTACATCCACCGTGATGCCTATGACATCGGTGAGCGTTACGGCAAGGACAGTTTCCTGCTGATCGACAAGCTCGGTACCGCGCGCGTTCCGGCTGCATTCGCGCTGAAGAGCCGGGTCGATGGCTGGTTCGAACGGCTTGGCCTGCGCGGTGTCACCGACCGGGTGATGCAGACGCTGACCGGTCTGCTGCCTTCGCACCTGCCCAAGCGCATGGGCGAGTTCCGGCAGCGGTACGAGCATCACCTGCTGCTGAAGGTTTCCGCACAGGATGCGGCCGCCACCGAGGCGTGGCTGCGCAGCTTCTTCAACGACCATGAAGGCGGTTATTTCCGTTGCACGGCGGACGAAGGGCGCAAGGCGTTCCTGCATCGCTTCGCCGTGGCCGGTGCCGCCGTGCGCTACCGCGAAGTGCATCGCGAGCAGGTGCAGGACATCGTCGCGCTGGACATTGCGCTGCGCCGCGACGATGCCGACTGGTTCGAGCAGTTGCCGGCCGATATCGACGGGCGTCTGCTGCACAAGCTGTACTACGGTCACTTCCTGTGCCACGTGTTCCACCAGGATTACATCGCGCGCAAGGGTGAAGACCCGATGGCCATCGAGCACGCGATGTGGGCATTGCTGGACCAGCGCGGTGCCGA
Source organism: Stenotrophomonas sp. yr243 (assembly GCF_900184195.1). Lineage (NCBI taxonomy): Bacteria > Pseudomonadati > Pseudomonadota > Gammaproteobacteria > Lysobacterales > Lysobacteraceae > Stenotrophomonas > Stenotrophomonas sp. yr243. Next base: position 548,781 of record NZ_FXWT01000003.1, read on the forward strand.
GTATCCGGCCGAGCACAATGTTGGCCATCTGTATCCAGCCAAGCCGGCGCTGGCCGGTTTCTACCGCACGCTGGACCCGAGCAATACCTTCAACCCCGGCATCGGCCAGACGTCGAAGGCGAAGGGGTGGGGTAGCTGCGACTGCGACGGGCACTGAGCTGCAACGCAGCGCCTGCGCTACCATCGGCCCCTCGCAAGGACGTGCCGGCGCGCACAGGATGATCATGAGTTCCACGCGTATTGCTTACGCCGTGCTGTCCGCCCTGCTGCTGGCGTCGTCGCTGCCGGCAGCGGCGGACGTAGCACCCGTTCAACACGATGCTGCAGGCAACCGGTTGGAGGCGCTATTGCTGCAGGGCGAGCGCGGAGCGGACGACCCCGAGCGCTACTGCACTGCCGATGGCCAGTGGTGCGTGCGGGCGTTGCCTGCAACGGGCGAAGACCAGCCGGCAGCGCTGGAAGTCGCCGAGCGTGCGGGTGATGAAGCCGAACCGCGGATGCGCCACGTCCCCATCGAGGTGGTTGACGATGGCGACCTGCGGGTCTGGCCTTTCATCGTGCGCCTGGCCCCCGGCGCGGGGGCAGGTCAGGCCGTGGCCGATCCGCAACAGGCGGCACTGCAGAACGTGCTGGTCGGCGGTCTGCTGGAGGCCCGCGCGATGTATTCCGGCGGCGGTGCCAGCGCATCGACCCTGCAACTGGCGCGCATCCGTCATCTCGATGATGGCGTCCAGGTGGACGCCGACGTGCTGTCCGTTGCGTGGTCGGCCAACAAGATGATCCGGGCCTGTTTCAGCGAGCGCGATTTCGATCAGCGCGCCGGTGCCTGCCACGACGAGTACAGTTTCGATGCGGAACTTGTGCTGGCAACCGAAGGGCAGGACATGCCCGTGCTGCGCTACCGGACCGAGGCCAGCAACTATCCGGCCGGGGTATCACCGCAGCGGGACTCGCTGGCCAAAGGACGATTGAAGAAGAAGGACCTGCGTACCGAACAGGATGCGGAGTGCAGCTACACGCGCGTCTTCCGCTTCACCTCAGGGGCTTACCAGCCGGATCAGCCGCTGCCGGAGTGCTCGGGCTACACCGAGCCCTGAGCCATGGAGCCGGGCTTGGGCCCGGCTCTACGCGACGGCGCTGGCGTGCTTACTCGCAACGCGTGGCGGTGATGATGTTGTCCTTGTCCACGAACACGCGCAGGCGGTCCTGGCGGATGTCCTTGGTGGTGATGGTGGCCGGGCCGATGGGATTGACCATGCCGGCGCCGCTTTCGCTGGACAGGCGACGGATGTTCGGCTCGTTGGCCGGCTGGCCGATGGCCCAGCCCAGCTGGCTGGCATCGCAGCGGCCACTGCCCTTGACCTCCGGGCCGGGAGTGCTGACACAGGCCGACAGCAACAAGGCCGAGGCGGGCAGCAACAGAGTCAGGCGGATGGTCATGCGGGCGCTCCTGCGCAGGGGATTGGCGGCACGATAGCACTGACCGCGCGAAACCCGGCAGCGTTCGGGTCATTGCCCGCGCGGCCGCCGCACTGCATAGTGGCCGGCGTTGCCGGCAGCGCGCCGGCGGGCAGACCGGGCCAGTCCGGTGCAGGTGTTGGATCCGGTATGACGGCAGGCAGTTTGCGAGGCAGGCAGAACGCAGTGAAGGCGCTGGCAGTGCTGTCGCTGCTTTGCATGACAGTGGTGGCCGTGGCTGCCGAGCCGAGCGCAGCGCCTGCTGCCGAAGCTCCTGTGTTTGGTGCCTGGCGCAATCTGCAGACCGAAGCCGGTTACCAGCCGGCGCAGCGCAACCTGGCGTTCGCGATGCTGCCGCAGGCCGCCACCCGGGGTGATCGCTTCGTGGTCCTCGACCGTGAAGGCAAGCGCGCGGTGTGCTGCCTGCAGGTGGCCAGCGAGTCGCTGGGCGTTGCCGCGCTTCGCGAGCAGTACCACCTGCCGCAGGCCGGTGTGACCGATCTGAGCAACGGCCGCAGCCCTGCGCGCCCGTACCTGCCGCATGTCTATGCGATGCAGCGGGTGGATGAACTGGCCGACTATGGTTTCGCCGATGTTGCCGGTGCCTACAGCGATCTGGGCGGGCTGTTGCTGCCTGACGCCGCCGCGCTGGCCGCCGACGGAAGCGAGGTGCGCCTGGGCGAGGCCCATTATCGCCTGCAGTTCCATCGCCAGCCGCTGGCCGATGATGATGGCGCACTGGACCGCTATACCCTGCAGTTGCTGCCTACGGGTGCACCGGTCGTGGTTGAAGTGCCGTTCGGCACCTACTGATTGCCACATCCCACTGGCTAGAATGGCGCGCGGCGCTGCCTGTCGCGCCTGATCCCGCGAGTTGTTGCCGTGCGATTTCTGCTGCTGCCCCTGTTGTTGCTGGCCGGTTGTGCCAGCGTGCCCCCCGCGCCGCCGCCGGCACATTCGGATGCGCTGTGGCGCCTGATCGAGCGTGATTGCCAAGGCGCACAGTCGCCACGCGGCGATTGCCTGCAGGTGCGCCCTGCCGTCGACCACCGCGATGTGCTGGTCAAGGATGCGCACGGCCACTATCAGTTCCTGCTGATGCCGCTGGACAAGGTCAGTGGCATCGAAAGCCCCGCGCTGTACCGACGCGGCGCACCCAATTACTTCGCCGCCGCCTGGCAGGCCCGCGCGCGCACCGAACAGGCGCTGGGCCAGCCGCTGCCGCGCAGCGTCGCCAGCCTTGCATTGAACTCGCCGCATGGCCGTTCGCAGCACCAGCTGCACATCCACGTCGACTGCCTGCGCGCTGACGTGCTGCAGGCGTTGGAAGACAATCGCGCGACCCTCGGCACGCAGTGGGCACCGTTGCCGGTGCTGTTGCGCGGCCATCAGTACCAGGCGCGGCTGCTGCCGGGCGTGGCGTTGACCGCCAATCCGCTCAACCTGCTGGCCTATGGCCTGAGCGGTGTGGACAAGGTTGGCCAATGGAGCCTGCTGGTGGCGGGGCACGAGGACGTGCACGGCGCGCCCGGCTTCATCCTGCTGGCCACGCAGCTGGACCCGGACAGCGGCAACGATGCCAGCGCCGAGGAGCTGCAGGACCATGCCTGCAGCGTGTTGACCGGCGCGGATGCTTCGCTGGAGCGGGTGCGCTAGTTTTCCGTCGGCTGCCGCTGCAGCCAGACGGGGGCAGTCAGCGCGTACAGCTGGCGGTCCTGCCAGCCCTCGGCATCCAGGTGGTGGTCGCGCAGCAGGCCTTCGCGCTCGAAGCCGATCGCCTGCAGGGTAGCGACCAGTTCGCTGCCTGCATCGGGCGGCAGCAGGACGAACAAGCGACGGATTCCTACCTGTTCGAACAGGAACGTGCACAGCGCCTGCAACGAAGCGCGCAGCTGCCGTTGCCGGGGACAGCCCCCTGCATGCAGCCAGCGCAGTTCGACGCTGCGTGCATGCGCGCAATGCAGGCGCAGGTTCAACTGGTCCAGCAGTTCACCCGCCGCATCGAAGCTGCCCAGCAGCAGATGATCGTTGTCGTGTTGCAGCTGTGAACGCTGCACACCGCAGAGGAAGTGGGCTTCGGCATCGAAATGGCCAGGCAGGTTGCTGCTGCGTTCGACCTGCTGATAGTAGTGACGCCAGGCGGAAAGGTCCGAACGCTGCAGGGGACGCAGCACGACAGGCCCGTGCTGGAGCAGCAGGAGATGGCGGCGCAGCACCGGTCGCAGCGGTGGCAGGGAAGTAGGGAAATACCGGTTCATGGCGTGGGACGATGCCGCACCTGGGCGAACTGGAACAATGAAAGAAGTTGCAAACGCGGTGTTGCCGACGCCTGCGGTCTGATTCGGTTCAGGCATAAGGCCATCAGGCCTGGTCATTTCCGTTGCAACCATCCGTTCAGGACACTTTCGTTACGGGATCGTTATGCGCGCACCGTCGCCAGCGCCCCGGACCACCCGCCCAACTCCCCCAGGAAGCCCATGTCCGCCTCTTCCCTGGCGCTGCGCCCGCGTCCGCTGGTGCTTGCCTTGTCGTCCCTGATGCTGGCCTCGTTGCCGGCCTTCGCGCAGGAAAGCGCACCCACCTCATTGCAGGAAGTGAAGGTCACCGGCTCGCGCATCCCGCGTGCCAGCGTCGAGGGACCGTCGCCGGTCACGGTGATCAGCCGCGAGCAGATCGATGCGCAGGGCTACCGCAACGCATTCGATGCGCTGAGCGCGCTCACTGAAAACACCGGCAACGTGCAGGGTGAGGACTTCGGCAATACCTTCACCCCGGCGGCCAACACCATCAACCTGCGTGGCCTCGGCCCGAACCGCACGCTGGTGCTGGTCAACGGCCGCCGTCAGGCCGATTATCCGCTGGCCTACGAAGGCTCGGTGAACGTGGTCAACCTGGCCAACATCCCCAGCGCGCTGATCGAGCGCATCGAGGTGCTGGCCGCCGGCGCATCGGCGGTGTACGGCTCCGATGCCATCGCCGGCGTGGTCAACATCATCCTCAAGGATCGCTTCGACGGTGTGGACGTCAACGTGCGTGCCGGCGGCACCCAGCAGGGCGGTGGTGACAACCAGCGTGTGCAGGTGGTGGGCGGCAGCTCGGGCGAGCGCTGGGAAGGCCTGTTCGGCTTCGAACTGGACGTGCGCAAGGCGATCCACGCGCGGCAGCGCGACTTCATGGATTCGCTGGACGATGATCCCACCGGCAAGGCGCCGCAGCCGACGGCCGTCGCCTATCGTCGCAACGCAGCCACTGGCCGCAATATCGATCCGGGCGCGGCCGGCTGCGATGCGGCCTCGGCCATCTACGGCGGCAGCGTGTTCCGCGCCAACAACCCTCGCCAGGGCGCGTACTGCGGCAGCAACGAAGCCGCTGCCAGCTACTGGACCGTGCAGACCGAGAAGCGCAACCTCAACGGCTACGGTCTGCTGACGTTCCACGTCAACGACACCACCGACCTGTTCGCCGATGTCGCCGTGGGCAGCGCACGGATCCACAACAACACACGCGCGCCCACCTGGACCTCGTCACGCAACTATTTCTACAACCAGAACACGGGCAACCTGGAGAGCTGGTACCGCCGCTTTGCGCCAGAGGAGATCGGTGGCCTGCCGCGCAACGCCAATCGCTTCCTGGAAAACTCGTGGTCGTTCAATGTCGGTGCGCGTGGTCAGATCGGCGACAGCGGCTGGGACTACGAGGCGGTCTACAGCCGCTCGCGCTACGAGAACCGTACGCGCCGCCCGGTGCTGCTGGCTGGCATCAACGAGTACCTGCTGGGGCCGCAGCTCGGTGTGCGCAACGGCGTGGAGGTGTATGCACCGGATCCGTCGCGCCTGTTCCGGCCGCTGACGCCCGATGAGTACGGTCGCCTGTCCGACTACCAGGAGAGCCGCAACGCTGCGTGGCTGCAGACCTTCAGTGCGACGGTCAATGGTCGCCTGTTCGCATTGCCGGGTGGCGACGCCGCGTTGGCCGCGGTGGTTGAAGCGGGCAGCCAGGGCTATCGCAACCGCCCGGACCCACGCCTGGGCACCGGCGAATTCTGGAACACCAGCGCCGGCATCGGTGCCGGTGGCGAGCGTGACCGCTATGCGGCGGGCGTTGAACTGCAGCTGCCGTTGCTGCAGTCGCTGACCACCACCCTGGCAGGTCGCTACGACCAGTACCGTGCTGGTGGCGAGCATCTCGGCAAGGCAACCTGGAGCTTCGGTGTCGAATTCCGTCCGATCGAAAGCCTGCTGATCCGCGGTACTGCGGCCACCAGCTTCCGTGCGCCGGACATGAATTATGTGTTCGCCACCGAGACCCGCGGCTACAACCCCGGCATGACCGACTACTGGCGCTGCCGCACTGCCGGCCAGTCGTATGACAACTGCGACTACAACGGCCTGTCCATCGACTACAGCAACCGCGCCAACCCGCAGCTGCAGCCGGAGTCGGCCAAATCGTATGGTTTCGGCGTGGTCTGGTCGCCGCTGTCCGGGCTGGATTTCAGCGCCGACTACTACGACATCCGCATCGACAACGAGGTGACCAGCCTCGACACCAGCCGCATCCTGCGTGATGAGGCCGACTGCCGGCTGGGTCGCACCCTCGGCGGCGAAGCGCGCGACATCGGCTCGCCGCTGTGCCAGGACGCGCTTTCGCGGGTGATCCGCAACCCCTCCACTGCCACCGTGCAGCCGGACCAGGTGACCCGCGTATTGATCAACCCGATCAATGCGGCGTCCGAGTCGGTGCGCGGCATCGACCTGAAGGGCAACTGGCGCTTCGATGCGGGCCGCTATGGCCGCTTCACCACGCGTCTGGCCTACACCCTGGTGCTGGAGCACGAGTACAAGCAGTTTGCCGATGACGAAGTGCGCGATATCCGCAATTCGCTGGATGACTGGCAGTGGCGCAGCAAGGCCAATGGCAGCATCACCTGGAACCAGGGTGACTGGACCGCGACGATCTATGGCAACCGGTATGGCTCGCTGCCGAAGAGCGATGGCAGTGGCCGCATCGCGCCGTACATGACCTACAACGCCAGTGTGTTCCGCCAGTTCGGCGAGAACCTGACACTGGGTGTGATCGTCAACAACCTGCGCGACAGCCGGCCGCCGGCGGACAGGAACGGGGGTGGTTGGCCGTTCTATCCGGTCGGCAACTACGACCCGTATGGCCGTCAGTTCTGGGTGGAGCTGGATTACCGGTTCCGTTGATCGAAGCGGAAAACGAAAGGCCCGGCATTGCCGGGCTTTTCGTTGTTTGGCACTTCGCTTCCAACGCCATGGAGTGGCATGCTCACAAGGTCACCAGAGAGGAAGCAGCGCATGGACGTTCGTCATCTGATGGTTGTGGTACTTGCAGTTGCGGGCTGCAGCAGCAAGGAAGAAGCACCTGCTGTCGCTGACAAGGATGCCACGATGGCGCCTGCCGACCGGGTTGAGGCAGCGACACCGGCACGTTCCGTTGCGACATCCGCAGGCACTGCCGCCGCTTCGCCAAGGCTTGCAGTCGTTGCTCCGGCGGCCACTCAATCGGGTGCGGCGTTCCTCTCTGGGGAAAGGAGCCTGTTGAGCGAGGGGGCGATGTCCGTCGAAAGATTCCGGGCGGTGGTCGGTTCGAACAGAGCATTCGCACAGGCGGTCAGCCAGTTCGAACAGGACGTGGCGCGCAACCCGGAAGCGCAGGATCTGACCGTGCTGTACAGGTCAGCGGTGACTGCCGCACTGGACGGAAATACGGATCTTGTCTCGTTCGCGTGCGGCTACAGCCTGTGCCTGGGCGAGATCCGCAGCCGGACCGACGACGGCTTCAGCGTCTGGGCGCGCTCCTTCGGTGACGGCAATACGCCCCCCGTCTATGCATTCGCAACGGCCGAGTACACTCTGGGCCGGAACCTGCATTCAGGCCGCTTCGTGTTCTCCACCGATCCGGCTGCAAACGGCATCACCACCCAGTAGGTCGGGATATGCCGGTCGGACGAAACGCTACGGCAGTGCCTGCACCAGATACGACTCGATCACGTAGCTGAAAGGCTGCTGCTGGCGGTCGCGCAGCAGGGCGCGCACTTCCAGGATCACGCCATGGTCGCCTTCGCCGCGCGGTGGCCAGAACGTCTGGTCGGTCACGGTCTGGCGCTGGAAGCCAAGCGGACCGACCACGCGGCCGAACGGCTCGTCGGTGGTGTCGAGCACCTGGTTCATGGCCGGGCTGAGATGGTCGGGCAGGTACCAGTTGTCGGCCTCGGACAGCACGCGGCTGCCGCAGGCCAGCTGCACGCGGCGGTAACGCAGGGGCGTGGAGGCATCGGCGCCCAGGGCCTGCAGCACGTCGGCCGGCGCCGGCTTGTCCTGGCCATGCACACGCACCGCGCGGACCCGGGCCTGCTCGGCCAGGCCGTGCTCGGCGCACCAGCTTTCCAGGGTAGCGGTGGCGCTCTGGCCGGTCAGCACGCGCTGGTGCAGCACCTCGACCAGCGCAGCCGAGGCGATCCGCTGCTGGCCCGGCGGCGCCTGCAGGGGCGCGCTGGCGTTGGCATCGGTGGCGGACAGGCTGGCGATCGGGGCGGCGGCCAACAGGGACGCGGCCTGCCAGCGGCGAAGACGATCGTGGCGGTCGGACGGGCCCATGCGGCATCACAGCGGAAACAGGCGCCCATGTTACCCGTTCAGGCGTGCATCCGGCGTCCCTGCGGCGCAGGGTCGCGGGCGGGATTCATCGTGCCGGTGAATGCATGGCATGCGGATATTTCGTTGGCCGATGGCAGCGGTGACGGGCAGGATGGCGCCAGTATTGGCTTTCCGGGAGATCCAGATGACTCTGCAGTTCGTCCATGGTGGCGTCGATCGCGACGGTACCCCACTGCATTTCCATATTCGTGATGGCCGTTTTGCCGGCATCAATGGCGACGATGCCGCACCGGAGGAGTCCGAAAGCGTCGATCTGACCGGCTTCACGGTTCTGCCTGGACTGGTCGACGGCCATATCCATCTGGACAAGAGCTTCGTCGGCGACCGCTGGCATCCGCATCATCCAGTGAACAGCCTGCGCGAACGCCTGGCGGTGGAGAAGACCGCGATTGCCGCCGCTGCACCGATGGCGGACCGTGCCGAGGCGCTGATCCGCCAGTGCAGCGCATTCGGTACGGTGGCGATGCGTTGCCACGTCGACATCGATGGCAGTACCGGCCTGCAGCATCTGCAGGCCGTGCGCGAGGCGGCGCTGCGCTGTGCCGACATCATGCGCATCCAGCTGGTGGCGTTCCCGCAGGCGGGCGTGATGTCGTGCCCGGGTACGGCGGCGGTTCTGGAACAGGCGATTGCTGCAGGGGTGGAAGTACTGGGTGGCATCGACCCGAGCACGCTGGACGGGGATGCCGACGGCCAGCTTGCGTTGTTGTTCGGGCTGGCCGAGCGCTATGGCGTGCGCCTGGACATCCACCTGCACGAGCCGGGCGAGACCGGGCTGGCGCAGCTGCTGCGGATCGCGGCGCGCACGCGCGCGGCGGGCCTGCAGGGCAGGGTGGCGGTCAGTCACGCTTATGCGCTGGGCGAGGTGCCATTGGCGCGGGCGCTGCAGGTGGGTGAGGCGTTGGCTGCCGCAGGCGTGGCGATCATGAGCAACGCACCGGGCGACCATCCGTTCCCGCCGTTGCGCGCACTGCACGACGCGGGTGTACGCGTGTTTGCCGGCAACGACAACATCCGCGACTGCTGGTGGCCCTACGGCAGTGGCGACCTGCTGCAGCGGGCGATGCTGCTCGGTTACCGCTCCGGCTTCTACACCGATGCGGACCTGATGCTGGCGCTGGACATGGTCACCACCCATGCGGCGACGGTGATCGGGTTGCCGCAGTACGGCATTGCAGACGGTCTGCCGGCCACCTTCGTGGCGGTACGTGCCGATCATGGTCCGGCTGCGGTGGCAGGGGTGCCGGTGGAGCGCCGCGTGGTGGTCGACGGTCGCTGGCTGTAGATCCATGCCGTGCGTGGATGGAACCATCGCGTGGTCACATTCATCCACGCATGGCGTGGATCTATCTCTCACGCAGCGCCAACCCCTTGTAGTGCCGAGCCATGCTCGGCAGCCTTTCAGGCGTAATCGTCGGCGCGGGCGGCGACGAACTCCTCCAACCACGCCAGCAGATGGGCGATGTCGATCGTCTCGCCCTGCTCGACGCGTTTGAGCAGCAGCGTGCCAGCGCCGATCTGCAGGCTGCTGTCGGCATAACGCAGCACCGCGTCGATGCCCCAGGCATCGGTGACCTGCATCCAGGCCAGCCCCGGCACGCGCTGGGCCAGCGTGTCGCCGAACGCCACGCCCAGCGCCTCCCAACCATCGCAGTCGTCCCGATCGATCAGCTCCGCATCGACTACGCGCTGCAGCGTGGGGGCCGACAGTGGCCATTGCACCGGCAGGGTGGGAAATTCGGCGACCACGCGAGCGGCGATCCGTGAACGCTGGTGCTGCAGATGCGCTTGCAGCGCAGCGGGCAGGGGATCGAAGCGGGTGGGAATTTCGTCGGACATGGCGAAGCGCCGCGGGCCACGGAAACAGCAGGCACTCTAGCGGGTAATGCTGCCCGCCGTGCGGCCGGATTGACCATGTTTCGATGCTTGACGCGCGAAAGGCATCCACGCATGGCGTGGATCTACTGTGGTCAGTCCGGTTCGCGTTGCACTTGGCGCCACAGTTCGCTGGCCAGCGCACGCACCGCATCATCAGCGTCCGCACGATGCAGCAGGCCGATCTCGTAGTTGTCTACCACCGGCAGGTCGCGCTCGCCATCGATGATGCGGTGTTCGCGGTTGACCGCGCGACGTGGCAGCAGGCTGATGCCGATGCCGTCGGCCACCGCGCCCTGGATGCCGCTCAGCGAGGAACTGGTGAACGCGATACGCCAGCGCAGGCCAAGGGCTTCGACGGCCTGGATCATCTCGTCGCGGTACAGCCCGCGTGGTGGGAAGGTGACCAGTGGCAGCGGGTCCTGCTGCAGGCTGCTGCTGCGCAGGCTGTCGATCCAGTGCATCGGTTCGCGCCGGCAATGCACGGCCTGGCGGGTGTTGCGACGCTGCTTGACCAGCACCAGGTCCAGCTCGCCATGGTCAAAGCCGTGGGCCAGATCACGGCTGAGACCGCTGCTGATTTCCAGCTTGACCTGCGGGTGGCGGCGGCTGAAGGCAGCGAGCATGCGCGTGGTCTGTGCGTTGACGAAGTCCTCCGGTAAACCGATGCGCACCGCGGTCTCCACGGTGGCGCCGGCCAAGGCCTGGGCCAACTCCTCGTTCAGGTCCAGCATGCGCCGGGCATAACCCAGCAGGGTGTGGCCGGCATCGGTGGGATGCACGTCGCGGTGGCCGCGCTCGAGCAGGCGATGCCCGGCCAGTTCCTCCAGCCGCCGCACCTTCTGGCTGACCGTGGACTGGGTCGAATGCAGGCGGGTGGCCGCCGTGGTGAAGCTGCCGCAGTCGGCGACCATCACCAGGGCCCGCAGCAGGTCCAGTTCGAACACTGTTCTATTCGATTTGGCACTGTCTTGCATTTGAACATTTCACTTCTGGATACCCGTGCCGACTTCTACCATGCAGGGCAGGGACCGGCAATGGCCGGCGCCATCGCGCATGAGGAGAGTCACGATGCACCACCCTCGCTCCCGCCAGCGTCGTTCGGCATTGGGTCGCATGCTGTTGCTGTGCCTGTTGGTCATGGTGATCCCGGCGTGCACGGCGACTTCCCGAAGCGACGCCGATGCGCAGCTGCGCGATGCCGCCAGCCGCGGCGATGTCGAGGCCGTGCGGGAGGCACTGGACGCGGGTGCCGATCTGGAGGCGCGTGACGGCCAGGGCCGCACGGCTCTGCTGCTGGCCACCCACGGCAACAACGTGGACGCGGCGCGTGAGCTGATCGAGGCCGGCGCCGACGTCAATGCCAAGGACTCGATGCAGGACAGCGCCTACCTGTACGCCGGCGCGCGCGGCCTGGATGAGATCCTGGCGCTGACGCTCGCGCACGGTGCAGACCTGCGCAGCACCAACCGCTATGGCGGTACCGCGCTGATTCCTGCTGCCGAACGCGGTCATGTCGCCACCGTGCGTACGCTGTTGCGCGCCGGCGTGGCGGTGGACCATGTCAATCGCCTGCACTGGACTGCGCTGCTGGAGGCGATCCTGCTCGGCGATGGCGGCGCGCGCCACGTGCAGATCGTGCAGCTGCTGCTGGCCGCCGGTGCCAACCCCGAGTTTGCCGATGGCGACGGCGTAACGCCGCTGGCGCATGCCAGGCAACGCGGTTACGCCAACATCGAAACCCTGCTGCGCCAGCACGGCGCGACGCGCTGACAACCGCCCCTTCCACCCGCACGCTGCCGTGCCCACCAGGATGCTGTCCATGTTCCGTTCCCATTCGTTGTCCCTCGCCATCCTTCTTGCGGTTGCACCGCTGTCGGCGTCTGCCGCCGAGCGCGCCGATCTGCTGATCCGCAACGCCACCGTGGTCGATGTCGAGCACGCGCGCAGCGTGCCCGGGCAGAGCGTGGTCATCCGTGGCGAGGACATCGTCGCGGTCGGTCCCGATGCGCAGGTGCGCAGCCAGTGGAGTACCAGCCGCCAGATCGACGCCAAGGGCAAGTATCTGATTCCGGGCTTGTGGGACATGCACGTGCACTTCGGTGGCGGCCCGGCGCTGGTGGAAGAGAACAAGGCGCTGCTGCCGCTGTACATCGCCCACGGCATCACCACGATCCGTGACTGCTCCGGGGATCTTCCGCAGCAGGTACTGCAGTGGCGCGGCGAAATCGCCAACGGCACGCTGTTCGGTCCGCGCCTGCTGACGTCCGGTGCGAAGATCGAAGGCATCAAGCCGGTCTGGAAGGGCACGCTCGAGGTGGGCAGCAAGGCCGACGCGGACAAGGCGATCGAGCGCCTGCAGCACGACAAGGTCGACTTCGTGAAGATCACCGACAGCACGCTGACCCCGGAACTGTTCCTGTACTCGGCCAGCGCCGCGCGCAAGGCGGGTTTCAAGGCCTCAGGCCATATTCCGATGGCGTTGACGGTGGAACAGGCTGTGGATGCAGGCCTGGCCTCGATCGAACATCTGGACTATGCCTTCAAGGCGGGCAGCAAGGATGAAGCGCAGATCGCCGCCGATTTCGGCGCCGGGCGCATCGACCGCGCCGAGGCCAACCGCCAGCTCGACGCCAGCTTCGATCGCGAAACCGCGCTGCATGCCTATCGTGATTTCGCCAAGCGCGGCGTATTCGTGACGCCGACGCTCAATGGTGGCCGCATCCTCGACTTCCTCGACCAGGACGACCACGCCAACGACCCGTATCTGGCTTACATCGGCCCGGGCCTGCGTGCGACCTATACCTGGCGCGTTGAGCGCGCTGCAAAGGCCACGCCGGCGCAGATCGAGGCGCGCCATGCGCAGTACCACCAGGTGGCTGCGGTGCTGCCGTTGCTGCAGGAAGCGGGGGTGACGATCATCGCCGGCACCGATGCGGGCTTCCTCAATTCGTTCAACTACCCGGGTATCGGCCTGCACCAGGAGTTGCAGCTGTTCGTGAAGGAAGGCCTGAGCGCACCGCAGGCGCTGTCGGCCGCGACCCGCTCCGGCCCGGCCTGGTTCGGCCAGATGCAGCGCTATGGCGGTGTCGCCACGGGCAAGGCCGCCGATCTGGTGCTGCTGACCGCCAATCCGTTGCAGGACATCGCCGCCACCGAAAAGATCGACAGCGTGATCCTGCGTGGCGATGTGTACGATCGCGCGGCGCTGGACAAGATGCTGGCCGACACCAAGACCAAGGTCGCTGGCTGGAATGCCGCGGCGAAGTAGCACCACGCCCGCGTTGATGTGTCCGGCAGCGCCTAGCGTGGTGCCGGCCGCATGCCATGCAGTTGCGGCAGCGCAGCTTTCATTGCGTCGATGAAGGCGCGCAGGCGCAGGGGTTGCTGTCGCGCCGCAGGGAACACCAGATGCACGGGCAGCGGTGGTGCCTGCCAGTCCGGCAGCAGCTGTACCAGCCGTCCTTCGGCCAGGTCGTCGGCCACCAGCCAGGCCGAAACCACCGCCGCGCCCAAGCCAGCACGTGCAGCCTGCTGCACCACGAACAGGTTGTCGCTGAGCAGGCGTGGGGTGATCGCCAGCGTGTGTGCGCGGCCTTGCGCGTCGTGCAGCAGCAGACGTTCGCGGTAGTAGGTGACCAGCGAGATCCAGGGCAATGCCTGCGCCTGTTCGGGCGTGGTGATCGAACCCGCGTCGGCCAGCGAGGGTGCTGCTACGACGATGCGCGGTACTTCGGCCAGCGGCAGGGCGACCATGCGCGGTTCGTCGACCGTGCCGACCCGCACCGCGCAGTCGATGCCTTCGGCGATGAAGTCCGGACGGCGGTCCTCAAGGATCCACTCCAGGCTCAACTGTGGATGCTGGGCCAGGAAATCGAGCATGGTCGGCAGCAGCTGCGCCTGGCCGAACGCATGCGGCACCATCACCCGCAGGCGACCGCTGAGCATCTGGGCCTGGCCGTGCAGCTCGGCCTGCAGCGCTTCCCATTCGTCCACTACCCGCTGCGCATGGCGTTGGCAGCGCTGGCCGTCCTCGGTCAGCAGCAGGCCGTGTGTGGACCGTTGCAGCAGGCGCAGACCCAGTTGCCGCTCCAGGGCTTGAAGCCGACGGCTGACGGTGGGCTGGGTGGTGCCCAGTTGCAGGGCAGCAGCAGAAAGGCTGCCACTGTCCACGATGCGCAGGAAAGTACGCAGCAGGTCCAGGCGGTCGCCACCCAAGGCAAGGTCGTTCATGCGCATGACGTATGACAAGTATGTAAGTGAGCCTACTGCAGACGTGTCGCGAATATGGTCAAGCTACGCTCCACTTCTTTCCCGGATGCCCCCATGTCCACTCCCTCGCTCTCAACCATCACCGCTGCGCCCAGCGCTGCGCCCGCCCCATCATTGGTGCTGGCCATGGCCGCCGGCGCGGGCTTCTCGGTGGCCTCGCTCTATTACAGTCAGCCGATGCTGGGCCTGATCGCCCAGGATCTCGGTGCGGGCGAGCGCGCCGTGGGCCTGGTGCCGACCCTGACCCAGCTGGGTTATGCGCTGGGCATCCTGCTGCTGGCTCCGCTGGGCGACCGCTTCGACCGGCGCAACCTGATCCTGCTGAAGTCGGTGCTGTTGGCGTTGGCCCTGGGTGCGGCGGCCTTTGCCGGCCAGTTGCCGGGGCTGCTTGTTGCCAGCCTGCTGGTCGGGCTGATGGCCACGCTGGCGCAGGACATCGTGCCGGCCGCTGCGGTGCTGGCGCCGGATGCGCAGCGTGGGCAGGTGGTGGGCAGGGTAATGACCGGCCTGCTGCTGGGCATCCTGCTGTCGCGCGTGGTCAGCGGCGTGGTGGCCGAAGCCTGGGGCTGGCGCGTGCAGTTCGGCCTCGCGGCACTCTCGGTGCTGGCGATGGGCGCGGTGATGGCACGGGCACTGCCGCACTTCGCCGCGACCAGCACGCTGCGCTACCCCGCGTTGCTGGGCTCGTTGCTGGCGCTCTGGCGCGAGCAGCCGCAGTTGCGTCGCGCCGTGGCCAGCCAGTCGCTGCTGGCGGTGGGCTTCAGTGCGTTCTGGTCGACGCTGGCGCTGATGCTGCACGCACGGCTGGGTCTGGGCAGTGCCGCTGCGGGTGCGTTCGGTATTGCCGGTGCTGCGGGTGCATTGGCTGCGCCGGTTGCCGGCCGCTTCGCCGATCGCTTGGGCAGCCCTGCGGTAGCGCGGTTGGCGATTACCGTCGCGCTGGCAGGCTTTGCCCTGTTGCTGGCCGAGTCATGGTTGCCGGCCGCTGCGTTGCTGCCGTTGCTGGTGGTCAGCGCGTTGCTGTTCGATTTCGGTTTCCAGTCGGCGCTGGTCGCGCACCAGACCCTGGTCTACGGCCTGGTGCCGCCGGCACGCAGTCGCCTCAACGCGCTGCTGTTCACCGGAATGTTCATCGGCATGGCCGGCGGCGGTGCATTGGGCAGCCTGACGTTGGCGCAGTGGGGGTGGCAGGGCGTGGCGTGGCTGGCGACGATCTGTGCCGGTGGCAGCCTGTTGATCCGGCTGCGTTGAGGGGGTGTTCGGCAGGGCTGCGCCCTGCACCCGCCGAAACAACGGCAACGGCAACGGCAGAAGCTGGATTCCGTGGGAGGGCGGGGCGGTGTCGGATTGCGGGGACGCCGCAAGTACGTCCTTGTAGGCTTGGCAGCCGCATCCATGCGGCTGACACCCCGCAATCCGACACCGCCCCACCTTCGACAGTTTTCTGGTGTCTGATGGACCCATCCCATGCTGGATGAATCTCCATCGAAATCTAATATTTCGACAATTGAACGAAGAGCATCCACGCATGGCGTGGATCTACGTGTCGACCAAGGTCGACACCTACCAAGAGCAGGTCATGTCATCCGGGCAGCTCGCGGAGATCTGTCGAAGGCGGGGTGGGTCCGGTGGCAGGGGCGTGAGCCGCATGGATGCGGCGACCGAGCTTACATGGACGTACTTGCAGCGGCCCCTGCCACCGGATCCACCTCGCCATCCCGCAGCAAACCCGCTGTTGCTGTTGCAGTTGGCGTTGCTTGGGCCGTTGATTCGGCGGGTGCCGGGCGCAGCCCGGCCGAACCCCCTTCAATCCTGACCGGTGTCATCCAGGCTGATGATTCCGCGGCGCAGCGCCTGGGTTACCGCGTGGGTGCGGTCGCCGACGCCCAGCTTGTCCATCAGGCTCTTCATGTGCGCCTTCACCGTCTGCTCGGAAATCTGCATGCGTTCGCCGATGCGCTTGTTCGACAGGCCGCCGGCCACGTGGCGCAGTACTTCGGTTTCGCGCGGCGACAACCGGTCTTCCACTACATGTGCGGCGATGCTGGCCGCTACCTCTGCCGGTATCGGTGCGCGGCGGCCGCTGGCCACCGTGCGGATGGTGTCCACCAGTTCGTGGCGCAGCGTGTCTTTCAACAGGTAGGCGCTGGCCCCAGCCTGCAATGCACGCACCGCACGCACATCGCCACGATAGGTCGTCAGCACGATGATGCGTGCACGTGGATCAAGCGCGCGGATCCGCACGATCGCTTCCACGCCGTCCATGCGTGGCATCTGCAGGTCCATCAGCACCACATCGGGTTGCAGCTGCTGGTAGCGGGCAAGCGCCTCTTCGCCATCGGCGGCTTCGCCGAGCAGGCGCAGGTCTGCGTGCGTGCTCAGCAGTGCCGCCAGGCCATCGCGCAGCAGGGGATGGTCATCAACCACCAGCACGCCGATGGGAGGAAGGGATTCAGTCATGGGTGGGTCTGCTCCACGGCCAGCGCCAGCGCGATGGACGGCGGTGATACAGGCGACGGGCCGGCACGGACAGCGCCACTTCGGTGCCCAGTCCCGGTCGGGTCCACAGCTGCAGTTCCGCGCCCAGTCGCTGTGCGCGCTCGCGCATGCCCTGCATGCCCCAATGACCGCGGCCGGCATCCTCGTCGGCAATACCGACACCATCATCGCGTACGTGCAGCAGGAAGCAGCGGGTGCCGTAGGACAGCTCCACTTCAATGGCACTGGCCTGCGCATGCCGCAGCGCGTTGCGGATGGCCTCGCGTCCGATCAGGAACACTTCTTCGGCGGCATCGGTCTGCAGGGGCGGGGGACTGCCTTCCACGGTCAGGCGCAGCGGGTTGGTGCCTTGGCCCGCGTATTCGGCGTGCACATCGGCCAGCGCCGAGGCGAGGTCGCGACCGGCAAACGGTCCGTCACGGAGCGCGTTGACCCGCTCCCGGCCTTCGGCAAGATTCTGCTCGGCCAACTGCATCGCCGCCTCCAGCTGGGTGCGCACCGGTTCAGGTGTCTGCGCGGACTGGCTGATGGCGTGCAGCCGCAGGATGAGCCCCTGGCTGCCCTGCAGCAGGGTGTCGTGCAGGTCGCGTGCGATGCGTTCGCGCTCGCCGTTGCGCTCCTGCAGGCGGGCGCGGAACAGCATCGCGAGCTGGCCGCTGCGGATGCGGATGGCCAGCATCAGCACGGCCAGCACCAGCACCACGCACAACAACTTGAACCAGACGCTCTGCAGGAACGTGGGCGCGATCCGGAAGTTGCGGGTCGCTGGCGCGCGGCTCCAGATGCCGTCCTCGTTGGCAGCCTCCACCTCGAAACGGTAATGACCCGGTGCCAGATTGGTGTAGTAGGCGCGCGTGCTGCCACCAGCGTCCTGCCAGCCGTCGTCCACGCCGGACAGGCGGTAGCGGTAGCGGTTGCGCTCGGGCCGCGCCAGCGACAGCGCGACATAGTCGATCTGCAGCTGGGAGGTTCCGGCCGGCAGGCGCAGACCCTCCTGCAACGGCGTCTGGGTGGTGCCATACAGCACGTCGCCGATGCGCACCCAAGGCGCCATGGTGTTGATGTGCGGCTGCAGGGTGTCCAGCCACGCCAGGCCCTGGTTGGTAGCCAGCCACAGCAGGCCGTCGGCGGCCAGTACGGCGGTCGGGATGGGGCCGCTCTGCAGGGCAATGCCAGGCATGCCATCGACGGCATCGAACAGGCGCGGGGCAACCGGCTGGCCGTCGCGCAGTGCGCTGCGCAGGGCCGCGACTTCGAGCCGCACCAGGCCGCGGCTGCCGTTGAGCCAGAGTCGCCCTTGGGCATCGCCGACCATGCCGGTAATGCCTTCGAGAATGCCGGTGGTGTTGGTGCGCACCGGCAGGAAGCGGCCGTTGCCGAGGCGCGCGGCCAGGCCCGCCTCACCGGCAATCAGCAGTAGATCGTCATGCTGCAGCAGCGCGGTTATCGGGCCGACTGACAGCCCCTGTGCCGCGCCGAACGTGCTGATCGATGCGGCATCCAGGCGGCGCAGCGTGCCGTCGGAATAACCAAGCAGCAGCGCGCCGTTGCTGGCACGCGCCAGCGACGAGCAGGCCTGTTCGGGCAGCCGCGTCTCGCGTCGCCAGCGGTCATCCGCGTACTGCAGCACCGCCTGCTCACCGGCGCAGGCCCAGGCCTGGTCATCTTCGGCAAACAGCAGGGCATGCAGGGGCTGGCCGGTGAACGGTGCGGGCAGGGGAATGCGCGTGGTGTGGCCGCCCACCGTGCGCGCGAGGTTGATCCAGTCGAACTGCCAGACCGGCGTGGGCGCCCGCTGCGCGGCGGCCTGCAACTGCGCCGCGCTTTCGGAAAGCAGCGGGCGCTGCAGGTCGAACAGCTTGAGGTCTTCGCCATAGCCGTACACGCGGCCATCGCTGCCGCGTACCAGCGAGCGGTAAGGATCGCTGGGGCCGACGGCCAGCGTCTGCACGCTGCGGGCGCGGAAGCGGTTGAGGCCGAGGTTGGTGCCGACCCACAGGTTGCCTTCGCGGTCAGCGATGACCGGCACCGCCGAGGTCGCGGTGAGGCCCTGCGGTGTGTCGAAGCGCTCGATGCGCACGGCCTGCTGGCCATCGAAGGTGACGCGGGCGACGCCACCGTGCGGGCTCATCGTGGCCCACAGTGCGCCATCGGCGGTGAACTGCAGCCGCGCGGCCACCAGGTCCGGCATGCGCCGCGCTTCACGTTCGCTGGGGGGCAGCAGCCCCTGCGCGTTGGCCAGCGGCGAGGTGCCGCGGATACGGTCAGCCAGCCAGATCTCGCCTTGCGGGCTTTCCACCAGGGTCGCCATCTGCGAGACCGCGATGCCGGTGTTTTCAAATGCGGTCTTTCCCGCCGGGCGCTTCCAGATGTGCAGGTCGGCCAGCACCCAGAAGGTGCCGTGGCTGTCCTGGAGCAGCCATTGCACACGACGTTGTGGCACGCCTTCATCGGCAGACGGCGCCTGCCAGCGTTGCCCGTCGAACCAGCGCAGGCCACCGTTGATTGCAGCCCACAGGCGTCCATTGCGGTCATGCGCGAAGCGCGGCACAACGCCCACCGGCACGCCCTGTGCGCGCCCGAAACTGCGCAGCCGCTGCGGCGAGAACTGGCTGATGCCGGCCTGGAAATAGCCGATCCACAGGCCGTCGCCCTCGCCGTCGAGGCCGAGCGTGACCATGTTGGTGGAGGGGAAGCGGGCGCCCGTCGGTGCCGCCTGGCGCTCGAAACGACGACCGTCGAAGCGGTACAGGCCCGAGCCGGTCGCCAGCCACAGCATGCCTTCACGATCCTGGGCGATGTCCCAGATATCGCCGGGCGCCCCTTGGCCCACCCGCCACGCGGTGTGCTGGTAGCCGGGCATGCCGTCGCTGATCACCGGATGCTGTGCAGCGAGCACGGGCAGGGCGATCAGCAACAGCAGGCACGACAGCAGCGCCGGCAGGCGACGCGGGAGAGGGAAGATGTGGCCACGCATGACGCGCATTCTGGCAGGTGCGGGGCAGGCGCAGGTGACCCGAATGGGGTAGGCGTGATGCTGCGGGGTCGGCTATCACGCCGGCATGGATGATGGAGGCCGGCGATGCAGCGCTTGTATGTGATGTTTCCCGATCGCGGCCCGGGCCTGGGATTGCTGTGGCTGAGAATGTGCGTGACCAGCGCGCTGGTGCTGCCAGGTACCGCTGCAGGTGGGTCGTGGTGGCTGTGCCTGGCGGCAACGGGCTTGCTGTTGCCCGGCCTGTTCACGCCGTTGGCGGTCGCGCTGGCGGTGCCGGGGCTCTATTGGCAGGGCGCGGCGTTGCCATGGTCGCTGCTGCCGTTGGCCTTGTTGCTGCTGGGGCCGGGCGCCTATTCGCTGGACGCGCGGCTGTTCGGCCGGCGACGCTTGCGACGGCCGCCTCCCCCGATCGGGTGAGTGTTGACCTCGACCGTTGGGGGTAGGGCGCCGACGGCTGGCGCCGCACCATGGGCCACCCCCGCTGCGGCGCCCGAGCATGGTTACCGTCCTTTCGCACGCCCAGCCCATGCCCATGCTGGCGCCCCAGCAGTCGGCCGCCCTGCAGCGTGCGCTGCGCTACATCGATGAGCACCTGTCGCAGCCGCTGCGGGTCACCGAGCTGGCCGAGGTCGCCTGCGTCAGCCGTTTCCATCTGGTGCGCCTGTTCCGCAGTGGCACCGGTGCCAGCCCGCTTCGCTACGTACGTCGGCGGCGCATTGAACGTGCGCGGCAGCTGCTGGCGACCCACCGGCAGTCGATGACCTGCCTGGCCCAGCATCTGGGTTTTTTCGACCAGAGCCATTTCGTCCGCAGCTTCCGCGCCGAGACCGGCTGCAGCCCCGGCCAGTATCTGGCCGGTGATGCGGCGCTCGCACTTCCCCTTGTTGTTTCCTCCACTGGAGTCCACCCATGAACCTCGCCACCGCCACCCCCGCCAACGCACTGCTGTCACCCACCGACCACGCCCTGATCCTGATCGACTACCAGTCGCAGATGGCGTTCGCCACCCACACCATCGACATCTCGGCGCTGCGCAACAACGTGTCGTTGATCAGCAAGGGCGCGAAGGGCTTCAACGTGCCGGTGCTGCTGACTACGGTGGCCGAGAAGTCGTTCTCCGGCCCGATGTTCCCGGAGCTGCCGGCGATCTTCCCGGGCCAGACGGTGTTCGATCGCACGTCGATGAACACCTGGGAAGACCAGCCGGTGATCGATGAGGTGAACCGCATCGGCAAGCGTCGGCTGGTGCTGGCCGGGTTGTGGACCAGCGTCTGCATCGTCGGCCCAACGCTGTCGGCACTGGAGCAGGGGTTCGAAGTCTATGTGATCACCGATGCCTGCGGCGATGTGAGTGAAGAGGCGCACGAACGCGCGATCACCCGCATGGTGCAGGCCGGTGCAGTGCCGATCACCAGCGTGCAGTACCTGCTGGAACTGCAGCGCGACTGGTCGCGCGGTGAGACCTACGAGCTGACCACCGGCATCGCTCGCGACCATGCGGGCGGCTATGGCGTCGGCATCCAGTACGCCAAGACCATGTTCGGCGCGCAGGAAGGCGGGCACTGAGCGTGCGCGACGGCCATGGCCTCGACCTGGCCTTGCTGATCCTGCGGGTGGCGGCGGGAGGATTCCTGCTGCCGCACGCGCTGGGAAAACTGTTCGGCTGGTTCAACGGTCCTGGCCTGGCGGGTTTTGCCGGCGAACTGCGTGGCTTCGGTCTGCCTGCGGCGGCCCCGTTGCCCCTGTTGCTGGCGCTGCTGCAGGTGGCGTCCGGCACGGCGGTGATGCTGGGCTGGCAGGCCCGGATCGCCGCGCTCGTGGCTGCCGCGTTCATCGCCTTCACCGCACTGCTGGCACTGCCCAAAGGCTGGTTCTGGATGCGCGGCGGTGCCGAGTATCCGTTGTTGTGGACGCTGGCATTGCTGGCCATCGCCCTGGCCGGGCCCGGTGCATGGGCGATGGATGGGTTGGTTCTTTCTGGAGACATCGCATGAGCAACGAACCTCTTGATCCTGGCCGCCGCAACGTGGTGCTGGCCACCGGTGCCGCGCTGGCGCTGGGCCTGGCTGGTGGCACCGCCGCAGCCATCGAATCCCCTTCCAAGGAGCGCCGCATGAGTACGCTGGTCATCCGCAACGCACGCATCACCACCCTCGACCCGCAGCAACCGCATGCGCAGGCATTGGCCGTGCAGGAAGGTCGTATCGTCGCTGTCGGCAGCGATGAACAGATCATGCGCGACTGGGGCAGCGAAGCCACCCTCATCGATGCACAGGGACGGCGCGTGGTGCCGGGTCTCAATGACAGCCACACCCACCTGATCCGCGGCGGCTTGAACTACAACCTGGAACTGCGTTGGGACGGCCTGCGCTCGCTGGCCGATGCGATGGCCATGCTGAAGGCGCAGGTGGACCGCACGCCCGCACCGCAGTGGGTACGTGTGGTCGGTGGATTCACCGCTACCCAGTTCACCGAGAAGCGCCTGCCGACCCTGCAGGAACTGAACGACATTGCCCCGGATACGCCGGTGTTCCTGCTGCACCTGTACGACCGCGCGCTGCTCAACCGCGCGGCGCTGCGTGCCTGCGGCTATACCAAGGAAACGCCCGATCCGCCCGGCGGACAGATCGTGCGCGATTCGCTGGGCAACCCGACTGGCCTGCTGCTGGCCAAGCCGAACGCACTGATCCTGTATGCAACCCTGGCCAAGGGGCCGAAGCTGCCGATCGAATACCAGGCCAATTCCACCCGCCATTTCATGCGCGAGTTGAACCGCCTGGGCATCACCTCGGTGATCGACGCCGGCGGTGGTTTCCAGAACTACCCCGAGGACTACCAGGTCATCGAGCAGCTGCATCGCGACCAGCAGCTGACCGTGCGCATCGCCTACAACCTGTTCACCCAGAACAAGGGCAGCGAGGTGAGTGATTTCCGCGGCTGGAGCGAGATGCTGCAGCCCCGCCAGGGCGATGACCTGCTGCGCCACAACGGTGCCGGCGAGATGCTGGTGTTCTCGGCAGCCGATTTCGAACTGTTCAACGAGCCGCGCCCGGAACTGCCGCCGGAGCTGGAGCCGGAACTGCACGACGTGGTGAAGCTGCTGGTGGAGAAGCGTTGGCCGTTCCGCATCCACGCGACCTACGACGAAAGCATCAGCCGCATCCTCGACGTCTACGAACAGGTCAACCGCGAGGTGCCGTTCGACGGCCTGCACTGGTTCATCGACCACGCCGAGACCATCACCCCGCGCAACATCGAGCGTATCCGCGCACTGAACGGCGGCATCGCCGTGCAGCACCGCATGGCCTACCAGGGCGAGGCATTCGTGCAGCGCTATGGCGTGCAGGCGGCGCGGCACACGCCACCGGTGAAGCGGATGCTGGCCGAGGGCGTGCCGGTCGGCGCGGGCACCGACGCCACCCGCGTGGCCAGCTACAACCCTTGGGTGGCGCTGTCGTGGCTGGTGACCGGGCGCACGGTCGGTGGCCTGGCCCTGTACGGCGATGAAAACCTGCTGGAACGCGAGCAGGCCCTGCGCCTGTGGACGCAGGGCAGTGCCTGGTTCTCCGGCGACGAAGCGGTGAAGGGCACGCTGAAGACAGGCCAGCTGGCCGACTTCATCCTGTTGTCGGCGGACTTCTTCCGTGTCGATGAGCAGCAGATCGCCGACATCACCAGCCTGCTGACCGTGGTGGGTGGCCGCATCGTACATGGCGACGGCGACTACGCCGGGTTGGCCCCGCAGCTGCCACCGGCGATGCCGGACTGGTCGCCGGTGAACCGCTTCGGTGGCTACCACGTCGGCGGCGCCGCCACTGGCCTGGCGGCGGCCCATCATCACCATCACGGCGCAGCCTGCAGCACCCATGGTGCGCACGGACACGCGGCCCGCCATGCCGCGCCAACCGATGACCTGACCGCGTTCTGGGGCGCGATGGGATGTTCGTGCTTCGCGTTCTGACCCTGGCGTCACTGGCGTTGCCGTCGTTGGCACTTGCCTGCGACGGTGGCGCCTGTGCCGCGGTTGGCGATGGCCAGTTGCAGTGGGATGCATCGCTGCGCCTGCGTGGCATGTACTACGACCCGAGCCGGTTCGGCGTTGGTGGCGGCGAGGATGGCTACGGCCTGCTGCGTGCGCTGGCATCGGCCACCTTCGCCCGCGATGACTGGCAGGCGAAGCTGCAGCTGGGTGCGCATGCCGAGCGCGGCAAGGTCGGTGGCCCAGGTCGAACCGATCGCGGCGCGCTGGACGTGCAGCAGGCGTACTGGCGCTGGACTGCTGGAGGCATGCACGTGCAGCTGGGCAGGCAGGAAGCGGGCTATGGCAGCTCGCGCCTGCTGTCGGTGCGCGACGGGCCGAACATCCGCCTGGCCTTTGATGGTGCACGGGTAGGTTGGCAGGGCCGGCGGGGCGCGCTGGACCTGATGGCGCTGCGACCGGTGGAGAACCGCCCGGGTGCGTTCGATGACCGCGGTGAGCGCGGTGCACACCTGATCGGCGTGTATGCGACGACGGCGAAGGCCGCAGGCGGCAGCCAGTGGGATCTCTATCTGCTGGACTATCGTCGCGAGGGCGCGCGCTTCGCCGCAGGCAGCGGTACCGAGCGGCGGCAGACGCTCGGCGCGCGCTGGTTCGGCCAGTCCGGTGCGCTGGACTGGAATACCGAACTGGTGGTGCAGGGCGGTGAGCTGCGGGCCGTGACCGGCGATCTGGACATCCGCGCATGGACCCTGGCCACCGATACCGGCTGGCGCTGGGCCGGGCTCCCGTTGCAACCGCGGCTGGGCCTGAAAGCCGATATCGCCAGCGGCGATGCAGATCCAGGTGATGGTCGGCTCGGTACGTTCAATGCACTGTTTCCCAAGTCCGCCTATTTCAGCGAAGCCAGCCTGTTGGCACCGGCCAACCTGATGGATCTGCAACCGACACTGGCACTGCGCCTGCATGACGCGGTGACCACCGAGCTGGGTGTACAGCTGGCCTGGAAGCAGCGGCGCGCCGATGCGGTCTACACCACGCCGGCACCGTTGGTTGCGCTGCCCGGCAGTGCCGGTGGCGCACGCCGCATCGGTACCCAGTACAAATCCGAAACCCGCTGGCAGGTCAATGACCGCTGGCAATGGCAGCTGCAGCTGGCCTGGGTCGATGCGGGCCCTGCACTGAAGCAGGCCGGCGGCCAGGACACGCTGTTCGCCTCAATCGTTGGAGCATGGCAATGGTGAACGCATCCGCGTCACAACACTCCCCACAGGCCGATGGCGCCTGGTCGCCGCTGAAGATCCGCATGTTCCGCTCGATCTGGCTGGCGATCCTGGCCAGCAACATCGGTACCTGGGTCAACGACGTCGCTGCGGCCTGGGTGATGGCCGAACGCACCGGCTCGGCATTGATGGTGGCACTGGTGCAGTCGGCCACCACCGTGCCGATCGTGCTGCTGGCGCTGGCTGCCGGCACCCTGGCCGACATCGTCGACCGCCGGAAGTACCTGCTGTTCACCCAGGGCTGGATGCTGCTGGTGGCGGCAGTGACGGCGGTGCTTACGGCGATGGATCTGCTGACGCCACAGCTGCTGGTACTGCTGACCTTCTGCATGGGCTGCGGCGCGGCGATGGCGATGCCGGCGCAGGCCGCGATCGTCTCCGAGCTGGTGCCGCAACCGATGCTGGCTTCGGCGGTGGCACTCAATTCCATCGGCATCAACATCGCCCGTTCGATCGGTCCAGCCATCGGCGGCGTGATCGTGGCCCAGCTGGGTGCGGTGTGGGCCTTCGGGTTCAATGCCATCACCTTTGCGGCAATGCTGTTCGTGGTGTGGGGCTGGAAGCGCGATCCGAAGGCGTCCAGCCTGCCTCCGGAAGGGTTCGGTGCCGGGTTGAAGGCAGGCCTGCGCTATGCCAGCCGTGCCGGACGCCTGCAGGCGGTACTGATCAAATCGGCCGGTTTCTTCTTCTTTGCCGCAGCGATGAACGCGATGCTGCCGGTGGTGGTGCGCGGACAGATGCAGGGCGGGGCAGGGCAGTACGGCGTACTGCTGGGTTGCATCGGCATCGGTGCGGTGGGCGGTGCGCTGCTGCTGCCGAAGCTGCGGGCCAAACTCGACCGCGACCTGCTGGTGCTGCTGGCCACCTTGTCGCTGGCTGCAAGCCTGGCCGGCCTGGCGCTGACCCGCAGCTGGTACGTGTTGCCGCTGGTGATGCTGGTCAATGGCTTTGCCTGGATCACCGTACTGTCCTCGTTGCAGATCGCAGCACAAACGGCGGTGCCGGCCTGGGTGAGAGCACGGGCACTTGCCCTGTACATCATGGTGTTCTCGGCCGGCATGGCGGCCGGCGGCCTGAGCTGGGGCGCGCTGGCGCAGCGCACATCGCCGGAGCTGGCATTGCTGGTGGCCGCAGCAGGTGCGGTCATCGGCGGCCTGCTGGTGTGGCGCGTGCGCATTGCCGGCGCCGAGGATCTGAACCTGAGCCCGGCTGGCCATTGGCCAGCGCCGGAGCTGTCGGTACCGGTGTCGAATGATCGTGGACCGGTGCTGGTGACCATCGAATATCGCATCGACGCCGCCGATCGTGCCGCGTTCCAGGCGCAGATGCGCACGCTGGGAACGATCCGTCGACGCGATGGCGCCGTGGTCTGGGGCGTGGTCGAGGATGTGGCTACCCCGGGCATCCATCTGGAATATTTCGTGGCGGCGTCGTGGTTGGAGCACCTGCGCCAGCATGAGCGCATCACCGCCGACGACAAGGCGATCCAGGAGGCGCTGCGCGCGCTGCATCGCGGTGAGCGCGCCCCGGTGGTGCGTCATTTCGTCGGCGGCCATGATCCGCTGCCGGCGGCGGCGCCACATCACCACAGCGACATCTGACGGCCCCGTGGTAGAGGCGGCCGTTGGCCGGCTGAACGCGGTTTCGAGCGGGGTTGATGCGGTTGCCGGCCAGCGGCCGGCACTACCGCAGGAGCGGCGGCGCCGGAGCGCCGCCGCGATACCTCATCTGCGTGCGAACGCCAGCAGGTCGGCGTTGAACTGATCTGCATGGGTAAGGGTGAGGCCGTGCGGCGCACCGACATACACCTTCAGTTCGGCGTCCTTGATGATCTGCGAGGACAGCTTGGCCGAGGCGTCGAACGGCACGATCTGGTCGTCATCGCCGTGCACCACCAGCGCCGGCACGTCGATCTTCTTCAGATCTTCGGTGTAGTCCACTTCCGAGAACTCGTGGATGCAGTCGTACTGGCCCTTCACGCCGCCCAGCATGCCCTGCAGCCAGAACGAATCACGCATGCCTTCGGTGACGCTGTTGCCATCACGGTTGGCGCCGAAGAATGGCGTGGCCAGATCCTTGAAGAACTGCGAACGGTCGCCACCGGTGCCCTTGCGGATGCCGTCGAACACGTCCAGCGGAGTGCCGGCCGGATTGCTGGCGGTCCTCAGCATCAACGGCGGCACCGCACCGACCAGCACCACCTTGGCCACGCGCGTGCTGCCATGGCGGCCGATGTAGTGGGCCACTTCGCCACCGCCGGTGGAATGGCCGACAAGGATCGCGTCCTTCACGTCCAGCGCATCCAGAACGGCAGCGAGGTCGTCGGCGTAGGTATCCATGTTGTTGCCGTCCCAGGTCTGGCTGGAGCGGCCATGGCTGCGGCGATCGTGGGCGATCACCCTGTAGCCGTTCTGGCCCATGAACAGCATCTGCGGGTCCCAGGCGTCGGACGACAGCGGCCAGCCATGGGCGAATACGACAGGCTGGCCGGTGCCCCAGTCCTTGTAGAAGATGCGGGCGCCATCGTTGACGGTCACGAAATTGCTCATTGCAGGTTCCTTGGCGGAAGGGAGGGAAGACGCCCGCGGGTTGGCGGGCGCCTGTGGCAGTACAGCGCACGATGTGCCGTGTGCATTGCACGGCTGTGGCGGATTGACGGGTTCGTTGCGCTGACGCGACTCGCTCTGGCGGCAGGCCCGTACTGATGACAACCATGGCCATCGGACGCGCGAGGGCTGCCATGAAGATGCCGAGATGGGGAGTGTTGCCTGGACTGCTGTTGGCCGCTGTCGCGACGGCGCAGACCAACGTCTACAAATGCACTGATGGTGACCACCCGGTCTACCAGCAGACGCCCTGCCAGGGGCGGGCGGAGTGGCGCTGGGAAGTGCCAGATGTGGAGTCGAGGGCGCGTGGGCCGCTACCTTCGGTCGTGCAGCCTGCCCGGAGCAGAACCACGCGGACGCCACGGCGCGGGCGTACGCAGGGCGCGCTGATATCGATCACGGCCAACCCGCGCGGCTGCGAGCAAGCGCGGCAGCGGCAGGTAGCGACGCTGGCCAAGCCGCGCAGGCTCGACTACCTGCAGCGCAGGCAGCTGGATGACGCGGTGCGCGAAGCCTGTCGTTGAGCACAACGAAAAACGGCACCCGAAGGTGCCGTTCTGGTCTACAGGCCGGGTAAGCCTCAGCGGCCGTCGCTGGCGGCGGCCGGCGCCGCGGCTGCATCCGGCTTGGGCAGGCTCAGCTCCGGGTTGCCCTGTTCGGCCTGTAGGATCTGGATCCGGCGCTGCAGCGCATCGAGTTGGCTGTTGGTGCTCTGCACGTCGGTGCTCAGGCTGACCGCCTGCTGCTGGGCCTGCTGCAGCGCTGCACTGACCTGCGCCGACTGCGCCTGCTGCTGTTCCATTTCCTGCTGCAGGGTACGCAGGCGTTCTTCGTTGTAGGCCACCAGGCGCTCGGTGTAGCGCTTGCCGGCTTCCAGCCGGGTGGTATCGATGTAGACCTGCGCCAGCTGTTCGGACTGCTGCGCGAAGGTGCGGTAGACACGCTCGGCGTTGTCGACCGCATCGGTCTTGATCACCCGCCAGAAGTTCTTCTCCTGGAACAGGGCCACGTAGTAGGTCAGGGTATTGGCGTTGAACAGCAGGCTGGCGCCGTAGTTGCCGTTGTAGGTGGTACGCAGCTCGGTGAGCTGCTGCGCATCCATCAACTGCTTGAGTTCGTCGACGGTGTTGCGTACCACCGGTGCGGCCTTGGCCGGCTCGACGGTGGCAGTGCGATCGCCACGTGCGGCCAGCGCCGACGGCGCCACCACGATCATGGCCACGGCCAGCAGTGCTGCGCCGCGCGGATACCGGGCGAAGACGGTGCCCCCTGAAGTTTCTCGCATGTCTAGACCATCCACGGATGTAGTGTGGGTTGAGTTGAAAGTGGTTCCCCGCCGCGAGTCTAGCATGGGCGCGGACGCCGCCAACCGGCGCCCGCGCGGCTCAGAAGACCAGCTGCGCCGAGCTGCACTGGATCGACTGCATGCTGACATCGGTGCGGCCCAGTTCCAGCCCGAGCAGGTTTGCCAGGGTGTTGGTCAGCAGGGTGCCGACGCTGTTGAGCACCGGCTTGAGCGCGGCCAGCACCGGATTCAGCAGCGCGCACAGCAGGCCGCTGCAGGTCACGTTGTTGCCCGGGGTGGTCACGCCGCCGCCGTTCTGGCCATCGAGGAATCCGGCCGGGGCGGTCTGGATGTAGGACGCCAGGTTGGTGCGCACGCAGCCGTTGTAGTCGATCAGGTTGCCCAGCAGGCTGTCGCAGCGGTTGATCAGCAGGCCGCCGACCAGCGAGCCGAGCAGTCCGTCGAGCAACCCAAGGCCCTGGCCGGTCACGGTGGTGCGATAGCCCGTCCACACCGAGCCATCTTCCCAGCAGGTGGTCAGGCCAAGCAGGCAGGGCTTCGGTACACCTTTGGTGACTGTCCAGTTGCCCAGCGGTGCGAGGTTGCGTGACGGATCGCCATCGCGCAGCAACGGAATCACCTGGTCCACGTTGTAGCGCCCGCCGCTGGGGAAGGCGGCCTGGAGATAACGGTCGGCCAATGCCTTGGCGGTGTCATTGGCGTTCATGCCCTGCTTGGGCGAACTGAGCATGCCGGACAGCACGCGCAGCAGTTCGTTGACCAGATCGGACACGGCGGTGCCGACGGCCAGCGGGTTGATCCGGGTCGAGCCGGTCTGTCCGGCCGCCAGAGTCAGGCTCTGCGTGCTGGTCAGCGCCGGCAGGGTGATCTTGTCGTTGATCAAGGGCTGCCCCAGCAGCTTCAACAGCTGCTCGTTCTGCAGGGTCGCGTCACAGACGTTGCTCTTGGAGAAGCGATCGGTTGCGTTGACCTTGCCGACGCAGGCGCGCAGCACCGAGGAATCTACCTGGACGGTGGCCGTCGGTGGCGTCGCCCCGCACTGGATGCTGGTCAATGTCCCCATCGCATTGGCCACATCCACGTGCAGTGGCAGATGCAGGCGGGTGCCGAGCAGGTTCAACAGTGGGCCGATCGCGAACAGGCGGTCGCTGTCGACGTCCACCATCAGCCGCACCTGTGCGTTGTAGGCACGTGCGCCGACACCGCCGATGGCGATCGACGGCGGCTCCACCACGCCGGCCTTGATGTCGATTCCCAGCAGGTTCAAGCCCTGCACCTGCACGCCATTGCCATCGTTGGCGATGGAGATGGCGGCGGTGACAAGATCCAGCACGTTGACCCGTGATTCCAATGCGCTGCCGATGGTGCCGTCCGGCGAGATCACCTGCGCGAACAGACCGCCGCCGCCGTTCTGGCTGCCCAGAAGAATATTGAGCTGGTTGATGTCCAGCCGGGTGCCGACCAGGTTGGACAGCGCCTGCAGCTGTACGCCGACGGCGGTCTCGCGGCCGACTACCGTGGCGGTGGCATTGACCAGCTGTGCCAGCGAGATGCGGTTGATCGACAGCAGCCTGTTGAAGTCGGCCACGCTGAGGTCAGCGGTGACCGGGATGCCCAGTGCAGCCAATAACCCTGATGGGGTGATGGTGGCCTGCGCCAGACCGTCGTAGGACAGCACCGTCGCGTTGGTGACGTCCAGGCCGACCAGACGGAGGGTTGCCATCAAGGGGGAGTTGCCATTGGTGCGCAGCAGCTGCGAACCCACCGCAAACACCGCGGTGGGTTCCGAGCGCTTGGCCACGGCCTGCACGCGCAGGGTGGGCAACGTGCGGTTCTGGCCGAAGAACGGCAGCACGCCGCGTTCTGCAACGACGCGCACCGCGTTGCGTGGATTGCTGGCGTCTACGCTCGGGCTGAAGTGGTCTGCGGTTCCACGGGTGGCATTCCAGTTGCCGCACTGGATCTGCACCTGGCCGCGGAAGCGGTTCTGCGCGAGTGCGCTCTGCCGGGCCGCACTGTTGTCGGCATTGCTGGCGTTGCACAGGTCGAGCCGTTGTGCGCCTGCCAGTGCGGCCAGATCGACCACTTTCTGTGCATCGCGCTTGGCCCAGAACAGGAAGCCGATCTCGATCAGGCCGAGCATCGCCAGCAGCGCGATCATCACCAGCATCATGGTGACCGACATACCGCCGCGCGGGCGACTGAAGCTGATGTGGCGTGCTCGGTTCATGGCAGACCTCAGCGTCCGGATCGGGAGGATCCTGCGGACTTGGCGACGTCGGTTTCAAAGAACTGCGGGATGTCGTACTGGAAGCTCTTCAGGTAACGCGCGTAGCTGGATGTGGCCTGGTCGCCGAGGATCGGCAGGCGGGCACCGGCTACCTGGCCGGAGGCCTGCAGGCGGAACAGGCTGCGAGTGGTGTCGCCGATCTGTGAGGTATTGGGCCGCAACTGCGTGCCGCCAAAATCGGGTGCAAATGCAGGTGCAGGGGCTGGCGGAGGCGGTGGAGCCGGTTCCGGCGATACGTCCACGGTGGCCAACGGCTCGCTGTGCAGAGAGGCGGCGGTCGACGCGGGCGCAGCGCCGCCCAGCATCTGCCCGGTCAACGGTTGCTGCGGCGTCTGCGCCTGCACAGCCGCAGCGAAAGACAAGCCGGCAAGCATCGGCAGCAGGCAGCGGATCAGCGGCGTCGAGGTCATGGCGTGTTCCCGTTGGGATGATCGGTGGTGCCGAAGCGTTCCAGCATCGAGGGCGGCAGTCGTGACGGGTCGCGTTGGTCACGGCCATCGCGGCGGGGTTCGGCGGCCAGGCGCTGGCCTGCGTTGGCGGGGCTGGCGGTCGCCGAGGCAACCGGCCGCGTCGCTGCCGCCGCTGCAGCAGTGGCGGCTGCCTGGCGTTGCTGCAGCCGCGTACGGATCTGCTGTGCCTGCTGTTCGACGCTGCGGCGCGTCTCCTCGCTGAAGCTGGCCTGCTGGGCCAGTCGTTCGACGGTGGCCGTGTCGCCACGCAGCAGCGCCCACAAGGCCAGGTTGGCGGTGGCCTTGACGTTGCCCGGCGACAGTTCCAGCGCCTTGGCCAGTGGCTCGCGTGCCTGTTCGAAGCGACCGGCGCGCAGCCGTGCATAGCCGAGGTCGCCCAGGTAATCGGTGTTCAGGGGGTTCAGCTGGGTGGCACGTGCGAGTGCCTGTTCGCCGCCGTCGTCATCATCACGGAGGGCGGCGATCAGGCCGATGCCATGCGCGGCGGCTGCGGCCTGCGGGCCGTTGCCGAGTTCGCGGTACAACGCCAGCGCCGCATCGATCTGGCCGGTCTGGCGCAGTGCGTCGGCCTGCAGCAGGCGCAGTGCCGGGGTATCGCCGTAGCGCTGGCGGAACGCATCCACGTGCGCCAGCGAGGCGTACCAGGCGCCCTGCAGCTGCATGCGCTGGATCAGCTCCAGATAGGCGTTGCGGCTATCCTGCGGGGCCGGCGTCGGCTCGGCCAGGCTCGGCGCACGCAGGTACTTCGGCGTGGTGGAGCTGCAGCCGGCAACGGCGGCAACCAGGGCAAGCAACAGGCAGGCGGGGCGCAGGACAGGCATGAAGGTCATCCCATTTTCGACAAGGTAGTGGCCAGCGCGACCAGCGCCGGTCCGGCCAGCACCAGCATCAGTGCCGGCAGCAGGGTCAGCATCATCACCACGGTCATCTTCACCGAGAGCTTGCCGACCTTTTCCTTCAGCGCGTTGCGGCGTTGCTCGCGCAGGCGGATGCTGAACTGGCGCAGCGGCTCCTGCACGGCACCGCCATGCGCGTGCACCTGCAGGATCAACTGCACGAGGCTGGACAGGTCGTCGTCACCGTACACATCGCTCAGCCGCCGCAGCGACTGCGCGCGCGTGCGTCCGTGGGTGTAGGAGACATTTGCTTCCTGGATTTCCCCGCCCAGTACCGGCAGTGCGTCGCGCAGCTTGTCGCCCAGTGTCTGCAGGCTCTGATCCATGCTGAAGCCCACGCCCTGCAGCAGCCGCAGCAGGTCGATCAACAGCGGTAGCTCATTGTTCACGGCACGCCGCCGCCGCTTGACCCACGCACTGAGCGCGAACTTCGGCAGCAGCAGGCCGGCAGCGAGCGCGCCGATCACCACCATGATCCTGGACAACCCCGTGGCATCGCTGATCGCCAACGCAATACCCAGCACCAGCACCGCCAGCAGCAGGCGCAGGCCCAGGTAGATGGCGGTGCCGCGGCGGGTGTTCCAACCAGCCAGGTCCAACAGCAGGCGATCTTCACCGGCCAGCAGCGCCGTTTCCAGGCGGCCGCCGCTCAGTCCACGACCGAGCTGCTCCAGCCAGCCGAGTGAATCCTTTCGTGCATCGGCAGCGGCATCTTCGCTTTCGCGTGGACGCAGCGCCGTTTTCAATGTTGCCGCGCTGCGGTCCTCGCGATGGCCGCGCACCCAGCTGCCAAGCCCCAGCAGGGCCACACCGGCGGCCAGCACCAGCAGGGCGGCCACGAACCAGATGCTGGCGCTCATTGGATGCCTCCTGTGTGGACGTGAAGGTTCATAGCGATTTGGCCAGGCGATACAGCAGGAAGGCGCCGGTCAGTTCCATGCACAGAGCGATCAACAGGATCTTGTGGCCCAGCGGATCGTGCAGCACCGGCTGGAAGAACTCGGGGCTGGAGATCGCCATCAACACCGCGCTGGCCGGTGGCAGCAGGCCCAGTACCCAGGCCGACATGCGGGTTTCAGACGTGGTCGCGGCCAGCTCCTGCTGGGCCTGTTCCAGGTCACGCATGAAGTCGCCCATGCGCTGCAGGATCTGGTCGGCACGGCCACCGATGCGCACGCTCACGCCCATCACCACCGCCAGTACCTTCAGCACGTCCATGCGGTAGGGCTGTGCAGCGAGGTTGAGCGCGCGGTCCAGGTCCATGCCGCCACGGGCATAGCGCACGGTGGTGTCGAGCAGGCCACGCAGTGGTGCGTTGGTCTGCATCGAGGCGACCTGGAAGGCGGCCTGCAGGCTGTTGCCGAGTGCGGTCAGGCGTACCAGGTTGTCGAGGAAGTCCGGAAGCTGGTGCAGCAGCTGTGCCTGCAGCTTGCCGGTGCGGCGCATCAGCCACAGCCAGCAGCCCAGCAGGTACAGCAGCAGGGTAAGCGGGAACATCCAAACAGTGCCCAGGCGCAGCACCGCGAATGCGGACAGGGCGATGCCCGGCAGCAGCATCAGCAGTGGCAGCTTCCAGCCCGGCGTCAGGCCGGCACGTTGCAGCTGTCCGTCCCAGGGCAGGATACGGCGACCCGGCGCAGGCAGCGGTGCCTGCCGTGCCGCGTCGGTGGCGTTGCTGGCGCCAGGGCCGGTGCCGCGCGCCAGCTGCTGCTCGGCATGCTGCAGGGAGGCCTGGCGCTGTTCGCGGGTGCTGGCGGTGCCCCACAACCACACGGCCAGCGCCAGCAGCACCGACACGATGCTCAGCACACCCAGCAGCAGGCCGGTACTCATGCTCAGAAGTCTCCGTAGAGGGATTCGCGCAGCAACTGCCGGAACGGCTCCAGCTTGTGCGAATGCGGCTGGAAGCCCAGGCCGATCCAACGGTCGGTTTCCTTGCCGCTGCCATCGATCTGCACTTCGTGGCGGAACATCTCCTGGGTGGTGATCAGGTTGTCGCTGACACCGGTGATTTCGGTGATCGACACCAGCACGCGGCGGCCGCTGCCCAGGCGCGAGATCTGCACGATGAAGTCGATGGCACTGGCGATCTGCCGACGCAGGCTGTCCTCGCTGCCCTGGAAGCCGGCAAAACCGGCCAGCATCTCGATGCGGTACAGACAGTCGCGCGGCGAGTTGGCGTGGATGGTGGCCATCGATCCGTCATGGCCGGTGTTCATCGCCTGCAGCATTTCCAGTACTTCGGCGCCACGCACCTCGCCGACCACGATGCGGTCGGGACGCATGCGCAGGCTGTTGCGCACCAGGTCGCGGATGCTGACCGCACCCTGGCCCTCGGCGCCACCGATGCGGCTCTCCAGGCGCACCACGTGCGGGTGGTTGAGCGAGAGCTCGGCGGTGTCTTCCACGGTGATGACGCGTTCGTTGGCCGGCACATAACTGGCCAGCGCATTGAGCAGCGAGGTCTTGCCCGAGCTGGTGCCGCCGGAAACCAGGATGTTGCAGCGGCCCAGCACCATCGCCTTCAGCAGCGCCTGCATCGGTGCATCGAAGGTGCCCTTGGCCAGCAGCTCGTCAGGGGTGAAGGGGTCCTTGCGGAACTTGCGGATGGACACCATGGGCCCGTCCACCGCCAACGGCGAGATGATCGCGTTGAGGCGGCCGCCATTGGGCAGGCGCGCATCGACCATCGGATTGGAGTCATCCAGGCGGCGGCCGAGAGGCGCGATGATGCGGCGCAGGATGCGCAGCAGGTGGGTGTCGTCGGTGAAGCGCTGTGGCGCGCGTTTGAGTTGCCCGCCCTGGGAGACATGCACATCCTTGAAGCCATTGATCAGGATGTCTTCGATGGTGGGGTCATGCAGCAGGTCATCGAGCGGGCCGAACCCGGTCAGCTCCTTGACGAGGCCTTCGGCCACCACCTGCATTTCTTCTTCGTTGATGGGAATGCGCCATTCCTGGATGAAACTGACCGTCTGCACCTCCACCCAGCGGGCGATGGTGTCAGGGGCCCAGGAATCGATGTCGATGCGCTCGTCTTCGATGCTGTTGAGCAGGTGCTCGTGCGCGGCCGACAGCACCTTCTGGTACTGCTCGGTCTGTGCGAACGGCAGGCTGCCCGGTGCGTGTTCCGGCACCGAGTTGCGGGCGACAACGTGCGGGAACGGGGTCACTTTGTCTTCCATTGCGATCCACCCAGGGCAAGGGCAAGTCTTTCCCGCAGGCCATGCGCCTGGACCGGGCAGGCAGCCGGATCCAGGCGTTGCACCAGCGGGGCGAGGGCACGCAGGTACGGGTCGCGCGGCGCATCCTGCAGCAGCAGATGACCATGGCTGGCGGCCGTGCGCACCCGTGGCCGTTCGGGCAGGGTGGCCAGCAGCGGCAGCTCGAAGCGGCGCGCGATCTGTTCGGGGCTCATGCCACTGTTGTCGTCGTGGCGGTTGATCAGCAGCTGCAGCCGCTTCTCGCGATCGCGCTGGCCGGAAAGGTGCTTCAGGGCGTGGTCCAGCGACACCAGCGTGGCGATCGATGCATCGGCCACCAGCCAGATTTCATCAGCCTGGTCCAGCAGCAGCGGTGGCAACTGCCGTAGCGGACAGCCGCCGGCATCGCACAGCACGCTGGCGAACACGCTGCGCAGGCGCTGCAGCAGCGCGCCAGGGTCGGACGGCGGCAGCGCGTCGCTGCCACTGGCGCGATCAAGCAGGACCAGGCCGCTGGGATGCCGGGCCATCGCGGTGCGCGCCAGGGTGGCATCGATGCGGCTGGCATTGCGCAGCGCATCTTCGTAGTGGAAGCGGCTGTCCAGGTTGAGGTACAGGGCGAGATCGCCGGCCGGCTGCGCCAGCTCCATCAGCAGCCCGTCCTGCACGGCTGCATCGCCCTGGGCCAGGGTATGGGTCTGTTGTGCGAGCACCGACAGATGTGCTGCCAGGGTGCTGGTGCCGACGCCGGCGCGCACGCCCAGCAGCACGATCAGCCGCGCCTTGTGCGCCTGCTGTGCGCTTGCGGCGGGCCGCGGTGACAGGGCGCGACGCAGGGCGGCTTCGATGCCGGTGTTGTCACTGTCCAGATCCAGTACATCGCGCAGGCCGGCGCGCAGCGCCATCACCACGCCTTCAACCTGGCCGGCGCTGGTGGCGCCCACCGCCACCAGGGTCAGTTCCGGTTGGGTCTGCTGCAGCTGCTGCGCCAGCACCGTCGATGCCGATGCATGCTCGGGGCGGAAGTCGAGCAGCACCAGGTTCTGCGGGCCACGCTGCAGGTCCTGTGCCGAGGTCGGCTCGCCGCTGTCCTGCCAATGCAATGCCGTGGCCGGCGGCAGCTTGGCAGCCAGGCGCGGCAGCAGTTCGCGGTCGATCCCGTACAGGACCAGGTTCATCGGTGGTCCTTGCGGGTGCAGCGGCAGGGCAGTGGCGTAGGGCATGGGCGTGGTACCGGAGACGTCATGTGGGTCAGCGCGAGAAACCGGGCACCGGGTCGCGGCTGATCGGGCCAAGCAGCCACGCGCCCCATTCGGGCATGTTCGGCTTGGCTTCGCGATCGCCGGGCAGCGGCAGTTCGGTATTGCGGGCAATCGGCTGTACCAACCGCGGCGTGACGATGATCACCAGTTCCTTGTCCTGGCGCTTGTAGTCGAAGTTGCGGAAGAACGTACCGATGATCGGCAGGTCACCGAGCAGGGGAATCTTGTTGACCGTCGACGCCACGGTGGAGCTGACCAGGCCGCCGATGACGAAACTCTCGCCATCGCCAAGCTCGACGGTGGTATCGGCACGGCGGGTGGTGATCGAGGGGATCTGCACGCCGTTCAGCGCGATCGAATTGGTGTAGTCCAGGTCGCTGGCTTCCGGCGCGACCTTCAATGCAATGCGGTTGGGTGAGAGCACGGTGGGGGTGACGGTCAGGCCGATGCCGAAGGGCTTGTAGGTGACCGTGGTCGTGCCGAGCCCCTGCGGCTCCAGGATCGGCAGTTCGCCACCGGCCAGGAAGCTGGCGCTCTGCCCGGACAGCGC
Source organism: Stenotrophomonas sp. yr243 (assembly GCF_900184195.1). Lineage (NCBI taxonomy): Bacteria > Pseudomonadati > Pseudomonadota > Gammaproteobacteria > Lysobacterales > Lysobacteraceae > Stenotrophomonas > Stenotrophomonas sp. yr243. The sequence continues at coordinate 586,405 of NZ_FXWT01000003.1, forward strand.
AACCAGGGTCGGCTCGGCCAGCACGCGCGCCATGCCGTTGGCCTGCAGCAGGTCGACGTCCGCGTTCCACAGGCCCTTGGTCGAACCAAACACCAGCCGGAACGCCGAGGAGATCGGCGATTCGCTTTCGTTGCTGGACTCGCCTTCCTTCATGCCCGGGAGGATGCCGGTGTTGCCTGGCAGCTGCCCACCCGGTCGGGCGAATCCATAGGCGAAACCACCGTTGCGGTTCTGGAAGTTGATGCCGATCTGTTTCAGCGCGGTCTTGTTGAATTCGACCACCTTAACCTCGACCTGCACCACGCCGCCGCTGCTGATGGTGGAGGCGTCGGCCAGGCTGCCGTCCTTGCCCAGCGCCATCACTGCGGTCTTCTGTTCCTGCATGTGCGCCAGCACGCTGTCGCTGCTTCCCTGCAGGAGCCCTTGATGGTCCTGTTGGGTGAACACCAGCCCGTTGGATCCGGTATCGGCAGCGCCCTGCACTGCACTCTGCACGCGCACCTGCACACGCTGCGGTTCGCCCTGCTTGCGGTGCCACAGCAGCAGGGTGGTGGTGCCCGGTGCCTTGCCGACCAGCAGTGCCTGGCGCGCGCCGCGCAGCATCACGATGTCAGCCACGCCGGGGTCGGCGATGGCAACCCGTTCCAGGTCGGCCGGCAGCGTCCACGGCCGCTGTTCGCGGGTCTGCAGCAGCAGATCGTCGGCAGCCACGCTCGCACCCGGTGCCAGCAGCACCAGCAGCAGGGCCAGCCAGCGCTGGCGGACAGTGGGGCGTAGGCAGTAGCGACGCTCAGTCATGTGTGCTCTCGGCATGGGTCAAAGGGAGCCACGGGGAGCCGCGGTGTCGCCGCGGATGATTTCGATACCCGCCGGTCGCGGTGTCGAGCGACGCTGCACCGGTGCGCGCGCTGGCGGTTCGTGGGCGTTGCGCTGCACGCTGCTGCCGCGGCCCGCCAGTGCGTCGCCATCCAGTCCAGCGTAGGCGTGGTTCTCCGGTCGCTGCAGGGCCAGCTGCTGTTCGTTGTCCAGACCGCGCACCGGGTCCAGCACGCCGCGCGCCTGCGGGAACAGTGCCAGGTCCGGCAGGCCGGTATCGGCGGGATTGCGCAGGGCGAGGAACAGCTTGCCCTGCTGCGCGCCGAGCAGCAGGCGGTTGGCGTCGGCCACCGGTACCGCCAGCACCGCGGTGCGTGCCGGCTGCGTGGCATCGCTGCCGCTTCCATTGCTGTGGGTGCTGCTGGAACCATTGGTGATATCGGCCGCGCGTGAGTCGTTGTGCGCCGTGGCCGGTGCTTCGCCCTGACTGCTCGTGGGCGCTGCCGCGATGTCCTGCTGGCCGTAGCTGAGCACGCGCAGGCGTGACAGCAGCAACCGCGTCTGTGCGATGTCCTGCTGGCCGTTGTAGCTGGTAGCGGCGCTGCGCAGGTTGAGGAACACGTCGACGAAATCGCCGGGCAGGATGCGGTTGCCTGCCGCGACCAGCTCATCGACCGGCACCGCCAGTGCCCGTTCACCCGGCCGCAGCTGCAGCGAGAAGCCCTGCGCGAGCAGGCTGGCGCCAATCGCGCTGCCCTCGCTGATGTCCTGTACCGGCACCTTGCCGACCACCGTTGCCAGGTCGGCCACCGCCCCCGGCACTTCTGCGGTGCGTTGCGTCAGCCGCACGCCATTGGCGCTGATCGGCTCGCCGGCAGGTAGCCGCGCGGTGGCTTCAACGACACTGAAGGTCTGCGCATCGGCCTTTACGACCGTGCTCGGATTGTCCGCCGAGGCCGCCGGCTTGCGGCCGATCACGAAGGCGACCACGGCGAGCAGCACCGCGAGTGCAATCAGGGCGATGGCGGCGATGCGGGTCAACTTGAGCATGAAGAACGTCTCCTGTACCGATCGTCAGTTGCTGCCAAGGTCCAGCTGGGCGACCGCGACGCTGCGAATGGGGGCGCCCATCACCCAGCCATAGAGCGTGGCGGTGCCGGGCAGGAAGGGGTGGGCGTTGTAGTCGTAGCTCACGGTCACGGTCATGCATTGCACCGTCGCCAGGCCGGCGCAGGGCGCCTGCGGCGAAACCACGATGGCACCGGCGCCGCCAGCGCTGCAGTCCGGGTTCTGCCTGGAAAACTGCAACAGCCATTGCATGGAGCGGCGGGCCGCCAGGCAGGCTGCGGTGCGCCGCTCGCCGGCGCTGCCATAGCGCAGCGAAGCCCGCGCGCCCTCGGCCGAGGCCGTGGCCAGGGTCTGCTGCGCGGCCATGATCAGCACGCCGGAAAAGGTGAACAGCAACAGCGGCACCAGGCCGAGAAGCAGCATCAGTGCGAATTCGATGCTGGCCACGCCGCGTTGGCGGCGACGTGCGAACGCTTTCATGCCACGCCTCCATAAGTGGTTGCCAATACCCAGCCAATCGCAGCGAAGGCCAGGTAGGCCGCGTAAGGAATGCCCTGGCGCCCCGCGCGCGCAGCGTGCAGTTCGCGCAGTGCAGGGTGGCCATTCCAGTGCGTGCTGGCGCGATTTACCTGCATCTGCAGGCGCAGCGGCAGGTGACCGGCCAACTGCCGTCCGACGATCACCAGCATGGCGTGGGCGCCTGCGGCCAGGCTGGCAAGCACCCATACCGGCAGCAATGCCTTCCAGCCCAGCAGCAGGCCGAGCACGGCGAAGAACTTCACATCGCCGGCGCCCATCCAGCGCACCGCGTAGAACGGCAGCAGAGCCAGCAGGCCAAGTGCCGCGCCCAGCAGGTGTGGCGCCCAGGTCGTGCGCGTTGCATTGAACTGGTTGGCGATGATCAGTGGCACGGCGATCGCGCACGCGGCCAGCAGCCAGGTGTTGGGCACGCGGCGGGCGTACAGATCGCTGATCGCGATCCGCAGGCACACTCCCATGGCCAGCAATCCCAGCAGTGTCATCGCACACCCTCTTCGTCCGTCATTGGACAGTTGCAGACCCCCTTCATCGGCCACCGCGGTCGCCATCGAAGCGACCGCAGGTGCTGCACCCCGCGCGACGGCTAGGTGGTGGTGGCGTCGGTGGCGATGGCCTGCAGGCGGGTGAACAACGTGGTGAAGAATGCGGTGATCTGGGTTCTGCCCACCACGATCAGGATGCCGGCGATCACGGCGGCCAGCAGCCCGTATTCGAGCGCGGTCACGCCATCTTCTTCTTTCAGGAACTTGCGGATCGATGCGTTCATGACGGTTGTCTCCCTCTACCTGTCAGTTGCTGCAGGAAACCTGCATGGGCGGTGGCCCGGCTCCGCCGGGACCGTCCGTAGGCCTCTGCCATCCTGGCGGAGGAGGCACGGCGGGCAATCCCGCTGTGCTCAAGCAGGGTGATCATTCCCGGGCAGGGCAGCGGCCGCGCAACCGCGACCGCGCGGCACCAGGCCGGTGGTCGAAACGGTTTGTCGTACGTGCATGGTCATGCTGTCCCCCTGGGTGTGGCCGCTATCTGCGTGCCCGATCACCGTGTATTCGACTTTGCCTGAATGGCGGTTCCCTGCAACCGGAACCTATATGCAAATTCGGCAGATTCGTTGGATTCCTGAATATTCCGATCACGATCTGTGACGTAAATCCGTTCCTGCGCAAAACGATTCATGCTCGTGCAGATAATGTGAGGTCGATCTGCGCGCATGCGAAAACCATGCCACTCGCACACACACTTTCTTCACGCAGCCGATAATCCGGAAGCCTTGAAACATCCTGTTTACGGCCGCGGATTATCGGGCATACTCGCATTCAAGGTTTTGCATTTTCATGGATGGACGCGCGTGCTGCGCAGCGACCATCACGGCAACGGACGATGCTCTTGGAAACGGCGTGCGCCCTGTCAGGCAGTGGGGGCGGGGTCGTGCAGCAGACCAAACGGGGGACGACACTGTCATGGTCGATGGTGGGGTGGAAGACAACGACGACGGCGATCTCAGGTCGATCGACCTGGCCACGCTGAGCGGCGTGCTTCGCGTGTGCGATGTGGAACTGTTGCTGCTTGATGGCAATGGTCCGCGCGCGGCATTCGCTTCGCGCGTTCACGAAGAAGCCCTGTTCTGCAGCATCAGCTGCGGTTTCCATTGCCGCGGCCGTTTCATGCTGCCCCCCGACTGGGCGATGCTCGGTTACCTGCACACCACCGATGATGCGCTGAGCTGGTGCCATGGCGTGCCGCTGACACCGGGCATGGCGCTGACCGTGATGCCTGAAGGCATCAGTGAATTCACGCTCAGCCCCGGCACGCAGATGACGCTGATGCTGGTGCCGGTCGCACGCGTGCAGCGCAAGCTGACCGAACTGAGCCTGCGCAGCACGCCGCCAGCGGGGCAGGCACTTTCGTTGTTCAACCTCGGCGATGAGGCAATGCCCCTGGTACGCCATTACCAGCAGCTGCATGCACAGCTGGGGCAGGGCGGTGCGCTGCAGCCGGAAGAAACCGAGCGCCTGCTGCATGAGCATATCCAGGCGCTGCTCGGTGCAGGCCCGGCCGACCGGCCCAGCTGCAGTCGCGCCCGCCGCACGCATTACCTGATCGCGCAGCGGGCGGAGAACTTCATGCGCCTCAACCTGCGGCGCAATATCTACATGAATGAAATCTGCGACGCCGCCGGCGTCAGCGAGCGCGGCCTGCGCTATGCGTTCGAGGATCTGTTCGGCACCTCGCCCAATCGCTACCTGTCGATGCTGCGGTTGTGCGCGGCCTGCCGCAGCCTGTCGATGGCCGATTCCAACCGGCGCTCGGTCAAGGCCATCGCCCTCAGCTGCGGGCTGTGGGATCTGTCGCGCTTCGCCGACAACTATCGGAAAGTCTTTGGCGAACTGCCGCGCGACACCCTGATGCGCGCGCCCGCTCAGCTAGGCCAACCCGCCTGAGGGTATCGGCCGGGCTGCCGCCCGGCACCCGCCAAATCCTAAAGCCAACGCCTAAAGCCAAAGCAACAGCCGGCTCTGGGTTTTCTGTGGGTTGGCGGGGCGGTGTGGGCTTGCAGGACACGCCGTAAACCCATCCATGGGGGCTCGATGGCGCCTTGCTCGCGTGCGCTGTCCTGCGCACACGGCAAGACCGGGGCAGGGCATCCTGCCCAGCCCGTCCGGCGCATGCTCCGAACCCATGGCGCCAACGGTCCTGCAAGCCCACACCGCCCCACCCCTGACAGTTTCCCGATGACGGTTGGATTGGCCATCGCGCATTCGAAAGCGTGAGTGAATCTTCGATTCTGATTGATTATTTCGATCTAAATGAAAAATGGTGATCCGACTTTCTCCTCAGCCGGGCATGGCCCGGCCCTGCTACAACGCGTGCAGGAAACTGTCGAAGGCGGGGTGGGTCCGGTTGCGGGGGCGTGAGCGCCATGGATGGCGCGACCGAGCTTACATGGACGTACTTGCAGCGTCCCCCGCAACCGGACCCACCCCGCCATCTCCCAGGAACCCAGCTTTTGCCGTTGCTGCTGTCTTTGACTTGGCCTCTGCAGGTGCCGGGCGCAGCCCGGCCAGCCCTCCCTGCCGGATTTGCATATGCGGCTGCCGAATCCGGCCGTGGATTTGCCGGAATGCGCGATTGCCCTGCCGGAATGAAGTGCTCAGCCCCCGCTGAAAGGCGCGAAATGTCAGTCACCTGCCTAACGGCAAGTCCACTGACATTCAAGTTGTCCGCCTACGGGGGAAATGCTCATGAACCGCATCTACCGGCGTGTATGGAACCGCCAGCTCAATGCTCTGGTTGTGGCCTCGGAACTGGCCACCGGCGATAGCGGTGGTACCGCACCGCGCGACCGCCGTGCCAGCCTTCTGGTGCCCAGCACCCTGGCCCTGGCACTGCTGTGCGTGCTGGCCAGCGGGCCTGCGGCGGCAACAGAGTCCAGCCAATCGCTGCGCGATCTGCAGGCATTGGCAGCCAAGTACACCCAGCCGATGCCGGTGAAGGTCGATGCCGAAGTGGCGCTGGCAGCGGCCGCACGACAGGCCCAGGCGAACCCGGCGATCAGTGCGAACGCACGCGTCGGCCTGCAGCTGAGCACGACCTCGCTGCCGGTGGTGCGCGACGTCCTGCCGGCCACAGTGCAGGTCAAGCTGGCCGCCGGCGCCACGCCGCGCCAGGTGACCGCACCGGCGCTCGGCGCCGACGTCCGCGCCAACATCGGCATCGGCAACGTCGCCGCCACCCGTGTTGATGCCGCGGTCGCCGCGAACGTCGCACCGGCCGCGCAGGCACCGTTGGGCCTGTCTGCCAATGCGGCAGCAAAGGCCAACGTCGGCATCGCCGGCACGCCGGTTGCCAGCGTCGATGCCGGTACCCACGTTGCCGCCGCAGCAAGTGCAACGCCGTCCGGATTGAAAGCGGCCGTCGATGGCAAGGTCGATTCGCAGCTGGTCGTGGCCGGCAACCACATCGAAGGGCAAGGCCAGGTCGGTGCCAGCGCCGCGGTCGCACTGCCGGCCAAGGAAGAGCTGCCGGGCGACACCGATGACCGCGCGATCACCGCCGCGTTCGATGCCGGCGTGGCGGGCAAGGTGCGCGTACAGGGCAAGGACGGCGAAGAACTCGTCGCTGATCGCAACCTCAAGCTGGCCGGCACCGCAACCGCCGCCGCACAGAACAGCGCGCTCGGCCTGGGCGGCCTGCTCAATGGTGTCGGCACTGCGCTGAATGGTGTTGGCAATGCAGTGGGCAGCCTGCTCAACGGCGATCTGTCCGGCACCGTCAACAACCTCGGCGGGGCCGTCGGCGGTCTGGTCGGCAATACCCTGGGCAGCCTCGGCCTGACCTCGCCGTCGGCCATTCCGCCAACCAGCCCGAAGGCGCCCGCAGCCGCCGACCCGAATGCGGGCCTGGTGATCGGCACTGGTGGCCTGGTGGGCGGTGTCACCGAACTGCTCGGCCCGACCACCGCCAGCCTGTTCGGCGGCACTGGCTACCTGTCCAACGGCAACCTCAAGCTCAGCACGGCCAACGTCATGCAGACCTACTCCACGGTCAACGTGCTTGGTCTGCCGGTGGTCAACGCCACGCCGGTCGGTACCACGCTCAATGGATTGGGCGGCGCGGTCACCGGTGGCAGCTCGCACCTGACCCTGATCGGCGGCGTCACCTCCGACAGCTACATCTACAACATCAACAATGGCAATCCCGGTGGCCTGCTGGGCCTGCTGTTGCCCAAGGACTCGCCGGCCTGGGCGGCCAAGTGCCTGGACATCGCCTTGGCCGACATCTCCTGCTGGGCGGTCAACGCCGCACAGGACTACCAGGTGCTGATGGGCGATGGCGCCTATGCCAACGGTTCGAAGGAAGTGGTGATCGGCGCCAATGCCCGCCATGAGCTGCCGAAGGTCGATGCCAGCGTGGCCTTCCCCGGCGCGGGCGCCAATGATCCGACCGATCCGACCGGCGTTCCCACTGCCGACTACGCTGCACGCATGGGCCACTCGGTGGTGGTCGGTGACAGCGCCAGCGGCACCGCCAACGGGCAGACCCTGCTCGGCGCGGAGAGCACCTCCAACCAGGCCAATTCGGTGGCATTGGGTTACCGCTCGGCTGCACTGCGCGGCGCCCAGGCCAGCTACAGCGCCTACGGCCTGACCACCGCACAGGTGTCCGCTGGCGAGGTGTCGGTAGGCACCGCCGGTGGCGGCGAGCGGCAGATCACCAACCTCGCGGCCGGCAGCGCCAACACCGATGCGGTCAACGTGGCCCAGCTGAAGGGCGCGATCAGCCAGATCGATGCGGTTGGGGCAGCGGCGGTCACCTATGACCTGGATGGTGCAGGCGATCCCAACTACCGCCGTGTCACCCTCGGCAATGGCACCGGCACCACCACCATCGGCAACCTGGCCGCCGGCGCGGTCAACGCCACCAGCAGCGAAGCGGTCAACGGTGCGCAGCTGTTCGCCAGCAACGACACCATGGCGAAGTTCTTTGGCGGACGTGCAGCATTCGATCCGCTCACCAGCACATTCACTGCACCGCTGTTCGAGATCAGCACCATCTCTACCGGTGGCGCCGTGGCCTCGGGGCTGTATGACAACGTAACCGACGCCTTCGATGCGGTGGACGGCTCGCTGGTCAACCTCAACACGCAGATCAACGACATCCGCAACACCGGCACCAAGTACCTGCGGGTGAATTCGACCGGAGCTGAAGCCGTGGCCAGCGGCGCCGAATCGATCGCCGTCGGTGCCGGCGCCAGCGCAACTGCAGCCAACAGCATCGCTGTCGGTGCCGGCAGCTTGGCCGATCGTGCCAACAGCGTGTCGATCGGTGCCGCAGGCGCCGAACGCCAGGTCACCAACGTCGCCGCTGGTACCGCCAGCACCGATGCAGTCAACCTGGGGCAGTTGCAGGCCTCGGAAGAGGGCGCACTGCGCTACGACGTCAACGGCGACGGCAGCGTCAACTACGGCAGCGCCACGCTCGGCCAGTCCGGCACGGCCACCACGCTGCGCAACCTCGGCCCGGGCCAGATCAGCGCGGCCAGCAGCGAAGCGATCAACGGTGCGCAGCTGTTCGCGGCCAACCAGACCGTGGCCACCCATCTCGGCGGCGGCGCTGCGGTGGATGCCAATGGCGTGGTGACCGCACCGACCTACACGCTCAACAACGTCGCCGCCAATGGTACCGTCAGCCAGGGCAGCTACAACGACGTCGGCACGGCCTTCGATGCGGTCAGCAATTCGCTGGCCAACGTTGCCGACCAGACCGATGACCTGGACAAGCGCGCCGTGAAGTACGACGTGGATGGGAGCGGCAACGTGGTCGATACCGTGACCCTCAGTGGTACCGGCGGTGCACCGGTGAAAGTCACCAACGTGGCTGCCGGCAGCATCCTGGCGGGCAGCAGCGATGCCATCACCGGCGACCAGCTGTTCAGCACCCACCAGACCGTGGCCAGCTACTTCGGTGGCAGCACCGTGTACAACGGCAGCACCGGGCTGTGGACCGCGCCGACCTTCAACATCTCCACCATCGCCACCGATGGCACCATCACCGGCAACGACTACAGCAACGTCACCGCAGCGTTCTCCGCAGTGGATGGCTCGCTGCGGGTGCTCAACCAGCGCATCAGCAACGGCGGTGGCAGCCCGTACCTGGCGGTCAACTCCACTGCCGCAGCGGCGACGGCCACCGGTGCTGAAGCACTGGCGGTCGGCCCGCAGGCCAGTGCAGCGGGCGCGGGCAGCGTAGCGGTCGGCAACGGCGCCAATGCCAGTGCAGGTAACAGTGTTGCGCTGGGTGCCGGCTCGGTGGCCAGCGTCGGCGCGCAGACCGGCTATACCGGTGCCTACGGCCAGACCGGTGCCAGCAACTCGTCCGGTGAAGTGGCGGTGGGCAGCAGCGGCAGCGAGCGCAAGGTCACCCACGTGGCCGATGGCTCCGACGACCACGACGCGACCAACGTCGGCCAGCTGAAGAATGGCGTGAACTACGCCATCGATCAGTCCAAGTCCTACACCGACCAGAAGATCCAGAACATCACCAACGTCGCCGGCAGCTTCCGGGCCAACAACAGCAACAACCTGGCCGATCCGTCTGCCAGCGGTGCCAACTCCGCCGCAGGCGGTGCCGGCTCCACCGCTGCCGGGGCGAACTCGACCGCACTGGGCAACGGTTCGCAGGCACAGGCCGACAACTCGGTGGCGCTGGGTGCAGGCTCGGTCGCCAACCGCGCCAATACGGTGTCGGTGGGGGCAGCCGGTGCCGAACGCCAGGTGGTCAACGTGGCCGATGGTTCGCAGGCAACGGATGCGGTCAACGTGCGTCAGCTGCAGGCTTCGCAGCAGGGCACGATCCGCTATGACACCACCACCAACGGCACTACCAACTACAACAGCGTCACCCTGGGCAGCACCAGCAGCGGCCCGACCACGGTGCGCAACGTCGCCGCCGGCACCGCCGGTACCGACGCGGTCAATGTCGACCAGCTGAAGTCGGGCATGGCGCAGACGCTGGACTGGTCGAAGGCCTACACCGATGAGCGCATGGGCGGCTTCGAACGCGACCTGCGCAAGACCGACAACCGCGCCTCGGCCGGTATCGCATCGGCGATGGCAACCGCGTCGCTGCCGCAGCCCAGCGAAGCCGGCCGCAACATGGCCTCGATCGCTGCCGGCAGCTACAACGGCGAATCCGGTGTGGCCCTGGGCATCTCCGGTGTTTCCGAGGGTGGCCGCTGGATCTACAAGTTCAGTGGTTCCACCAACAGCCGTGGCGAGGCCGGTGTGGCCGTCGGTGCCGGCATCCAGTGGTGATCGCCCGCGCCGGGTCGCACTTGCGGCCCGGCGCAGCGGGCAACGTCTACAGGGGAATGACATGAAACCGCATTGCATCGCTCGCAGTGGTCGCGTCGCCGCCACGCTGTGCCTGATCCTGGCTGCAGGGCTGCTGGTTGCCTGCCGCAGCCACGCACCGGCCGCCGACGGTCCCGCCGGCAGCACTGCCGTCACCTTCCCGGAGGCCAGCAAGGCCTCGCTGAAGGAAGGCATCTATCCCGATATCGCCGATCTTCGCCGCTTCGCGCCGGGTATGAGCAAGCGCCAGCTCTATTCGCTGCTGGGTACGCCGCATTTCAATGAAGGCATGTGGGGCGTGCGCGAGTGGAACTACCTGTTCAACTTCCGCACCGCACAGGGCGCCGAATACTTCACCTGCCAGTTCCAGGTGCGCTTCGACAACAAGGGCATCGCCCAAGGCGGCTACTGGAAGCCTGAATCGTGCGCTGCCGTACTGGACCCGCCGCGTCCGCCCGCACCGCCACCGCCGGCGCCCTTGCCGGAGCAGCCGCTGCGACTGGCTGCCGATGCGCTGTTCGGTTTCGACAGTGCGGTGCTCAGTGCCACCGGCCAGCAGGCAGTGCAGGGCGTGTTGGCGCAGGTGCGTGAGGCCAGCCAGGTGCAGTCGATCCAGGTGGTCGGCTACACCGACCGGATCGGCAGCGCTGCCTACAACCAGACGCTGTCGCAGCGGCGTGCCGAGGCGGTCCGCATGGCGCTGGTGCAGGGCGGCGTATCAGCGGCGAGCATCAGTGCCGAAGGTCGGGGCGCGGCGGAACCGCTGGTGCAGTGCGACCAGCGCAACCGGCGCGAACTGATCGCTTGCCTGGCGCCCAATCGCCGGGTGCAGATCGCTGGCGTGGCCCGAGCGCACTGAATCCCCGTGCCCGGGCCCGCCCCGGCATCCCGAGTCCCCCCTGTTCTGCCGGCAGGACGTGGAAACGTCTCCCCCGTTTTCCACGCCTGCCGGTGGGCAGGTTTCTCCCTGGTGCACCTGATGAATGCCCAATTCCTGCCCTTGTCCATGAAGACGGAAGCCACTCTCAGCGTGTACGGCCAGCTCGGCAACCATGCGGTGGTGCGCATTCCCGGGCGCCGGCTGCCGGGCCTGATCCTGCAGGCCGACACCGTTGCAGGCTTCCTCACCCAGCTGCAGGAAGCGCAGGCCTGCCTGCGCAGCGGCCGCGCGCAGCGGGCCGACGCCGAGCTGGACATGCTGGTCGACATGCTCGAGCAGTGGTACGCGCTGATCGAATCGCGGCTGGCCGACGCCGGCGAGGCGCTGTAGAGAAGAGGGGACGGAGGGGATCAAGTCGTTTCCCGCACAGCCGGGGCATGAACGACTTGATCCCCTCCGTCCCCTTTCCTGTTGCTAGGCGCGGGCGCGGATCATCCAGCAGGCGGCTTCCACCCGCACGCGATCACCGTCGATGAACGATGCGAACTCAGCCAGCGCGTGTTGCAGCAGCGCATCGGCGCGTACGGCCGGCAGCGCACGCAGGGCCAGGCCCACGGGCCCAAGCTGGCCGACGTAGCTGGCCAGCGCATCACGGGTGAGGAAACAGGTCAGGTCCAGCGGCGATACGTCCACGTCCTGCCATCCGGCACTCTGCAGCAGCCGACGCACCAGCTCGCCATCGGCGAAGGCGAACTGTCCTGGTGCACCCGGTGCTCGCGCTGGCAGCGCCAGCTGGTCTGCAAGGGCGCGTTCGGCGGTGGTCATGAACGGATTGTCCTGTGCGCTGCGCCAGGCGATGAAGCGCAGGCCCCCGCCGGCTCGGGCGGCACGATGCAGGTTGGCGAAGGCGGCCTGCGTGTCCTCGAAGAACATCACCCCGAACCGCGACTGGATCCAGTCGTAGCGCGCTGCTGCGAAGTCATGGCGCTGCGCATCGGCCACGATGAAGTCGATGTCGCGCCCGATCGCGGCGGCACGCTGGCGGGCGAGGGCGAGCATCGATGCGGAGATGTCGACGCCGGTGCAATGCGCACCGGGACGCGCCGTGGCGGCGGTCAGCGTACTGGCGCCGGTGCCACAGCCGATGTCCAGCAGTTCCGTGACGGCAGCCGGCAGCTCGTCGCGCAGCGCATCGGCCATCGGTTGGAACAAGCCGTCCAGCAGGGTCTGCTGCGCGACCCAGTTCTCGCCAGCAGGGCCGTTCCAGAGCGTGTTCTGATCGAGCGGGAGTGAATCGGCCATGGGCTTGCCTTGCGCGGGGAGTACGACCATGGTGGCGCTTGAAGCCCACTTGAGGTCAAGCACGATGCGGGAACTGGATATCGGTGAAGTGGTGCGCCGCAGCGGTGTACCGGCCTCGACCCTGCGCTACTACGAGCAGCTGGGCCTGTTGCAGGTGCTGGGGCGGCGCGGCCTGCGCCGGCAGTACCACGAACAGGTGCTGGAACGGCTGGCGTTGATCGGCCTGGGGCAGTCAGCCGGTCTGTCGCTGCAGCAGATCGGCACGGCGATGCCGCAGGGGGCAGGGCTTTCTTTGGACCGCAAGGCATTGCTGGCCCAGGCCGATGCCCTGCAGCGGCAGATCCGCGAGCTGCAGCGGGCGCAGGATCGGCTGCGGCGGGCTGCGGCCTGCCCGCACGCCGAGGATGCGCGGCGCTGCGCCTCGTTCCGCAGACTGCTGCGTGCGCAGCAGCGCCTGGCGCATGCATGAGCAGTAGAGCCACGCCATGCGTGATGAACTACCGACACCCGTTCAATCGCGGGTGCTGACTTCCCACGTGGCGTGCAGCACGCCCGGCACCTGCTCCATCCGCGCCAGCACCACGTCCAGTTCGTCGGCGCTGACCGCCGTGCTGACCAGGACTGCGATCACATCGGTGGGTGCATCGGCGTGCTCGACCAGCTGTACATCGCCGACGGGATACTGTGCCGCTTCCAGTGCATCGACCAGACGCTCGCGCACGCGCGGCACCGCGTCGGCATCCACGCTCAGGCGCACTTCGTAGGTCGCTTCGCTGGCGGCTTCGTTGATCGGGATGCGGTTGATTGCGTTCACCAGTGGCCGCAGCAGGGTGTTGCCAGCGATGATTAGTATGGTCAGCAGCACGCCTTCGGCCAGCATGTCCGCACCGGTACAGCTGCCCACGGCAGCCGAGCACCACAGCGTCGCGGCGGTGTTCAGGCCGCGCACGTTCATGCCTTCCTTCATGATCACGCCGGCGCCGAGGAAGCCGACACCCGAGACCACGTACGAGATCACCCGCACGGCCTCGGCGCTGCCGGCGATACGCATGCCCAGATCAACGAAGGCGGCGGCGCCAACGGCTACCAGCACGTTGGTACGCAGGCCGGCGGTGCGCTGCCGGTATTGGCGTTCGGCCCCGATCAGGGTGCCGAGCACGAACGCCGCCAGCAGGCTGACCACGGTGTCGGCGAAGGGGCCGGACTGGAAGGTTTCAATGAAGCGCATGGCCGCAGTCTACCTCCCGCAGGTGACAGTAGATCCACGCATGCGTGGATGGGTGGGGGTGCCGGGAACATCATCCACGCATGGCGTGGATCTACCAGTCGACGCGCAGCCGGGGGCCTGGCTGTGCAGTAGATCCACGCCATGCGTGGATGGGTGGGGGCTGCCGGGACATCATCCACGCATGGCGTGGATCTACTCGTCGACGCGCTCGCCCATCATTTCGCGCTGGCGCTTGTCCAGCTCCTCCGCATAGCGCTTGCGCACGAATGCTTCGGACACCACGCCCAGTACCTGGCCATCGTCGGCCACCACCGCCAGCTCGTCGGCCTGGGTCTGGTCGAACCGCTGCATCACGCTGACCACGTCCGCGCTGGCGGCAAGTGCTACGTCGCGGTTCTCGGCGAACGTACCCACCACATCCTCGGGCTTTACGCCGTCGCCGAACAGGCGCGGAATCTGCACGATGCCGGCATAGTGGCCTTCACTGTCGATCAGGATCACCCGGCTGCCCGAGCCCAGCGGGAAGCGCTGGCGGAAGGCAGCGGCATCCAGGTCGGCCGGGGCAGTGGCTACGCCCTTGCGCATCATCCGCCCGGCATTGAGGTTGTGCACCCAGCCGATGTCACGCGCGCTCTTGATGGTTTCCCCGCGCAGATGCATGCGCCAGGTCGAGAACGAGTAGCCGAACCACTGGCGCACCAGGGTGCTGGACACCAGCACGGCGCTCATCACCACGCTGGTCAGCAGGAAATCGTGGGTGCCTTCCAGCACCAGCATGGCCATGGTCATCGGCGCGCCAACCACCGCCGCGGCCAGTGCGGCCATGCCCGCCAGCGCCGCCGACGTGGCGTCGACCACCGGCACGCCGGTGGCCATCGCCAGCAACCCGGCAAACAGCGTGCCGACCAGGGTGCCCATGAACAGCGAGGCGAAGAACAAGCCGCCGCGGAAGCCGAAACCCAGCGAGATGCCCGAGGCCAGGCATTTGAGGGTCAGCAGTCCGCCGATCCAGATCAGCGGCAGATGGGTGGTCAGGTCCAGGTGCAGCGCTCCGTGGCCGGACGACAGTACCTGTGGGCTGGCCAGTGCCAGCGGAATCAGCAGCAGGCCGCCCACTACCGGGCGCCCCCACAGCGGCAACGGGCTGCGCTTGACCGTGCCCTCGATGGAGGCGATCAGGCGCATCACCGCGATGCCGACCATCGCACAGCAGCAGCCGAGCAGGCCGTAGATCGCATAGTCGGCTGCGCGCACGTCGATGGTGGATGCCGCCGGCAGCAGATAGGCTTCCACGCCGGCCTGGTCGGCAACGAAGGCGCCGGCCAGCGCCGCAACCGCCACCGGCGCCAGTGCGGCCGGGGTGTAGGCACCGATGACGATCTCAAAGGCATAGAACGCCCCCGCAAGCGGTGCGCCGAAGGCTGCGGCGATCGCACCGGCCGCGCCGGCCCCGACCAGGATGCGCACGTCGTTGCGGCGCAGGCGCATCACACGCCCTAGTTGCGAGCCGCTGCCCGCACCCATCTGCGTGTACGACGCTTCCAGTCCGACCGACGCGCCGCAGCCATTGGAGACCAGGGTCTGGGTCAGCACGATCAGGTTGTCGCGCATCGACATGCGGCCGCCGTGCAGCGCGTTGGCTTCCACGGCATCCAGCAGGGGGCGTTTGAGGCGCGTTGCAGCGAGGCTGACCAGGCCCACCACCAGGCCGCCCAGCGGCAGTACCAGCAGCGCGGTCCAGGTCAGCGCGGGCAGTGAGCTCAGGCGCATGCCCTCGTCCAGGCCATACAGCGCCGTCTGCAGGGTGCGTGCCAGCCCAGCCTGCAGCAGGGTCAGGCCACCGGCGATCAGCCCGACCAGCAGGGCCAGGGCGATGAACCACAGGTCGCTTCCGCGCAGGCGCAGACGCAGGCCCTGGAAGGCCAGATGCAGGCGCGATGGCGAAGCGGCGGACGACATGGTGGCGGCATGATACGCCGCCACCGTGAGCGCCACCGTCACCGCATCAGGCGACTTCCGCGCTTAGAAGCGGTAGCGGCCCTGCACGTAGAACGTGCGCGGTGCGGCCACCATGCGGCCGGCGTTGCCATCCACGTTGCGGGTGTACCAGCGCTTGTCGGCCAGGTTGTTCACGCCCACCGCAACCTCGCTGTCGGCCAGCCACGGCAGCTGCCAGGCGGCCTGCGCGTTCCACAGGCGTACGCCCGGCACACGGCCCACGCGGGCATCGGCGGTTTCGTTCCAGGTGTTGGCGGCATCGGAGAACTGGCCGCTCTGGTGGGTGCTGGACACGTTGAAGGTCCAGCCGGCCAGCGCATAGCGGGCGCCGATGCTGTCGGTATCGCGCGAATAGAAGGGCACATCCAGGCCACGATTGTCGCCGGACTGCTGGATGGCCTTGGTCCAGGTGTAGTTCGCGTACAGCTCCAGCCCCGCCAGCGCGCTGCTCTCGGCGAAGCGGTACTCGACCGCGCTTTCCACACCCTTGTGGTCGGTGGCGCCAATGTTCTGGAAGGTCGGGGGGGTGATGCCTGGAATCTGCAGGATCTGGTTGTCGAAGCGCATCTTGAACACGGTCACTTCCGCGCGCAGCGCACCATCCTGCCAGCGCGCACCCAGCTCGGTGGTCCTGGCGATTTCCGGGTTCAGCGGATTGGTCGCGCTCTGCGAGTTGAGCTGGATGTTCTGCACCGGCCCGAACGAGGTGGTGTAGTTGCCGAACACGGTCAGCTGCGGGGTCAGCAGGTAGGCGACGTTGAGCGAGGGCAGGGCCTTGTCGTTGCGGCTGCTGAAGGTCGCGCCGCCACCGGCCTGCTGGCGGTCCATGTCGATCCACTCCATGCGCACGCCGGGCGTGATCCGCCACTGGCCGATGGCGATGCGGTCATCAACGTAGAACGAGTGGGCATCGGTGGCGTTGTCGAAGCGGGTGGTCGCGCCGGCCGCACCGGTACGGCGGGTCACGGTGTAGCTGCGGTCATTGCCGCGCTCGCGCAGGAAGCGGTAGCCAGCGGTGATGTCGTGCACGCTGCTGCCCCAGTGCAGGCGCTGGGTGTAGCGCGGTTCGATGCCGAGCACGCGGTAGTCGCGCGGCTGCACGGTGATCTGCGTGTTGGCGGCGTTGATCAGCGAGCTGGCGCGGTTGCTTTCGTTGTAATACGCCAGCACCTCGAACTCGCTGTTCTGCGACAGCGTGTTGGTGTAGCCCAGGTCGATGCCGGTGCGATGGCCCTTCCAGAAGTCGGTCGGCCGGGTGTTCTGGAACGGATCGGTCTCGTACTGGGCGCGGGTCAGGCCACCGGGAGTCAGCGAGCGCACGTCGTAGTACGAGAGTTTGGCGCGCAGCTCTTGTTGCGCATCGATGGCATAGGCGAACTTCAGTGCCAGGTCGTCGAAACGGTCATCGCTGCCCTGGCGCCAGCCGCGGCCGTCCTGCCTGGAATACAGCAGGGCCATGCCCAGGCCGTTGTCGGCGGTGCCGCCGAGGAAGGCGTTGTACTGCGTGCTGTCGCCGCCGCCGTGGTCGTAGGCGCTGTAGCGCACGCCGGCCTCGCCGTGCAGCCCAGCCGCGGTCGGAATGGCACGGGTACTGAAGTTGATGATGCCGCCGACATTCTGCGGGCCGTAGCGCACCGCGCCGCCGCCACGCACCACGTCGATCGACTCGATGTTGGCCAGGCTGGCCGGGGCAAACGACAACTGCGGCTGGCCGTACGGCGCAACCGCCAGCGGCACGCCGTCCAGCAGGACGGTCGAGCGCGGCGAGTAGCGACCGGTCAGGCCACGCACGCCGATGTTGAGTGACACCGAGCTGCCGGCGGTGCCGGAGTTGTCGGTGACCTGCACGCCGGGAATGCGGCGCATGGCATCGCCCAGGCTGGCGGCGCCGCTGGCCTCGATGCGCTGGCGATCAACCACGGTACGTGCGCCGGCGAAGCTCTTGACGCTGTCGTGCAGGCCGGTGCCCAGCCAGCTGCCCGATACCTGGATGCTGTCGAGGGTTGTGGCACTGTCCTGCGCGAAGACGCTGGCGGCCGGGAGCAGGCACAGGGCGAGGGCGGCGGCCAGGGGCAGGCGGGCCGGTTGCAGGGCGGGGATGGGCATCGTTGCGGGCAGTGGAAGGGCGTAAATGAGAATTATTGCTGATTCCATTCGCCATTGGAATCGACGTGCGGTTCAGCGCTTTGGCCGGGTGGTAAAGTGATCGATTGCCTCCTGACCCGCTGAGATCTGCCATGTCCACTGCTGCTTTCTACCCCGTCGGTACCCCTGGCCAGCCGTGGGGCGTGGCGGAACGGGAGCAGTGGCGTGCGCGCCAGCAGCGCCTGCGCCGTTACGACGAGGAGGTGCTGCCGCGCGTCGATGCACTGGCCGAGCGCTTCGACAAGGTGGCCTACGGCCAGCTCGACTATGCAGGCGAGACCTACACCCTGTTCGCCCTGCGCAGTCGCGACTGGAACCCGGCATTGCCGGCCGCGCTGGTGACCGGCGGTGTGCACGGCTATGAGACCAGTGGCGTGCTGGGCGCGCTGGAATTCCTCGAAGAGCATGCCGCCAGCTATGCCGGCAAGGCCAACCTGCTGGTCGCGCCGTGCGTGAATCCGTGGGGCTTCGAGCGCATCAACCGTTGGAACTTCGATGCGATCGACCCGAACCGCAACTTCCGCGCAGACGGCCCGGCCCGCGAATCGACGGCGCTCATCGAACTGATTGCACCGTTGAAGGGCCAGTTCGTGCTGCACATCGACCTGCACGAGACCACCGACAGCGACGAGAGCGAGTTCCGTCCCGCACTTGCCGCGCGCGACGGCAAGCCGTTCGAACCGGGCCTGATTCCCGATGGCTTCTACCTAGTGGACGACAGCGAGAATCCGCAGCCGACGTTCCAGCAGGCCGTGGTCGCCGAAGTGGAGAAGGTCACCCATATAGCACCGGCCGACGACAAGGGCGAGATCATCGGTTCGCCGGTGGTCGCGCATGGCGTGATCGAGTACGCGCTGGTGCCGCTGGGCCTGTGCGCCGGTATCACCGGGGCGAAGTACACCACCACCACCGAGGTCTACCCGGACAGCCCGCGCGCGACGCCGCAGCAGTGCAACGACGCGCAGGTGGCGGCGGTGTGCTCGGCGCTGGATTACGCGCTCGCCACCCCGTGATCTGCTGACATCCTGTGCATCCACGCATGGCGTGGATCTACTTCAGCGTGTAGATCCACGCCATGCGTGGATGCGGCAATTCAGGGTGCAGTAGATCCACGCCATGCGTGGATGGGGTGCCGTTGAAGCATCACCCCAACGCCTCGGCCCACCACAATGCCGCCGGCCCCGGCGGCGTATCGCGCCGCCACACCAGGTCGCTGTGGATGCGGCGCGGCCAGCCAGGCACGCGCAGCTCCAGCAGGCGGCCACGGTCGTAGCGCTGCACCAGCGCACGCGGCAGCTCGGCCCAGCCGATGCCGTCCTCGGCCATCTCCATCACCATCAGGTAGTCCGACGCAGTCCATGCCAGCCCGCTGATCGGCGGCGCGTGGTCGACCTGCGCGCTCAGCCGCACCTGCCGGTGCCGGGCCAGTTGCGCCGCCGCGCGCACGCCGGCCTGCGCCAGCGGATGGTCGCTGGCCACGTACACCGCCAGTTCGCTGTGGTGGGCCAGGGGCTGGGCCACCAGCGCATCGGGGTACTGCGCCTGGCGCGGCAGCAGTCCCAGCCCGGCGCGGCCAGCATCAACCAGTTCCAGCACGTCCCGTCCTTCGGCATCCAGCCATTCCAGTTCAATCTCCGGAAATGCCTCGGCAAACCGCTGCAGCACACGTTGCGCCGGATCGAGCTGGTAGACATCGGAGAACACCACGGTCAGGCGTGGCTCCACGGGTGCGGCCAGGCGCACGCTCAGCTGCTGCAGGCGCGCGTCGGCGGCGAGGATTTCCTGCGCGTGACCCAGCACCTGCCGGCCGGCGTCGGTCAGCTGCGGGTAGCGGCCACTGCGATCGAACAGGACCATGCCCAGGTCGGCTTCCAGGTGGGCGATGGCGGTACTGACCGTGGACTGGGTCTTGCGCAGCCGGCGCGCGGCCGCCGAGAACGAGCCCAGCGCGGCGGCCTCGACGAAGGCCTGCAGGGATTCGGGAGAATAGGGCATTGATCCATCGCTCCTGTAGATGGAATCCATTTTGATACCACCGTAAAAGGCGATGATACTGGCCACCGTCGCCCCTGTCTGCGGGGGCGTTCCGGATCATCCACGCACGGCGTGGATCTATTGATGACGGGGCGCGGTCCCTGTCCCGCAAGGAGCTTCACATGTCCCGTACTGTTCCCGCCCGTGGCGCCTTCGTCGCCTGGGCCTGCCTGACCGTGGCGATCGTCGCCGAAGTGGTCGGCACGTCCTTCATGGCCCATGCCGCCCGCGATGGCGGCTGGACCGGTTATCTGATCATGGCCGGTGCGCTGGCGCTGTCCTATTACTTCCTGGCGCTGTCGGTGCGCCGTATCGCCGTCGGCGTGGCCTATGCGGTGTGGGAAGGTCTCGGCCTGACCCTGCTGACCGTGGTCGGCATCAGCGTGTTCGGCGAGAGTCTGTCGCTGCAGCAGCTGGCCGGTCTGGTGCTGGCGGTAGTCGGCATCGTCTGTGTCACTCTCGGGGAGGCGCACTGATGAACATGATGGCCCTGTTTTTCGTGATCTGCTCTGCGCTGATCGATGTGGCCGCCAACATGATGGTGGCCAAGTCCGATGGCTTCCGTCGCTGGCGCTGGGGTGTCGGCGCCATCGTGCTGGTCTGGATCGCCTTCGCCCTGCTGGGCCAGGCCGTGCGCTACATGGACCTGGCCACCGCCTATGCGATGTGGGGCGCGATCGGCGTGATCGGCACGGCCACCTGCGGTCGCCTGTTGTTTGGCAATCGCCTGCGCCCGATTGGTTGGGTTGGCATTGGCTTGGTCACTGTGGCGGTGTTGCTGCTGAGTACCGCGTGATTTCGTTCTGGTGCTGCTGTCCGTTTCAGTTCCATGGCGCAGTTGCGGTGGAATTGATCCGCCCACTTCAGTCAACGTTACGGGCGGACTCCGATTGCCCTGCAGGATAATCGCCCCTCATCGCGGCATTGATCAGGCGCGCCCGTTTTGACTGGGGATTGTCACGGACGTATTGAGTGCACGCGCCCTGGAAAGCCTGCGCTGCCTCCAGATCTGGATGTTCGCGACTGGAGATGATATTCCCGCACCTGTTCAGCATCGCAGGTACGACATAGCGCATATCCGCAGCGTCCATGGATCCAAGTTGTTCAAGGAAAGACGCTTGGGTGGTCGAGAGGTTCAGGACTGAGGCGTATGCGAACCCTCCGGCAGCAAGGCCGTGCATCCTGTCGTCTTTCACTTCTGGCGGTGTTGCGGCCCCTGCCGGGGTCGGGGGCTGCAGGGACTTCAGGATGCCCAGGACCGCCGGGTGGTAGTTCTGCGGGGTGAATTCGCGGGGTTGCCGTTCCAGCGTTGATCTGAAAGTTGACAGGGCCGACGAAGCTGATTGCAGCGCTTCCTGGCCTCCGATCAGTTCCAGCGTCTGCAATATGTGGCTGAGAAGGTGCGGATCACCGCAACTGGCCGATTCCATGCACAATTCCAAGCAATACTCCAGTGCTTTATCGTCGCTCCAGTCGATATCCCAGAAGTAATCGTTTCGAACCGCGATGGATTCGAATTGCAGGTCGCTGACGCGCTCGGTCTTGAGCCTTCTGTCCAGCACCGATGCTATGTGCTCGCTGGGCATGACGCCAGTGCGAAGGAAAAGATCAATGCTCTCGATGAATTCGTTGTCTGGGTCGATGAGCAGTGTGCTGCATGCGCTTCTGAATTGATCATGCCGCTTGATGCTGCCGGTCCGGTCGGGATCGATCTTGGCCATTACTCCTTGCTGCCCCAATGCGTGAAGATTGGCGCCCATCATGAGTACGAATGACGCAAGGAATTCCCGAAGCGGCTTGCCCTCTGGATACTTCTTCTCGCCCAGCCAATCAATTTCCAGTGCTATCCGCCTGATCGCCCTGATATTGGTGATGCCGCAACCAGTGATTAGTGGTGTAATAACCTCAGCCAGAAGATGGCCGGAAAGTGCGATGGCCGTGGACTCCTGCGGGGTTGGAGAGTAGAACAACTCCCGGTCAATTATCTTCTCGCGGATCTTCATCCACTTGGAGTGATCTGTCAGCCGCTCGCTGTTCATTATCAGAATGACGCGGCAGGCGCTGAGTTCCATCAGCTCGTCGATGAAGCCAGCGACTTCGTCGATATCCAGATCAGGATGCTTTCGTTCAAGGTCATCGAGAACGATCACTTTTCCGCGGACGGCGCTCCTGAAGGCGATCAACGCAAGATCATTGGCAATGGCCGCTCCGGAATAGAGCTTTTCAATGGCTGCGCCATAGACATCGCGATCCGCCTTCGTCCTTCTCGCCAGCCATCCGCGGATCCCTCCCTGTTCGGCGACGATGTTGTCGAGCAGGGTCAGTTTCAGGTTGCTGATGCTCTTGACGCTGAAGAGCGAGGCAAACGCCGCTTCCCGCCTGTTCGCCTTGAGCGTCGACCGAACGCAGTGTGTCTTCCCCGTCCCCCATGGTCCGGACACAGACATCGCACGAACAGATTTGCTGAGCAGAGCCGCTCTCAGTTGATCGGCCAGCTGTGAATGCGCCTCGGTGCTGATCAATACGCTATCCACTTGGGCCTCCTTGCCGCTTGTCTGTCATTTGTCGATGGTTTGTAAAGTCCAAGATTATCAGCATTTGTCGGGCCGGCTATGCTTGGTCATGCCCGCGTGCCGTTGCGAGCGACGGCAGACTGGCCGACACTTGGGCTTTCCCGCAACGGGGTGCCCGCATGTTCAGTCACATCACCGTCGGAACCAACGACATGGAGATCTCCCGTCGCTTCTACGATGCGCTGTTCACCGCCGTCGGCGGCCGTACAGGCGTGTTCGATGACGAGGGCAAGCTGGTCTACATCAAGGATGGACGCATGTTCATGGTCATTCCGCCCATCGATGGCCAGGCGGCATGCCACGCCAACGGCGGCACCATTGGCTTTGCGCTGGCCGACCCACAGGCGGTGCATTCCTGGCAGGAAGCGGGCGTGGCCCATGGCGGTACTGCGGTGGAAGACCCGGCTGGCGTGCGGCAGAAGGCAGGGCGCCAGTTGTACCTGGCCTACCTGCGTGATCCGGACGGCAACAAGCTGTGCGCCGTGCATGTGATGCAGTAAGGCCGGAGCGGCCGGAGCGGCGCGCGCGACGTGCAGGCGCGCGAGTAACACGGATGGGGGCAGGATCATGCCTGCGCGGTGCCACGACTTCATCCTGTGTCCACTGCTGTTCATCCAGAATCCGCCGGCTTACTTTCTGATCGATCCGGAGATGGCTGCCCATGGAAGCACTGGAGCCTCAACATCAGCCGGTGCGAACCCTGCGGCCCGTCTTCGCCTTCGCGGCGATCGTCGTCGTTGCCTTCGCACTGTTCGTCAGCCTGTTCCCACTCGGCGCCGGTCGCCTGCTGGTCAAGGCGCAGGACTGGGCCGCGCTCAACGTCGGCTGGTACTACCTGTTGGCGATGACCCTGTACCTGGTGTTCGTGGTCGGCGTGGCGTTGTCCAAGTACGGTGGCATCAAGCTCGGCGCCGATCATGACGAACCGGAGTTCAGCTACCTCTCCTGGGCCGGCATGCTGTTCGCTGCAGGCATCAGCATCACCCTGTTCTTCTTCTGCGTTTCCGAACCGCTGACCCACTACCTGCAGCCGCCACAGGGCGATGGCGCAGCGGGTGAGGCCGGTGCACGCCAGGCCATGCAGCTGCTGTTCCTGCACTGGGGCCTGCATGGCTGGGGCGTGTTCGCGCTGGCGGCGATGGCGATGGCCTATTTCGCCTACCGGCACAACCTGCCATTGGCCTTGCGCTCGGCGCTGTATCCTCTGATCGGCAAGCGCATCAACGGCCCGATCGGTTACACCGTCGATGCCTTGGGCATCGTCGCCACGGTGTTCGGCATCGGTGCGGACATGGGCTTCGGCGTGCTGCATCTCAACGCCGGCCTGTCGCACCTGTTCAATGTGCCGCACTCCAACCTGGTGCAGATCCTGCTGGTGGTGGCGATGATGGGCGCGGCCGTCGCAGTGGCGGTGTCCGGGGTGGAGAAGGGCGTGCGCTGGATGGCCAACATCAACATGCTGCTGGCGATCGCGCTGGTGCTGTTCATGCTGTGCGCCGGCCCCACCCAGTACCTGCTCAGCACGCTGATGCAGAATCTGGGCGATTACCTGGGCAGCGTGGTAGGCAAGAGTTTCGACGTGTACGCCTATGGTGGCCGTCCGGAATGGCTGGGCGGCTGGACGGTGTTCTACTGGGCCTGGTGGATCGGCTGGGCGCCGTTCGTCGGCCTGTTCATCGCGCGCATCTCGCGCGGCCGCACCATCCGCGAATTCGTGTTCGGCGTGCTGCTGATTCCGCTGGGTTTCACCCTGGCGTGGCTGTCGATCTTCGGCAACAGCGCGCTGGACCAGGTGCTGCATCATGGCCAGCAGCAGTTGGCGCAGCTGGCGGTGGATGATCCACCGACGGTGCTGTATGCGCTGCTGGATGGCTACCCGTGGAGCAAGGCGGTGATCGGGGTGACCGTGCTGGTCAGCTTCATCTTCTTCGTGACGTCGGCCGATTCCGGGGCGGTGGTGCTGTCCACACTGTCCTCGCACGGCGGTGCGCCAGAGGACGATGGCCCGCGCTGGCTGCGCGTGTTCTGGGGCACGGTGATCGCGGTGCTGACCGCCGGCCTGTTGCTGGCCGGCAGCATCGATGCGCTGAAATCCGCGGTGGTGCTGGCATCGTTGCCGTTCTCTGCGGTGCTGCTGTTGATGATGTGGGGCCTGACCCGTGCCTTCAGTGACGAGTCGCACCGCAAGCGCGCGCAGCAGTTCAGGCCATCGCCGCTGATCGGCGATGATCGCCACCACCAGGGCTGGCGCCAGCGCCTGACCCAGGCCATGCACTTCCCGGTGCGCGACCAGGTGTACCGCTTCATGGACGACACGGTGAAGCCGGCGATGGAGGCGGTGGCCGAGCAGCTGGGTGAGCAGGGCTGGGACGTGCAGACGCGCTTCGAAGCGGGCGACATGGAACTGTCGGTCAACCACGGCGAGCAGCAGGACTTCCTGTACCGGGTGATCCTCAGTGGCTACCTGACCCCGTCCTTCGCCGCGCAGCAGCTGCGCAACCAGCGCTACTACCGCGCCGAAGTACATCTGTACGAGGGCAGCCAGGACTACGACCTGGTCGGCTACAATCGCAAGCAGATCATCAACGACATCATCAGCCAGTACGAACGGCACCTGCAGTTCCTGCACCTGAGCCGTTGATGCAGCAACGCCGGGCATGGCCCTTGCCTTTGGTGGGTGCGGACCGTTGGTCCGCACATCCCTGTAGAGCCGAGCCCACGCTCGGCTCCGACGGAAGAGCCGAGCGTGGGCTCGGCTCTACAGCGGCAATCAGAACCGGTAGCGCGCGCCCAGCGAAACGAACTGACCGCGCAGGTTGTACTGGCTGATGTCGAAGCCGCTGGAGCCGCCGGCCGGATCGAACGGCGGGTCCTTGTCGGTCAGGTTCAGCACCGACAGTGACAGCGTGGTCTTCGGAATGCCCTCGTAGGCCACGTACAGGTCCAGCTGATGGTAGGGCTTGACCTTGTCGCGCAGGCCCGGATTGCTGGTGGCGGTGGCCACGCGCTGGTCATAGCCGCTCACGTACTGCAGGCTCAGCGTGCTGCTCCAGTCACCTACTGCCCAGTTCAACGAGGTGGTACCGCGCGTGCGTGGAAGGGCGCCATGGCGGTTGTTGCCGGCGCCGTCATACGGCGCCTGTCCAGCCACCAGCGGCTGCTTGAAGCTGAGCAGGTGGGTCCAGCTGCCGGCCACGGTGAAGTTGCCCCAGCCATCGGTGCGGAAGGTGCGGTTGGCTTCCAGGTCGATGCCCGAGGTGGTCAGTTCGCCCTGGTTGGCGTACTGGTTGGTGATGATCTGGATGCGGCCCTGTGCATCGCGCTGCACGCGGCCGGGGAACAGGTCCGGGTTGTTGACGATGAACTGCGCGCTGTCCGGCTTGACCAGGTTGTCCTGTTCGATGCGGTACCAGTCCAGGCCGATGCTGGAATCGGCATCCGGTGACCACACCGCGCCGACATTGAGGTTGCGCGAGCGTTCGGCTTTCAGGTCCGGATTGCCGGTGCGCAGGTTGGTCACACCACGGCTGCCGCCGGGCTGCAGTGGATCGAACGGATCGACCACCGAGCCGTAGCTGATGGTCTGCCCCGGTGCGATCTCCGGCAGCGACGGTGCACGGAAGCCACGCGAGAACGAGCCGCGCAGCAGCAGGCTGTCCAGCGGCTGCCAGCGCAGCGCGAACTTCGGCGAGAACGCCTTGCCGAAGTCATCGTAGTGATCACCGCGGCCGGCAACCTGCAGCTCCAGCGTGCGATGCAGCGGCACGCTGAACTCGGCATAGGCGGCACTGACCTGGCGTTCGCCGTCGACGATGTTGATCGCCGGGCGCAGCTCGGTACCAGACAGCACCTGCGCACTGGTGCGCGCGTCCAGCGATTCCTTGCGGAATTCCGCGCCCCAGGCGAAGCCGATCGCACCGGCCGGCAGTTCCCACAACGAGGTCGATGCCTTGATGTTGAGCGAGTGCAGCTTGTACCAGCCCGAACGCTTGGTCTGCAGGCGCAGGTCATCCAGTGCGCCCGGCGTGCTGGACGGGTCGAGGAAGTTGTAGCTGCCATCGCGCAGGATCTGCTGGAAGGCGTAGCGATCCACGAAGTTGTCCACGTACTCGCGCTGCGCGCTCTGCGAGGTCAGTGCGGCCACTTCCCAGTCCCAGCGTTCACCGGTGCCACGCACGCCGGCCAGGGCGCGGTAGAACACCTGGGTGTTGTCCTTCAGGCGCGGGCCGAGATCGAAGAAGGTGTATTCGAACGGCAGCGGCGCGCTGCCCGGATTGTTCGGATGGCCGACCGGCAGCACGGCGGCGATATCGGTCAACGTGCCGGTGGCGGGATTGTAGGCACGCAGGCCGGGGCCGACCGTCAGCGGCGCGCTGAAGATCTGGTCGGCCTTGTTGTGGCTGTACAGCACATCAGCGAAGGCTTCGACGCTGTCATTGAAGCGGTAGGTCGCGCTCAACGATGCCTGCAGGCGCTCGGCGCCGGGCTGCAAGGTCTTGAACGGCTGCGCGTTGAAGGCGCAGGCCTGGCCGGGCAGGGTGCTGCCGAAGTCACTGTAGGGACGCAGCTCGCTGCCATCGGGGCAGGACGAGAACGGCTGCGGCGCGCGCGGGTTGGCCAGCGTGTTGCCGCCAGCGGTGGACCAGCCGGCCAGGCGGCCACCGGGCTTGTCGCGGAAATCGCCGTCGCGGGTGTACGCGCGCTGGTCAGCATCGAGGCGGTCGCGCTTGAGCAGATCCAGCCCGAACAGCACGTTCCAGCCCTGCTGTTCGAGGTCACCGAAGCCGGCCAGCAGGTTGGCCTTGCGCTCGTTCAGGCCGCCCTGGGTGGCGGTGCCGAAGCCGCCGCCGACCTCCACGCCCTGGAAATCACGACGCAGGATGATGTTGATGACGCCGGCGATGGCGTCCGAGCCGTACACCGCCGAGGCACCATCCTTCAGCACTTCGATGCGCTCGACCGCACTGATCGGCAGCGCGTTGAGGTCGACGAAGGTGTCCTGGGTGTTGAGCGCGAAGCCGAAGTTGGCCACGCGGTAGCCATTGACCAGCACCAGCGTGTTCTTCGGCGACAGGCCGCGCAGGCCGATCGACGCCGAGCCCGCAGCGAAGCTGCCGGTGTACTGCTCGTCGAAGCTGTTGCCGGCGTTGGCCGACAGGTTGCGCAGCACGTCGGTAAGGGTGGAGCGGCCGGTCTGCAGGATCTGCTCGCGTGTGACGATCTGCACCGGGTTGGGGCCGGCGGTGTCGCTGCGCTTGATGTTCGAGCCGGTCACCAGCACGGTGCCGAGGGTGGTGCTGTCCTTGCCGGTATCGGCGGTTTCAGCGGCGCCGGCAGTGCCGGTGACGATGGCCAGCGCGACCGCGCTGGAAAGCAGGGTGGTGCGATACATGGAAGCGACTACGCCAAACGGGGGAGGAGCCGTCAGTACCGCACGCGGGCCTGTGCGCCTTCCAATGACGAAAGCGCATTCAGTTATACATCACAGGTTCTTAACGAAAGTCAGCGCCCTTGGTGGAGTGGCCTGTGCTCCGGTGGGTGCGGACCGTTGGTCCGCACGCTCCTGACGGGTCAGAGCCCTTTCCTTGTGGAAAGGGATCCGACCCGGAGACCATCAAGGCCGCAGCAGCACCTTGCCATTGCGACCCGAGCCAGCGCCGGCCTTTGCGGCCTGGGCGATGTCGTCCAGGGCGAAGATCCGCTCCACCGGCAGGGTCAGTTCACCGCCGGCCGCACGCTTCAGCAACTCGCCAACCAGCCTGCGCTTGTCTTCCACCGCCATCGCCTGGCTGACCTTGCTGCCCCAGAAGCCCTTCACCGTGGCTTCCTTGTAGATCAGGCCACCGGCGGGAATGCGCATCGGCTCGCCGCTCATCACGCCGAACGAGACCAGGGTGCCGTGGTGACCGAGCAGGTCGACCAGGTCGCCGCTGGCATCGCCACCGATGGAATCGACTGCAGCCGCCGCCTGTTCTTCGCCGGTGGCTTCGCGCACGCGGTCCTTCCAGCCGTCCACCGAGGTATCGAACACGTGATCGATGCCGAGTGCCTGCAGCTGCGCCACAGCATCCGCGTTGCGCACCAGGTTGGCCACATGTACACCGCGTCCCTTTGCCAGCATCGCCAGCGATTTGCCGACGGCACCGTTGGCGGTGTTCTGCACGACCCACTGGCCCCGCTCGACGCGCAGGAACTCCAGCAGCATCAGCGCGCTCAGCGGCATGGCGATCAGCTGTGCGGCCATCTCGTCGGGGATCGACTCCGGCATCGGGATCACCATCCGCGCCGGCGCGATGAAGGCTTCTGCCCAGGTGCCATGCACCGAGGCAGCGGCAACACGCTGGCCGATCTGCAGGCCATCGACGCCCTCGCCGAGCGCATCGACCACGCCCAGTGCTTCGCTGCCACCGATCGCCGGCAACGTCGGCTTGTAGCCGTACAGGCCACGCACGGTCAGCAGGTCGTGATTGTGGATCGAGGCCAGCACAGTGCGGATGCGCACCTCGCCGGGGCCGGGTTCGGGCAGTGCGGCGTCGGCAACGGCAAGGACGTCGGCCGGGTCGCCGAAGGAGGAGTACTGGGCAGCGCGCATGAGCGGTGTTCCGGAAAAGTTGATGTGCTACCGAACTGGGGACGTGTGCGGCGTCAACAAGGTGATGGAGGTGCAACACGGCATCCTGCGACCGATGGTCGCGACATGACGTGATTACTGCATCTTGTGTTGACGGTTCGGAACATCCCCACTATGTTGTGGCTGTCACTCCCGGTCAGCCGCCGCCGCCGGACATGCAGCAAACGTCCCGCGGCCCGCCCCTGAAGGCTTGCCGTGTCGACGCGGCCGCCATCGTGCGGACGCAGGTCGCCCCCACGGCCCGGATACCGGCCGCAGGCGCAGGCAGATGCCGACGACCTACGTTCCTGCACCCTGGCGCTTCACCCGTTCGCTCCGCGCGCCGGTATCGCGTGCAGGGCCGCCATGGCATCGGGCGCCGACGCGCGTACGAGCCTGGAGTTCCACCACCATGACCGACAGTACCTTCCGCGTGGCCGACCTGGCCGGCGCCGGCGACGCCATGCGCGCCAGCGGCGAGCGCGTGCCGACCTGGATCACCAAGGAAGCCGGCAACCGACGCCTGCCGTACGATGCGGCACGCCTGTTGCGCAGCATCGATACCATCCACGCCGAGCTGCCGCAGCTGGATGTGGCCGACTACCGCCGCGTGGTGCTGGCGATGGTCGAGCGCAAGCCCAGCATCAGTGCCGATGATCTGGTGGATCTGCTGATCCGCGAAGCGGAATCGCGGGTCGATCTTGTCGCACCCGAATGGGAGCAGTTCGCCGCACGCCTGTACCTGCGCCGGCTGTACAAGCGCGCCAGCCGCAACCGCTTCTACGACGTCAGCCTGAAGTACGGCTCCTTCGTGGGCCTGCAGGAAAGCCTGGCCGACCGCGGCGTCTACAGCAACGACATCCTGCGCTGCTATTCGAAGGAAGAGCTGCAGCAGGCCGGCGAGATGATCGACCCCGAGCGCGATCGTCTGTTCGCCTACAACGGCCTGTACCTGCTGGCCACACGCTATCTGGCCACCGACCGCAGCCGCGAGGTGTATGAGCTGCCGCAGGAACGCTGGCTGACCATCGCCCTGTACCTGATGCAGAACGAGGGCGGGCCGGGTGAGAGCGGCCGTGTGCGCCGCATGCAGCTGGTGGGCGAGGCCTACTGGGCACTGTCCAACCTGTACATGACGGTGGCCACGCCAACCTTGGCCAACGCTGGCAAGGTCGGTGGCCAGCTGTCGAGCTGCTTCATCGATACCGTCGATGACAGCCTGCAGGGCATCTATGACTCCAACACCGATATCGCCCGCGTGTCCAAGCACGGCGGCGGTGTGGGTGCGTACCTGGGGTACGTGCGCAGCAGTGGCGCGCCGATCCGCGGCGTACCCAACTCGTCCGGCGGTGTCGTGCCATGGATCAAGCAGCTCAACAACACCGCGGTGTCGGTCGACCAGCTCGGCCAGCGCAAGGGCGCGGTGGCGGTGTACCTGGACATCTGGCATCGCGACATCGAAGCCTTCATGGACCTGCGCCTGAACAACGGCGACCAGCGCCTGCGCGCGCACGATGTGTTCACCGCGATCTGCGTGCCCGATCTGTTCATGGAGGCGGTCGAGCGCCGTGCCGACTGGTACCTGTTCGATCCGCACGAGGTGAAGCAGGCCAAGGGCTGGTACCTGCAGGACTTCTACGACGAGAAGCGCGGGCAGGGCAGCTTCCGCGACCGCTACGCCGAACTGGTGGCCGACGAACGCATCAGCCGCCGCACGGTGAAGGCGATCGACCTGTTCAAGCGGATCATGCTCAGCCAGCTGGAAACCGGCAATCCGTTCCTGTTCTACCGCGACGAAGTGAACCGGAAGAACCCGAACAAGCACGCGGGCATGGTCTATTCCAGCAACCTGTGCACCGAGATCCTGCAGAACATGAGCCCGACGCGGATGATCCAGGAGATCGTCAGCGGCGATCAGATCGTCACCACCCGCCGTGCCGGTGACTTCGTGGTCTGCAACCTGTCATCGATCAACCTGGGCCGTGCCATCACCGCCCCAGAGGATCTGCTGGCCACGGATGTGCTGGAGCGGTTGATTCCGATCCAGGTGCGCATGCTCGACAACGTGATCGATCTCAATGCGCTGCCGGTGCCGCAGGCCACCATCACCAACCGCAAGTACCGCGCCATCGGCCTGGGCACGTTCGGCTGGCATCACCTGCTGGCACAGCAGGCGATCCACTGGGAATCGCCCGAGGCCGAGGAACTGTCCGATCGCCTGTTCGAACGCATCAACTTCCTGACCATCCAGGCCAGCGCGCAGTTGGCCAGGGAGAAGGGCAGCTACCCGATGTTCGCCGGCAGCGACTGGCACAACGGCAACTATTTCCGTGACCGCGATTACAGCGGCGCTGCCTGGGACAGTCTTGCACGCGAGGTGGGGACGAACGGCCTGCGCAACGGCTGGCTGCTGGCAGTGGCGCCGAACATGAGCACCGCACAGATCGCCGGTTCCACCGCGTCGATCGATCCGATCTACAGCGCGTTCTACTACGAGGAAAAGAAGGACTTCCGGCGGCCGGTGGCTGCGCCCGGGCTGTCGCTGGAAACCTGGCCGTACTACGAGAAGGGCGCCTACAAGGTCGACCAGTTCGCCAGCGTGCGGCAGAACGCGCGCCGCCAGCGCCATGTCGACCAGTCGATCAGCTTCAATCTCTACGTGCCGAGCACGATCCGCGCCAGCACGTTGCTGGAGCTGCACCTGAGTGCCTGGCGGGAAGGGCTGAAGACCACCTACTACGTGCGCTCCAACGACATCGACATCAGCGAATGCGAGTGGTGCTCGAGCTGATCGCTGCGCCCCAGCCGCGGTAGCGCCGGGCCATGCCCGGCGAGCGCACCGCGCGGCCACCGTACATTCCGCCGGGCATGGCCCGGCGCTACCTCTGCAGGAACGACCATGGCAACACCCCTCGACCGCATCAAGATCCTCGAACCGCGCCACCCCAACCGCAGCACCGGCATCATCAACGGCCGCACCAGCGGCATCCTGAACTGGAACGACATTCCCTACCCGTCGTTCTATCGCGCCTACAAGGAGCTGTCGACCAACTTCTGGATCCCCGACGAGGTGGACATGAAGGTGGATGCACGCCAGTACGGCGAGCTCAACGCGCGCGAGAAGAACGCCTACGATTCCATCATCGGCCTGCTGGCTACTCTTGATTCGCCGCAGACGCGTTTCATCTACAACGTCGCCGAGTACATCACCGACCCGGCCGCGCACGCCAATGCAGCGATCATCGGCCAGCAGGAGGTGATCCACAACGAGAGCTACAGCTACGTGCTGGCTTCGATCACCGACCTGCCGAACCAGAACCGCATCTTCGAGATCGCCCGTACCCACCCGACCATCATCAAGCGCAACGCGCCGATCATGGGGGCCTACGATGACTTCATGCGCGAGAAGACCGCCGAAACTCTGCTGAAGTCGTTGATCCAGTCCTCGATCCTGGAAGGCATCAACTTCTATTCCGGTTTCGCGTACTTCTACAACATGGTGCGGCAGAACCGCATGAACGGCACCGGCAAGATCATCAGCTTCATCAACCG
This sequence comes from Stenotrophomonas sp. yr243, assembly GCF_900184195.1. Lineage (NCBI taxonomy): Bacteria > Pseudomonadati > Pseudomonadota > Gammaproteobacteria > Lysobacterales > Lysobacteraceae > Stenotrophomonas > Stenotrophomonas sp. yr243. The sequence goes on from NZ_FXWT01000003.1 coordinate 619,001, forward strand.
TGACGAACTGGCCCACACCAAGTTCATCAGCGAGCTGATCCGCGCCATCATCGGCGAGAATCCGGAGCTGCAGACCAACGAGCTGACCGCTTACGTGCACCAGTCGTTCGAACATGCCATTGAACTGGAAACCCAATGGTCGGCGGAGGTGCTGGACGGCATCGACGGCATCGACGTGGACGAGATGGTGCGCTACGTGAAGTACCGCGCCAACAAGATGGCCGGCATGCTCGGCATCGAGCGCCTGTACAGCGACACCACCGACAACGTGATGCCGTGGATCAAGGCCTACGCCGACAACTTCACCGAGACCAAGACCGACTTCTTCGAGATGCGCAATGCAAGTTACAAGAAGACCAACGTCGACAACGGCTTCGACGACCTCTGAACGCGGCCCGGCGCTGCGCATCCTGATCGTGGTGGCATCGCTCAGTGGCAACACCCGCGAGCTCGGCCGCCACATCGCCGAGCGTTGCCGGGCCGCAGGCCACGCCGTGCACTGGCAGGACGCCGACGACCTGCGCCAGTGTCCGTCGCTGCCGGTGGACGAGGCCGACCTGGTGCTGCTGGGTTGTTGGACCGACAACGCCGGACGCACACCGTCGGAGATGAAGGCCTGGGTGGCAGGCATCGCCGAACGCGGCCAGCGGCCGCGTCAGGTGGCGGTGTTCGGCACCGGCGAAACGCAGTGGGGGCAGGAGTACTACTGCGGTGCGGTGCACCGGCTGATCCGCTATTTCCACAGCGGCTACCCGCCGCTGGAGATCGAACAGATGCCCCATGGCCAGCGGCATGCCGCGGCCATCAACCGCTGGACCGACGCGGTCCTGGATCATTACTGGAGTACCACCGATGCAGATCATCGACGCCACCACGCCTGAGCAGTTCCAGCAGTTGCTGGCCGACCATCCGCGCGTGCTGGTGGACTTCCACAAGGACCAGTGCCCGGGTTGCCGGATGCTGGACATGTCGCTGCAGCGGGTGGCCAGCGGCACTGCAGGGCAGGGCACGACCCTGCTGCGGGTGCAGCTGGAAGTGGTGGGCGAGGCGTTCTTCCGCGAGCTGGGCCTGCGGCAGACCCCCACGCTGTCGCTGTTCCGTGATGGCGACGAATGCATGCGCATGCCGGGCTTCCAGTCGCCGCAGCAGATCGAAGCGGCGATCGCGGAGTTCCTGTAGCCCAGGATCAGGGTCGGATCCCTAGCCTGTGGCAAGGGATCCGACCCCGGGCGCGCGGATCAACCGCCAGCGAACGTATCCACCAGCAGCTTCACGTTCAGCACCACGATCACCAGCGCGATCACCCAGGCGATGCTGCCCAGCCAGCGCGGCGCCACCAGCGCACCCATCGTCATCTTGTCGGTGACGATCCGTACCAGCGGAATGATCGCGAACGGCAGCTGCATCGACAGCACCACCTGGCTCAGCACCAGCAGCTTCACTGCGCCCTGGTCGCCGAACAGCATGATCACCACCACCACCGGGATGATGGCCAGCGCGCGGGTGATCAAGCGCCGCAGCCACGGCGGCAGGTGCAGGCGCAGGAACCCTTCCATCACGATCTGCCCGGCCAATGTCGCCGTCACGGTGGAGTTCAGGCCGGAAGCGAGCAGCGCCACGGCGAACAATGTCGAGGCCAGGCCCACGCCCAGCATCGGCGCCAGCAACTGGTGCGCCTGCTCGATGTCTTCCACATCGAAGCGGCCATTGGCATGGAACACCGACGCCGCCAGGATCAGGATGCTGGCGTTGATGAACAGCGCCAGGGTCAAGGCAACGGTGCTGTCGGTGACTGCCCAGCGCAGCGCGCTGCGACGGCCTTCATCGGTGCGTGGATAGGCACGGGTCTGCACGATGGAAGAGTGCAGGTACAGGTTGTGCGGCATCACCGTGGCACCGATGATGCCGATGGCGATGTACAGCGCATGCGGATCAGTGACCACCTGCGCGCGCGGAATGAAACCGCCCAGCACCTGCATCACCGGCGGCGCGGCCAGCGCGATCTGCACCATGAAGCAGCCGAAGATCACCAGCAGCAGCGCGATCACGAAGGCTTCCAGCGCGCGGAAACCACGGTTCATCAGCAGCAGCACCAGCAGCGTGTCCAGCGCGGTGATCACCGCGCCCCACAGCAATGGCAGGTCGAACAACAGTTTCAAGGCAATGGCCGTGCCGATCACTTCGGCCAGGTCGCAGGCGATGATCGCCGCTTCGCACAGCGCCCACAGCGCCAGGTTCACCGGCTTGGGGTAGCGCGCACGGCAGGCCTGCGCCAGGTCCATGCCGGTGGCGATGCCCAGCCGTGCCGACAACGCCTGCAGGATCACCGCCATCAGGTTGGAGATCAGGATGACCGACAGCAGCAGGTAGCCGAAGCGCGAGCCGCCTGCCAGATCGGTGGCCCAGTTGCCCGGGTCCATGTAACCGACCGACACCATGTAGCCCGGGCCAAGGAAGGCCAGCAGCCGGAACCACCAATGGCCTTTGTCGGGTACGGCAATCGAAGCGTTGAGCGCACCCAGGCTGGCCGGAGTGGAGGCGGCAGAATCGGTGGGTGCGACGGTGTTCATGGCTGCCAATATAGCCACTGCTATATCGCATAGCAATGTGAAACAATCGTCTTTACTGCGTCACTGGTCCAGAATTCAGGTTCGCACCCGATGACAACTGCAGGACAGGCACACGCGTGGGCAAGACGGACGATTCGACATCGCTGAAAAGCACCCCCTTGATCGAGGCCGAACGCCAGGTCGAGAGCTTCCGGCAAGTGCGCGAGGCACACCGGATGGAACTGGTGGAGGACTATGTCGAGCTGATCTCGGACCTGCTGGCCGACGGCGGCGAGGCCCGCCAGGTCGACATCGCCACCCGCCTGGGCGTGGCCCAGCCGACGGTGGCGAAGATGCTGCGCCGGCTGGCCCGTGACGGCTGGGTGGTGCAGCGCCCGTACCGCGGCGTGTTCCTGACCCCCGAGGGCGAGGCGTTGGCCCATGCCAGCCGCCAGCGCCACCAGACCGTGGAACGCTTCCTGCTGGCGCTGGGCGTGGACCCGGATACCGCGCGACGTGATGCCGAAGGCATCGAGCACCATGTCAGTGAACAGACACTGGCTCTGTTCGACGAATTCGTGCGCAAGGCCGAGGGCGGCTGAGTCGCGGTTTCTATACTGCTGTTCGCGCGGTATGGAATGAGTGCATCCACGCATGGCGTGGATCTACTCGCGGAATCTGCTTTCTGTAGAGCCGAGCCATGCTCGGCTGCTGTTCGCGCGGTGATGAAATGAGTCGAGCATGGCTCGACTCTACAATTCAGGAGGGCAGCGCGCCTGTTCCTGAGCACACGCCCGTTTCGTCCATTCCTGCAATACCGGCTGAAGGCCTCCGTAGCGCCGTCCCTGCCAGCCATTGGCCAGCACCGTGCCCTGCGCATCGATCAGCACCAGGTTGGGCGGGGCCGGGCCCGCCAATGCCTGCAGTGCCGGCATGCGCTTCGCGCGACGCGGGTCCAGCACCGGCCACGGCATGTCCTGCAGCTGCATGTAGCGCCGCAACGCCGCCTCGCTTTCATCCAGGCTGACATACACCACTTCGGTATCGGCGCCGGCCTCGCGCAGCGCGTCGCGCACGCCGCGCAGGGTCGGCACGAAGGCGTGGCAGGGTGCGCACCAGTCGGCACCGAAGTACAGCGCGATCAGCTTCGGCGGTGGCGACCACTGCAGCGGCCGCAGGGCACGTGGCTCGGGCCGCATCAGCGACGCGGAGACCTGCGCGTGCAGGTCGGCCGCCGTGGCCGGCCATGCCAGTGCCAGCAGCAGTGCGGGCAGCCACCTAGAACGCATAACGCAGGTTCACGTACCACGAGCGGGCGAAGCGAGGACCGTACACGTAGTCGCTGTCGCGCAGCGCGCCGCTTTCCAGATCCTTCTGCCGTTGGTCGAACACGTTCTTGACCCCGGCCGCCACCGACACTTCCTGCTGTGCCTGCGCGCCCAGGTGGCGATGCCAGCGCGCGCCGAGATCGGTGACCAGGAACGCGCGGGTGCGGTGCAGTTCGCCCAGCCGGTTGTTGAGCACCGGCATCGATCCGGTGTGGCGCAGCGCCAGGAACGTCTCCCAGGGTTCGGCGGGCATCCAGCTGAGCTGGGCCACGCCGGTCCAGCGCGGCGTCTTCAGGTAGTCGCGGCTGTCGATCACCGTATCGCCGCCGTCGCCGGTGTCATCGAAGATGCGTTGCGGCTCGCGGAACTGCGAGCGGTACCACGACGCGCCGGCCGTCAGCCGCCATTGCGGTGAGGGCTGCCAGCCGACGTTGGTTTCCATGCCCAGTACGTTCGAGCCGGACGCGTTGTAGCGCAGCTGTGTCAGCTGGCCATCATCGCCGCGCTGGATCTCGCCCAGCGCAAAGGTGTCACGGATGCGTGCGTAGGACGCGGTGGCGTCCCAGCTCCATACCGGGTCGGCCGGGTCGGAGCGCCAGTCAAATCCGAACAGGGTGGTCAGCGCGCGCTCCTCCTTCAGGCCACGGGTGTTGCGCACGCGCACCTGTTCGCCACCGAGGGTATCGACGTGGACATCCTCGACGAAGATTTCCGGCGCACGGAAGCCGGTGGCGACGCCCGCACGCCATTTCAGCCGGGGAGTCGCCTGCCAGGCGAGGGCGATACGCGGTGAGAACACGGCGCTGTCCAGTTCCGAACTCTTGTCGACGCGCGCACCCAGCACCAGGTCGACGTCATCGCGTACGCTCCATTCGTCCTGCACGAACGCGCCGAGGTTGTGGAACGTCGCATCCTCGAGCACGGCCAGGCGCTGGCCGGCGCCATCGCGGTTGTCGTCACGCAGGCCCTCATGCTTGTACTGCACGCCGAACGCAAGCGTGTGTGCACCCAACCGCCAGTTCAACTGGCTGTCGATGTAGTGCAGCGGGTTGTGGGTGCGCCCGTACTGGCGCCACGAGCGTGATGCGGCACTGCCGGGCACGTTCGGGTCCAGCTGCGAAGGGTCGTAGCCGGGCGCCGATGGATCGGTGACCACATCGCCAAGACCGCCATAGAAGCTGTCGCGGTCGATGTCAGCGAAGGCGTAGGCCAGACGGAAGTTGACGTCGCTGTTCACTTCCTGGTCCCATGACAGGCTGCCGCGACGGTAGTTCGTATCCAGCGATTCGGCGATGTTGGCCAGGTGTTCGGGCTGGTCGAGGCGATTGCCACCGCGACGGCTCTCATCGGTCACCTGCAGGTCCAGCCGCAGGCGCGTGCCCGGATTCGGTGCATACCAGGCCTGCAGGCCACCGACCTTGAGGTTCTTGCGGGTGATCTCGGTATAGCCGTCGCCGTTGTAGTCGATGCCGCTGTTCCAGTTGCGCTGGGCGATCACCGACAGTCCCGCGTCGGCTTCGCTGGCGACCAGATCCAGACGGACGTCCGCGTTTTTCTGCGGCGTGCCCTTCAGCACATCCACGCCGGCCTGCACATGGCCACCGCTGCGTGCAGGCAGCGGCGGAATCAGATTGATGACACCGGCCACCGCGCCCGGCCCGTACAGCGACGAACCACCGCCTTTGACCACTTCGATGCGGTCGACGAAGCCGGCGGGAATCTGTTCCAGCCCGTACACGCTGCCCAGCGTGGACAGCAGTGGAATGCCATCGAACAGCAGCTGGTTGTAGGCACCGGGAAGGCCCAGCAGCTGCACCTCGCTGGTGTTGCAGTTCTGGCAGTTGCTTTCCACCCGCAGGCCGTTGATCAGCTCGACCGCGCGGGAGAAATCGGTGGCCGCGCGCAGGGCGATGTCTTCCTTGCGCAGTACTTCGGTGCGGATCGGCACGTCCGACAGCAGGCGTTCGCTGCGCGTGGCGGTGCTGACTTTCACCTGCACCCGGTCCAGCTCGGTGGGTGAGGGCGGTGCAGCGACTGCGGCCAGTGGCAGGGCGGCGGCGATACCGGCAGCCAGCGGCAGCCGGCGAAGAAGGGAGGCAGCAATGCGCATGAGGGCGTCGTCCTTGGGGAGGGAGGGCGGCGAGGGTGACCTGGCTGGCGCACATGAAAGCAGAAGCTCATCAACATAGCAATTGCTATATTGTCGTTTCAGCTTGCGGCGGGACCGTAGTCTTTACTCGAATTCGAGTGTTATAACATTACACAATGCGCACGGAAGCGTGCCGGTGGTCATGCACCGGAAGGGGTCAGCCGCGACGGAAGGCGGCGGGAGTGCGCGCGCCGACGATGATCATGCGGATCATCGTGGAGATCTGTTCGACCAGTTCCGGGTCGTTCTCCGGAGGCTGGTCCATGGCCGAAGCGCCCATCGCAAACACCAGCCGGGTGATCGCCATCGACACCAGTTCCGGCTTGTACAGCACCGCGCCATCCAGTGCGGCCAGGCGCACCAGGTCGTGCTGCAGCTCTTCTTCGAAGTAGTGCAGTTCGCGTTCGACCGCGTGCTTGAAATCGTCCGAGCCGACCGCGCCTTCGCGCAACAGCACGTGCAGCAGCTTGTCGTCGGCGCGCAGCTGTTCCATGAAGGTTTCCACCGACACGCGCACCACGCTGGTGGCGCTGGACGTAGCGCGCTGGCGGGCTTCGCCGATGATGGTGCGCAGTGAGCGCCCGGCCACGTCGATCAGGGCAACGGCCAGTTCGTCCATGTCGCGGAACTGTCGATAGAAGCTGTTGGGTGCGATGCCGGCCTCACGCGCGACTTCGCGCAGGCTGAGGGTGGACAGGCTGCGATGCGGGCCGATCAGTTTCAACGCGGCGGCCAACAGATCCTCGCGGCTCACCGTACGGCGGGCCGGGCTGTTGGCATCTTCAGGCGGAGACAGAACGGTGGCGGCGGCCATGGCACTTCCGGTGGGGCAAGGCTGAATCATACCCAATCCGGTGCAATATACACATGTATACACAGCTGTGTGTGCGGCCGTATAGTGCGCCCATGAGCGCTGTCGTCCGACCTTCCCTGCTTTCCCCGTACCGCTGGCTGTCGCCGTCGCTGTTCGACTTCTGGGCGGGCCAGCTGAATCCGTTGTGGACCCTGCGTGAGCCGATGGCCCGCCTGGTACGGCGCGAGCCGGCCGGCGAGGGCGCCGCGACCCTGGTCCTGCGCTGCAACCGGCACTGGGCCGGGATGCGCGCCGGCCAGCACGTCACCCTCGGCGTTGAGCTTGAGGGGCGTGTATTGCGCCGCAGCTACAGCCCGACTCGCCTGGGTCGCCGCGAGCTGGCCATTACCGTCAAGGCGGTGGAAGGCGGCAAGGTCAGCCAGTATCTGGTCGCACATGCCAAGCCGGGCGACCTGTTCCGGCTGGACGCGGCCTTCGGTGATTTCCACATGCCTGCCGCCGCGCCGGTATTGCTGCTGGCAGCCGGTAGCGGCATCACGCCCATGCGCAGCCTGCTGCGCGACGCCTGCCAGCGGCCGCTGGCTGCGCCGGTCGACCTTTTCTACTGGGAGCGCAGCACTGCGGCGTTCCAGTTCCGCGATGAACTGCTGGCGCTGGCAGCGGCGCATCCGAACCTGCGCGTGCACCTGCTGGCCACCCGCGAAGGCGACGTGCCGGCTTCGCGTATCGACAGCCACACGCTGGCCGTGGCCGGTGACGACACCCCGCTGGCGCAGCGCCATGTACTGGCCTGCGGCCCGGACGGTTTCGTTGCCGCTGCGCGCACGCGACTGGCCCAGCAGGTGGCCGGTTTCCAGGCGGAAGCCTTTACCCCACCGGCCGCACTCAGTGATGCCGACAGTCTGGGCGAGGTCGCATTGACCCTGGCCCGCAGCGGCCGGCGGCTGATCGTGCCGCGCGGCCGCTCGCTGCTGGAAAGCCTGGAGGCGCAGGGCATCGCGCCCAAGCACGGCTGCCGCATGGGCATCTGCAACAGCTGCACCTGTGAACGCGTCAGTGGCACCACCCGCCACCTGCGCACCGGCGACACCCAGTCCGAAACGGCCGTGCCGGTGCGGATCTGCGTGAGCGCGCCGACCACCGACCTGACCCTGGATCTCTGAGGACCCCGCTGCCATGACCCGCGCTACCGACCGTGCCCTGAGCCCTGCCGAGATGCAGACGTTTGGTGAGGAACTCGATGCGATCCGCGACCGTGTGATCGGCAGCCTCGGCGCGTCCGACACCCGCTACATCCGCCGCGTCGCAGCGGCTGTGCGCTGGTCCGGCGTGCTTGGCCGCAGCCTGCTGTTCCTTGGCGCGTTCTCGCCGTTGTTCTGGACGCCGCTGCTGTGGCCGGCATGCATCGCCGGCACCCTGCTGCTGGCGCTGGCCAAGATCCTGGAAAACATGGAGCTGGGCCACAACGTCATGCACGGCCAGTACGACTGGACCGGCGACCCCAAGCTCAACGGCAACACCTACGAATGGGACATCGTTGCCACCGCCGACAACTGGCGCAAGACCCATAATTTCCGCCACCACACCTACACCAACGTGCGTGGCATGGACGATGACATCGGCTATGGCCTGCTGCGCATCTTCCCGGAACAGCGCTGGAAGCCGTTCTACCTGCTGCAGCCGATCATCGCGCCGATCTTCGCGCTGCTGTTCCAGTGGGGGGTGGCTGCGCAGGATCTGCGCCTGGGTCGCTGGTTCAAGGGCCGCATCAGCAGCCGCGCGATGTGGCTGCAGACCCGTCCGGTGGCACGCAAGATGATCCGCCAGGTGCTGAAGGACTACGTGTTCTTCCCGCTGCTGGCCGGTCCGTTCTTCCTGCCGGTGATGCTGGGCAACATGGTGGCCAACGGCCTGCGCAACATCTGGACCTACGTGATCATCTTCTGTGGGCACTTCACCGCCGAATCGGAAACGTTCCCGAAGGAATGCCTGCGCAATGAATCGCGCGGCCACTGGTACCTGCGCCAGCTGCGCGGTTCGTCCAACATCAGCGGTGGTTTCGTGATCAACGTGCTGTCGGGCAACCTCAGCCACCAGATCGAGCACCACTTCTATCCGGATCTGCCGGCCAACCGCTACGCGGCGATCGCCAAGGAAGTGAAGGACATCTGCCGTCGTTACGGCCAGCACTACAACAACGGCTCGCTGCCGCGGCAGTTCACCCAGGTGGTCTGGCGCATCCTGCGCCACGCGTTCCCGAGCAAGCCGCGCCGCCTGCCGATGCCGGACATCATGCCGGCACCGGCATCGGCCAACGCCGGCTGATTGTTCAGCCGGCCTTCGCCAACAGCGCAGGCGACTCGCGGTCCAGCCTGCGCAGGAACACCTGCATCTCCTTGCGGGCCTGCTGGTCGCCCTTGCTGCCAGCCACGCTGAGCCCGCGCTGCCACGCTTCGCGCGCCGCCTGTGGCTGGCCACCGGCCAGCCATGCCTTGCCCAGCAATTTCCACGCTGCCGAATAATCCGGGTCCAACACCACGCAGCGCCCCAGATGGGTGGCTGCGCGCACCGGATCGCCGGCGTCCAGCCAGCTTTTGCCCAGGCCGAAGCGCAGCAGCGCGCTGTCCTTGCCGGCGGCGAGCATCTTTTCCAGCGTGTTGATGTCCATCAGCGCACCTCCACCAGGGTTTCCACCGGACCGGCCTGGAAGCGCCCGCGATGGAACAGCAGCGGTGCGCCGCCTTCTTCCTGCACATCGACGATGCGCCCGGCCAGCAACAGGTGATCGCCGACCGGCCACTGCGCGTGGCGGGTGCAGGTGAGGTGGACGACGGCACCGGCGATCCGCGGTGGTGCGTCCTCGCCGTCGTCCAGCAAGGGCACGTCGGCGAATCGATGGCGCACCTGCGGGTCGGCGAAACGGCGCGCCAGGGCTTCCTGTCCGGCGCCGAGCACGCTGATCGCGAACCGGGTGGCCCGCTGGAACGTGGATAGGCTCTGCGCATGCAGGGCCAGGTTCCACAGCACCAGTGGCGGCTGCAGCGAGATCGGCACGAACGAGTTGATGGTCAGGCCCTGCGGCTTTCCCTGTGCATCACGCGCGCAGACGATCGCCACACCGGTAGGGAAATGGCCGAGCAACCGCCGCAGCGCACGTGGCGGCAGGCTGACCGACGGCACCGGTGCCGGAGCGGGGAAGACCCCTGCCCACGGCCCGGCGTAGGCACCGGAGTCCGCGTTCATGCGGCCCTGGCCTGGCGGTAGCGCCGGCCGACTTCGGCCCAGTTGATGAGGTTGAAGAACGCGCCGATGTAGTCCGGGCGGCGGTTCTGGTAATGCAGGTAGTAGGCGTGCTCCCACACATCCAGGGCAAGGATCGGGGTATTGCCGGAGGCGCCAGCCGCTGCGCCCATCAGGGGGCTGTCCTGGTTGGCGCTGCTTTCGACCTGCAGGCGGCCGTCGCGATCGACGGTCAACCACGCCCAGCCACTGCCGAAGCGGGTCTGCGCGGCCTTGCTGAATGTCTCTTTGAAGGCGTCGTAACCGCCGAGGTCGCGATCGATGGCGGCGGCAAGCTCGTCATCGGCCGTGCCGCCGTTGGCACTGAGGACGGTCCAGAACAGGCTGTGGTTGGCGTGGCCGCCGCCGTTGTTGCGCACGGCGCCGCGGATCGATTCGGGCAGCGCATCCAGATCGGCGATCAGGGCTTCCACCGGCTGCGCCGGCAGGCCCGCCTGTTCCAGCGCGGCATTGAGGTTGTTGACGTAGGTCTGGTGGTGCTTGCCGTGGTGGATTTCCATCGTGCGCGCATCGAAGTGCGGTTCGAGGGCGTCGTAGGCATAGGGGAGGGCGGGAAGCGAGTACGACATCGAGACAGTCTCCGTGGGGAAGGCCAGGGGTGTGGCCGTGGGGAGACTGTTATCGCACCTCAACATTGGTTGAGGTCAAGCGGCAACGAAGCTTCAGTAGTGCCAGCCCATGGCTGGCAACTTCATACACTCCGAGCTGCCAGCCATGGGCTGGCACTACTGAACCCGCTTTTGGAACCCTCACCGGCGGGTAGTGCCGGCCGCTGGCCGGCAGCTGGTGATGGTCGGGGCTGCCGGCCAGCGGCCGGCACTACCGGTATCCGTCGAGTTCTGCGTCTGGCGTCAGCTCAACCAATCCTTGCACGCGCTATCAACCTGATCACCACAGGCGGTCTGCATCCGCTGCTGCAACCGTGCCAGCGTCTCCGCACCCTTGTGCTTCGCGCTCCACGCCTGCAGTTGTCCGGCCAGCCGTTCGAAGCGCTGACGCGTGCGCTGGTGGTAGCCGGAGGGCTGCTTGTCCAGTTCGGCGATCAACGCCTCGGTGGCCTGCTCGATGCGCGCTGCATCATCCGGCGCCAGCCGCAGCAGGCCTTCCACGTACAGCACGCCCCACTGCACGCGCGTGGCAGGTCCCTGCGCGCCTTCGTAGGCACGCTTCAACCATTCCAGGGCGCCGGCGGTATCACCGCGCTGCTCGGCCAGTTCGGCCAGCTCCGGCATGTAGTAGTAAGGCTGCTCGCTGCGCTTCAGCTCGGCCAGCAGCAAGGCCTCGGCGCCCGCATCGTCATCGACCTGACGCAGCGCGTAGACGGCACTGCTGATGGTGGCCTGGCGCGCATGCGCGTCCGTCGCGGCGGCATCGGCGGCGGCCACGCGCTGCTTTACCCGCTCAACCAGGGCTGCCGGCAGCGCGCCTTCGGGCTGCTGCTGGCGGGCCAGTCCCAGCTCGGTCAGTGCGCGTGACAAGGCGTCGTCAGCGCGATCACCGCGCGCGGCATCGGCACGTTCCAGCGCGACCAGCAGCTGCTGGCCGAGGGCATTGCTGCTGGCCGGACCGGCGGTGGCCTGCTTGACCAGCCCGGCGCCGGCATACCCCAGCAGCTCGCGGTTGCGACGTACTTCCGCCGGTTGCGCCAGCACGGCCTGCAACAGCTCGCGTACCTGGGTGGGCGCTGTCGTCGGTTTTTCGGCTGTAGCCAAGGCCAGCAGCACGAAGCGGCGCTGCAGCGCAGGTTCGGGCGCGGCCTTGGCCAGCTGCTGCAGCACGTCCTGGGTGCTGCGCTTGCCGGCCAGGCGGTTGGCATCGACCTCCCAGCCGTAGTCGCCCAGCACCTGCCAGTCTTCGGCGCCAAGCGTGGCCGGCGTCGCCAGTGCGGTGGCCAGAGTCTCGGCGACAGCGCTGCGGCGGCTGGCGGCGACGGTCAGTGCCCGGGTCAGTTCGGCCACGTCGTTGCCGCCGGCCACGCGGGTGATTTCGTTGCGCTGCGGGTCGAGCACGATCAGGGTCGGATAGCCGCGCACGCCGAAGCGTTCGCCCCACGCCTGCGCACCTTCCTCGTCGCCGTCCAGGTACACCGGCACGAATTTGCCGGTCAGGGCGATGAAGGCCGGATCCTTGAACAGCCCGGCCTTGAGCTGGTTGCACGGTGGGCACCACACCGCGCCCCAGTACAGCAGCACCGGCTTGCCACTCTCGGCGGCTTCGTTGAAGGCATCATCCACATCGCCCTGGCGCCAGGCGATGGCGGAGGCCGGGGCGGTGGCTGCCGCCTGCGCCGTCGGCACCGGAGCGGAAGCGGGTGAGCAGGCGCTCAGGGCCGAGGCCAGCAGCAACATGGAAAGCGCGACGCGCATCGGCAGCATCTCGAAGGACAGGGTGATGGGCCATTGTAGGAACGGTCGGGGTGCTGGCTGATGCAGTTTGCTTATGTCGCACGCGCAGCACGGCATGTGGGCTGGAGATCAGTGCGGACCAAGGTTCGCATCCGCCGAAGCGGGCACCGTCAACACCAGCGGTTGGTAGATCAGGCCGTTGAACTGGCCGACGTCACCATCCAGCACGAATCCATAGTGTTCGTAGGCGGGCACCGCGTTGAGCGAGGCGCGCACGGTCATCTGCGGGCCTCGCACCTGCGGCAGCACCGCCTGCAGCAGGGCACGACCAATGCCTTGCCCCTGCAGTTCGGGCGCGACGAACAGCATCGCCAGGTGCTGGCCTGCCTTCAGTTCCACCACGCCGACCACCTGGCCTTCCTGTTCGGCCACGAGGATGTGGTTGTCGCCCTGCAGCCGCTCGGCGAACGCGGAGGCTGCGGCCACCGTGCCGAACGTGGCGATGCCCTCGGCGGTGAGCATGGGCGCAACGGCTGCAGTGAACGCCGCCATGCACACCGCGCTGATCGCGGGCAGGTCATCGACGTGGGCGGGGCGGATCCTGGGCATGCGCTGTACTTCCTGTGGCGGGACGACATCAATGCCCCACGCTAAGCTGGCGGCATGACTGATTTCAATCCCGCCCATGCACGCCTGTTTCCAACGCAGGGCCTCAGCCTCGGCCTGATGACGCCGGTGGCCGCACACGGCCTGGCCGATCCACATGAGGCACGACGCATCGCGCGGCTGGCCGATGATCTGGGTTTCGCCGCGCTGTGGACCCGCGATGTGCCCTTGATGGTGCCGCAGGGGCCGGATGCGACTGCCAGTGCGCTGGATGATCCGTTCCTGTGGTTGGGCATGCTGGCCGCGGCGACCGAACGCATCGTGATCGGCACTGCGGCCATCGTGCTGCCGTTGCGGCAACCGCTGCAGGTGGCGAAGTCGGCGCTGACGCTGGACCGGATCAGCGGTGGACGCTTCGTGCTGGGCCTTGGGTCGGGTGATCGGCCTGAGGAGTTCGCGGCATTCGGCGAGGATCTGGAAAGCAGGGCAGCGACCTTCCGCGAACGCTGGTCGCTGCTGCGTGCAGCGCTGTCGCCCGAACCGTCCGAGCGTGCGCCGGTGTTGCAGACAACCGGTGGATACGACGTACTTCCCGCGCCGGCCAAGCGCATTCCGATGCTGGTGGTCGGCACTGCACGGCAGAGCCTGCAGTGGATCGCGCGCGAAGCCGAAGGCTGGGCCACCTATCACCGCGAAGAGACCGCGCAGGAAGGGCGCATCGGTCTTTGGCAGCAGGCCCTGGCCCAGCGCGGCGGCGCGTCCAAGCCGTTCGTGCAGTCGATGCTGCTGGACCTGCAGGCCGACCCGGCTGCGCCGGCAGAGCCGCTGCCGCTGGGCCTGAAGGTGGGCCGCGATGGCCTGCGCGACTACCTGTTGCGGGTGCACGCGCAAGGCGTGGCCCATGTGATGTTCAACCTGGTCGATAACGGCCGGGCGATGGACGAGGTGCTGCGTGAGATCGGCGAGCAGATCCTGCCGGACACGCTTCGGTAGGTGTCCACCTTGGTGGACACAGCTCTAACGTTCGCCTCTACCGTTCGCCGGGCATGGCCCGGCGCTACCCTCGGTGTTCGGATCGTTCGCATCTGCGTATCATTCGCATTTGATATCCACTGTTGGAGCCTTGCGTGACCCACCGCAACCCGCTGCATCCGACCGGACGCCTGTTCGCGATCGTCGCCTTCATCGAGGCCATCACCTGGGCCGGTCTGCTGGCTGGCATGTGGCTCAAGTACGGCCCGCAGGCCAACGTCGCGCTGGTGAAGCTGTTCGGGCCGCTGCATGGCGTGGCGTTCATGGTGTACGTGGCGGTGACCCTGTTTGCGGCGCTGCGCCTGCGCTGGCCGTGGTGGGCAACGGGGCTGGCCTTGCTGGCCGCGATTCCGCCGCTGGTGACCCTGCCGCTGGAGTGGTGGTTCAAGCGTCGCGGCCTGCTGTCGGTACGCGCAGGGCAGTGATGCACCTGCGGGTGCATGCCCGTTAAGCGAATGGGTATCAAATGCAAATGCGAGCCGTTATCATTTAAGGATGACGTCGCCGCCTGACAGGGCGACGTCGCGCGGGGTGCGGATGCGCCCGGCGTTCCCTCCTTGGTTACGGTTGGTGTTCCATGCATGCACGTCCCGTGGTTCCCGGCTTGCCGGCGCTGGTGTTGGCTGCCCTGATCGGCACCATGGCGATGATGTCCTTCGTCGCCGTCATCGGCCCGGTGGTCCGCCTGCTGGGCCTGTCTGAATGGCATGCCGGTCTATCGGTCACGGCTGCGGGTGTGTTGTGGATGCTGGCCGCTCGCCCCTGGGGGCAGCTCAGCGATCGCATCGGCCGCAAGCGCGTGCTGGTGCTGGCCATGAGCGCCTACACGCTGGTCTACATCGCGTTGGCGGTGTTCATCGATGTGGCGCTGCAGACGATACCGCCGGTGCTGGTCTCGGTGCTGGTGCTGGTAGGTGCGCGCGGGCTGGTGGGCTTGTTCTATGCGGCCGTGCCGCCAACCGCCGCTGCGCTGATCGCAGACCAGGCCCCGCCGGGTCAACGCACCAAGTTCCTGGCCCGGCTGGGCAGCGCCAATGCGCTGGGCATGGTGCTGGGCCCGGCTGCTGCCGGATGGCTTGCCTACAAGAACCTGCCGTTGGCGCTGTATGTGGCGGCGCTGTTGCCGCTGCTCGCGCTGGGTCTGCTGGCGTGGCGCTTGCCGGCCACGCCCCCGGTGGCTGCCGCACAGAACCGCAAGCGCATACCACTGTCGCGCCTCGACCCGCGGCTGCGCCTGCCGCAGATGGCTGCATTCGTGGCGATGGTGTCGGTCACCATCGCCCAGGTCACGGTTGGCTTCTTCGCCATCGATCGCTTCGGCCTGGATGCAGCCGAAGGCGCGCGCATGGCCGGCATCGCCCTGACTGCAGTGGGTGTGGGCCTGATCCTTGCGCAGGGGCTGGTGATGAAGCTGGATGTGCATCCCCGGCACTGGATCATCTTCGGCGCACTGATCGCCGGCATCGGCTTCGCCTCGGTGTCCGCGGTGCAGCAGACCTGGCAGTTGCCGGCGGCCTACGCGCTCGCGGCGTTCGGCATGGGCTTCGTGTTTCCCTCGTTCCAGGCGTTGGCCGCCGATGCGGTGCAGGCGCACGAACAGGGTGCGGCGGCCGGCACGGTCGCGGCGGCACAGGGGCTGGGCATGGTAGCCGGGCCGATGCTCGGCACCCTGTTGTATCGCGGCGGGGCCAGCCTGCCTTACCTGCTGGTCGGCGTGCTGCTGCTGGTGCTGTGCGTGCTGGCCGCAGCGTATCGGATGAAGGAGACGACATGAACGATTCCCTGATGCAGGGCGCGTGGCCGGAGGCTGCGTCGATGCTGCCGGAGCCCACCGCTGAAGCATCGCTGTTCCTGCTGCGGCAGGCCGATCAGCAGATGCACGCGCGGGGCTGCCGCGCACCTTTGCCGGCGGGCGCGCTGGCCACGCTGGCCGAGCGCGTGGCGACGTTCTTCGCGCAGCAGCGCGGTGGCCCGGGCCTGCTGGTCGGCGCGGTGCCGTTCGAGCCGCGTGCCGATGATGCGTTGTACCAGCCCGAGCGCCTGCTGCCGGCGTTGCCCGTGCAGTCGCAGGCAGCGCCAGCGCTGTCCGGAGCGCTGAGCGCCGAGCCGTCCGCGCAGGACTATGCGGCGTCAGTGGCCGACGCGGTCAGCGCGATGCGCGCGCCCAACCCGGTGCTGCACAAGGTGGTACTGGCGCGCAGCCTGTTGGCGCGCACGCAGCAGGCGCTGTCGCCGGAAATGCTGCTGGCCCGCCTGGGTACCGATCCTTCGGTGGCGACCTACGCCGTGCCGCTGCCGGTGGACGTCGGCCAGGCACCTGCGTGGCTGGTGGGGGCGACGCCGGAGCTGCTGCTGCGCAAGCGCGGTGCGCAGGTACTGTCGCATCCGCTTGCCGGTTCGGCGCGGCGCAGTGCCGATCCGGCGGCCGACGAGCGCGCCGCGCAGGCGTTGCTGGCATCGGCAAAGGATCACGACGAACACCGCCATGTGGTGGAAGCCATCGTCGATGGCCTGTCGCCGTGGTGCAGCCACATCGAGGCGCAGCCGCGCCCGGTGCTGCACGCTACCGCCAGCATGTGGCATCTGGGAACGCGCATCCACGCCACGTTGAAGGACGCTGCCACCCCGGCGGCGACCCTGCTGGCCGAGCTGCATCCCACACCGGCCGTCTGCGGTACCCCGCGGCTGCAAGCACTGCAGCGCATCCGTGCGCTGGAACCGGTGCCGCGCGGCTTCTATGCCGGTGCCGTGGGCTGGCTGGATGCACAGGGTGACGGCGACTGGTATGTGGCGATCCGCTGCGCGCGCCTGCAGGGCACCCAGCTGCGCCTGTATGCCGGCGCCGGCATCGTCGCCGACTCGCAGCCCGCCGCCGAGGTCGCCGAGACCGCCGCCAAGTTCGCTGCGCTGTTGAACGCACTGGGCGTGCAGGACCCGCTGCCCCTGATCGAGGTATCCGCATGACGCCGTCCGCCGTTGACTCCCGCCTGCCGCTGCAGCAGCAATGGCCTGAAGCGCTGGTCGCGCGCTATCGGGCTGCAGGTCATTGGCGTGGCGAAACCTTCCCCGGTTTCCTGCGCGAACGCGCCGAGCGTCATGCCGATGACATCGCGGTGGTGGCTGGCGATGTGCGCCTGAGCTATGCGCAGCTGTGGCATGAGGCCGGGCGCATCGGTGCCGGCCTGCTGGCGCTGGGCCTGCAACCCGGGCAGCGCGTGCTGGTGCAGCTGGGCAACAGCGCCAGTTTCATCAGCACCATCTGCGGGCTGTTCCGCGCCGGGCTGGTGCCGGTATACGCGCTGCCGGCGCATCGCATCACCGAGCTGGCCCACTTCGCCCGCAAGGCCGAGGCCAGTGCCTACATCAGTACCGATGTACATGAGGGCTTCGATCATCGGGGCCTGGCGCGCGCGCTGCAGGCGGACGTGCCGGCGGTGCGCCACGTGCTGATCGATGGCGATGCGGCCGAGTTCGTCGCGCTGGACTCGCTGCAGGGCGACCGCAGCCAGCTGCCGGCCGATCCTGATCCGCAGTCGGTGGCGTTCCTGCAGATCTCCGGCGGCAGCACCGGGCTGTCAAAGCTGATTCCGCGCACGCACGACGATTACATCTACTCGTTCCGCGCCAGCAACGAAATCTGCGGTATCGACCGCGATAGCGTGTACCTGGTCGCGCTGCCGGCGGCACACAACTTCCCGATGAGTTCGCCCGGCTTCTTCGGTGCGCTGTACGCCGGTGCCCGCGTGGTGCTCAGCCCGGGCCCCGGCCCGGACGCGGCATTCCCGTTGATCGCGCGCGAGAAGGTGACCTGCTGTGGTCTGGTACCGCCGCTGGCGCTGCTATGGGCGCAGGCGGCGGCGACCAGCAAACACGATCTGTCCAGCCTGCAGGTACTGCAGGTCGGTGGCGCGAAGCTGGTGCCGGAGGCCGCACGGCGGGTCATTGATGGCCTTGGATGCACATTGCAGCAGGTCTTCGGCATGGCCGAAGGCCTGGTCAACTACACCCGGCTGGATGATCCGCAGGAACTGATCGTTGCCTGCCAGGGGCGGCCGATCAGCGCCGATGATGAAGTGCGCGTGGTCGATGACCATGACCAGCCTGTTGCCGAAGGCGGGGTTGGCCATCTGCTCACGCGGGGCCCGTATACCATCCGCGGTTACCACAACGATGCGGCGGCGAATGCACGCTCGTTCACCGACGATGGCTTCTATCGCACCGGCGACCGCGTGCAGCAGCTGCCCGGGGGCTACCTGGTGGTGCAGGGTCGTGCCGGCGACCACATCAACCGGGCGGGCGAGAAGATCTCCGCCGAGGAGATCGAGGACCATCTGCTGGCCCATGGCAGCGTGTTCGATGCCGCGGTGGTCTCCATTCCCGATGAGTATCTCGGGGAGCGCAGCTGTGCCTTCGTGATCCAGCAGGGCGAGGCGATCAAGGCACCGGCGCTGAAGGCGTGGATGCGCGGACGTGGCCTGGCCGCGTTCAAGGTGCCCGATCAGATTGTTTTCGTGGACAGCTTCGATACCACGGCGGTTGGCAAGATCAGCCGCCGCGAACTGCGCGCGCAGCTGCGTGCGCGTCATCTGCAACAGACAGGAGGAACGCGCTGATGGCGCTGCCCCGCATTACCCCGTATTCCCTGCCGACCGCTGCGGAACTGCCGCAGGCGCGTGGTGCCTGGCGTCCCCAGCGTGATCGTGTTGCCTTGCTGGTGCACGACATGCAGCGCTATTTCCTTGCCGCCTTCGATGCTGGCAACGCGCCGCTGCGGCCGGCAGTGGACAACATCGCGCGTCTGTTGGGACATTGCCGTACGCACGGCATTCCGGTGTTCTACACCGCCCAGCACGGCGACCAGGACCGCCGTGACCGCGGCCTGCAGGCAGACCTGTGGGGCCCGGGCATGGGCCGGCGTGCCGACCACGAGCCGATCATTGACGCGTTGGCACCAGCACCGGGCGAGCATGTGCTGGTCAAGCACCGCTACAGCGCGTTCCAGCGCAGCAATCTGGAAACGCTGATGCGCGTGCGTGGCCGCGACCAGCTGCTGATCACCGGCGTGTACGCGCACATCGGATGCACGGCTACGGCGGTGGAGGCGTTCCAGCGCGACATCGAGACCTTCATCGCTGCCGATGCCGTGGCTGATTTCTCGCGTGCCGACCATGATCAGGCGCTGCACTGGATCGCCCGCACCTGCGGCGTACCGATGACCACCGACCAGCTGCTGGAGGCACTGTAATGAACGCGACGACCGAAACCTTGACCCTGGAGCGAATGCGCGCCGACGTCGCCCGCGTGCTGGATTGCCAGGCGGCTGACATCGGCGACGATGACAACCTGATCGATCTGGACCTGGATTCGATGCGCATGCTGGGGCTGGTGCTGGCCTGGGGCAACACCGGGCTGCCACTGGAATTTTCGCAGCTGGCCGAACACACCACGCTGCGCCAATGGTGGGCGGTGGTGCAGCAGCTGCAGGCCGCGCAGACGGCATGAACGGATCGCCGCTGCCGCTGACCGAGGCGCAGGCCGGGCTGTGGTTTGCCCAGCGGCTGGCACCGGAGAATCCTGCATTCAATACCGCGCATGCGGTGTGGATCGAGGGTCCGTTGGATGTGGCAGCGTTCACCGCTGCCGCCAATCAGGCCGCCGCCGAGGCCGAGGCGTTGGCCTTGCGTTTCGCCGAGGCCGAGGACGGCCAGCCCGTGCAATGGCACGAATCCATGCGGGTGCCATTGCTGCAGCTGCGCGATGTCGCTGCTGCGGTCGATCCGCAGCAGACGGCACGCGCTGCGATGCAGGCCGATCGCTCCAGCGCAGTTGATCCGACCCGCGACCGACTGAGCCAGCAGGTGCTGTTCAACCTGGGCGGCCAGCGCTGGGCCTGGTACCTGCGCGTGCATCACCTGGCCACCGATGGCTATGGCATGGCGCTGTTTACTGACCGTGTCTGCGCACTGTATGCGGGCCGCACTGGTAGCGCGTTGCCAGCGCTGGCGGGCGTGCTGGCCGACGATGCCAGCTACCGCAGCGATGCGCGCCGCGACGCCGACAGGCAGTGGTGGCTGCAGGCACTGCAGGGCGCGCCGGCCTCCACCGGCCTGGCCGGAACCGCCGCTGCCAGTGACGATGCCGTGCGTTGGGTGCAGCCGGTGGACCCTGCTTTCCGCGACCGCCTGCTGCAGGTTTCGGCATCGTGGCTGCAGCCGTGGCCGGATGTGCTCGCTGCATTGGCCGCCGAGTATGTGCGCCGCATGAGCGCGTCCGGGGAAGTCGTGCTCGGCGTGCCCTACATGGCGCGGCTGGGCAGCGTCGCGGCGCGGGTGCCGGCGATGGTGATGAACGTGTTGCCGCTGCGGGTGGCGGGCGGCGAGGACAGCGTCGAGGAATTCTGCCGGCGCATCGGGCGGCAGCTTAGCCAGGGCCGCAAGCATGGCCGCTACCGGGGCGAGCAGTTGCGTCGTGACCTCGGGCTGGTCGGCGCACAGCACCGCCTGCATGGGCCGTTGATCAACGTACAGCCCTTCTACAAGCCGCTGGCGCTGCCGGGTGTGCAGGCCTCGCTGGAGGTGCTCAGCACCGGGCCGGTGGACGATTTGACACTGGGCTTCCGTGGCGATGGGCAGACTCTGCTGGATCTGGAGATTGAAGCGAACCCCGCCCTGTACGATCTGGACGAGGTGAAGGCGCATGCCCGGCGGTTGCTGCGTTTCGTGTCGGCGGCGCTGCAGGCCGAAGACATCGCGGCGGTGCCGCTGGCCACGCCGGAAGAATCCAGGC
Source organism: Stenotrophomonas sp. yr243 (assembly GCF_900184195.1). Lineage (NCBI taxonomy): Bacteria > Pseudomonadati > Pseudomonadota > Gammaproteobacteria > Lysobacterales > Lysobacteraceae > Stenotrophomonas > Stenotrophomonas sp. yr243. Next base: position 639,910 of record NZ_FXWT01000003.1, read on the forward strand.
AGGTCCTGCTTGGCTTCAATGCCACCGCGCATCCGCTGCCTGACACCACCCTGGTCGAACTGCTGCAGCAGGGCATGGACCGTGATCCGTCGGCACCGGCGCTGGTGTTCGGCGATAAGACGCTGGACCATGCCACGCTGGAGGCGCGCAGCTTCGCACTGGCCGCGCAGCTGCGTTCGCTGGGCGTGGGCCCGGGCACCATCGTCGCGGTAGCGCTGCCGCGTTCGCTGGAACTGGTGGTGGCGCTGCTGGCGGTACTGCGCGCAGGTGGCGCGTACCTGCCACTGGACCTTGCCCATCCGGCTGAGCGCCTGGCGCGCATCCTGGCGTCGGCGCAACCGGCCTGTGTACTGGCAGAGGCCAGCGCGCAATCCCCGTTGGCGGACGTGCCGGTGCTGCCGCCGGAGCAGTGGACCGATGTGAGCTTTGCCGCACCGTGGCCGGGCCCGATGGACGACGATGCGGCCTATGTGATCTATACCTCGGGTTCGACCGGCGAGCCCAAGGGCGTGGTGATCGAGCACCGCGCCATCGTCAATCGCCTGCTGTGGATGCGCGAGCACTACGGCATCGGCGCCGACGACCGGATTCTGCAGAAGACCCCGGCAACCTTCGACGTATCGGTCTGGGAATTCTTCCTGCCACTGCTGTGCGGCGCGACGCTGGTGTTGGCGGGGCCGGATGCGCACCGCGACCCGACCGAGCTGGCGCGATTGATCCGCATGCATGGCATCACCACCGCCCATTTCGTACCGTCGATGCTGGACGCGTTCCTGGCTGCACCGGCCTCACAGGACCTGCAGCTACGGCGAGTGTTCACCAGTGGCGAGGCGCTGGATGCCGCCCTGCGTGACTGCTTCCACGCGAGAATGCAATCCGAACTGCACAACCTGTACGGGCCGACCGAGGCGGCAGTAGATGTGAGCTGGTGGCCGGCGTCGGCCGATGACCGCTCGCGCCCGGTGCCGATCGGTTTCCCGGTCTGGAACACCCGTCTGTATGTGCTGGACGCACGGATGCAGCCCGTGCCGGTGGGCGTGGCGGGTGACCTCTACCTCGGCGGTGTGCAGTTGGCGCGTGGCTATCTCGGCCGCGACAACCTGACCGCTGAGCGCTTCCTGGCCGATCCGTTCCTGCCGGGTGAACGCATCTATCGTACTGGCGACGTGGCGCGCTGGCGGGCCGACGGTGCTGTCGAATACCTGGGGCGCAGCGACCACCAGGTGAAACTGCGCGGCCTGCGCATCGAGCTTGGCGAGATCGAAGCGGCATTGCGCGAGCTGCCTGGCATGGACCGGGTGGAAGTGCTGTTGCGCGATGATCTTCCCGGTGAGGCGCGGCTGCTCGCCTATGTGCCGTCGACCCAGGCGGATGCAGCGGTGCTGCGCAGTCATCTGTTGACGCGGGTGCCCGACTACATGGTGCCGTCTGCGTTCGTGGGCGTGGATCAGTGGCCGGTGACTGCCAATGGCAAGCTGGACCGGGCTGCGCTGCCGAAGCCGCCGCAGCAGGAGATCGCGGGGCAGGCACCGCGCACCCCGCTGGAGCGGGAACTGGCCGGGCTGTTCGCGCAGGCGCTGGGGCGTGAAGCGCCGGTGGCCGTCGATGTGGATTTCTTCAGTCTCGGTGGCGACTCGCTTTCGGCCGTGCACCTGCTGCTGGCCATCGAGCAGCGCTGGCGATGCGAGCTGGGACTCGGCGCGCTGTTCGCGCAACCGACCGTCGCCGCGCTGGCAACACGCATCGCCGAGCCGCCAGCACGTGCCGATCACGCGTTGGGCCCGGTGATTGCACTGTCTGCGTCCGACGAGCCAACCGTGGCGCCCTTGTTCGTGCTGCACCCGGCCGGCGGCATTGCATGGAACTACCGCGCGCTTGCGCGGGCGTTGCAGCCAACGCGCGCGGTGTATGGGCTGCAATCACCTGCACTCGATCCTGCGCAACCGCTGCCAGGCAGCATCGAGGCCATGGCCAATGACTATGTGCAGCGGGTGATCACGCTGCAGCCGCAGGGGCCGATCCATCTGCTCGGCTGGTCGGTCGGCGGCATCCTTGCGCAGGCGATGGCGGTGCGCCTCCACGACCTCGGCCGCGACGTCGGCGAACTGGTGCTGCTCGATGCCTATCCCAGCGAATGCTGGCGTGCCGAACCGGAGCCCGACCCGATCGCGGCGCTGCGGGCGCTGTTGGCCATCGCCGGGCACGATCCTGACGCGCATCCCGAGCTGGACGACCGCGCGCGCATCCTCGCCTTCCTGCGGCGTGGCGGCAGCGCGCTGGGCAGCCTGCCCGAGGTGGTGCTCGACGGTGTGGTGCGGGCGGTGACCGGAACCAATCGACTGATCCGCGAACACCAGCACCGACCCTTCGTGGGAACGCTGGCGCATGTGCGCGCCGGACGCGATCATCAGGCACGGCCGCAGTTGCAGTCCGCACTGTGGAAGGCCCATGCGCTGCAGGTGGATGCCATCGAGCTGCCGTTCCTGCACGCCGAACTGACTGGCCGCGACGCCGTGGCACAGCTGGCACCGTGGCTATCGGCGCGTCTGCAGCAGTGGGACAGGCAACAGGAGAATGCAACGTGCAGTTGACGGGTTTTGAAGGAAACGTGGCGCTGGTGACCGGCGCAGCCGGCGGTATCGGCGCGGCACTGGTGGGGCAGCTGCTGGACGCAGGATGCCGGGTGGTGGCGACCGATCGTGAGCGGCCTGCGCTGGCGACCGACGATGGGCGCGTGCAGGCCTTCGCACTGGACGTTACCGACGGTGCGGCCGTGGACGCGCTGGTCGACCAGGTGGAAGCCACGGTGGGGCCGATCATGCTCGCGGCCAGTGTGGCTGGCGTGTTGCATGTCGGCGAGGTCGTGGACACCAGCGACGCGGATTGGCGCAGGGTGTTCGCGGTCAATGCCGACGGTGTGTTCCATGTCGGTCGTGCACTGGCGCGGGTGATGTCACCGCGCAGGCAAGGCGCCATCGTGACCGTCAGCTCCAACGCGGCGGGCGTGCCACGGCATGGCATGGCCGCTTATGCCGCCTCGAAGGCGGCGGCGACGATGTTCACCCGCTGCCTGGGCCTGGAGCTGGCGCCGCTGGGCATCCGCTGCAACATCGTTGCGCCGGGCTCCACGTTGACGCCGATGCAGACCGGCATGTGGGAAGACGAGCAGGGCGCGGCGCGGGTGATCGCTGGCAATCCGGCGATTTACAAGGCGGGCATTCCGATGCGGAAGCTGGCCACGCCGGAGGACATCGCACAGGCGGTGATGTTCCTGCTGTCCGAGCAGGCCGGCCACGTAGCGATGAGTGACCTGTACGTGGATGGCGGCGCCACGCTGCGCGGGTAGGAATGCACTCTGTAGAGCCGAGCCCATGCTCGACTTATTACTCAATGCGGGAACATTCCGTGCAGAGCAGCCGAGCATGGGCTCGGCTCTACAGAATCTATCGTGGCGTGACGGGTAGTGGCTGCGGCAGGGTGAGCCGATATACCAACACCCGGTTGTCGTTGTCGTACGCGCTGTCGCAGTGCTCCCCCTGCATGCGGCAGCTGCGGGCGATGAAGTCGTTGTCGTTGCCGATCAGCAGCAGTACGTCGTTCGGGTGCTCTGGATCAAGCACCGGCAACACGTCCATCGCCTCCCATTTCTCCGACAGCAGCCCCGGGTGCGGGCCGCGCCCTCCCGGCCAGGGCCAGCTGAGTCCGGTCGAGCAGGTTCAGCACCTCTTTGACCTGGGCGGGCACGATACCGGTCTTCAACATGGCATCAGCCGGATCGGCCAGCACCGATGCCGTGCCGGTCTCATACTCGGTCTCAACCAGATTGGCGGCCTGTGCCACGTTCACCAGCAGCACCGATTTGTAGACGATCGGGTCATCGCCATCCTTGCCCAGGCCATTGCCATCGCGCGCCAGCATCAGGAAACGCTCCCTGTCCAACGCACGCAGCTCGCTCTGTGCAGCGGTACGGTCGAGCTTGCCCTTGCCGTCATGGGCATAGGCGGGCAGGATCATCACATGATGGCCGACAGGTTGCGCCGGCGTCGGGTTGGCAGATACGTCGTAGACCAGCACGCGGGTATTGATGCGGCCGGCGGCATTGCCCGCCGCGCTGTCCTGGATCAAGGCGCTCTGCAGGGCAACAAACAGCCGTGTGCCGTCGGGCGAAAGGCTCATGCCTTCCACGCCCTGGTTGTTGCGGCGCCCGGTCTGCGGCGGAGCCAACGATCCAAAGGCAGGCTTGCCATCACGCTGTGGCCGGATCGCCAGCGGCGGCACGATCACTCCCTGCAGCTGGCCCTGTGCATCGAAGTAGTAGACGTTGGCGGTGTACTCGTCGCCGATGTAGAAGTGGCCGTCGGCAGTGAACTGCAGGGATTCCGCATCGAGCGCGACCTTGCCGGCCCCCGCGCCCACGGCGGGCGAGGGCAGTACCACGCCACGCTGGTTGATCGTGTGATCACCCGGGTCGGCGCCGGTGAAGGGCTGGCCGTTGTAGTCTTTCAGTACCAGGCCCTTGTCGGGCGTCATCGTCACCACGCCGAAGCCCTTGGACGTCCCCTGCGGCCAGTCGATGCGCAGCTTCATGCGCTCCAGGCGGCCGGCGTAGTCGTAGAACAGGCCGGCCTCCGGATCGTTGCGGCCGCGGTCGGGCAGCGTCCACAGCACCCCCTGGTAGCCACGCGCGGTGCGCCGCCACGTGCCCGGCTGTATCGCCAACGACGAGAACGAGCCCAGCGTATCGCCGAGGAAGTCCACGGTGCCTGCCGGCAATCGCCCGGCGGCGACCAATCCCTTGTCCACGTAGGTGAAGCTGCCCACGTCCACCGCGCGTGGTGGCATGCCGCGGGCTTCATGCGGTGCGTTGTAGCCGCTGACCGAGAGCGCGGCCAACAGCAGGGCAGTAGCGGACATGGGTGACTCCTCGGCCGGTGATCAGAAGCGGATGTCGATGGTACCGAACACCTGGCGCGGTGCCGACGCATGGAACACATACAACTTGCCCGACGGGTCGCTGGGTGCGAACACGCTCGAATCCAGGTTGCTGGCGTAGCGCTTGTCACCCAGGTTGGTGACGTTCAGCGACAGGCGCATGCCCTTGGCGAAGCCGACCTGGCCGAAATCGTAGCCACCGGCAAGGTCGAACACGGTGAAGCCGCCGAAGCCCTGGTCGTTGGTATAGGTGTAGAAGCGCTCGCCGGTGCACTTGCCGCGCAGGCTGGCAAACCAGCCGTTGTCGCGCCAGGTGATCTCGGTGGCCAGCAGCTGCTTGGGCGTGTCGGTCTGGATCCTGCCCTTGATCTGCTGCTCGACGCCCGCCTGGATGTAGTTGGAGGCATACGTCGAGCGGTTAAGCGATGCCGAGGTGTACCAGCTGAAATGCTCGTTCGGTGTCCACAATACGGTCAGTTCGGCACCGCGGCTGTCGACGCCGCCGACGTTGTAGAAGCGGTTGCCGCAGGTCGGGCCGACAGCCTGCCGCGAGTCGCAGGGGTTGTACTGCAGCAGGCGGTTGTCGAAGCGCACGCTGTAGGCAGCGACCGATGCCTGCAGCGTGTCGGTGACGAAGCGGTAGCCCGCTTCCAGAGAGCGCGATTCTTCCGGTTTCAGGCTGCCCTGCGTGTTCCAGGTGGCCTGGCTGACCGCCTGCGGGCCCAGCTTGAAGCCGCCCTGGAACATGGCGATGTTCTCGGCGTAGCTGGCGAACACTTCGTGATGCTCGCTGAGGCGGAAATTGGCGCCAACGCTAGGCAGGAAGTTCTTGCTGGCCTTCAGCGAACCGGTGGCGAACTGGTTGTTCGAGCTTGGCGAGATCGGTGTCTTCGCATCGCCGGGCAGCGCCTGCGCGTCGGAGGTGGCATGCGGACTCTTGGCGCCGAATTCCACGGTCAGGCGGTCGTCAAGCAGGCGCCAGGTGTCCTTCAGGAAAAACTGGTGGGTTTTCCAGCGCGTACGCTGGGCGAACACGCCCACGTCGGAGGGCAGGGTGTTCATGCCGCTGAGGTCGCGTGGGCCGTCCACAGCGGTCTGGTAGCGTTCGGCGCTGCTGGTGTAGCGTTCGTACCAGATGCCACCTTCGATGCGGTGCGCACCCAGCTCCCAATCGAACGACAGCGTGCCGCCATCGCGGTCGATGGTGTAGATGGTGTTGCGGAAGATGATCGGGATTTCCTGCGCAGTGCCCTTGTTCGACCAGGCGCCGCTGTTCCAGTTGTGGCCTTCGCCGCGATCGTCGTGGTGGTAGGCCAGCGCCCGCAGGGTGAAGCCGTCGGCAAGGAAGAAGTCGCCGGCCAGGTAGTACAGGTTGTCATCGCGCAGGATCTGCCCGGCGGTGAAGGCGCCGTCGGCGTCCTTGTCCGGACCGCTGTTGTCGCACTTCTTCGCGTTGAGGCTGGCGGTGTTGCAGTAGGCCTTGGCCACGGCCCTGTTCCAGTCCGGTGCGTAGCCGCCCCAGTCCCAGCCCAGGCCGCGGGACATCTCGTCCTTGGACAGGTAGAAGTAGTCGGCCTGGCTGGTGCGCGAGGTGTCGACGAAGCCGGTGATCTGGCCGCTGCCGAAGTTCCACACGCCCTTGGCGTTGAACTGCTTGGTGGTGGATTTGTTGTACGCGGTCTGGTCGTTCCACAGGTCCGAGACCGCGTTCATGCCCGACACGTAGCCGGAGAATCCGTTGTACTCGCCGCTGTCCACGCGCACGAAGGTGCGACGGTTGGCATCGCTGCCGAAGGTCTGCACCACGCGGCCGCCCAGTTCCTGCGCCGGTCGGTCGGAGGTATAGGAAATGGTGCCGCCGAGGTTGCTGGTGGACGGCGTGCCGAGGCTGCCGATGCCCACCGCGAGTTCGGCGCCTGCCATGTTCTCGCTGATCAACGCACGGTTGATGGTCAGGCCGTTGTAGTTGTTGTACGCGCCATCGCCCAGCGGTACGCCGTCCAATGTGTAGCCCAGCCGGGTGGCGTTGAAGCCGCGCAGGCTGAGGGTCATCGACTGTTCGTTGGTACCCAGCGCATCGGCCGACTGCGCGTTGACGCCAGGCAGCAGGTTCAGCGTTTTCTGCAGGCTGGTGCCTGGCGGCAGGATGTCCAGGTTCTCGCGGGTGATGCGCTGCACCTGGCGCGCCTCGCCACTGCCGATGACTGAAACGGCATCGAGGTCGGTGGCCGACGGCGCCTGCTGCGCCCATGCGGTCGGCGCAAGGGCAAGGGACAACGCAGCAGCCAACAGGGTCTTGGTCATGGAGCAGGAACTCAGGCAGGCGCGAGCCGCCGCGTGGAAGCGGAGCTCAGGCAGATGAAAGGGGAAGGCGCGATGCGATCACAGACACCGGAGGCGTCGTTCGATCAACGTGAAAATGGTGCGCTAGTCAGATGACTGTCTGGTGACACCGCTACACGTGTGGCATACCGACGCATGCATAGGTAGATGCCAACCTTGGTTGGCATGCGCGGCGGCGAACAGACGCTGCGCTACCCGGTTGGTGGAGCTCCGGGCCGGGTTGCCATCAACAGTGTTGTTCGATCAAATCGAGTATGTGGGAGAGAAGTCTGTCGAAGGAGGTGAACGCTTCATAGACGTTATCGAACGCTACTTTGTCGCGAACCTGGTACGTGCCGGTTCCAGCCTCGAAGACATAGCAGTCCATGTCACTTTCTCCGAGCTCTACAAACCCGTCCATGAATCCCGTGTCGCGTGCGAGGAGATTCATTTCCACCAATGCAAGGGCTGTCCCACCACCGGAATAGGGGCGTGGAATGCTCGAGTAAAGGAAGACTCCCTGTGCTACCAGACCGTCGTGGCTTGAAAGGAAGTCCAGATAAGACTCTGGCAGGGTGTTGCCCAGCGTAGAAAGCGCCAAACTCTGGAGTGCTTCGATGCCAGAACGTCCAAGTGGAGGGCCAAGGTACATCTCGGCCTCATTGAGGTTCGCGCGGAGTTTAAGAAGTCTGGTTTCAGCTAAAGGCTGCATCTGCAGAAGTTGGATCTCGCGGGCGAGGGAGGCAGGCAGCCAGACATTGGCTGGATTCACCATCCGACGTCAATGCAAGTCGCTCCATATAGGGGAAAGCAGCCAATCAATGACGTGGTTGGCACTCAGCGTCGATTGCACAGCAACGCGGTTGGGAACCGAAAGGCGCCAACCAAGGTTGGCGTCTACCAAGCGCGCGGATCAGGAGCATCGTATCCAGGCGCACGGATCAGGAATGTCGTGTCCAGAAGCGCGGTTCGAGGTCGGCGTCAATGCCCGCTCAACCCGCTTTGCGTGGCTTGCGGGTGCGCTTGGGCTTTGCTGCGTCACCGCTGCTGGCGGTACCATCCTGCAACGCCTGCAGCCACGACAGCGTATCGACATAGTCGATGAAGTGGCGCAGATACCCGGGGCTGGTTGCCTGCATCGTGTCCAGCATGCGCTGCACCAGCACTGCCGAGTTCAGTGGGCCGCCGTCGGCCGGGGCCTCGGTGCGCAGCGAGCGGCGCACCTGTAGTTCGCTGCGCAGCTCGGACCACTCGCGGCGCACGTCGTCCAGCATCGGCACCTGCGGGTAGTGCGCAAGTGCATGTGAGCCGGCATCCAGATCGCGCACCAGCGCACGCAACCCGTCCAATGGCGAGGACTCAGCTGCCATCGCCGCTCTTTTCGCCCGGCGCAGCAGCCTTGGGCTTGGGAATCGGCGCGATCTCCACGCGGCGGTTGCGCGCGCGGCCATCTTCGTTGGCATTGGAGCTGACCGGCTGCTCGCTGCCGAACGCAGCGGCGAACACCGCATCGGCCGGTACGCCGTCGGCGATCAGGGTCCGGGTCACCGTCAGCGAGCGCTGCGCGGACAGCTCCCAGTTGTCGGCGAAGCGACGGTTGCCTTCGCGCACCGGCGCGTCATCGGTGAAGCCGCTGACCATCAGGATCTCCTCGCGCGAACCCAGGTACGCCGCCAGCGGCGCGGCAAGGCTGCGCAGCAGCTCCTGGCCTTCCGGCTGCAGCTGGTCGGAGTTCAGCGCGAACAACACGTTGCCGCTGATACCGATGCGGCCATCCACCAGCGTCACCCGGCCGGCGGCGAGCGGGCCGGCCAACGCTTGTTCCAGCGTCTGCAGGCGCTTGGCCTCGGCCTGGCGCTGCTTGACCTCCTGGTCCAGCCGCTGCGACAGCTCCAGCTGCACCGCAACCACGCCGACCAGGATCAGCACGAACGCGCCCAGCAGCACCGACATCAGATCGCCGAATGCCGCCCAGATCGGGGCGTGCGAGCCGCCGTCGACCTCCAGCTCGTCGCTCATGCGCTGCCGGCCTTGCCGCGGCGCGCGGCCAGCTGCTGCAGTTCTTCCATCACCTGTTTCTGCGACAGCAGGCTGAGGTCGACCACCTCGCGCGCCTGTGCCACGTAGTACGCCAGTTGCTCATCGCTGCGCGCCAGCGAGGCATCCAACGCACCACCGATCTGTTCCAGGCGTCCCGACAGCTCCGCCGAGGCGGTGCCGAACTGCTCTACGGCAGACCCGAAGGTGCCGGCCAGCTGACCCACCTCGCCAGCACTTCCGTTGAGCAGGGTGGCGATGCCATCGAGCTTGCCGGTCTCGGTGGCGATGTGGTCGGTGAAGCGGTTGCCGACGCGTTCCAGCAGTTCAGCCGAACCACCGACCAGCGCGTCCACGGCCGTGCGCTGCTCGTGCGAAGCGTGGTTGATCGCCTCCAGCAGGGTCTGCACGGTGGCCAGCAGGTGGCCACGCTCCTCCAGCATCGCGTTGTCGCGCACCAGGCTTTCGGACAGGGTGCTGCGCAGTTCGTTGATGACCTCGGCCGCGGCTTTCGGCGCCTCGGCTGCGGTCTGCAGCAAGGTGGATACTTCGGCCAGCGTGGCGCTGGCCTGGGCGCGGCCGTTCTCGCCGATCTGCTGTGCGGTCTGCGCCAGCGTGTCGCATACTTGCTGCTGCTGCGTCGACAAGCGTTCGCCATTGGCCTGCAGGCGCTCGGCCAGCTCGGTCGAAACATTCTGCAACGCATCGCTCCAGCGCTGCAGGCGCTGTTCGTCGGCGGCCACCAGCTGAGCCTGCAACGCGGCATGCGCCTGCTGCAGCTCGGTACTCACCGCGTCCCAACGAAGCTGACGCTGCTGTTCGCGTGCATCCAGGCCCGCCTGCAGTTCGGCGTGCGCCGTGGCGGTGGCGGCCTGTGCAGCCTGCCAGTCCTGCAGGCGCTGTTGTTCGTGGTCCTGCAGCAGCGACTGGCCGGCGGCGTGGCGCTCATCCAGCGCCTGCAGCAGCGTCTGCGCACGTTCGTCCAGATGGCTGCTGGCACGCTGCAGTGCCTGCTGCTGACGCTCGACCAGTTCACTGTTCAACGCATGCTGCTGTTCGGCAGCGGCACGCCAGGCGTCGGCGTTGCCGCTGGCGTCGGCCTGCAGGCGCTCGCCGATGCGCACCACCAGGGCTTCACCCTGCGCACTCTGGCCATCGCTGAAGGCCTGCAGATGCTCGCGCAGCTCAGAAACCAGTGCCTGCTGCGCGCCAGTCTGCTCGGCCACGACTTTGGCCCAGCTGGCCTCGGTGGCCACGCGGCTGCGCTCGAAGCCCTCAGCCAGGCCGTTCAACTGCTGCTGCACTGCCTGCTCGACGCGCGAATGCAGCGCCTGGCCGTGGCTGGCCAGACCGGCCAGCGTGGTTTCGGCCATCGGCTGCAGCGCGCCCCCGATGGCGGCTGCACTGGCTTCGGCACCTTCGCGCAGCGACTGCTGCAGCGAGGTGGCGAGGCGCTCCTGCAACGCCTGGCTCTGCGTCAGGAACTCGGCCTGACCGGCCAGCAGGCGCTCATTGGCGGCCGCGCTGTGCTGTTCGAAGGTGCTGGTCATCGCCTGCAGGCGATCGACCAGCGCAGGCAGCGCAGCGGACTGCGACTGCAGCAGGCGCAGCGACTCGGCGCGCTGCCAGGCTTGCGAATACGGATGCAGGTCAGTGGCGATCGCGCGGTCCAGCTGCTGCACCACCTGCAGGCGGTCGCGGCGCAGCAGCGCCGACAACAGGCCCAGCATGGCCGAACTGGCGACACCGGCGATGGACGTGCCGAACGCCACCGCCAGGCCCTGCACCGGCGAGGCCAGCGAGCCGCGGATGGCCGCCATGTCGGTAGCGCTCTGCAGGGCCAGGCCCGTGCCGCGCAGGGTGTCCATCATGCCCAACAGCGTGCCGAGCATGCCCAGCAGCACCAGCAGGCCCACCAGATAGGGGGTCAGCACCGGCGAGGGCAGGGCGGTGCGCTCGCCTTCCACGCGCAGGCGCACGGCATTGCGCAGGCCCAGCGGCACACGCTCCAGCCACGGCGCCAGGCTGTCCTGGGCCAGCGAAACGTCATTCAGCGCGGCGCGCAGGCCATTGCTGGCCTGCCGGTAGCGGTACAGCTCGACGCCACCGGCGATGTAGCAGGCCGCAATGATCGCTGCCACGGCCGCACCCAGCGGGTGCACCGAGACATAGCCGACACCGATCCAGCACACGGCCAGCAGGCCAGCAAGGAAAACAAGGACGTGGAAAACAGTTCTGGACATGGTGTTCCGGTCAGTGTGAGCGCAGGGCGGCAAGCAGCCCCTGGATCGGGTGGAAGCGCAGTTGCAGCTCGGCGAGCAGCAGCGTGCGCATGTCGTGGCGGAAGGACGCGCGCCAGCCGGGCTGGCCGTGCACGCGTTCGAATCGGGCACCCAGCACCGCTGGGGCGGTGGCAAGCAGGCTGTGCTCGCGCGGGCTCAAGGTCTGCTCCATCACCGCATCGACCTCGGCCAGCCGCGCCAGCTCCGGTGATGCCAGCACCAGCTGGTCACGCAGGCGGCCACGCAGGCGACCGGTGGCGGTCTGGATGGCCTGCTGCAGCACGCGGTAGCGCTGCCGCAGCGAAGCGAAGTTGGGTGCCGCAGCGGCCTCGGCCAGGTCCAGCAGGCGCTCGGCCTCGGCATCCTCGCTCAGCGAGGCCAACAGGCTCGCTTCGGCCTGGGCGCAGTCGGCCAGCAGATCATCCAGCGCTTCGGCGGCCTCGGCCGGCTCAGCCAGGCGGCCATCCAGCGCCCCCGCAAGGGCCACGGCACGGCTCCAGTCCACCCACTGGCCGAGGCGATCGGTCAGGGCAGGACTGGAGGTCGGCATCGCGCCGTCGCTGAGACGGGCGAGCAGACGGAGGAAGTCCGGTCCACCCAGGACCGGCTGCGCTGCGTTCGCCATCAAGGGGGTGGGGGCTAAAAACCGTTGATTTTACAACCAGATGAGGGCGGCCGTATGAAGGCGGGGCGGAGGGGCCGCAACGATCGGGCCACAGGGCTTAAAATGATCGGCTGTACCACCGCACCCCGACTTCTGGAGCTTGAGATGACCGTTGCGCAGTTCTACCCGATCGGCACCCCCGGACAGCCTTGGGGCGACGCCGAACGAGCGCAGTGGCGGGTCCGCCAGCAGCGGCAGCGCAGTTACCACGAAGACGTGGTGGCCGCGCTGGAACGGCTGGACGAGCGCTTCGACGTGGTCCAGTACGGCCAGCTTGACTACGCCCCGGACCACTACCCGCTGTTTGCGGTGGTGAACCACGACTGGAACCCGGCCCTGCCCACCGCGCTGGTCACCGGCGGCGTGCATGGCTATGAAACCAGCGGCGTGCATGGCGCCCTGCAGTTCCTGGAACAGCATGCCGAGCGTTACCTGGGCCGCTTCAACCTGATCGTGGCCCCGTGCGTGAGTCCGTGGGGCTACGAGCGCATCCAGCGCTGGAATCCCAATGCCATCGACCCCAACCGCAGCTTCCGTGACGGCGGCCTGATCGAAGAAGCCGCCTCGCTGATGCGCTGGGTGGCCGAACGCAAGGCCAACATCCGGGTCCACCTGGACCTGCACGAAACCACCGACAGTGACCTGCACGAGTTCGACCCGGCCCGTTGCGCCCGCGACGGCAAGCCGTTCGAGCGCGACACCATTCCCGATGGCTTCTATGTGATCGGCAACAGCGAAGACCCGCAGCACGAATTCCAGAAGGCGTTGATCGTCGCCGTGGCCCCGATCACCCACATTGCCCCGGCCGACGCCGAGGGCAATCTGGTGGGCATGCCGCTGCAGTCGCTGGGCGTGGTGTGGGGCGAGTCGCGTTCCATTGGTGCATGTGCCGGCTTCACCGATGCGCTGTATGCCACCACCACCGAGGTGTACCCGGACAGCCCGCGCACCAATCCGCAGGAATGCAACGACGCCCAGGTGGCAGCGGTGTGTGCGGGGTTGGATTTCGCCCTGGCGCACTGAGCGGGACGCGGTCGAGCCGAGGCAGGCCTGGCTCGCCGCCCCCTGTGCGCCCGGTTTGCTGCGCCGGTGTGCAGGATCAATGGATCGAATCACATGGCCAACATCAACCATTTGTCCGGCGAACCGCCTGCGGGCGGCTCGGCTTGCCCGCCTGAAGAAGTGGGGGCCGTGGGCCTGGTCTATGTGGCCGATGGTGAGGAAGGCCCGATGGTGGCCGATGGTGAGGAAGGCCCGATGGCGGCCGCCGCTGCCGGACAGCGCGTCGAACGCCCGGACGACCGCCCGCCGTGGATCGTTGTTGATCACCACGTGCATTCGGTGATCGTTGCGAAATGGCCGGGCAGGCTGTTGAAGGTCCGCGTACTGCGTTCGGCAGCCGAGCAGCCGCTCGTCCACGCCGGCTACACCCGTGCGACTGCAGTGGATGTTCTGGAGGCGCTGCCGTTGGCGATGCTTTTCGGTAGCAGCGGCGAAGCCGTCGTTGAATTGCTGAACGCCATTCCGGGTCTCTCGGCAACAGTGATCGCCGCCCTGGGCGAGCAGGTCGATGCGCAGGCAGCGGCTGTACACAATGCGGCCTGGGATAGATGGCTTGCCCGCGTTGACCCCGGCTCGCCGTTCATCGGCGAGGAGCATGCCGGCGTCCTCGCAATGGGGGCGCATGCGTCCCGGTCGCCGGTGGGCGCCGCGCCCTCGATCCTGCACGCCGTGTTGCGCAGGCACGCACGCGACACCGCGGGGGAGGGCGCGTTCATCGAAGACGAGGGAGAGCCCGTGTTCAACGCCAGCTGGTCACGGGCGGCCGCCTGCCTGCAGCATGCGTTGATCGGCGTCGGTGCGGAGGAGTCGCTGCTCACTGCCGCCGAGCGCGCCGTTCTTGTCCGTGCCTGGAAAGGCACAAGGCGTGCTCCCGCTCCCTAGCGCCGGCGCACGGAAGAATGCGTTGTTTGTTCAAGCGCCGGTGCGGGCGTTGCGCGATGATGGCGCTGGTTCCAGGCAAGCAGGACTGCCGTGCTCGATTCGAGACCCCCCGCCTTTCCCGCTACGCCCTCGCCGCGGCGCTGCATCATCAGTGGTGAGCGACGGCAACGCAGCGCACCACCGCAGGGGCGATCCGATGTGATCACCTTTCCTTCGCTTTCATCTCTGGCGGCGGTGCTCTGTGATGAGAATCGTGAACTTCTGCGCACCCTGCACAAGCTGCAGCCGCGCTCGCTCACCGAACTGTCCGGAATCTGTGGTCGAAAGGTGCCGAGTCTGTCGCGCACGCTCCGGCTCATGGAGGGTTACGGCCTGGTCGAGCTGCGACGGGTCGGGGCAAGGGTCAGGCCGCTGGCGCTTGTGACGACGTTTGTCGTGGTGCTGGATTGAGCCGGGGGCGGAAGCGCGATCGATGACGTTCCACTACTGCACTATAGTAGTCCTGCGCCCGTCCGGGTCCGGGAAACCAAAGGGCAACAACTGAGGCGCAGGCTTCCGATACCCGGATTCTCTGGCAGAGGCCTCGTATCGAAATGGGTACTCGCCCCTTGGAGGATGGATGCGCTATCTGATTGATCTGGACGTAACAACCAATCTGGCCGCTGGGCGCGACATTGAACAACTTCTGCCTGAGCGATATGAGATGGATCAGCTTGTGATTCGCTATGTCTCCATCGAGCGCAACAAGCCCAATTCCTGGAGGGTTTGCCTTTGCGAGGTCCTTGACAACGGAACCCCCGGGTTCATCGATATATACGAATTCGAGCCAGTGGATCCTGATCTTCCATTCGGAGACGAATGGATGTTTGATTCCATTGAGAGTGCCTTGAAGTTTGCGGAGAACGCTCTGGAAGCACGTCACGACCGCTATGTAAATCGGGGTTTGATCCAGGATGAGTTCAAGGACCGATACCATCCGGAATGGTGATCTTCCAGGTATGGAAATGGCAGGTCTCTGGCCTGGGGCCGGCGGGGCATTGGACTGCTGGTTGACAATGAAAGAGGACTCAAGCCATTTACACCTTCAATGCCAGTGTTGTTTTTATAGAAGATGACAGCCACTGCCTTGTTGTTGGGCTTGCAGATGGCGCTGATGATCCGTCCCACTACCTGATTCTGCAGAGCAGCAGGAATTTTGACGAGCAGGACATCAGGCTCGGCATGGATCGCCTCCATCTCGAGATTGGCGGGGCGCTTCAACCCTGCTACGGCGGATTGGAAAGCGTGGTTCTGCGTGAAGTGTCCCTCGAGTTGTTGATTTCTGGGGAGGCACGAAAGAAGCTTGGAATCGATGGTGCAATTGAAGTGGTGTTGACGGATGTGAGCTGCCGGGCGCGGCTTGACGTGGCGTTGGCTCAGATGTGTGCGGCGAATGGTGTGCCGTTCGTTGCGGAGAGAAAATGACTCTGTTGCGAGGTGGTGACAGGCGATGTTTTGCTGAGCAGGTTCAGGGGAGTTCTTTTACAGCAGCAGGGTCCGGCATTGACAGCAAGGATGCGACGTAAGAGCCATGATCAGAAAGTATTTCAAGCATTGGGCTGAATCGATCCTCGGGGAGGGCATCATCCTTCTTGAGGCAGTAGATGATGAGGTCACCAGGCAAGTGGAGATCTACGGCGAGACGATCATCTGGTGTGACAGGATGGGGCAAAGCGATGATCGCTTCATGCTGGCCGACCAGCCTTTGTCCAACCTTGGCCTGGGGCCGGAGGATGAAGTAGCCGAGTCGGATTTTGAGGCGGCATGGGCAACCGCAAGGGGCTCTCGGTGATGCCGGTGAGTCTTGTACGCGGTGACGTGCCTGGGGGCGAACTGCGTGCCGAGAACCTGAAAGGCTTCTTGCATTGCCAGAGGCTCTAGCGTGGAGGTTTCCGCCGTCTACGTAGATCTTGAATACTATGGTTTCCCCTTGCGAGCGCGCGTTCGCTACCAGCTCGCGTCCAACTATCTTTCCCTTTTCATCTCTGATTGGTTGAAGGAGCGAAGGCTGGATCTGGGGGCATTCAACCGATTCGTATTCGTTGAGGGGTCCCGGGTGGATATGCAGATCGTGGGAGACCGTGCGTTCGCGGTGGGTACTTCCGAGACAGTCAACGCGGCAGGGGCATCGCTCATTTCCGAAAGGTGCCTTCATTCCGACGTGGATGTTCACAGCTATTTCGTCGGTAAGTATCTGGAAGGTTTCAAGCGTGTTGATGAGTACTTCGGGCTCTCACTGTCGGCTCCACTCGCCGAAGCAATCGCGGTGAACGTCTCGCCGGGTCTGGCCTACGAGACGCCCGCAGGAGGGCACGAACTGCGTGCTGGAAGGTTGCGCCTGTTCCACCGCTATACCACTGAGCACTACCAGCTTGTCGCTGCGGAGTCTGGGCCTCAGAAGGGGGACTCGGAATCTGAATTCATACTCATGGAACTGATCCCCGATCCGTTCAAGGTGCACTACCACGTCTCAACGATTACTGTCGATGGAAGGCGCGTCACCATTGCCAACAAGACCGGCAGCGAAGTTGTTGTGAAGGAACTATAGTTGCCGGGCCGCGCAGCCTCGCGGCGCGGATTTGTAGGCCAGGCGATGTGATCGAAGGCCAAAGGTACCTGACGGGTGTTCATCAAAAGTTACCCGGCTGGTCAGTGCCGGCTTCTGGCACTGCGTCCGGCGCGGCCCAACCCCCGCCCAGCGCCAGGAACAGATCCACCTGTCGATCCACTCGCTGCGCACGCGACGCTGCGAGCGCGGATTCTGCATCGGCCAGCGCGGCTTCGGCAGACAGCACATCGAGGAAGCCGATCCTGCCGAACCGGTACAGCTGCCCGGCCTGGTCGCTCGCACGTGCCGCGTCGTCGCGGGCCAGGGCAAGGCTGCGCTCGCGATCGATCTCCTGTGCATACGCCGACAGCGCGGTTTCGGTCTGCCGCAACGCATCCAGCACCGCGCCATCGAACGATGCCAATGCAGCATCGGCGTTGGCCCCGGCAGCGTCGATCCGTGCGTGGGTTGCGCGGCGGTTCGGCCAGCGCCACGACAGCAGCGGTCCGATGGACGCGCCGATGCTGTCGCTGCCCAGCAGCTTCTTGAATGAACCTGCCATGCCAGCGGACGCGCCGATACTCACCTGTGGATACAGCGCCGCCGTTTCCACGCCGATCATTGCAGTGGCGGCCGCCAAGCTGCGCTCCGCCGCACGGATGTCGGGGCGACGCTGGATCAGCTGGCTGCCATCGCCGACAGGAATCAGCTGCTGCAGGCGCGGCGGTTGTTGGCAGTTGGCGACATCCTGCGGGTAGTCCGCTGGCAGTCGGCCCATCAGCGCTGCCAGTTCGAACAGGGCCGCCTGCCGCTCGGCAACCAGATGCGGCACCGCCGCCGCGCTGCGGTTGACCGCCGCGCGCGCCCGGCTCACGTCGAATTCGGTTCCGCGTCCGCCGGCCGCCAAGCGGGTGGTGGCGTCCAACGTGGCGCGCTGCGTATCGAGCACCCGCTGCGTCGCCGCCAGGGTGAGGTTGGTCGAACAGATGCCAACATACGCGCGGGTGACGGCAGCAGCGACAACCACCCGCACCTGGTCGCGCGCTGCAGCGACGGCCTCTGCATCCGCGCTGGCTGCTTCAATACCGCGGCGGATGCCACCGGCCAGATCCAGCGGGTAGGACAGGTGGATGCCGAGCGCGTACACCTGCGGTGGCGAGGAGGGCGAGGTGTATCCACCGGCGCGGGCCAGCGTAGCCGATGCGTCGGCGTCGGTGCCTACCGAGCCCTCGGCCCGGGCCTGCAGCACCAGCGCCGTGGCGCGGCGCAGGTTGGCGTCGGCCGCGCGCAGATCGGTGTTGGCCCGCAGCGCTTCGCTGACGTAGGCATCGAGCCGTGGATCGTCGTACAGCTGCCACCAGCGATCCGGCGGCTCTGCCTGTGTGTAGGCCGCCTCGTGGCTCGATACGAATGCGCGGCGGGCCGCCGGGGCGGCGGCGACCGCGTTGGCCGGAAGTGTGTAATCGGGGCCGGACACGCAGCCGGCCAGCGAAAGCGCACAGGCGAACACACCGGCGCGCGATGCGTTGCCGATCACTTGCAGGCCCCCGGCGCACGCGGGGTGATGGTCACGCTGGCGGTTCTGCCCACGATCAGGCGGGTGTCCGGGGCAACATCATCCAGGCGGATGCGGACCGGTATCCGCTGCGCCAGCCGCACCCAGGTATAGGTCGACGCGACCGACGGCAGCAGGTTGTGGGTGCTTGAGCGCTGGTCGTCGGCGATACCGGCAGCGATGCTCTCGACGTGCCCACGCACGTCGCGGCCATCGCCCATCAGGCGGGCGACTGCGGCATCGCCTTCGTTGATGCAGTTGAGCTTGGTTTCCTCGAAATAGCCTTCGACCCTCACGCTGCTGCTGTCGATCAGGGCCAGGGCCTGCGCGCCCGGCTGCAGGAAGTCACCCGGATGGAGATCAAGATTGGTGATGGTGCCATCGGCGCTGGCGCGCACTTCGGTGCGCTGCACGTTCAACAGTGCTACCCGCCGCTCCGCGCGGGCCTGCGCCAGACCGGCAACTTCGGTATCAACCTTGGCCGTATTGCGCTCGCGTGTCTCCGAGGCGACCAGGTTGCCCAGCGCCAGATCCCGTTTCGATTCACGGCGGGCGAGGGTGAGCGTGGCCTGCGCGCTGCTCACTGCGGCATCGGCCTTCTCCAGCGCGGCGGCGTAGCGCGGTTGGTCCAGCACCAGCAATAGCTGCCCGGCTTTCACCCGCTGGTTGTCCTGCACCAGCACCTGGGTCACCAGTCCGCCCATGTCCGATGCCACGCGGATCACATCCGCGCGTACCCGGCCATCGCGCGTCCAGGGCTGCGTTTCGTATCGGTTCCAGAGGGACAGGGCCGCGATGACGGCGACGGCGAACACGCAGAGCGTTGCGCTCCAGCGGCCAAGGACACTCAGCACGTGTTTCATTTCAGTTTCTCTAACAGGGGCGCGAGCTGGATCAACAGCTCCGCCAGGATCACGAACAGCGAAAGACCCACCAGCGGGCGATAGGCGAACAGCCGGTACAGCCCGAGGCTTGCCAGCAGCCGCGAGGCCATCATCGACAGGGCCAACGCGATGAGCGCCACCGCCAGCAGGCCGGGAACGAAGACGCCATCGATGGAGATATCGGAGAACATCGCATCAGTCCTCATGAGCGAGCAGGTCGCGGCGCAGGCCGGAAAGCAGTGCAAGAACATGCTCGGTTCCGGGCGCGCTGCCAGTGCTGACGGCGTCGCGTGTGTTCTCGAGCGATTCCAGCAGCGGCGCATTCACCAGGCGGGGAGTGGGAGTGCGGAAGTGGGCGGTGGCCCTGTACATCAGCAGCGCATGACACTCGCGGCTGCTCCGGTCCTTGAGCGTCCTGCCGATCACACGCAGTTCGGCCACAGCACTGGCCGCGCGCATGTCTGCAAACATCGTCCGCAATGTGCGGGCCGCATCCGCACGGCCGCGCAGGCGAGGAGCAAGCAGCGCAAGCCGATCCACCATGCGGCTTGTCCAGTCGTTGGCATCTCGAACGTCCCCGGCCGCCCGACGGGCGATGTCCCGCCTGATCACATCCTGCAGGCGCGCGCGGCTGCGATTGCTGTCCAGGGTCTGCAACAGCGACATGCTGCACAGCGCCGCCGCCGTGCCGACGAACAGCGCGACGCCGCTGTTGAGCGCACCCGCGATGTTGCTGGCATTGGTCGCGCCCAATCCTGCAATGAGCGGGAAGGTGAGCACTACGCCCAACGCCGCCATGATGAACGGTGGGCGGGCGAGGAACGAGCCACACACCAGCAGCGCGGGCGCCAGCGCCATGGCCAGGCCGACGAAATCGGACAGGCCCGGAAAAATCACCAGCGCGTAGAACAGCCCGATGACCACGCCGATGGTCGACCCGATCAGGTAGCGCATGACATGCCCCGCAGGTGCGTCGGCGGTCCCGAACAACACGCAGGCCGTGCCGATGATGGAGACGGCGGTTGCACCATCGGACCACGCGGTAGCGATCCACAGCGCGCAGCTCAGTACGATGCCGACGAAGGCACCCAAAGCGCTACGCAGGGCGATGCGGTGATCACGATGCAGCACATGGCCATTCGCCTTGCTGGCGAGGTGCACGGGCACACGCCGGCGCCAGTTCGGGCGGGCGTCGTGCAGCTGCTCTTCCAGCAGCCGGCAGTCGTGATGCGCAGCATCGAGTTCGGCCTGACGTGCACGGAGATCTGCAAGCAGCAGTTCCTTCCATACCGTGTCTGACTTTCCCACGGGCTGCGCACGGAGCTGGGCCATCGATTCGTCCACCGCGCTGGACAGCATCAGCACATCGAGCATCCGGTCATGCAGTGCGCGCAGGATCTGCACCTGGGCAACGCCGTGCGCGCTGTCGAATGGCAGGTGGATGGACAGCGTGTGCAGTTCGAGCAGGTCCGCGGCTACCTTGGAGCGGTCCTCCGCCAGTACCGTGTCCCTGGCGCCTGCGCGCATGTCCTGCGTCCAACGTTCCGCATCGCCGAGGATCGACGCCACACGCGCGTGCACACGCGGCGAGACCCGGCGTGGCAGCACCAGCCCGTGGACCAGCGTTGCCGCAAGAATGCCGATCGAGATCTCCTGCACGCGGGTGATGGCAATGGTGAAGACTTCACCGGGCACCATCACCGCCGGGAAACCGATCAGGCTGGTGGTGTACCCGGCCAGCAGAAAGGCATACGCACGCGGTGTGCGGTCGAGCATGGCCACGTACAGGCACAGGCCCATCCAGGCCGCCAGCACCACGCTCAGTACCAAGGGCGCGTTGGCGAACCGCGGCACCAGCAGCACCGTAGCGACCGCACCGCCGACGGTTCCCAGCAGGCGGAACAGGCCCCGACTGAGCGTTGCGCCGGACATTGGCTGCGACACCAGATAGACCGTGCCGATCACCCAGAACGGGCGGGTCAGGCCGATGCGCAGCGAGACATACAGCCCGAGGATCGCGGCGAGCAGGCACTTGAGCGAGAACAGCACCGCTTCGCGGTCGACCTTCAATGCGGGCGACGTCAGCAGTGCGCTGGGGCGCGAAAGCCAGGGGAGGGTAGCGGCGGGAATCTGCATGCCGCCATCGTATTCAGCGAGCCCCTTCGCCGAATTTCGCTAAAATGTCAGTCAATCGCTGAATCTGGTCATTGAGAATGACTCGCATTTCTCTACCTGGCTTTGATCTGGACCCGGACGCGACGGATCGACCTGCAGTGGCCAGCCGCCTGCAGGTGGCCGACCACGATGCCGAGATTCCGGTGCACGACCACCGCAAGGGACAACTGATCCTGGCGCTTCATGGCGCGGTGACCTGCGAGGTGGCCAATGCCTTGTGGATCGTGCCGCCGCAGTGCGGCGTGTGGATTCCCGGCAGCATGCCGCACAGCAATCGCGCCACGGCGAACGCGCGCCTCTGCTATCTGTTCGTCGAGCCGGGCGTCGTCGACCTGCCACTGCACTGCGTGACGCTGTCGATCTCACCGATGGTGCGCGAGATGATCCTGCACCTGGCCGATGTGCCGCAGGACTACCCGCGCGGCGGGCACGTCGAGCGGCTGGCGCGGGTGCTGCTGGACGAACTGGTGGAGATGCCGGCCGAGCGGTTGTACCTGCCGGTGAGCGATCACCCCAAGATCCGTGCGCTGGCTGCGGCGCTGTCGGCCAATCCGGCGGACCGCAGCACAATCAGGGAATGGGCCAAACGCCTGGCGCTGGGCGAGCGCACCCTGACGCGCCTGATTGATCGGGAAACCGGTCTGTCGTTTGGGCGCTGGCGACAGCAGCTGCATCTGCTGGTTGCGATTCGCGAGCTTGCCGGCGGCGCAGCGGTGCAACGGGTTTCTGAAACCCTGGGCTACGAGTCGGTGACAGCGTTCATCACGATGTTCAAGAAAGCGCTGGGGCAGTCGCCTACGCGGTATTTTGTCGCGCGGCTGCGGAATCAGGATTCTGCTGCTCGTGGCGTTTGACGTTGACTGGCTGAAACGGAGTATCAGCTCTCCACGGAACTGCGTTTGTCGCGTATCGAATAGATCACTGAAAAGATCTTCCAGCCCCGCTCGGTGCGGACCAGTTGCCACATTTCCCTGCCCCAGTTTCCTTTCACACCATTGGCGTGGAAGCTGTAGTCGAACGACACCGATGCCACATCGCCGTCTGTTTCGATCTTCGTGTTGAAGAACTTCTCCTCTCGTGGCTCTGCAGTGGCCACGGCCTCATCGATGAGCGAGATGAAGTTGTTCGATGGGATCTTTCGTGCCTTGATCGCATCGGGCTTGGCCCTGCGGATGTCCGCCAATCGTCGGTCCTCGGACACCAACTGCCAGCCAATGTCTTCCGGCTTGTCAGAGAAGAACAGCGCCATGTAGGTCGGCTTGTCTTTGTTGATCAGCGAGGTGCGGAAGGACTCGATCACCTGTTCGATCGCTTGCACATCGGCAGGCGTGCTTTGCTCTGCGTAGGCCGGAAGGCAGGGCAACAGGCAAAGGGCGAGGGTGGTGAGGACCGTTCCTGGAATGTGCATCTGTAGTGTCGGGTTGAAGGGGAGGGCGGGCATGCGCATCAGCGAGCGTACGTGCGCCAGAAGAGCACGCGATTGCCTGTGCTGCTTGTTGCGACGAAGATCGACTTGCCGAATTCGGGCTCGCAACGAAAGAAGGTATAGGAGCGCTTCAGAGCGGTCTCACTCGGCCACCAGCTTCGATTGAACGGCGCCGGCTGGGTAGCGCTGTGGTTGACGGGCCGGCAACCGGGCGGCAACAACAACTGCTTGCTGCGTGGTTTGCTGAAGGCAAGCGCGCTCACGTTTGAATCGAGGTCGTGCACCTCGCGCAGGTCGGTCGCCTCCTCGGGCACCCACGCGGGAATCCAGCCCTTGGTAATCATCTCGGCATCGACGGCTTCCTGCTTCGTGGCGTAGGAGCTGTCCATCACCAGATCGCAGGAGGTGAGTATCAAGCAGAGTGCGAAGAGGAGGAGCAGCCTCATGCGGTTTGAAAATGGAGGTAATGTCGGGGTCATAGACGATCCTGCAGCGCATCCTTGCATCACTGGCTTGACGGTGCACGCTAGCACTAATGAAGACTGGAAGCAGTTTGGGGGGGGTGCTCTGATCACCAGGGCAGGGTCGTTGCCGATATCGATAATCGTGACCGACATCCCACGGCTTGACTTGATTATGTAATGAGCTTGAAGTCGGGAGTCGCTGGTCTGACTGCAGCGGAAATTCGCAATTACCACAAGCATCTCCCTAGAGGAGCTATACTTTGCGGCGTTCTGGAAAGGTGAGTGCCCTGGCATGAAATCCATAGCACTTTGGAGAATGAAGCGCCAGGCCAAGAGTAGTGGTCTGCGCGCCGCTGGCAACTTTTTGATTGCATTTCATACGCGGGATGTTATCTCAGGCTTCACGTTGGATCCTGCTCCATCCTCTACCTATATATGGACCTTCGTAGTTCCGACCTATGATGATTTGTCCTTCCTGCACATGTCTCTAGGTCAGAGGATTGCAAGCGCGGAAGTGGATAAAGATTTTTTCTGTGGGATGCATAAGACGCACGCCAAAAAACTTGAGGCGGTGAAGACGGCGGCAGATCTGTTGATCTATGTCGACGGCCTTGACTTCACTAACGATTACTCGGAGTGGATAAAATACATATCCGCCATCCGGCTTGGCGATTTCGTTGCGGCAGATGCCACGCTGAAGAGACTTTTGAATTTGCCAATGTCCAATGCGGTTCAACGTAGATTGGATGCAGTTCTTTCTGCACTGAAGAGCGGTGGCGGATCAGGCGCACAGCATCTTCTGGAGAGCTGGTCTGTTCAGACGGCTCGATTAATCGGTGGCAGTTCTGGAGTTTGCGCTCAGCTGTCGATCCCGGAGATGACCAAGCCCCCCCAAGGCTGACAGGTTGGGCGTTCCCAGCTGCGGGGCGGCGTGCATGGGTTCATGCCAGAAGCGGAAGGGAGCATGGACCGCCGTTTGCCAGGGCGAGGCACATTAGCTTCCGCGTACCAGGGAAGGCCTGATGAAAGCCCAGCGAGCACGGGTTGCATGAGGGCGGAGAATTCCGCACGGAGGCGGTGATGACTTGGATGTTGGTTGTTTTCTATGCGGCCCTCTTGGTGCTCGCGTATTTCGCAATGGTTGGTAGAACTCCCACCAGAAGGCTCTTCTCCGCGATTGGAATCATTGCGGTCCAGATAGCTTCGCTTGTGCGGATTCAGATCATTGCCAGAGCGCTGGGCTCGCAGTCCAATCATGGTTCTTATTCCTTGGGAGTCGGTGAGCTCTACCTCGCCATACGCCCCATCCTCTTATTCAACGTGGCAGTGTGCATCGCCCTTGTTCTGATCTTCCTGGTTGCTCTATCCGGAAAGAGGGCGGCAAGCGAGTGAGCGTGGGGCAACGCTGTTGTTGAAACGGAGGAAAACGCGAGACAAAATGGGGCTGCAGTACCGGTGGGCTTTTTGCCGTTCGCTGCTGAGCCTGGAGGCACAAGGTGCATTCCAAGCGAGTCCCGTTCAACGCTCCACCTGCAACCGCCCCATAGCCTGCGCACTCAACGCCAGGCACGCCAGCATCAGCCCTTCCATCACCCGGTCGCCCACATAGTCCTCGGGCTCGCCGTTCTGCCGGGTCCGCTCTGCCGCCAGCAGCACCTCCTGCACCACCCGCAACCCGGCCAATGCGCAATCGGCATCGGCCAGCGCCATGCAGCGCCCGGGCAACTGATGCCGCTCCGGCCAGGGCTGCCCATCGGCCGCAGCGCCTTTGCCGATGCGCTTCAGGTTGGCAGTCAGGGTATTGGCATCCGCACAGGGCACAGCCTCTACCAGGTCGTCGGCGTTGGCCGGGTCACTGTAGGCGTGCAGGTGGGGCAGGTCAGATCCGTTCATGGCGAGGCTCCGTGCAAGGCAATCGGTAGCCGCCACACAGAGGTGGCGGACGGTACGTGGTTCGAATCCGGGTTGACCTCAAGCCGGCGGGCGCGAACGCCCCCACGCACCGCCCGCCATAGCCGGCAGACGGATTGCCAGCCGGCGCCACGGAATGTGGACGCCGACTGGCAAGCGCAATCACTCAAGGTCAACACGGGATTCGAAACCCGGCCACCCGTTTTCGGTGGCACCCCATCTGAGCCCGCGTCGCTGTGCAATGCCAATCAGACGAGTTGTAAATAACTCGCGATTGAAGACGCTTTCGGCATTGAACCACGCTGTTAAGTACTGGCAGCGCTGGCTGCCGCGATGGTCCACCGCGACCAGGCAATCTGCGACAGGTGTCGTGGTTGTAGGCGTGGAGAGAGCAGGGCCGCCGGGGCGAAGGCGACATCAGCGTGAACCCGGATGCATTCCGCCGGGCACGACCCGGCGCTACCGATTCCGTCGTGCCTTGACGTTCCCAGCCACCGAGCGCAGGCTTGCCCAGCACGTTTCCTAAACACCAAGGAGACTTATGACAGCCACCGCGTCTCTGCACCCCACGCCCGACACCCAAGGCCGTTCACGCCTCTGGAACGTCTTCTGGCTGCAGGGGGTCATTCCCAGCAACATTCTCTGGGCCGTTGCCCTCTGGGCCCTGGCCAACCAGCGCACCACGCTGGTGCTGGCGGTGTTCGCCGTGCTGCTGCTCTATACCGGCTGGATCATCCCCGCGGTCTGGCGGGCGGCACCGACCGCGCGCACCCCGAACCTGGGCGTTGCCGCGCGCGGGCTGACCGTGGCCTGGGGCCTGAACACGGTGCTGGTGATTTTCTTCCTGACCCTGCAGCTGGTGGCTCAATAGAACTGGATCGGCTCACCGCTGCGGTCGAAGGCGGCGAAGCGGCCGATCTGGCCGTCGTTGATGGCGTTGACCATCAGCCGCAGCGGGCGCGTGGCTTCGTCGGTGGTGGGCGCGAAGCCCGCACGGCCGTCCATCGCGGCCACGAACACCATGTCCCACTCCACGCCGGTGGTGGTGGATTCGCTGGCCAACGCCTGGAAGCTGGGCACCTCGGCCGGCAGCTTGTCCACGCACAGCACCGGCGACAGGGTGCCGCCTTCGCGGCGGTCATGCCGGTCACGCTGGTCGTCGGTGGGCGATTCGGGCAGGTCGGCGCGGGCGAATACGAACAGCAGGCGTTGCGGTTCGGCCTGTTCGCCGGCGGCCTGCAGCAATTGCTGGAAATCGTTCATCATCATGATGGCTGTCACATGCACACGGCACGGAAAGCCGCATGCTGCCACAACGCCCGCGCGGCGTGGCCGGCGGCGATTGATTTAAGTCATGCCGTTGCCAATGCCTGCCGCGTAGGCTGGCGTCAGTCTCAGCAGGCGAGGGTATCCGGGCCGCTCCGGGCACAGGCAAGACGGTGGAACAACAAGGTGGACCAGCCATGAGCCAACTCACCGACGGATTCGGGCGCAGCTTTCCCTACCTGCGCCTGTCGTTGACCGAGGCCTGCAACTTCCGTTGCAGTTACTGCCTGCCCGATGGCTACCAGGCCGATGGCCGCCCGCGCTTTCTGGCGGTGGACGAGATCGCGCGTCTGGTGCGCGCGTTTGCCATGCTGGGGATGACCAAGATCCGCCTGACCGGTGGTGAGCCCAGCCTGCGCAAGGACCTGGACGAGATCATCGCCACGGTGGCGGCCGTGCCGGGCATCCGCAAGGTGGCCATCACCACCAATGGCACGCTGCTGCCGCGCCGCCTGCCGGGCTGGCACCGCGCCGGCCTGACCGCGCTGAACGTGAGCATGGACAGCCTGCAGCGCGAGCGCTTCAGCACCATTACTGGCCACGACCGCCTGCCGGAAATCCAGCAGGGGCTGGAGATGGCGCAGGCACTGGGCCTGCCGGCCATCAAGCTCAACGCGGTGCTGCTGCGCGGCCTGAACGACGACGAGCTGCCGAAGTGGATGGACTTCCTGCGCGACCGTCCCTTCAGCGTGCGCTTCATCGAACTGATGCGTACCGGCGACAACGAAGCTTATTTCCAGCGGCACCACCTGCGTGCCGAACACGTGATCGACCAGCTGCATGCCGCCGGTTGGCATGAGCGCCCGCGCGCGGCCGATGCGGGCCCGGCGCGTGAGTTCAGCCACCCGCAGCACCGCGGCACGGTAGGCATCATCGCCCCGTACTCGCGTGATTTCTGCAAGGGCTGCAACCGCCTGCGCGTGACCGCCAAGGGCGACCTGCGGCTGTGCCTGTTCGGCGAATTCGGCGTGCCACTGCGCCCGCTGCTGCAGAGCGACAATGACCAGGACGCGCTGCTGGCACGCATCACCACACAGCTCGGCCTGAAAGCGGCCGGGCACGGATTGCATCAGGGCCAGACCGGGTTGACCCCGCACCTGGCGTCGATCGGAGGATGAGGAACACGATGAGTGGTGAATTGAACGCGGCCTTCCACATGGCCGATGTGCGCGACAAGCGCGTTACCCGCCGCCGTGCGGTGGCGGTGGGCGAGCTGCATGCCGGACCGGTGGCCTACCCGCTGATTGTCGAGCGCCGCCTGCCCAAGGGCGATGCGCTGGTGATGGCCGAGATTGCCGGCCTGCAAGGCGCGAAGATGGCCTCGATGCTGATGCCGTTGTGCCACCCGCTGCCGCTGGAGCTGGTGCAGGTGTACTGCGCGCCGGTGCCGGAACGGCAGTCGATCCGCGTGTGGTGCGAATGCGCCAGCGAGGCACGCACCGGTGTGGAGATGGAAGCACTGGCCGGAGTGAACGCGGCATTGCTGACCCTGTACGACCTGAGCAAACCGGTGGAGCCAGCACTGCGCATCGAGGGCATCCGCCTGCTGTTCAAGGAAGGCGGCAAGCGTGGTCTGTGGCTGCATCCGGATGGCATGGACGATGGTGAGCGCGAGCGCTTCAGGCCGCGCCCGCCGAAGGGCTTGAACGGTGCTGTCTGCGCAGTGATTACCCTGAGCGATCGCGCGAGCGAGGGCACGTATGCCGACGAGTCCGGCCCGAAGCTGGTGAGCGGGCTGCAGTCGCTCGGTGGCGAGGTGGTGGCTGCCGAGGTACTGCCCGATGGCGTCGAACCGCTTGCAGGTCGCCTGCGTGCGCTGGCGGGCGAGGGCGTACGCCTGTGCCTGTGCACCGGTGGCACCGGGCTTGGCCCGCGCGACCTGACCCCGGAAGCGCTGCGTTCGTTGAACGCGCGACCGGTGCACGGCCTGGCGCAGATGGTGCGCGCGTTGAGTGCGCAGCACACGCCGATGGCCTGGCTGAGCCGTGCCGAGGTGGTGCAGCTGGATGACATGCTGGTATTTGCACTGCCGGGCAGCCCTCGTGCGGCCGCGCAGTGTCTGGACATTCTGGCACCGGTGCTGGGCCACGCGCTGGCGATGGTCGATGGCGGTGGCCACGCATGATCGCCTACAGCGAAGCGCTGCAGCACCTGATGGAGGCGGCCACACCGCTGCCGGCCGAGCGCCTGACACTGCATGAGGCGGGTGGTCGCATCCTGGCCACGGACATCATCAGCGGGCAGTCGCTGCCGCCGTTCGACAATTCGGCGATGGACGGCTTCGCGCTGCGCGCCAATGGCACGCCCTTCGAAAGCGGTACCGGGTTTGCGGTGCAGGGCTGGCAGGCCGCAGGCGATGCCGGTGCCGAGGGCGGCGACGGCGCCTGGGAAATCATGACCGGCGCGCGCATGCCGGTCGGGCTGGATACGGTGGTGCCGATCGAGAACGTGGAGATCCTCGCCAGCGAGGATGGCCGGCCGACCCGCATTGCGTTGAAGAGCGTGGTGAAGCCTGGCCAGAACGTGCGCCTGCGCGGGCAGGACGTGGAAGAAGGCGAGCGCGTGCTGCAGGCCGGGCAGGCGCTGGATATCAATACGCGCACCCTGCTGCATGCGATCGGCGTGGCCGAGGTGGCGGTGGTGGCACGGCCGAAGGTCGCCGTCATTGCCACCGGCAAGGAGCTGGTGACCGAAGCGGCGCAGGCGCTGGACTCCGGACAGATCCGTGACAGCAACCGGCCCTATCTGATCGGCCGCCTGCAGGCCGCCGGTGCCGAGGTGGTGTGGCAGGGCACGGTGGGCGATGAGGTGGCTGCCTTCGATGCAGTGCTGGATGACGCGCTGGCGGCAGGGGCACAGGTGCTGGTGAGTACCGGCGCGGTGTCGGCCGGCCGCTACGACTTCATTCCCGATGCGCTGCGCGCGCGTGGCGCCCGCATTGTGTTCCACAAGGTGGCGATCCGCCCGGGCAAGCCGCTGTTGTTCGCAGTGCTGCCGGGCGGCGCGCTGTATTTTGGTTTGCCGGGCAACCCGGTGTCAGCGGCAGTGGGGCAGCGCTTCTTCGTTGAACCGGTGCTGCGTCGCCTGCTGGGCCTGGCCGACGAGCCGTTGCTGCAGCTGCCGTTGCAGGCCGACGTGCGCAAGCCGTTGGGCCTGCGCTTCCACGCGCGGGCGCGGGTGGAAGTGGACGCGCAGGGGCGCTTGAGCGCTCGCGTGCTCGCGGGCCAGGAATCGTTCCGTTTGAAATCCATGCTGCAGGCCAACGCCTGGGTGGTGCTGGAGGGCGAGGGTGACCTCGCCACGGCCGGCACACCGGTGCGCGTGCAGGGCTGGGGCCATCAGGATCCGCTGCAGCTGGCGAACCAGGAGTCATGATGAAACAGGTGAATCTGCAGTTGTTCGGTGCGTTTTCCGATCTGGATGCCAGCCGCGAGATCGCGCTGGAGGTGGCCGGTGGCACCGTAGCCGATCTGCGCCAGGCGTTGCGTGAGCTGTTGCCGGTGCGCTTTCCCGGTTTCCGCGCGGGGCTGCTGGACTATTCGGCCTTCGCCGACCAGCAGCGCGTGCTGCGTGACCACGAGGCGTTGCCCGCCGATGGCAAGGTGGCGATCCTGCCGCCGGTGAGTGGGGGCTGAGCCATGAGCAACGTGACTGCGAAAGTGGTGGACCGCGCGCAGCGCACCATCGATCCGGCCGAGGGCATCGCAGCGGTGTCCGACCCGGCATTCGGCGGCATCGATGTGTTCATCGGCAAGGTGCGCGACTTCAATGTGGGGCGGCCGGTGACCGGCATCACCTACGACCTGTTCGAACCGCTGGTACTGAACGAGATCCAGCGCTTGGCGGCGGAGATCGAGGCGACGTTCGGGCCGAAGCTGAAGTTGTACGTGGCACATGCCAAGGGCCGTCTGGGCATTGGCGATGTGGCGGTGGTGGTGGCCGCAGGCAGCCCGCACCGTGATGAAGCGTTCAGGGCCTGCCGGCAGTTGATCGAGGCGGTGAAACACCAGTGCCCGATCTGGAAACAGGAACATTACGAAGACGGCGACAGCGAGTGGAGCGAAGGCTGCACCCTGTGCCACGCCGACAGTGAACCGGCACATGAGCACCACCATTGACCCCAGTAGATCCACGCCACGCGTGGATGGCGGTCACCGATGACCATCGCCGGCATCGTGCTGGCCGGTGGCCTGTCCAGCCGCATGGGCCGCGACAAGGCGCTGCTGCCCTGGCAGGGGCGCACGCTGCTGGAGCACATGCGCGGCACGTTGCGGCTGGCCGGGGCAGACCGCGTCTGGGTGAGCGGACGCTACCCGGCCTTCGGCGGCGTGCCCGACCAGATCACACGGTGCGGGCCGCTGGGCGGCCTGTTCAGCGTGGCAATGCAGATGCCCGATGGCCCCGCCTGGGTGGTGCCGGTGGATACGCCCCGTCTGACCCCGGATCTGCTGCGGCAATTGCGTGACGGGCATCGGAGCGCTTGCACGATCTTTGACGGGCATCCGCTTCCGATGCTGTTTAATGTGGACAATGAAAGTCGCACGATCCTCGAAAACATGATCCACGATCCCCTCGGTCCGCGTTCCCTGCAGGCCCTGCAACACCGGCTGGACGCGCAGACCCTGCGCCTGGCCCACGCTGATGAAAGCGCCCTGGTCAACTGCAATACCCCCACCCAATGGGAGGACGTTGCCTCATGAAGGTGCAGTTGCAAGAACAGACAATGCGCCTTCGCCTGGACGAAGCCGAACTGGCCCAGCTGCTGGCCGGTGAAACGGTGGAGAACCTGACCCGCTTCGGCGGCAGCGGCGGCTGGGGCACGGCCGTTTCGCTGCATGGTGGCGAATCGGCCGTGCTGCTCGACAGCGGCACCGATTGCCGGCTGGTACTGCCCCGGTCTTCCGTGGAGGACCTGGCCGGGCGCCTGCCGTGCCGTGATGGCCTGGCCTTTGCGCTGTACCTGGACGACGGCACCACGCTGCAGCTGCAGTTCGATGTGGATGTGCGCGACAGCGTGCGCCAGCGCGGGGTAACCCGCCGCAGTTCCGCATCACCGGTTTGACATTTGTCAGGGGCAGGGGGGAAACCCGCGCCTGATTGATCCAGATCAACCCCGTCGTTGCTGCTGCACGGCCTAATGGCTGCATGACGACGGGTTACAACTTGAAAGCAGTACCCACGTCATTCCACAGCCCTGGAGCCATGTATGACCGTCGGTAGCGATCCTGTTGTCCGCAGCACTGCCAGTCCTGGTCGCGTCATCAGCGACTGGACGCCGGAAGATCCCGGCTATTGGGAGCGCACCGGCAAGCGGGTCGCCACCCGCAACCTGGTCATCTCCATTCCCTCGCTGCTGCTGGCCTTCTCGGTCTGGGTACTGTTCTCGGCGGTGACCATCAGCCTGCCGAAGATCGGCTTCGGTTTCAGCACCGATCAGTTGTTCTGGCTGGTGGCATTGCCCAGCCTGTCCGGCGCGACGCTGCGCATCTTCTATTCGTTCGTGATTCCGATCTTTGGCGGTCGCCGCTGGACGGCGCTGTCCACCGCATCGCTGCTGGCACCGACGATCTGGCTTGGCTTTGCGGTGCAGAACCCGGCGACGCCTTACTGGGTGTTCGTGGTGATCGCGATCCTGTGTGGCTTCGGTGGGGCGAACTTCTCCTCGTCGATGTCCAACATCTCCTTCTTCTATCCCAAGCAGAAGCAGGGCCTGGCGCTGGGCCTGAATGCCGGCCTGGGCAATGTCGGCGTGTCGGTGGCACAGGCGGTGATCCCGCTGGTAATCACGGTGGGTGTGTTCGGTGCCCTCGGTGGTGCGCCGCAGCCGGTGGTGGAGGGCGGTGCGCCGCTTTACCTGCAGAATGCCGGTTTCATCTGGGTGCCGGCCATTGCGATCTGCGCGGTGGCGGCCTGGTTCGGCATGAATGACCTGACCAGCGCCCGCTCCTCGTTTGCGGAACAGGCGGTGATCTTCCGCCGCAAGCACAACTGGCTGATGTGCTGGTTGTACATCGGCACCTTCGGTTCCTACATCGGTTTCTCGGCCGGCTTCCCGATGCTGGTGAAGAGCCAGTTCCCCGCCGTGAACCCGCTGGCCTACGCCTTCATCGGCCCGTTGCTGGGTGCGCTGATGCGCTCGGTGGGTGGCAGCATGGCCGACCGCTGGGGCGGTGCGCGGCTGACCTTCTGGGTGTTCGCGCTGATGATCGCGGCGGTGTTCGGCGTGCTGCATTTCCTGCCCAGCGATGGCCAGGGCGGCAATTTCTACGGCTTCCTCTTCAGCTTCATGGCGCTGTTCGTGCTCAGTGGCATCGGCAACGGCACCACCTTCCGCATGATCCCGGTGATCTTCCGCACGCTGCATGAGCGCCTGTCGGCAGGTGCCAATGCTGAGGGCAAGGCCGCGTCGGCGCACCAGGCCAGCATCGAGTCGGCCGCGGTGGTGGGCTTCTCCGGTGCGATTGGTGCCTACGGCGGCTTCTTCATTCCCAAGAGCTATGGCTCTTCGATCACGTTGACCGGCAGCCCCGACATGGCGCTGTACGGGTTCGTCGTTTTCTATGTCACCTGCCTGGCCGTGACCTGGTGGTGGTACTACCGGCGCGGCGCAGAGACGCCTTGCTGACATGAAAACGCACCGCAGCCAGATGACACACACAGCCACGATGCAGATGTCCGCAAAGGGAGACCCCCGATGAGCTATTTCCTTGATCGCTTGCAGTTCTTCAAGCGTGACCCCCAGCCCTTTGCCGATGGCCATGGGTTTGCCAAGAGCGAAGGCCGTGACTGGGAGAACAGTTATCGCCAGCGCTGGCAGTACGACAAGATCGTGCGCTCCACCCACGGCGTGAACTGCACCGGTTCGTGCAGCTGGAAGATCTACGTCAAGAATGGTCTGGTGACCTGGGAAACCCAGCAGACCGATTACCCGCGCACGCGCCCGGACCTGCCCAACCACGAACCGCGTGGCTGCCCGCGTGGCGCCAGCTATTCCTGGTACCTGTACAGCGCCAACCGACTGAAGTACCCGCTGATCCGCGGCACGCTGCTGCGCCTGTGGCGTGAAGCGCGCAGGACCCAGGGGCCGGTGGATGCGTGGGCCAGCATCGTGGAGGACAAGGAAAAGGCGCGCTCGTACAAGACCCGGCGCGGCATGGGTGGTTTCGTGCGGCTGAACTGGGAAGAGGCCAACGAGATCATCGCGGCCTCCAACCTGTACACGGTGAAGCAGTACGGACCGGACCGCGTGGTCGGTTTCTCGCCGATTCCGGCGATGTCGATGGTGTCCTACGCCGCCGGTGCGCGTTACCTGTCGCTGCTGGGCGGTGCCTGCCTGTCCTTCTATGACTGGTACTGCGATCTGCCGCCGGCCTCGCCGCAGGTATGGGGCGAACAGACCGACGTGCCCGAATCGGCGGACTGGTACAACAGCCGCTACATCATCGCCTGGGGCTCGAACGTTCCGCAGACGCGTACGCCCGATGCGCACTTCTTCACCGAGGCGCGCTACAACGGCACCAAGACGGTCTCGATCTGCCCGGACTATTCCGAGCTGGCCAAGCTGACCGATCATTGGCTGCACCCCAAGCAGGGCACCGACGCCGCACTGGCGTTCGCCTTCGGCCACGTGATCCTGCGCGAGTTCCATGTCGATTCGCCGTCGCAGTACTTCCAGGACTACTGCCGCCAGTACTCGGACATGCCGATGCTGGTGCGCCTGGAGCGTCGTGCCGATGGCCGCCTGGTGGCCGGGCGTTTCCTGCGCGCCAGTGAGCTGGGTGGATTGGGCGAGGCCAACAACCCGGACTGGAAGACCCTCGCTTACGACGAGACCAGTGGCCAGATCGTGGTGCCGAACGGTTCGATCGGTTTCCGCTGGGGCGAAAAGGGTCGCTGGAACATCGAGGAGAAGGCCAGCAACGGCGCGGATACGCGCCTGCGCCTGAGCCTGTCCGACGCCAACGATGGCATCGAGGCGGTCAGCTTCCCGTATTTCGGTGGCATCGAGAGTGACGGCTGGACCGCCGCCCCGGCCGAGGAAGTACTGGACCGCAACATCCCGGTGCGCCGCCTGGCCACGGCCGATGGCAGCGACACCCTGGTGGCGACGGTCTATGACCTGCTGCTGGCGCAGTACGGCGTGGACCGCGGTTTCGGCGGCGCCAATGTCGCCACGAGCTTCGATGAGAACGTGCCGGGCACGCCGGCCTGGCAGGAACGCATCACCGGCGTGCCGCGTGGCGAGGTGATCGAGATCGCCCGCGAGTTCGCGCGTACCGCCGACAAGACCCATGGCCGTTCGATGATCATCGTCGGCGCGGGCATGAACCACTGGTTCCACAACGACATGAACTACCGCGGCCTGATCAACATGCTGATCATGTGCGGTTGCGTGGGCCAGACCGGCGGTGGCTGGGCGCACTACGTGGGCCAGGAAAAGCTGCGCCCGCAGACCGGCTGGCAGCCGCTGGCGTTCGGCCTGGACTGGAGCAAGCCGCCGCGGCATATGAACGGCACGTCGTTCTTCTACTTCAACACCGGGCAGTGGCGCTACGAGAAGCTGCAGGTGGATGAGCTGCTGTCACCGCTGGCCGACGCCAGCAAGTACAGCGGCAGCCTGGCCGACCTGAACCTGCGCGCCGTGCGCATGGGCTGGTTGCCATGCGCGCCACAGCTGGACCGCAATCCGCTGCAGCTGGTGCGCGAGGCCGAAGCGGCCGGCGTGGCCCCCGCCGATTACGCACTGGGCAAGTTCAAGGACGGTTCGCTGGACTTCGCCTTTGCCGACCCGGACGCGCAGCAGAACCACCCGCGGATGATGTTCATCTGGCGCTCGAACCTGCTTGGTTCGTCGGGCAAGGGCCACGAGTACATGCTGCGGCACCTGCTGGGTACCCGCCACGGCCTGCAGGGCAAGGACCTGGGCGAGATGGGCGCGGTAAAGCCAGAGGAAGTGAAGTGGCGCGACGAGGCACCGGAAGGCAAGCTCGACCTGCTGGTGACGCTCGACTTCCGCATGTGTACCACCGCGCTGTATTCGGACATCGTGTTGCCGACGGCCACCTGGTACGAGAAGGACGATCTCAACACCTCGGACATGCATCCGTTCATCCATCCACTGTCGAAGGCGGTGGACCCGGCCTGGGAATCGCGCAGTGACTGGGACATCTTCAAGGAGGTCGCGCGCACTGTGAGCGAGATGGCGCCCGGCGTGCTGGGCGTGGAGAAGGACCTGGTGCTGGTGCCAACCCTGCACGACACTCCCAACGAGCTGGGCATGCCGTTCGGCGTGGCCGACTGGAAGAAGGGCGAGTGCGAGGCCATCCCCGGCCAGACCATGCCGTCGATGACGGTGGTGGAGCGCGATTACCCGAACCTGTATCGCAAATTCACCTCGCTGGGGCCGCTGCTGGACAAGCACGGCAATGGCGGCAAGGGCATGAACTGGGATACGAAGCACGAGGTGGAATTCCTCGGCAGGTTGAACCATACCGTGCACGAGGAGGGCGTCAGCCAGGGCCGGCCGGCCATCTCGACCGCCATCGATGCGGCCGAAGTGATCCTGCACCTGGCCCCGGAAACCAATGGTCATGTGGCGGTGAAGGCGTGGGAGTCGCTGGGCGGCTTCACCGGCCGCGAGCACACCCATCTGGCGGTGGGCAAGGAGCACGAGGCGATCCGCTTCCGTGACATCCAGGCGCAGCCGCGCAAGATCATCTCCTCGCCGATCTGGTCCGGGCTGGAAGACGACAACGTCAGCTACAACGCGGGCTACACCAATGTGCACGAGCTGATTCCGTGGCGCACGGTGACCGGCCGCCAGCAGTTCTACCAGGACCATGAGTGGATGATCGACTTCGGCGAGGCCTTCATGAGCTACCGGCCGCCGGTCAACACCCGCACCATCGAGCCGCTGCTCAACCAGCGCTCGAACGGCAACAAGGAGATCGTGCTGAACTGGATCACCCCGCACCAGAAGTGGGGTATCCACAGCACCTACAGCGACAACCTGATCATGCAGACGCTGTCGCGCGGTGGCCCTATCGTGTGGATAAGCGAGGACGACGCGCGCAGTGCCGGCATCGTCGACAACGACTGGATCGAGCTGTTCAACGTCAACGGCGCGATTGCCGCGCGAGCGGTGGTCAGCCAGCGGGTGATGCCGGGCATGGCGATGATGTACCACGCCCAGGAACGCATCATCAACGTGCCGGGTTCGGAGATTTCCGGCACCCGCGGCGGCATCCACAACTCGGTGACCCGCATCGTGCTCAAGCCGACCCACATGATCGGTGGCTACGCGCAGCTGGCCTACGGTTTCAACTACTACGGCACCTGCGGTACCAACCGCGACGAGTTCGTGATCGTGCGCAAGATGGACAAGGTGGATTGGCTGGATGGCGAGGCCGTCCCGGCCGCCGCCAAGGAGGTGGTGTGATGAAGGTCCGTGCACAGATCGCGATGGTGCTGAACCTGGACAAGTGCATCGGCTGCCACACCTGCTCGATCACC
Source organism: Stenotrophomonas sp. yr243 (assembly GCF_900184195.1). Taxonomy (NCBI): domain Bacteria; kingdom Pseudomonadati; phylum Pseudomonadota; class Gammaproteobacteria; order Lysobacterales; family Lysobacteraceae; genus Stenotrophomonas; species Stenotrophomonas sp. yr243. Next base: position 676,931 of record NZ_FXWT01000003.1, read on the forward strand.
TGCAAGAACGTCTGGACCTCGCGCGAGGGTGTCGAGTACGCCTGGTTCAACAACGTTGAAACCAAGCCGGGCATCGGCTATCCGAAGGAGTGGGAGAACCAGGAGAAGTGGAACGGCGGCTGGGTGCGTACCGGCAGCGGCAAGCTGGTGCCACGCGCTGGCGGACGCTGGCGGATGCTGGCCAAGATCTTCGCCAACCCGGACCTGCCGCAGATCGACGACTACTACGAGCCGTTCGACTTCGACTACCAGAACCTGCACACCGCCAAGGACAGCCAGCACCAGCCGACCGCACGGCCGCGCTCGCTGATCAGTGGCGAGCGCATGCAGAAGATCGAGTGGGGCCCGAACTGGGAAGAGATCCTGGGTTCGGAGTTCAGCAAGCGCTCGCGCGACTACAACTTCAATGAAGTGCAGAAGGAGATCTACGGCGCCTTCGAAAAGACCTTCATGATGTACCTGCCACGCTTGTGCGAGCACTGCCTGAACCCGGCGTGCGTGTCGGCGTGCCCATCGGGCGCGATCTACAAGCGCGAGGAAGACGGCATCGTGCTGATCGACCAGGACAAGTGCCGTGGCTGGCGCATGTGCGTGTCGGCATGCCCGTACAAGAAGATCTACTACAACTGGAAGAGCGGCAAGTCGGAGAAGTGCATCTTCTGCTACCCGCGCATCGAGATGGGTGAGCCGACGGTATGTTCGGAGACCTGTGTCGGCCGCATCCGCTACCTGGGCGTGATGCTGTACGACGCCGACCGCATTGCCGAGGCCGCATCGGTGGCCGCCGAAAAGGATCTGTACCAGGCCCACCTGGACATCTTCCTGGACCCGCATGACCCGGCGGTGATTGCTGCTGCACGTGCGGAAGGCATTCCGGACAGCTGGCTGGAATCGGCCAAGCAGTCGCCGGTGTACAAGATGGCCATCGACTGGAAGCTGGCGCTGCCGCTGCACCCTGAGTACCGCACGCTGCCGATGGTCTGGTACGTGCCGCCGTTGTCGCCGATCCAGTCGGCCGCCGAACGTGGCCGCATCGGCATGAGTGGCGAGCTGCCGGACGTGGCCTCGCTGCGTATTCCGGTGCGCTACCTCGCCAACATGCTGACGGCCGGTGACGAGGCACCGGTGGTGCGGGCGCTGGAACGTCTGATGGCGATGCGCGCCTGGCGCCGGGCCAAGAACGTGGACGGCGTGGAAGACACCGCGGTGCTGGACCAGGCCGGGCTGACCGTGGCCCAGGTTGAAGAGATGTACCGCTACCTGGCCATTGCCAACTACGAGGACCGTTTCGTGATTCCCAGCGCTCACCGCGAGTACGCCAACGATGCCTTCGGCGAACGCGGCGGCTGCGGCTTCACCTTCGGCAACGGCTGCAACGGCGACAGCCCGGCCGACCTGTTCGGCCAGCGCAAGAGCACCAGCTTCGTGGTGAACAACGGGCCCAACCACCGCCGCAAGGAGGTGGTCTGATGAGCGTTCTGAAGCTGGTGGGGGTACTGCTGGATTACCCCCGCGAGGAACTGTGGCAGCACGGCGAGGAACTGCTGGCGGCCTGTGACGAGGTGGCACTGACGCCGACGCGGCGCAGGCAGCTGCGCGGCTTCGTGCAGCAGCTGCTGGACAGCGATCCGCTGGATGCGCAGGCCGCGTGGCTGGCAACCTTCGACCGCGGCCGTTCGATGAGCCTGCTGCTGTTCGAACACATCCACGGCGAATCGCGTGACCGTGGCCAGGCCATGGTCGATCTGGTGGAAACCTACCGCAAGCACGGCTTCGAGCTGGATGCACGCGAACTGCCGGACTACCTGCCGCTGCTGCTGGAGTTCCTGGCCCACCAATCTGAGAGCGAGGCACGCGAATGGCTGCACCACATCGGCCATATCGCCGGGATGCTGGCCGCGCGCGCCGCCGAGCGCGAGCTGCCGCATGTGCCGTTGCTGGAGATCCTGGTGGAGGCCGGCGACGGCAAGGTCAACCTGGAGGCGCTGCGGCAACGCGCCAGCGAAGAACCCCGCGACGATACGGCCGAGGCGATGGACAAGCTGTGGGAAGAGGAAGCCGTGCGTTTCGGCGCCGAAGCTCCTGCCGAAGACTGCAAGCCACCGACACGCTCACCGGCCCGCCCTGTGCATCGAGAGGTCCAGCCATGAACTACTACCTGCATCAATTCGCTTTCCAGTACTACCCGTACATCGCCGTGGCGGTGCTGCTGATCGGCAGCTGGGCGCGCTATGACAAGGCCATGTACACCTGGCGCACCGGTTCCAGCCAGATGCTGTCGGACAAGGGCATGCGGATCGGCAGCAACTGCTTCCACATCGGCATCCTGGCCATCCTGGGTGGTCATCTGGTGGGCCTGCTGACCCCACACGCGGTATACGAGCACTTCATCACCTCCTCGCAGAAGCAGATGCTGGCGATGGTCGTGGGCGGCGTGTTCGGTGCACTGTGCTTCATCGGCATCAGCATCCTGCTGGTGCGCCGCCTGACCAATGCTCGCGTGCGCGCCACCGGCAGCTTCGGTGACACCCTGGTGCTGGTGCTGCTGTTCGCCCAGCTCTGTCTTGGCCTGTACAGCATCCGCGTGTCGGCTGGACATCTGGACGGCGGGGTGATGGTGCAGCTGGCCGAGTGGGCGCAGCACATCGTGACCTTCCGTGCCGGTGCCGCCGACTACATCCAGGGCGTCAGCTGGGTCTACAAGATGCACATCTTCCTGGGCCTGACCCTGTTCCTGATCGCGCCGTTCACCCGGCTGGTGCACGTGTGGAGCATTCCGGTCAGCTATCTGTGGCGGCCGTACCAGGTGGTGCGCCGTCGCCAGGCGGCGCTGCGTTACGGGCCGCGGGAGTAAGCCATGGGCGGCCTGCCGAAGTTCCTGCCGATCACCGTGATCGATTCCACCCAGCCTGTTCCGGCCGAGGCCCACCAGCACCAGCATGACGGGGCAGAGCAGGGGCCGCGCTCGCTTGGGCAACCGGCACCGTGCCGGTTGTTCGTGGAGGACACGGCGATCAGTGAGGCCGACATCGCCCGCGAGATGCAGCACCATCGGGCCCTGCGCCCGGAACAGTCGCGTGCCGAGGCGGCACGCGCACTGGTGGTGCGCGAACTGCTGCGATTGGAAGCACAGCGCCTGGGCCTGCTGGCGCCAGCCGGCGGCCGGGTCAGCGATGAGGAGGTGCTGATCCAGCAACTGCTGGAAGACGCGATTGAAGACCGGGTGCCGACCGACGAGGACTGCCAACGCTATTTCGAACAGAACCCGGAGCGATTCCGCTCGCCGGACCGCGTGCGCCTGCGCCATATCCTGCTGGCCGCGCCGGCCGATGATGTGGCTGGGCGCTTGGAGGCGCGTACCGAGGGCGAACGTCTGGCCAATGAACTGAAGGAAGCGCCGCACCTGTTCGCCGACTTCGCCCTGCGCCATTCGCGTTGCCCGTCCAGCAGCGAGGGCGGTGACCTGGGTTGGCTGCAGCGTGGGCAGACCACACCTGAGTTCGATCGCCAGGTGTTCCGCCTTCGCGAGGGCCTGGCCGGCTTCCCGGTGGAATCACGCTGGGGCTACCACGTGGTCAGCATCGATGGGCGCGAGGAAGGGCAGCCGCTGCCGTTCGACGCAGTGCTGCCGCAGATCCGTGACTACCTGGAACTGCAGGTGCGCCAACGCGAAGTGCAGGCCTACCTGCTGCAGCTGCAGGAGCGCTACCCGGTACGCGGGCTGGATGAGATCGAAGCCGAAGCCGAAATCGGCTGACCCACTCTTGAGGAAGGAGGTTGCATGAACCAGGCCCTTGCCCCCGCCAGTGCCGGGCAGCAGCAGCGTGCGCTGTGGCTGAGCACGTTCGCGTTCACCGTGTGCTTTGCGGTGTGGATGATCTTTTCCATCATCGGTATCCAGATCAGCGAGCAGCTGGGCCTGACCGACACCCAGTTCGGCCTGTTGATCGCCACCCCAGTGCTGACCGGGTCGGTCAGCCGCGTGTTCCTGGGCATCTGGTCCGACCAGTTCGGTGGCCGCAAGGTCATGGCCTTGGTGATGCTGTGTGGCGCGGTCGCCACGTGGATGCTGACCTACGCGCACACCTACCCGCAGTTCCTGTTCGCCGCGCTGTGCGTGGGCATCGCCGGTGGCAATTTCTCGGTGGGCGTGGCCTACGTGTCCAAGTTCTTCCCGGCCAGCAAGCAGGGCACGGCGCTGGGTATCTTCGGTGCCGGCAACATCGGTGCGGCGGTCACCAAGCTGCTGGCGCCGATGGTGATGGTGGCGGCGGGCTGGATGATGGTGGCCAAGGTGTGGGCAGTGGCGCTGGCGATCACGGCGGTGCTGTTTTTCCTGTTCAGCAAGGAAGACCCCTCGCTGGAGCAACGCCGCCGTGATGGGGTGAAGCCGGTGCCGTTCGCCGAGCAGATGGCACCGTTGAAGAATCTGCAGGTGTGGCGGTTCTCGTTGTATTACTTCTTCGTGTTCGGTGGCTTCGTGGCACTGGCCCTGTGGCTGCCGCATTACCTGGTGGGCGCGTACGGCATGGACGTCGGCACCGCGGGCATGCTGGCCGCGTGCTATTCGATCCCGGCCAGCCTGTTCCGCGTGGTGGGCGGCTGGATGTCGGACCGGATGGGGGCGCGCCGGGTGATGTACTGGACCTTCGGTGTGTCGGCCATCTGCACCTTCCTGCTGGCCTACCCCGATACCGAGTATGTGGTGAAGGGCATCCATGGTCCGATCCACTTCCACCTGGCCATCGGCGTGGTGATGTTCACCGTGCTGGTGTTCGTGCTGGGCTTCTTCATGTCGCTGGGCAAGGCTGCGGTCTACAAGCACATCCCGGTGTATTACCCCAGGCACGTGGGGGCGGTGGGTGGCGTGGTGGGCATGATCGGTGGCTTGGGTGGCTTCATCCTGCCGATCGTGTTCGGTGCGTTGAACGATGCGCTGGGTATCTGGAGCAGCTGTTTCATGCTGCTGTTCGTGGTGGTGTCCGCCGCGCTGGCGTGGATGCACTTCGCCATCCGCCGGATGGAGCGTCGACACTTCCCGCAGATCGATCGGGAGACCGACCTGCCGGAGGCCATCGATGCGGCGGCGGTCGATCGTGCGCGCGGCACCTGAACGGTGGTGCCGGCCGCTGGCCGGCACCAGCAACGCAATGCGCCACGCTTGATTTCAATCAGGGCTGTGCGAAGAGGAACGCGCGAGGATGACCGTCATGAGCTTCCATGTTGATGCGAGCGAGAACACGGCGCTGCAGGCGGCATTGCTGCGGCAACCCCGCCACGTGCTGTTTCCGCCGCCCGACCAGTTCAGTGCCGGCTTCGGTGAAAGCGGCTGGCGTGCCGCCGTGCGCGCCAGCAACGAGCACCTGATTCCGCGTGGGCTGACGCTGGGTTTCCAGACCGGCCGCATGGGCCGCGACGTGCCGGCCGAACGCTATCTGGACACGTTGCTGGCCGCGTTGCGCCTGCAGGCTGATGCTCTGGCCGAGGACCGTGAGGTGGTGGCGATGGTGCTGCAGCTGGGCCTTGCCGAAGCACTGCCGCCGTCGCTGCTGGGGCAGTTGCTGGATGCAGTGCCGCGGCACCTGCGCACCGTGGCCCGGCCGCAGGTGGAGGTGCGGCTGGATGCCGGCAGTGCCGTGGCGCCGGCAGAACTGCGCGCGGTGGGCTGCACCCGGCTGAACGTGATCGATCGAGCCGATGCACCTGGCCCGGCAGTGCTGGCGCAGGCGCGCGACGCGGGCTTTACCGCGCGCTACTACCAGTTGCGGGTGCCTGCGGCGGAGGATGCGGGATTCATCGGGCGATTGCAGGCTGTGCTGGCAGATGCGCCCGAGCGCGTGCTGCTGCCGGCGCCATGCGCGCTGCCTGAGCATCCCTCATCGGAACGCTGGCTGCAGGCGTGGCGATTGCTGCGCGAGGCGGGCTATGTGGGTATCGGTGGCGACCATCATCAGCGCGGCGACCTGCCGGATCCGAACGGCCCGGGTGACGGTCAGCGTCATTGCGATCTGGCCGGCGTGCCGCGCCGCGATCGCAGCGATTTCATCGGCATCGGCCTGGCGGCGTGCAGCCAGATCGGTGAGGTGTTCTACCGGACGGAGGATGACCTTGAGTGCTGGCAGGCCCGCCTGCAGGCGGGGCATGTGGGCGTTGCCGCGGGCCTGATCCTGTCCGAGGGGGAACGCCTGGCTGCCGAGGTCGCGCAGAGCATCGCCTGCGACCATGCGCTGGATGCTGCCGCCTTCGAGTGGCGCAATGATGTTCCGTTCGATGAATGCTTCGCCGAGACCCTGCCCGCACTCGCACCGCTGCTCGCGCGTGGCTGGGCGCGCTGGGACGGCCGCGTGCTTCGCCTGGCCGAGGAAGGGCGGTTGCTGTGGCGTATGATGGCCGCATGCTTCCGGCCGGCGGCCGCCATCGCTTGAGTGCTGTCCCGATGTCTTCGACTCCGCCTTCCCAGGCCAGACCCGGCCGCACCACGCCGAATCCCGCCGCCGCCGATGATGGCGATGCGCTGCATTTCTGCAGCACCTGTGCCTTCTCCGATGCGTGCATGTCGCAGGGCTATGACAAGACGGCGCTGGGCGAGCTGCATGTGCTGGTTGACCATGTAGGGCCGTTCCATGCGGGCGACTACATTTTCCGCGCGGGAGAGGCTTTCGATTCCATCGCGGCGGTGCGCGCAGGCATGGTCAAGACCTTCGTCGATGACAGCCAGGGCAACGAGCAGGTGCTGGGCTTTGCGCTGCCGGGCGAGGTGATCGGGCTCAACGCGATTCATGGCTCGCGCTTCCCCTGCAATGCGGTGGCTCTGGATACGGTGCACCTGTGCCGTATTTCGTTCCCCAAGCTGAGCCTGCTGGCGACCCGCATGCCGGGGCTGCAGGCAAAGCTGTTCAGCCTGCTCAGTGCGGAGATCGGCAAGGTTGCCACGCTGGCGGCCAACCACCGCACCGAAGAGCGGATGGCCGCGTTCCTGCTGGACATGTCGGCCCGTTATGCACGGCGTGGTTTTTCCGCGACCCGTTTCAACCTGACCATGGCCCGCACCGAGATCGCCAACTATCTGCGGATGGCACCGGAGACGGCCAGTCGTGTGCTGCGGCGGCTGAGCGATGACGGCGTGATTGCGGTGAAGCAGCGCGAGATCCTGCTGTTGCAACCCGATCGGCTGGCGGCGCTGGCCGTGGCCGATGAGAACGACCCCGATTGAGCCTGACCAGGGAGCCGACGATGAAGCGATGCGCAATGGTGTTTCTGGGTCTGCTGTTCACGCTGCCTGCGTGGGCTGGCAACCTTACCGTGTCGGCGGCATCCAGCCTGACCGAGAGTTTCCGCGAGCTGGGCGCTGCCTATGAGAAGGCGAACCCGGGCAGCAAGGTCGACTTCAATTTTGCTGCGTCCGGCGTGCTGCTGCAGCAGATCGCGCGGGGCGCACCGGTGGATGTGTTCGCCTCGGCCGATGAAACAACGATGGACCAGGCTGCGCAGCAGAAGCTGCTGGCAGCGGGTACGCGTGCGGTCTTCGCAGTGAATGCGCTGTGGGTGGTGGTGCTGCCGCAGGCGAAGGCGCCGCCGCGCGCACTGGCCGACCTGGCGGGCGCCGGTGTGCAGCGCATCGCACTGGGCAACCCGGACAGCGTGCCGGTGGGCCGCTATGCAAAGGGTGCGCTGCTGGCCGCAAAGCTGTGGCCGGCAGTGCAGGGCAAGGTGATCAGTACCCAGAACGTGCGGCAGTCGCTGGATTACGTGGCACGGGGCGAGGTGGATGCGGGCTTTGTCTACGCCACGGACGCGCAGGCAATGCCGGATCGCGTGCGGCGCGCGTTCGACGTTCCGGTTGACGGACGCATCGCCTATCCGCTCGCGGTGGTGCAGGCCAGCACGCAGCCGGTGGAAGCCAAGCGCTTCGCGGCGTTCGTGCGCTCGGCGCAGGGCCAGGCGATCCTGCAGAAGCACGGGTTCGGCAAGCCCTGACGGATGGACCTGGACTGGAGCGCATTGGGGTTGTCGTTGAAGGTGGCCGGCTGGGCTACCGCAATCAATCTCGTTGCAGGCGTGGCACTTGGCGCGCTGCTGGCGCGACGGCGCTTTCCCGGTCGGGAACTGCTGGATTCGATACTGACCCTGCCGATGGTGCTGCCGCCGACAGTGCTGGGCTACTACCTGCTGGTGCTGATTGGGCGCAATGGCCCGATCGGTGCCTGGCTGCAGTCGTGGTTCGGCATCAACCTGGTATTTACCTGGCAGGCGGCGGTGATCGCTGCCGCGGTAGCGTCACTGCCGCTGGTGTTCAAGCCGGCACGCGCCGCATTCGAAGAAGTGGATGGTCAGTTGGAGCAGGCCGCGCGCACGCTGGGTGTTTCCGAAGCCGCGGTGTTCTTCCGCATCACCCTGCCGCTGGCCTGGCGCGGGATTCTGGCTGGCCTGCTGCTGGCGTTCGCGCGGGCGATGGGTGAGTTCGGCGCCACGCTGATGGTGGCCGGCAGCATTCCCGGCCGCACGCAGACGCTGTCGATCGCCATCTATGAAGCCGTGCAGGCGGGGCAGGATGGCAAGGCCAATGCGCTGGTGATCCTGACGTCGGTGGTATGCATCGTGATCCTGCTGCTGGCCGCACGGCTGGTGGGCGGGCGCCGCCGGGAGCTGCGCGATGTGGCTTGACCTGCAGGTACAGCGGCGATTGCAGGCATCCGGCCAGACCTTTGAACTGGACGTGGCACTGCAGTGCACGCAGCGGCAGGTGGTGCTGTTCGGGCCCTCGGGTGCCGGCAAGAGCCTGACGCTGAAAGCGGTGGCCGGCCTGTTGCGCCCGGAGCACGGACATGTGCGCCTGCACGGGCAGACGCTGTTCGATGCAGGTGCTGGGATTGATCTGCCACCGCAGCGTCGTCGCCTGGGATATGTGTTCCAGGATTACGCGCTGTTCCCGCATCTGAGCGTGCGCCAGAACGTGGCGTTCGGGCTTGAGCGGGGTTGGTTGAATCCGCGGCGCGGGACCCGTATCGAGGCAGTTGAGCAGTGGTTGCAGGCGTTCCGTATCGAGCATGTGGCGGATCTGCTGCCGTCACAGGTATCCGGTGGCCAGCGCCAGCGTACGGCGTTGGCACGAGCGCTGGTGACCCGGCCGCAGGCCTTGCTGCTGGACGAGCCGTTCGCAGCGCTCGATCACGACCTGCGCCAGCACCTGCGGCAGGAGCTGGAAGCCGTGCTGGATGAAACCGGTATTCCGCTGCTGCTGATCAGCCACGATCCGCAGGATGTGGCAGTGTTCGGCCAGCAGGTGGCGCGGGTGGTGGAAGGGCGTATCGTCGGCGATTGACCTGTGATGGTAGTGCCGGCCGCTGGCCGGCAGCTTGGTAGTGCGGAGAGCAGCCGGCCAGCGGCCGGCTCTACCCCTGGGCGAGGCGCCTCAATACAGCTCGCAGTGGGTGCGGCCCTCGCCGCGCAGGGCATCCCAATGGCCGTCACCGCCGATCGCGTCGATGGCTGCACGCACCGCACCTTCCAAGTGGCTCTTGTTGCCACACAGGTAGATGTGGCCGCCACGGGCCAGCACATCCTGCATCTGCGCGGCCTGCTGCTGCAGCACATGCTGCACATAGACCTTCTGCGCGGCATCGCGCGAGAACGCGGTGTGCAGGCCAGCCAGTACGCCACGCGCCTGCCAGTCCTGAAGCCGCTCGCGGTACAGGAAGTCGTGCTCGCGATGCTTCTCGCCGAACACCAGATGGACCTCCCGTGCGTCGCCGGTTGCCTGCAGTTCCTGCATCAGGCCCATCAGCGGCGCGATGCCGGTACCGGTGCCGACCAGCAGCAGGGGCGCGTTGCCGCTGTCCGGCAGGTGGAAGCCCGGATTGGAGCGGCAGTACACGCGGGCGGTGTCGTCGCCGTGCAGCAGGCTGCCGGTGGCGGTGCCGAAGCGTTCGCGGCCACGCAGGGTGTAGCGCACTTCGCGCACGCACAGGCTCAGCTGATCATCGTGCGGATGCGAGGCGATGGAATAGGCACGGGGCAGGCGTGGCGACAGGATGTCACGCAGGCGGGCCAGTGGCACGCTGCCCGGGGTGGCGTGGTCCTGCAGCACGTCCAGCAGGTCCAGGCCATGCAGGTAGGCGTCCAGCTCGCGCTTCTGGCTGATCTTCAGCAGGCCCTTCAGTACGTCGCTGCCGCCCAGCTTTGCCAGCTCGCGCAGCACGCCCTTGCTGAGCAGGCGCAGCTCGCGATCTCGCAGGGCGTCGACGGCGCTGGAATCACCCAACCAGGAGGCCAGTGCCTGCAGCAATGCCGGATCGTTTTCCGGAACCAGATGCAAGGTGTCGCCGGCCCGGTAGACCATGCCGCTGCCGGCGATGTCCAGCTGCAGGTGCCAGGCCGCAGGGTCACCATGGCTCAGGCGTCGCCGTTCGACGACGCGGGCGTTGAAGGCATTGTCTTCACCGTAGGCCGTCACCTGCAGGCGCAGATCCTGGCCCGCGGTTGCATCACCCTCCAGTACCTGGCCCAGCACCGGCCGCCACTGCTGGAAGAACTGCTCGTAGCCGAGGTCAGCGTCGACACGGTGCAGCAGTGGCTGCGCCTGACGCTCGCTCAGCGCCGCATCCAGCGCCTTGGTGAAACCGCAGAAGCTGGGGTAGCCGGTATCCCCAAGGCCGAACACCGCATAGCGCAGCCCGGTCAGGGCGGGCGCTTGGCGCAGCGACTCGAAGAAGCTCTCGCCATTGGCCGGCGGCTCGCCGTCGCCGAACGAGCTGGAGATGGCCAGCAGCACATCGCCGTGGCCGAGGCTGGCCACATCGATGTCATTGAACGGCAGAACCTGCGGCCCATGCGGCTGCAGGTCCGGGTCCGCGCCCAGGCGCTGGGCCAGGGCGCGGGCGTTACCCGACTCGGAGGCAAAACCCACCAGCAGCCGGCTGATGGGCATGCGTGTGGGGATGGCGTTCACGCAGCCTCGTAGAAGTCGTCGAACTTTTCCTTGCTGAACTCGACCAGGTCGTAGTTCTGCATCAGGTCGTTCACCACGCGGCGGATGCTGATGTACGAGGTGATGTTGCCATCGGCATCGAACAGCGGCTGCACGGTGGTGTCGACCACGTAGAGCACGCCGCCCTTGCCCAGGTTCGGCACGATGCCGGTCCAGGTCTTGCCGGCCTTGATGGTGTCCCACATGTCCTTGTAGACGGCCTTGGGCACGTCCGGATGACGGACGATGCTGTGCGGCTGGCCGATCAGTTCCTCGCGCGCGAACCCGGTGAGCGTGCAGAACAGGTCGTTGGCATAGGTGATGTTGCCCTGCAGGTCGGTGGTGGAGATCACCATCACGTTCTGCATGGCGTTGAGCAGCTGGGCGTTGTCGGGGGTGTAGCTCATCGCAGGTCCTTTGGATGCCGGTAACGCCGGCGTATTGGGTTCCTGCATAGAGATACGCGCCCGTGGCGGTGGGCGGATTGACATAGGTCAAGCGTGCGCCGGGAGGGGGCTGCGACCGGCTGTCGCAGGCCGGGCGTTGATGGCCTGCAAAGCCGAACATGGGCTCGGCTTTACAGGCAATCCTGCTCAGCCCATCAGATACCGCAGCACACCCGCCGACACCACGCCGATCAGCACCGTCGGCAGCATCGACAGCCGAGTGGCCGCAATCAGGGTGATTGCCAGCGCGGCCAGATCGGCCGGTTTGTCGGCCACGAAATCCGGGGCGATCACCGAGATCAGCACGCAGCCCGGGGCGGCTTCCATCACCGTCACCGCGCGCTTGCTCAGGGTGCGGTTGCGCAGTGCGAGAAAACCGATGATGCGGGTGAGATAGGTGGCGGCGGCCATCAGGATGATGGTCAGCACCGAGGTCCAGTGGATCAGGCCGTTGAAGATCATGCCGCGTCCTCCGCCAGCAGCCAGGCCGCGGCGAGACCCGCCAGCGCGCCGCTGGCCACGTACCACGCGCCGGGCACCAGCAGGTAAGTGCCCGCTGCCACCACCAGGCTGACCAGCCATGGCCGGGCGGCGCGCATGCCTTGCCACATGCCACGCAGCAGCACCAGGAACACGGCGGGGAAGGCCATGTCGAAGCCGTAGGCATGGATGTCGCCAAGCAGCGGGCCGACGATCGCGCCCAGTGCGGTGCACAGCACCCACACGGTGTACAGGCCGGCCGATACGCCGAGGTAGTAGGCCAGGCTGAAGCCCAGTGCGCGGCGGCGCGCATCGGCCACGCCCAGTGCCCAGCTTTCATCGCACATGAAGAACAGCGCCGGCAGCACGCGACGGCGCGGCAGGTGCTGCAGCATCGGTGCCAGGCTGGCGCCCATCAACAGGTGGCGGCTGTTGACCAGCGCGGTGATCGCCACGATCAGCGCGATGTGCGGCGGCGAGGTCCACAGCTCGACCGCGGCGAATTCAGACCCGCCAGCGAAGTTGAGGCCGGTCATCAGCGGCACTTCCAGCGCCGACAGGCCCTTCTGGGCCGCCTGGGCGCCGAGCACCAGGGCAAAGGGAATGAAGCCGATCATCACCGGTACGGCGGCGCGCAGGCCGCGCAGGAACTCGGCGCGTGGTGCGGTGTCGCAGGCGGGATCAGGCAGGGGCAGACTGGTTCGGGCGTCCATGGATCAACAACGAGCGGGGGTGACCCATGCTAACGGTCCGATCACGAAATCGGGTTGCGTTGATGCCATTGGTTTGGCGGAATGTGCAATATCATGCGGTGATCTGGTCAAGGAGTGGAATTCCATGCAGTACCAGCTTGACAACCTGGATCGTCGCATCCTGGACGCCCTGCAGCGCGATGGTCGCCTGCAGAACCTGGAGCTGTCCCGCCAGGTGGGGCTCTCGCCGTCGGCCTGCCTGCGCCGGGTCCGCCTGCTGGAAGAAGGCGGTTATATCGATCGCTACGTGGCCCTGCTGAATGCGGCCAGGATAGGACGGGGGTTCACCGTGTTCGTGCGTGTCTGGCTGCGCGGCCAGGACGAAGACACCACCAATCACTTCATCAACAGCATCAAGTCCTTCCCGGAAGTGCTTGAATGCCATCTGATGGCTGGCGACTGTGACTTCCTGCTGCGGGTGGCAGTGGCCGACCTCGACGCGTACCGGCAGTTCCAGATCCAGCACCTGAACCGGATCGCCGGTGTGCAGAACACCAAGACCGAAATCCCCATGCAGCGGATCAAGCAGACCACTGAACTGCCGGTCTGAACTGGCCCGGCGCGTCCCCTGCGCGCCGCCGTCATCGCAATGACACGTGACGCCGCTACGGTTTGACCCGCTTGCCGGCCGTGTGCAGGTCGACCCACCTGGTCGCGCCGCGCTCCGCCGCTGCAGCTGATGTCGCTGCCGAGGGTCATGTGTTCTACGTCAGGGGGCTGAATGGACAGCATGCGATCAGACGTTGGAGGGTGGCCGCCGCCGCCGGGTTGCTGTTCGCCTTCGCTGCTGCCGCACAGGACGACATCCGATCCTATGACATTCCCGCGCAACCGCTGGAACAGGCGGTCGAGCGCTTCAGTGTCGTCAGCGGGTGGTCGGTGATGTATCCCGGCGATCTCGGTACCGGCCGCAGCAGCCATCCGCTGCAGGCCAGCCTGCCGCCACTGCAGGCGCTGCAGGTGGTGCTGCAGGACACGGGTGTCGAGGCCGAGCTGATCGGTGCACAACGCGTGGTGCTGCGCCGCGGTGCACACGCAGCCGCCGGATCCTCCCCGACCGATGTGGCCGCCGACCTGGGGCAGCGTCGCCGCTTCGGCGACCTGCAGCAACGGCTGCGCACCGCATTCTGTGGCGACCCTGACCTTGCGCCGGGCGCCTATGCGGCGACGCTGCGCTTCCGCATTGCCAACGATGGCCAGGTGCAGGAACCCGAACTGCTCGCCGGCAGCGGCAGCGCACGCCGCGATGCGCGCCTTCTGCAGGCGATGCAGGCCCTGCGGCTGGGCGCCGATGCTGCCGCGCTGCCGCAGCCGGTGACCCTGCAGATCCGTCCTTCCAGCGCGGGCCACGACTGTGGCCGGCGCGCGCCCCAACCATGACGTCAAGGAATCGAACATGAGCAACAGCACGGCTGGGGCGGTGGACCTGATGGACCATCTGCTGGGCGCCTACGACGAACTGAAGCGCCGGCTGGTGCGCAAGCTGGGCTCGGAAGAGCTGGCCGGCGACGCGCTGCAGGACACCTGGATGCGCCTGAGCACGCGTCGACACCGCCTGGACCCGGTGCAGAACCCTGCGGCGTATCTGCTGCGCATGGCGATGAACACCGTGATCGACCGCCAGCGCGCCGACCATCGCCTGCTGAGCCTGGAAGAAGTGGATACGTTGATGGACATGGCCGATCCCGGCCCGGGGCCGGCGCAGGCGGCCGAGCAGGAAATGGCACTGGAAGACATGGTCGGCCTGCTGCAGCGGATGCCTGAGCGCCGCCGCCGGATATTGCTGGCGATCCGCGTGGACGGCCTGCAGCAGCGCGATGTGGCCGAGCACCTGGGCGTGTCGCTGCGGCTGGTGCAGCGTGAGCTGAAAGCCGCACAGGATTACCTGGCCGAACGCAGTGGGCAGGGGCGGCAGGTGCGGTTCTGAGGCACGGCATCCGTCTACACTTTGACGCCGAGCAGAACCCCGCAGCGTGCGGGGACGGCAAGAGCCCTCATGGACGCTGACGATCAACCGCACCGCCCGCTCGACGCCGTGGAGCGCCAGGCCCACGCGTGGGTGGTGCGGTTGACCTCGGGCGAGGCCACGGCGGCCGATGGCAGGAAATTCCGCCAATGGTGCGAGGCCGATCCCGGCCATCGGCAGGCCTTTGCCCGCGCGAAGCGGCAATGGGAACAGGTACGCCTGGCCGGCGAGCAGCTGCCTGCCGCCGCACGCCAGCCGCAGGCGGCAACCCCGGCGCAACGCTGGAGCCGGCGCGCATTCCTGGGGGCGGCGGTGGCGGCACCTGCGAGCCTGGCCGTGGTGGCTGCGCTGCACCCGCCGTTGGGCCTGTGGCCTTCGGTGACGGCGATGACGGCCGATTTCTATACCGGTACCGGCGAGCGGCTGCTGCTTGCGCCGACGCCGCATCTGAAGATCGAACTGGATACGCAGAGCAGCCTGCGCCGGCGCAGCGACGCGCAGGGTGAGGGCTTCGAGCTTGTGCAGGGACAGGCTGCGATCGACGCCGCAGCGGGGACACGCCTGGCACTGTTCGCCGGGCCGGGCTGCCTTGTAGCCGACGAAGGCGCAGCACGCTTGGATGTGCGCAACACCGACGGCCAGGTGCGTGTGACCTGCCTGCGCGGCAGCGTTCGCATCGAGCATCCGCAAGGTCGCCTGCTACTGCAGGCCGGCCAGCAGACGGTGTATGACGAGCGCCTCAGCGGCGTGGTGGCCGAAGCCGTGGCGGCCGAAGTCAGCGCGTGGACCGAAGGCATGCTGGTGTTCCGCCGCGCGCCGCTGCGTGAGGTGGTGGCCGAGATCAACCGCTACCGGCGCGGCAAGGTGCTGCTGGGCGAATCGGCACTGGCGCGCGCCCCGGTCAGCGGCCGCTTCCGCATCGATGATCCGGATGCTGCGCTGGAGCAGCTCGGGCAGACGATGTCGCTCGGCCTGCGTCGCTTTCCCGGTGGAATTGCCGTCTTGGGGTAAGACCCTGGCTGCGCGCGACGCGCACGGCCGCTGCATGCATGGAGAGGCCAAGGATGCGCAACGAGACCATCGGTGTGTTGGATCTGCGCCGCAATCTGTCGGCGCTGCTGGAAACCACCCAGCGGCGGCCACTGATGGTGCACCGCTATGGCGCGCCGTGGGTATGCGTGGTGTCCGACCCGCAGTGGCGACAGCAGGCGGTGCTGCTGGAATTCGAGCCGCAGGACCATCCGTTGGCGATGCTGTTGCGGTTGCAGCGGCAGGTGCTGCCGCTGTCCGAATCGGGGGCGCTGCCTGCAGCTGCACTGGCGCGCGCGCTGCTGCTGATGGCGATGCATGGCATCGAGGGGCTTGCGGCGCTTCACGATCACGTGCGCTACCACCGCTTGTGGCACTGGTTCGTGGCCGCCACCGATGCGCAGATGGAGGGATGGCAGCTGCCGCTGCTGCAGGCGTCGATGGCGGCACTGTTGGATGACCCGGATGCGATGCACGCACTGGCCGCATTCGCACAGCGCAGCGACGTTGCCGTGCTGGCCCGGCGCTGTGGCGGCGCTGCTCCGCGCCTGGACCTGGAAGCCTGCAGGCGGATGACGCTGCGGTGACATTCCCGCGATGCTGCCACGCACTGCTCAACATCGCGTTCGTGCTGTCGCTTCGGTTGCCTTGCTGACGTCTTCTGCAGAGTACGACGCTCCCGCGTCGCGGAGCGCAGGCGACGCCGATGAACGACAGTCGCAGGATCAGCATGCTGGAGCTTGATCGCCACCTGAGCCAGTCGCTGGAGCAGGCACGGCATGCACCCGTGAATGTGCAGCGCTACGGACAGCCGTGGGTGTGGATGCTGTCCAGCGATGCCTGGGCCGACGCCGCAAGGTGGTCAGCGCTGGATGCCAGCGGGCATCCGTTGATGCTGCTGCGGCAGGCGCTGGACGCGCGCCTGCAGCCGTGGCCGGAATCGGCATTGGACACGCTGGCACAGGAGTGCGGGGAGATGCGCATGGTGCAGCGTGCGGTGCTGCTGGTCGCGCTGCGCGCGCCTGCGAGCGTGCAACGCCTGCACGACGATCTTCGCTATCACCAGGTGTATCGGCAGTTCATCGGCTTCGACCATGGCATGGCCTGGTCGCCCCTGCAGTGCATGCGCCTGCTGCAGGCATGCGCCACGCCACTGCTGCAGCGCTGCGTGGACGACACGCTTGCGCGTATTCCGTCGTCGCTGCTGGACGCTGCCTGCGTGGCCAATGCACGCCGCGTGGGTGATCGGCTGCAGGAACAGCGGATTTCCGCAGGATGTTTATCGTACTGACACATGCGCCGCTGACCATGGGGCAGCGGTCTCTTCCAGGATGATGAGGGCGGAACAATGGCAACGCAGATGGGTGGTCGCAGGGCTCGGCAGCAGGGCTTCAGCCTGATCGAGATCATGGTGGTGGTGGTCATCATCGGCATTCTGGCCGCACTGATCGTGCCCCGGTTGATGGATCGCCCCGACCAGGCCCGCGTGGTGGCTGCACGCCAGGACATCGCCGCGCTGATGCAGGCGATGAAGCTGTATCGGCTGGACAATGGTCGTTACCCCAGTGCCGAGCAGGGGCTGCAGGCGTTGGTGAAGCCACCGCAGGGCAGTGCTGCGATGCCGGTAACGCCCTACCTCGACCGCCTGCCGGATGACCCGTGGGGGCACCCGTACCAGTACCAGAACCCCGGCACGCACGGCGATATCGATGTGTTCTCACTGGGGGCCGACAGCAAGCCCGGCGGTGAGGCCGGCAACGCGGACATCGGCTCCTGGCAGTTGTGAGGCCAGACAATGGCACGCCGTAAAATCCCAGGTGCGTTTGCCCGCCAGCAGGGCATGGCGGTGATCGTGGCAATGCTGGTGGTGGCACTGGTGGCGGTGATCGCCACGGCGCTGCTGACGCGTCAGGCGGCGCAGTTGCGTGCGGTACGCAGTGATCAGCTGCGCATGCAGGTGCGTATGACCGTGGATGCCACCCTGGAGCGCGCGGCGCAGCAGTTGCGTGACGACGCGCGCGAGCAGTTGACCACCGTTGGCAGCGGGCGCTGGGCGCGTCCGCTGCAGCTGCAGGTGCCACTGCCGGTGCACCTGCAGCTTGTGGACGCGCAGTCGAAGTTCAACCTGCGCACGCTGCTGGCCGATGGCCAACCTGCAGCGGAGGCACTGCGTGCGTTCATCACCCTTTGTGCCGGGCAGGAGCTGCCTCGCGCCGGCTGTGCCAGTGCCGCAACGCAGATCCAGTCGCGCTTGCGCGATGGCGAGCGGCAGGCGCGCGCACCGCTGCCGCGCGAGTCGTTGATCGAACAGGTGCTGGCCGGCGCCGATCCGGTGGCGGTACAGGCACTGGCACGGCGCACGGTGGTGCTGCCTGCGCAGACCCTGGTCAACGCCAATACAAGTGATATCGCCGTGCTGCAGGCGATTGCACCCGGGGTGGATGCCGGGCGCCTGCAGGCGCTGCTGGGCGAGCGCGATCGTGGCCACTGGCTGCTCAATCGCGGTGACATCGCCAACCGGCTGCAGCTGAGCAACGAACAGATGGCGCTGATGCCGCTGGGTATCCACAGCGAGTGGTTCCTGGCGGTTGGCCAGGTACAGGCAGACGGCGCATCGGTGGATTTCCGCGCATTGATCTGGCGCGAGTACCGCGACGACAGCGTGCGTGTGCAACGGGTATGGACAAGGATCGGTGCATGAGCACGCAGCTGAGAATGCGCCTGCCGGCGCTGGATCGATTGGATGGGGACAGCGCGGTCGAATGGGCGCAGCTGCACAAGGACCGTGTACTGGCAACGGGCAGCGACCGTCTGTCGACGCTGGGCCAGCGCTTTCCGCAGGCGATGGTGCATGCGAGCCTGGACCCGCAGGACCTGATCCTGCTGGAGCTGCAGCTGCCGCCGCTGTCCGGGCGCCGCCTGCAGGCGGCCCTGCAGGGCGAAGTGGAAGCGATGCTGCTGGATGATCTGCAGGAGGTAGCGCTGGGCCATGGCACGCAGGCGGCCGATGGCACGGTGGCGGTGGCGTGGCTTGGCCTGCACGCCATTGCGCGGGTACAACAGCAGTTGCAGGACGGCGGGCTGCAGCTGCAGGCGCTGCATCCGACCCCCTTGCTGCTGCCGTGGTCGACCGGGCAGGCCACCTTGCAGGTGTGTGGCGAGCATGTACTGGTTCGCTGCGGCCGTGATCGTGGCTTCGTCCAGTGGTGCAGCGGGCGCGACCTGGCCTCGGTGATGCAGATGCTTGCCGTACGCTTGCAGCAGACCGGGGTGCAGGCGGTGCAGTGGATCGATGCCGTACCGCCTGCCTGGGCCGAGCGCTTGCCATCCAGCGTGTTGGCGCAGGCGGCGCAATCCAGCGGTCCGCTGCCTGGCTGGTCGCTGCCGTTGCCGGCCACGGGTGCAGGCGCGCCGCGGCTGGCCATCGGTCTTGCGTTGGCGGCGGCGGTGCTGGCTGCGCTGGGTCTGCAACTGCAGGTATCGCGCTGGCAGGGCGAGGGTGAAGCCTTGCGGCAGGACATGGCGCGGCAGTTCAGCACGCACTTCCCGGAGATCCACGATGTGGTCGACCCGGTGTTGCAGGCACGGCGGGCACTGGCGGTGCCGGCAGCGCCACGGGAACTTCCTGCCGTGCAGCAGCAGGTTGCCAGCGTGCTGCAGGCCATCCCCGAGTTGGCTGGCCAGGTTCGCAGCCTGCACTATCAGCCGGGCCAGTTGGAAATGGAACTTGACGCCGACGCGCAGGCGCTGGCCGAGGACGCGCAACGGCTGGAGCGCTGGCAACAGGCGACGCAGGCACAGGGGCTGCAGCTTGCGCGCGAAGCCGGTGGCCGGCTGCGGATCAGCAGCGGGGCTGCGCCGTGACCGCAGCCAGGTTGCGCCCAGCGGTCTCCCTGCATGGATTGCAGCAGCGTTGGCAGCGGCTGGCGGTGCGCGAGCGCGCGATGCTGCTGGTGATGGCTGCAGCGATAGTGGCGTCCGCGCTGTGGCTGGGCTGGCTGCAGCCGCTGCTGAAACAGCGCAGCCATTGGCAGGCTGAACTTCCACGGCTGCAGGCGCAGTCGGCGGCACTTGCACCGCTGCTGCGTGCCCGTGAACAACAGCAGCAGGCGCAGGGCCAGCACCCGACGCTTGCCGGGCTGCGCCAGCAGATCACCGCTGCCGGCCTGGCCGATAGCCTGCATATCGAAACGCGTGACGGGCGCTGGCACCTGCAGGTGCGCAGTGTGCCCGCCGATGCGCTCTGGAACTGGCTGCTGCCCTTGCTGGCCGACCCGGCCATCGAACTGCAGCAACTGCAACTGCAACGCACAGGGGACGCGAACATGCCGGCGGCACGGATTTCCGGAAACATCGTGATGGCCGCCAATGGCGGTGGCCATCCATGAAGTCGATGCGCAGCCTGGGCTGCAGCGTGGTACTGGCACTGGTGGTGGGCCTGGCCCATCTTCCGGAGGCAGTGCAGGCGCAGGACGCCAGTGGCGAACCGGTGCAGCTGAACCTGGTGGACACCGACATCGGTGGGGTGCTGCGCATGGCGGCGCGCTTCACCGGCCGCCAGTTCCTGGTCGACCCACGGGTGACCGGCAAGATGACCGTTGTCTCCGATGGGCCGGTCAGCCGTGTGCAGGCTTACCAGCTGCTGCTGGGTGCATTGCGCATGCGCGGCTTTGCCGTGGTCGAAAGTGGAGGCGTCAGCCGGGTGGTGCCACAGGCCGATGCCAAGCTGCTGGGCGGTCGTGTTGGTGCTGGCGGCGCGGGAGGCGAGATAACCACACGCACGTTTGCCCTGCGCTACGAAAGCGCGGCGGCGCTGGTGGCGGTGCTGCGGCCGATGATTACTCCGGATAATCCGATCACCGCGAACCCGGGCAACAACACGCTGGTCATCACCGACTACGCCGACAACCTGGAGCGCATCGCGCGGGTCATCACCAGCGTGGATACGCCGGCCGGCATGGACACCGACGTGGTCAAGCTGCAGCAGGGCATTGCCGTGGACGTGGCGGCGATGGTCGCACCGTTGCTGGACGCGCAGGGCGCGGAGCCGGCGCAGAAGGTGGTGGTGATGGCCGACCCGCGCAGCAACAGCGTGCTGCTGCGCTCCAGCAGCCCGGGCCGCACGCGCCTGGCGCGGCAGCTGGTGGAGAAGCTGGACAAGGCCCAGGACGAGTCCGGCAACCTGCATGTGGTGTACCTGCGCAATGCCCAGGCCACCCAGCTGGCCGGGGTGCTGCGTGGCGTGGTAGCAGGGCAGAGCGACGCGCCGGCGATGGGCAGCAGCGACGGCATCACCGCATTGCCGGGCGAGACCAGCCGCAACGCCAGCACGCCGGCGCAACCCGCACAGGGCAAGAGCAAGGGCAATGCGCTGGAATCTCCACGGCTTGACCCGGGTCGTCGTGATCCGATCGATGCCGGCAGCAGCGGGTTCAGCCAGAACGGCATCTCGGTGCAGGCTGACATCGCCACCAACACCTTGCTGATTTCCGCCCCGGAGCCGGTGTACCGCAACCTGCGGCGGGTGATCGACCAGCTCGACCAGCGTCGGGCACAGGTGCTGGTGGAGAGCCTGATCGTAGAGGTCAACCAGACCGATGCCGCTGAACTGGGCGTGCAATGGATGCTGGGCAACGGCCGCACGTTCGGTGGCACTCATTTCGGCGGCACCACCGGTGGTAGTGGCATCAGCACCACTGCGCGCACCACGCTGGATGTACTGCCGAAGGACGGCCTGAACATCGGCGTGATCGACGGCACGATCAACCTGCCGGGCGTCGGCCAGATCCTCAACATGAAGGCGCTGGCCAACGCCCTGCAGAGCAAAGGCGGCGCCAACATCCTCTCCACGCCGAACCTGATGACGCTGGACAACGAGGCGGCCAGCATTATGGTCGGGCAGACCGTGCCCTTCGTCAGTGGCCGCTATGTGACCGACGGTGGCGGTGGCAGCAACAACCCGTTCCAGACCATCGAACGCGAGGACGTGGGCCTTAAGCTGCGGGTGCGCCCGCAGATTTCCGAGGGCGGCACGGTGAAGCTGGACATCTATCAGGAAGTCAGCAGCATCGATGCGCAGAGCTCGGGCAGCGCCGGAATCATCACCAACAAGCGGGCGCTGGATACCAGCGTGCTGCTCGATGACGGCCAGATCATGGTGCTGGGTGGCCTGCTGGAAGACAGCGTCAGCCACGGCCGCGATGCCGTGCCGGGGCTGGGGAAGATTCCGGTGCTGGGCGCGCTGTTCCGCAGCGATACGCGCAAGCGGGCCAAGACCAACCTGATGGTGTTCCTGCGCCCGCACGTGGTGCGCGATCCGGCCGCCGGACAGCGCCTGACCCGCGACCGCTATGACTACATGCGCAATGCACAGGCCGCTGCGCAGCCGGTGCAGAGCTGGGCGTTGCCGGCGCTGTCGGCACCGCAGCTGCCGCCGCAGGACCTGTCGGTGCTTGGCCAGGGCAATGCGCGTGATGGCCAGGGCCAGCCGTTGCAGAACGGCAGCCTCGCGGCGTTGTATCCGGCCAGCGAGGGCAATGTGCAGGTGGTGCAGTACGCGCAGGGGCTGGATGCGGCGCGTGCGACCCAGGCCGTGGCACAGGTGCGCGCGCTTGGCCTGCAGGCCTATGCCGAGACCACGCCGGGTGAAACCGGACAGCGTCTGCGGGTGCGGGTGGCGCGCGACCCGGCCACGCTCGACCCGGCGCTGCAGCAGCTGCGCGGGCTGGGCTACACCCCGGAACTGGTCATCGGGCCATGAGCATGCCCGTGCCGTTGCCACTGCTGCCATATGCCTGGGTGCGCAGCCACGGGGTGATGCTGGCCGAAGCAGGCGGCGCGCCGGTACTTCTGGGGACCGCCGAGACCGCCGCCTGGGCAGTGGCCGAGCTGCGCCGCCGGCACGGGCCGCTGCCGTTCCAGGTACTGGAAGGGGCGGCCTGGCAGCAGCGCTTGGGCGAGCAGTATCGTGACGGTGGCGATGCCGCCGCGGTGGTCGGTGCGGCCGAAAGTGAAGTCGATCTCGACCGGCTGATGCAGGACATGCCCGAGGTGACCGATCTACTGGACGCGCAGGATGACGCGCCGGTGATCCGCATGATCAACGCGCTGTTGGCGCAGGCCGCGCGTGATGGCGCCAGCGACCTGCACATCGAACCTTTCGAAACGCATTCGGTGGTGCGCTACCGCGTCGATGGCACCCTGCGTGACATGGTGCAGCCACGGCGTGCGCTGCATGCGGCGCTGGTCTCGCGCATCAAGATCATGGCCCACCTGGATATCGCCGAGAAGCGTCTGCCGCAGGATGGGCGCATCGCCATCCGCGTGGGTGGCAGACCGCTCGACATCCGTGTGTCCACGGTGCCGACCGGACATGGCGAGCGCGCTGTGCTGCGCCTGCTGGAAAAAGACGCCGGGCGACTGCAGCTGCAGCGGTTGGGCATGGCCGACGATACGCTGGCCACCTTCACCGGGTTGATCCGCCAGCCGCATGGCATCGTGCTGGTGACCGGGCCGACCGGTAGCGGCAAGACCACCTCGCTGTATGCGGCGCTGGGGCAGCTTGACAGCAGCACCAGCAACATCCTCACCGTGGAGGACCCGGTGGAGTACGACTTCGCCGGCATCGGCCAGATCCAGGTCAACGCGCGCATCGGCATGAGCTTCGGTACGGCATTGCGCGCGATCCTGCGCCAGGATCCGGACACCATCATGATCGGTGAGATCCGTGACCTGGAAACGGCGCAGATCGCGGTGCAGTCGTCGCTGACCGGTCACGGCGTGCTGGCATCGCTGCATACCAATGATGCGATCTCGGCGGTGACTCGCCTCGCTGACATGGGCGTGGAGCCATTCCTGCTGGCCTCGTCGTTGCGCGGCGTGCTGGCGCAGCGACTGGTGCGCAGGCTGTGCCTGCAGTGTAGGCGTGCCGAGACCGATACCGATGGCCGCACGGTGTGGCGGGCGGTAGGCTGCCCGGCCTGCGCGAACAGTGGCTACCGCGGGCGCACCGGCATCCATGAACTGTTTGTGGTGGATGAGCGCGTGCGCGCGTTGATCCATGAAGGGCAGGGCGAACCCGCGCTGCGCGAGGCCGCGCGCCGTGCCGGCATGCGCAGCCTGCGCCAGGACGGGCAGCGCTGGGTCGACAGCGGGGTGACCACGCTGGAGGAGATCCTGCGCGTGACCGGCGACGACTGAGGCGCGCATGGCACTGTTCGATTACCAGGCCGCCAACGCACAGGGGCGCATAGAGAAGGGACAGCTGGACGCCGACAACGCGCGCGGCGTGCGCCAGCAACTGCGCGGGCGCGGGCTGACACCGGTACAGGTATCAGCCGCACGCAATGCCGGCAGTGGCTGGGGCACGCGCAGACTATCGGCCAGCGAACTGGCCTGGGCCACGCGGCAACTGGCCAGCCTGCTGGCCGCCAGCCTGCCGCTGGAAAGCGCATTGAGTGCGGTGATCGAACAGGCCGAACGTCCGCACGTTGCGCAGGCGCTCACCGCAGTGCGTGCCGATGTGCGCGCTGGCCAGCGCTTGACCGCGGCGCTGGCGGCGCGGCCGCGCGATTTCCCTGGGATCTATCGTGCCCTGGTGGGCGCCGGTGAGGATTCCGGCGATCTGGCGCGGGTGATGGAACGTCTGGCCGACTACATCGAAGAGCGCAACGCGCTGCAGGCGAAGGTACTGACGGCATTCATCTACCCGGCAGCGATCAGCCTGGTGTCGGTGGCGATCGTGATCTTCCTGCTCAGCTACGTGGTGCCCCAGGTGGTGACGGCGTTCGTGCAGGCACGGCAGACGCTGCCGATGCTGACCCAGGCGATGCTGACGGCCAGTGCCTTCGTACGCGCGTGGGGTGTATGGACGGGAATGGGCATCGGCGCGCTGGTGGTGGGCTGGCGGCTGGCACTGCGGCGGCCGGATCTGCGCCTGCGCTGGGACAGCCTGCTGTTGCGCGTACCGATGGTGGGCCGTTTCGTGCTGGGCGTGAACAGCGCTCGCTTCGCATCGACACTGGCGATCCTGCTGGATGCCGGCGTGCCCCTGCTGCGCGCACTGGACGCCGCACGACAGACACTGGGCAACGCGCTGCTGGCGCGCTGTGCCGATGATGTGGCCGCTCGCGTGCGCGAAGGTACTTCGCTGGGCGCTGCGCTGAAGGTGCAGAAAGTGTATCCGCCGATCCTGGTGCATCTGGTGGCCAGTGGCGAGAAGACCGGTTCATTGGCCCCGTTGCTCGACCGCGCTGCACAGACCATCTCGCGCGAGATCGAACGCCGCGCGATGGCACTTACTGCATTGCTGGAGCCCACGATGATCCTGGTGATGGGGGGCGTGGTGCTGACCATCGTGCTGGCCGTGCTGATGCCGATCATGGAAATGAACCAGCTGGTGCAATGACGTGCATCCACGCATGGCGTGGATCTACTGATGCCCGGTTTCTCCACACAATCCTCCACACCTTTTTTCGATCTTCCACAGGTTTCTTAAGCGGCCTGTCATCGGCGACGACCAGCATGTCCCTGTCGCCGCAGAGTGGGCTGGGAGGCCCTCGGCGGCAGCAGGCGTGTAGTGACCGTTCCTCCCTTGGTGTTTCACCTTCGCAGTAAACCCTTCAGGAGAAGATCATGAACAAGTACAAGACCCTGGCCGCGCTGGTTGCTACCGCGCTGCTCGCCACTGCCGGTGCCGCGTCGGCGCAGACCGTTACCGGTGGCGGCGCTTCGTTGCCGGCCGACCTCTACAAGGGTCAGGCCGACAGCATCCTGCCGAGCAACTTCAGCTACGCCGTGACCGGTTCGGGCACCGGCAAGAAGGCCTTCCTGCAGAATGATTCGCAGCTGTTCTCGACCACCGGCACCGTGCACTTCGCCGGCAGCGATTCGGTGCTGAGCTCGACCGAACTGAGCACCTACACCGCCACCTACAACCAGGCCAGCAATGCCAATCGCTATGGCAACCTGATCCAGGTGCCGTCGGTGGCTACCTCGGTGACCATTCCGTTCAACAAGGCCGGTTCGGCGGTTGACCTGAGCGTGGCACAGATCTGTGGCGTGTTCTCCGGTGCGATCACTGACTGGTCGACCATCGATGCCAACCGCAGTGGCCCGATCCAGGTGGTCTACCGTCCGGAAAGCAGCGGCACCAGCGAAATGTTCACCCGCTTCCTGACCGCCGCCTGTGCGCCGGAATTGGCCGCCACCTCGAACCTGGTCGATGGCAAGTTCGCCATCAAGTCGACCTTCGCCGATCTGTACAAGCGTGATGCCAACAACAACCTGCCGGCCTTCCTGGTGGCCGCGCCGGCCGCCGGCGGCACCTCGCTGTACAACGCCGTGTACGCGCAGGCCGGCCGCATCGGCTATGTGGGTCCGGACGTGATCCCGAGCCTGACCGATGCCACCAAGGTTGCCAAGGTCAAGGGCTTCTCGCCGGACCAGGTGAGCGTGCAGGCCACCCTGGAAACCGTCGCTCCGCCGACCGGCACTGCTGCCGAAAATCCGGCCAACTGGGTGCCGGTGTTCGGCAATCCGTCGGCTGGCTATCCGATCGCCGGCTACACCAACCTGATCATCGGCCAGTGCTACAAGGATTCGACCGTCGCCAACAGCCTGCGTGGCTTCCTGATGCGCCACTACGCCACTGACTACACCGCCACCCCGGCGCTGGTGGCCCATGCCAAGGCGATCACCGACCACGGTTTCATCCCGCTGACCAAGGTGTGGCGCGACGCGATCCGCAACCGCTTCGTGCTCGCCGGCAACGCCGCTGGCCTGAACAACCCGAGCACCTGCGCCGGCATCGGCCGTCCGCTGTAATCGCGTCTGGTAGTTGAAATCTGCGTTGCCCGACGCCGGCCCTTTGGGCCGGCGTCTCCTTTTCCGGCGGCGGTGCGGGCCAGTGCAGTGCATTGCTGTCGGCTTCATGTCACGTGAACCGTCTATCAGTGGCAGGGCATGCGTTGCGCGTGCCTCCCGATCGCTGCCGCAGCTGCGGCCCACCAGGTTGATGAGGTTCCGATGTCGCTCCCGCACACGTCCGCTGTTCATTCGGCTGCGCCGATGCGCCGCAACCACCCGATGGCCTGGGCCATCGCGGTGGCGTTGGGAACCCTGGCTGCCCCCGCCAGCCATGCGCAACAGGCGTTCAGTCCGGGCTGGTTCGCCGACCGCGGCGCGGCGCAGGGTGCGGCCGCACAGAGCGGGCGCATGCCCAATGGCGTGCCCATCCAGTTCCAGTTGCCCGCGCAGCAGCAGGACGCCGCGCGGCAGAAGCTGCAGCAGTCGATCGATAACCTTGGTACCGCGGCGCAGGCGATAGCTCTGCAGCAACGCATGCAGGAACAGGCCCGGCAGTCGCGTCGCGAGGCCGGCTTCGTGGTGGCCGATGGGTTGGGCAAGGATGGACTGAAGGTCGATGAGAACCCCCTGACGCGCGGCTGGGTGAATGCGCGCGAGGCGATCCAGTCGCAGGGCAGCGATGGCCGCATACAGGTCAGCATCGAGCAGACTGCTGACCAGGCGATCCTGAATTGGGAATCCTTCAACATCGGTGGCAACACCACCCTCAACTTCCTGCAGAACCCCGACTGGGCGGTGCTGAACCGGGTGAATGATCCGGACGCGCGGCCCAGCCAGATCCTTGGCCAGCTGAAGGCCAACGGCACGGTGTTCGTCGCCAATCGCAACGGCGTGGTGTTCGGCAACAACAGCCAGGTCAACGTCCGCAATCTTGTTGCTGCTGCAGCACGCATCAGCGACGCGCAGTTCCGTGACAACGGCCTGTACAGTGCCGACACGAACACCTCGGCCCTCACCGATGCCGTGGGCAAGGTCATGGTTGAACGGGGCGCGCGCATCACCACGCATGAACCCACCAGCGCAACGCGTGGCGGCGGCTATGTACTGCTGGCTGGCCACAGTGTGGAGAACGCGGGCCAGATCGAGACGCGCAAGGGCCAGGCCCAGCTGGCGGCCGGCGACAGTTTCGTGATCCGCCGCGGCGTGGGTACGGCGGCCAATACCGCTTCGACCACACGCGGCAACGAGATCGCGCCGCGCCTGGTCACCGACAGTAGCGCCGGCAGCGTCCGCAATACCGGCCTGCTGCTGGCCCGCGAGGGCGACATCACCCTGGCCGGACGCAGCGTCGAGCAGGCCGGTGTAGCGGTTGCCACCACGACGTTGAACCAGCGCGGTACCGTGCATCTGCTGAGTTCGTCCTCCGACAGCAAGGGCAGCGTGACCCTGGCCACGGGTTCGACCACGGCGGTGCTGATCGAAGACGATGGCAAGGCCAGCGCACTGGATACCCAGCGCGATGCACTGCTGAAGGAGTCGGCCGAACAGGATGCGCTTCGTGCATCGTCGCGGACGACGACCTTCGACAATCTGTCCCTGCACAGCGATCGACGCGACCAGTCGCGGGTGGAGATCGTTTCCGGGGGCGACATCCATTTCCAGGGCAACTCGCTGACGGTGGCCACCGGCGGCCAGGTGATTGCCGATGCCGGTCGCCGCAGCCAGCTGGACAACGCCGCGCGTGTTGATGTCTCCGGCGCGGTGGGTGTAAAGGTGGCGATGGAAAGCAACAACGTACAGCTCAAGGTGCAGGGCAATGAACTGCGCGATTCACCCGACAACCGCGACAGCGGCAAGCTGACCAGCAGCGAAGTCTGGATCGACCGTCGGCAGCTGATCCACGTGCCGGCCGGCACTGGCGGCTACGAGGGTGATCGCTGGTATGCCGCCGGCGGGTTGCTGGAAGTGGGCGGCTATCTGGACAACCAGGGCCACTCGATCAGCGAATGGGCGGCGCAGGGCGGCACGGTGCTGCTGGGCGGCAGCGAGGTGGTCACCGGCGCAGGCTCGCGGATCAATCTGGCGGGCGGCAGCCTGGACGTGCAGAGCGGGGCGATACAGCAGAGCTGGTTGCGCGGCGTCGATGGGCAGGTATACCGGCTGGACGACGCGCCGGCGGAGATGCTGTTCGATGGTCTGTACAAGGGCTACGAGGTAAAGCAGGAGCGCTGGGGTGTCACCGAGGCGTTCCGCAATCCCATCGTTTTCGCTGCGCAGCGGACTGACAACGGCTACACCGTCGGCCGCGATGCCGGGCGCCTTGTAGTGTCCGCGCCGACCGCAGTGCTGGACGGCCAGGTGGAGACCACCACCTTCCAGGGCGCGCAGCAGGGGCGACGGCCCGATGCTGCGTTGGAAGGCTATGCGCAGGCGCAGACGGCGGCGGCGCGGAACGCCGGGCTGTATCTGGGGCGCTATGACGGCCTGGGCCGCAATGGCGCGTTCGATACAGATGTGCGCGTGCAGGGCGGTACAGCGATCCCCGGCCTGACGCTGCAGTCGCCGATCGGCAGCGAGCGGCGCGACACCGTGTGGCTTGATGCCGGGCTGCTCAACGCGCAGCAGTGGGGTGCCATCGACCTGGCTACCGCCGGCCGCGCCTCCGTCGATGCGCCGCTGACGCTGCAGGCTGGCGGCGCACTCAACCTGATCGGCAGCACCGTCAACCTGGCCGGTGACATCCACATCGTGGGTGGCCGGCTGCAGGCGGGCAATCTGCTGGATGTGCTGGGCCGGCCGACGGCGCTGCTGCGCAACGGCCGCGCCGACGTTGCCATTGCCGACGGTACCCGGATTGATCTGGCCGGTGGCTGGAGCAATGCGGCGCTTGGCATCGGGCTGGACAGCGGCGCGGCGTGGACCGAGGGTGGCAGCCTGCGCCTGCAGAGCAGCCATGATGTGACGGTGGGCCGCCAGGTGGCTGTCGATGTCGACGCCGGTGCTGCGCTGGACATGCAGGGCAAGGGCCGCATCGGCAAGGGCGGCAGCGTAAACCTGCAGGCCAACACTGCCGAGGTGGCGACAGATGGCAGTGGTCGCGTGCGATTGGGCGAAAGCAGCTATTTCAGCGGCCGTGGCGAGGGCGGTGGCACGTTCGCGATGGGCACCGGCGGCAAGGTTGCGGTCGGCACAGCCCTGCAGGACGCGAGCGCACTGCAGCTGGACACGGCGCTGTTCGGCAGTGGCTTCGCGCAGTACGACATCAATGCCCATCAGGGCCTGGATATCGCCGACGGCACCGAGCTGATCGTGCAGACGCCGGGTCTGCGCCTGGCCGAAGACGCGCGCACGGCGCAGGATCGGACGAGTGCGCTGCAGGCATGGTCGGCGCCGTTGTACGCGGCTGATCCGCAGAACGGGCGCATCCGCCAGCGCAGCGGCGCCAGCATCACCCTGCGTTCGGACCGCAACAGCGTGGGCGGCGACCTGCGCGTGGGACGCGACGCGCGTATCGCCGTGGATCCGGGCCAGGCGATCTCGCTGCTGGGTGCGGGCAACATCGACGTGGAGGGCACGCTGCAGGCACGCGGCGGCCGTATCAGCATCGACGATGTGCGCCCGGACACGGCGCTGTACGCCGGCCAGCGCAGCGAGCGCACCTGGCGGATCGGTGACGGTGCGGTACTGGACGCCAGCGCTGATTCGGTTTCGATGGTCGATGCTGCTGGCCGCCTGCGCGGCCAGGTGCAGACGGGTGGGCGCATCGAGATCGGTGGCGCGCTCGACTGGGAGACGTCGGCCTTCGTCGACAACCGGCCGCCGGAAGCCTTCGTCGTAGTCGAACGCGGTGCACGCCTGGACGCGCGCGGTGCGTCGGCCGAGCTGGATATTGATGGACAGGGCCGGACCCGGGTCGACAGCGACGGCGGCCAGATAGTGCTGCGTTCGGCCAATGCGCTGTACCTGCAAGGGGCGATGGATGCGGCGGCCGGTGGCAGTGGGGCGCGTGGTGGCACCCTGGGCCTCGCCTTTGGCGGCAGCGTGCATGCACGCGGAGCAACCGAGGAGGTGCTGCGCGAACGGGCGATCACGCTCAGCCAGCAGACTGCGGCCGAGACGTCGCTGCCAGCGCGGCTGGACTATGGGCATGCCGCACTGTCGGTGCAGCAGATCCAGGCCGGCGGATTCGACAATCTCTCGGTCTTCGGCGACATCCGCACGCTCGGCAATGTCGACCTGCGTATGGCCGAGTCCCTGCGCATCTATGGGCAGGGGCAGTCCAGCCTGGGCGTGGCCGCAGGCGCAAGCGCAGGCGCAAGCACGCCCAGCGCGATCTCGCTGTCGGCCCCGTATGTGCGTCTTGCGCAGGCGCGCTGGAAGCAGTTGTCGGGCGAGAGCCTGCAGTTCACCCAGGGTGCGGTGTCAGCGACTGCGGGCGATCATGCGCTGGCGGTCAATGGCGATCTCATCGATCTTCGCGATGTTACCTGGCTGCCCAGTTTCGACCATCTCTCGTTGAACAGCCGCAGTGATGTGCGCCTTCTTTCCAGCATCGCCAGCAACGCGGCGGTCAGTTCGCTGCAGGCACCGGGCTCGATCGACCTGACCGCAGCGCGCCTGTATCCGACGTCCGGGGCGGTGGGCCGGGTGGTGGCGGGTGCATCGGCGCAGACCGTGGATACCGTCGACTACTGGGCGAACCCGGATGCAGTGCTGCGCATCCAGGGTAACGGCACGGCAGCGAGTGTCCCTGCATCGGCGTTCGGCTCGTTGCGCCTGGTGGCCGCTACGGTGCAGCAGGGCGGCGCGGTGTGGGCGCCGATGGGAACCCTGCAGCTGGGCGGTCTGGCCGTGGGCGGTACGGCCGGCGGCCGGGTGGAACTGCTGCCCGGCAGCATCACCTCCACCAGCGGTGCCGGCCTCGCGCTGCCCTATGGCGGTACCGCCGATGGGGTCAACTGGCGCATCGGCAGCCGCAGCGTGGATTCTTTGACCGCCGGTGGCATCACCTCGATGGGCGTCACCCTCAAAGCCAACCAGGTGAACGTGAGCCCGGGCGCGCTGCTGGACATGTCCGGTGGCGGCGACCTGGCCGGCGCAGCATTCATCTCCGGTCGGGGTGGTTCGGTGGACGTGCTGCGCACCGCGTTGGCCGATGCCAACCCCCGCTACGCGTTCAGTGCCTCGGGCAACCCGGTGTATGCCATCGTGCCCGGCTATACGGGCGCGTTCGCGCCCACCAGCACCGACGGCTTCGCCGCGCCCGGCATCGGTCAGCAGATCACCGTGCCGGCGGGTGTTCCCGGGTTGCCGGCGGGCACCTACACGCTGCTGCCGGCCAACTTCGCGCTGCAGCCCGGTGCGTTCCGTGTCGAGCTTGGCGCGACCGGTGCGTCCGGCGTTTCCCAGCCGCTGCCGACCGGCACCGGCACCTGGCGCGTGTCCGGCCACCAGCGTGGCGGTCTGGGCGGTATGCAATCGCCGCTGCTGACCGACGTGCTGCTGACACCGGCGGCGGTGGTGCGGCGACATTCGGGTTACAACGAAACCAGCTACAACGCCTTCGTGCAGGCAACGGCCGACCGCCGCGGCGAATCGCGCGGCTGGCAGACCATCGATGCGCTGGGCCTGACCCTGGCGCTGGGTGAGGGCGCCGGACGCCAGGGCGCGGCGGCAATCGACTTCGCCGGTACCGCGCGGTTTGCCGCGGCCAACGACAAGGGGCGGGGCGGCACCCTGGTGGCTTCGATGGCCAATCCGGCCATCGGCACGCTGGAGGTCATCGCTGCCGACGGCGTTGCGCAAACGCGCGACCGAGGCGTGACCTTTACCGACCAGGCCCTCAATGCATTCCAGCCGGCGCGCATGGTGATCGGTGGTCAGATCAACCAGGTAGCGTCGCAGGTGACGGTGACCGGCCAGGCCCGCAGCGTGGCGATCCGTTCCGGGGCCACGCTGCAGGCACCGGAAATTCTGGTGGCGGCAGCCGCCGGTGGCGCTGGCATTCTGGTCGAAGCCGGGGCGACCGTGAACACCTTGCCCTACGCACGCGCCGGTGGCGACGCCGTCGACACGCTGCCCTACCAGGTCACGGGCGGCCTGCTGGCGGTGTCCAACCAGCGCCTGAACCTGATCACCGGCACCACCGGCGTTGCCGCCGGCCCGGTGGCGATCGATATCGGCGGCTGCCAGGACGCGTGCGAGGGACAAGCGCGGCTGGTGTCCGACGGCAGCATCGCTGTCGCCACCGATGGCACCCTGCAACTGCGCGATTCGGCCAGCTACGGCACGCGCCAGCTGGGCGTCAGCATGGCTGCATTGAACCTGGGCAGCGCCGAAGCCATCGCACAGGCGGCGGCAGCGGGTGCACTGCCCGCCGGCATGACCATGAACCAGACGGTGCTGCAGCAGCTGCTGCGTGGCAACGTGGCTACCGGCGCACCTGCGCTGGACACGCTGAGCCTGGTGGCGCGCGATTCGGTGAATGTGTTCGGCAGCGTCGACCTGGATGCGCGCGACAGCGCCACCGGCGTTGGCAGCCTGCGCACCCTGGTGCTGGGCGCGCAGGCGATCCACGGCTATGGCAACGCCAGCGACCGTGCGCGCATCCTGGTGGATACGCTGGTGTGGGATGGTGCGCTGGCGGCCACGCAGGCCGCGGGCAGCAACGCGGCCGTGCCGCCGGCAGAGCCGATGGTGGATCGCCTGGGCGATGGCCAGCTGGATATCGTCACGCGCACCCTGACGCTGGGGCGTGCGCCGTACAGCAGGCCCAGCTCCGAGGTCGCGGCCAACCGTCAGGTACTTGGCTTCAGCGCGTTGAACCTCGGGGCGTCGGAACAGATGGTGTTCTCGGCGAAGGGAACGCTGGATGCGTACCAGCAGCGCGGCGAGTACCTGGCCGACAAGGGCTGGCAGTACAGCGGTGGCAGCGTGGCCATCAGCACGCCCCTGCTGACCGCAGACCCGGGCGCGCAGCTCGCCCTGCGCACCGGCGGCAGTTTCGCCCTGCACGGGGGCAACGGCAGGGCTGGCGGTGATGCGCTGGGCAGTGAGCTCAGCATCGACGCTGATCGCATCCTGCTGGACAGCACGATCGCGCTGGCCTCCGGCCGCCTGTCGGCCAGTGCGCGCCAGGGCATCGGCGTGGGTGCGCATGCGGCGCTCGATCTGGCGGGTCGCAAGGTCAGCCTGTTCGACGTGGACAAGTACAGCTGGGGCGGTGATGTGCTGCTGTCCAGCGACAGGGGCGAGGTGACCACCGATACCGCCTCGCGCATCGATGTGTCGGCGCGCAACAACCGCGGTGGGCGATTGACGGTCAATGCCCTGGCCGGTCGCGCGGATCTGGCCGGGCGTGTGGACGGTGCGGCCAGCGGCCGCTACGACGCCGGTGGCACCGTGGTGCCCTACGACGCGGGCGAACTGGTGGTGCGTGCACGCCAGCTGCAGGATTTCGCAGGGTTGAACCAGCGGCTGAACAGCAGCGGCGTGACCGGCGCGCGCACCTTCCAGATCGGCGAGGGGGATCTGCAGATCGGCGACGAGGTGAAGGCGCGACGGGTCGACATCAGCGTGGACAAGGGCAGCCTGACCGTGGCCGGGCGCATCGACGCCAGCGGCGAGCAGGTCGGCAGCATCCGCCTGTACGCCCGCGACGCGCTGCAGGTGAACGGCACGCTCGACGCGCATGGCAGTGGCCTGCGCGTGGACAGCTACGGCAAGATCATCGACAGCCCCAACCGGGCGACGGTCGAACTGGGCAGCGCCGCGGGCCAGGTCAGCATCGGCGCCGGCGCCGCCATCGACCTGCGTGCCGGCAGCGGCGTCGCCGTGGGCAGCCAGCCCGGGCAGAGCGACGGCGCTGCGCGAGGCACGCTGAAGATCGACGTGCCGCGGATCGGTACTGATGATGCGGCCATTGCCGTTGCCAACGGTATGCGCATCACCGGTGCGGCCGACATCCAGCTCAACGGCGTGCGCCGCTATGACGATGCTCCGCTGGCCTCCAGCGTGGATGTACATGGCAACCGGCCGCAGGTGGTCACCCAGCAGTGGCTGGACCAGATTGTCGATCCGGACAACCGCACGTGGATGGACGGGGCGCTGGCCAATGCCGATCTGCAGCAGCGCACCGCAGCGCTGGGCAGCCACCGCCTGCGTCCGGGTGTGCAGGTGGTGGCGCGCCGTAGTGCGGACAACCCCGGCGGCGACCTGACAGTTTCCGGTGACATCGACCTGTCCGGTTATCGCTACGGTCCCGACGCCGACCGTCTCGACGCGGCGCGGCGCGGGTTTGGCGAATCGGCCTCGCTGGTGCTTCGGGCCGAAGGCAACATCAACATCCATGGCAGCATCAACGATGGCTTCGCGCCACCGCCCGCCAACCCGGATGAAGCAGGCTGGGAACTGATCGAGGGTCGCAGCAGCGGCGGCGCCAACACACCGTTCGGTGGCGGCCTGGTGGTGCCGGTGGATGGCGTGCAGCTGCAGCCGGGTACCGAATTCCCGGCGGGCACCACGCTGAACTATGCGGTGCCGGTGGAATCGGCCGTGCTGCCAGCCGGTACCGTGCTGCCCGCAGCGATGACACTGGCCGACAGCCTGCGACTGCCTGCCGGCACCGTACTCGGTGCGGCGGTTACCACCCGTGATGGGCAGACCTTCGCCGCCGGCACCCTGCTTGACCAGCCGTTGCAGCTGGAGGCAGGCGCGCGCCTGGGCGGCGGCTTCCGTCTTCGCAGCAGCGTGCAGATGGCCGCACAGGAGTGGCCCGCCGGTGCCGTGCTGCCGATCGCGTTGCGCCTGGCACGCGCGGTAGACCTGAAAGCAGGCGCATACATTCCCTCCATGACCAAGGTGGAGCTGGCCGGCGATGCACCGGTGAAGCTGCGACCTGCCGATGCCAATGGCAACCAGGGCCGCAACTGGGCGCTGGCGCCGATGCTGGCGGAAGGCACGACGTCGTGGGACCTGACCGCCGTGGCCGGCGCGGACAGCGACGCCGCCGATCCGCGCACGCGTCGCTGGGGCAGTGACGGCAGCGTGGTGCTGGCCGATACCCATCAGGGATCGGTGGGCACGGTGAAGACCGAGATCATTTTCGTGGGCGACCGCGTGCTGACCGAGCAGGCCTCGCTGGACTGGATGGGCGATACCTCCTATGCCGGTCGACCGATCGCCGAACTGGCCGATATCTTCGGCTACACCGAAGAGGAGTTCTGTGCGCTGGCAGACGGCTACTGCGGCCCCGCACCGCGCCAGGTGGCCGCACAGGGCTCGCTGGATTTCTGGGGCGATGAATCCTACGTCGGCACGTCGGCCAAGGACTTTGCGGCGATCTTCGGCATGACCGAAGACGAGTTCTGCGGCTCGGCGCCCACCTATTGCTTTGGCGGAGGCACGCAGACCGAGGTGACCACCTATGGCCAACGCCCCGGCACACCCGCGTGGAGCGTGCTGCGCACCGGCAAGGGCGACCTGGAACTGCTTGCGGCCGGCGACGTGGTGATGAAATCCGGATTCGGCGTCTACACCGCCGGCACACCCACCTCGCTTGGCAACGGGCGTGATGCGGCCTTCAATTCGCCGCGTGCGCCGGCGCCCTGGAACAGCGCTCTGCTCGGCAAGGACGTGGTGCCCGGCAGCTACGACGCTGCACTGGCGGGCTACCAGGCGTGGTATCCGGACCATGGTGGCAATCTGCGCGTTGAGGCCGGGCGGGACATCGTCGGCGATGTGTGGACCGCGCGCGCCGAATCGGGCAGCGCCGACCGGGACATGGCCCTGCATGCCAGTGCCGCCGTGGGTAACTGGCTCTGGCGGCAGGGCACGGGCAGCACCACCGGGGTGACGCCGGTACCGACCAGCTGGTGGGTGAACTTCGGTACCTACACCAACGTCTCGGCCACCGCAGACAGCACGCCGCGGATGGTGGGTTTCACCGGTTTCGGTACGCTCGGTGGCGGCAATCTCACGCTCGACGCCGGCCGCAACGCCGGTGTGCGCGAGGCGATGGGCGACGCCTTGGGGTTCATGACCGCGCCGCACTCGGGTGCGATCGTCGCCGCGGTCGGCTCGACCGGCCGGGTCAGCGATGGCCAGCTGCACCTGACCGGCGGCGGCGATCTGCGCCTGCGCACCGGCGGTGTGCTGAATCCGCAACTGACCGCCACGTTCTCCAGTCTCAACACGGCCAGGGCCGCGCAGGACCTTGACCTCAACGGCACCTTCAGCAACCTGCGGGGCAGCCTGCTTCTGGAGGCCGGCCGCATCGGTGGCATGGGCGTGACGCTGGAGAACTACGGCACGCTCGGCCGCCAGCGTGCGGCCGACCTGTTCGCCGCCGACAGCGCACGTGCGATGGGCGGTCCGGTACTGGTGCTGGGCGATGCCACGGCATCGCTGCAGGCGCGCGGTGACGTAGTGCTGGGTGGTGTTGGCGATGCCGGCCGGGTAGCGGTGGCGAACTTCAGCAGCGTGACCCAGGACAACGGCAGCCGTGCCGCGGGTACCACTTGGTTCTCGCTGTGGACCGCATCGACCGCGGTCGATCTGTTCAGTGCCGGCGGTGATCTCGCAGCAGGCGTGGCCGGTCCGCTGAACCTTGGCGGCAGCAACCTCGCGCCTGAGCAGGTGCAGCTGCAGGCCGGCGGGCGCGATCTGCTGCAGTACTGGCTCTATCCTTCGCGGTTCAGCGCGGTTGCCGCGCAGGGCAACATCACCTTCGACCGCCTGAGCATGCAGGACAACACCCAGGACGTACTGCTGCTGGCACCCTCGGCCAGTGGCCGCCTGGATGTACTGGCCGGCGGCGGCATCTTCGCCCAGCCGGGTGCTACCCAGATCGCACGTTCGGCCGCGGATACACGCGTGCCGGGGCCGTTCGATCCGGCCTTCATGGTCCAGGTGGGCGATGGCAGCGGCAGCCTTACGCGGCCGCACCACAACCTGTCGGTGGATGGCCATTCGGCGACGCCGGAGGCGGCATTGCCGCTGTTCGCGTTCGGTCCCAATACACCGTTGTCGAATCTGCCGGGTGCGCTATCGCCCAGCCGCTTCTATGCCGTGGGCGGCGACATCATCGGCCTGCAATCGGGCGCGCAGCGTACCTTGGATCGCTTCGGCAGCCAGCGCACGCAGTTTGCTCTGTTCGAGGCGGCCGGTGCGGTGCAGATGCGCGCCGGGCGCGACATCCTGGGTGTTTCGCTGACCGCCCTGAACAGTACGGCCACCGATATTTCGGTGGTGGAGGCAGGGCGCGACATCGTGCACCTGGATGCCGTGGTGGCCGGTCCCGGCAATCTGGAGGTCAGTGCAGGTCGTCAGTTGCGGCAGGAGGACGTGGGCAGCATCGTGACGCTGGGCGGTATCGTGCAGGGCGATACCCGCCCCGGGGCGAGTGTCGCCCTGACCGCCGGCAACCAGCAGATCGACTTCGCCGCGCTGCGTGCGCGCTATCTCGACCCGGCCAACCTGACCGACCCGGCGCAGTCGCTGGCATCGCAGACGGGCAAGGCGGTGAAGATCTACGACAAGGAACTGAAACAGTGGCTGCAGCAGCGCTTCGGCAGGGCTGCCGACGGTGCCGAGGCGCTGGCCCTGTTCGATGCATTGCCGAAGGAGCAGCAGCGCATCTTCCTGCGCCAGGTCTACTACGCTGAACTGCGCGAAGGTGGTCGTGAGTACACCAATGCAGAAGGGCCGCGGTTCGGTTCCTACCTGCGCGGGCGCGAAGCGATCGCCACGCTGATGCCGGACAAGGATGCCAATGGCGCAACGATCAACCGTACTGGCGATATCCTGATGTACGGCGGTTCCGGAGTGCGCACCGAAGCGGGCGGCAACATCGAGCTGATGGCGCCGGGCGGGCAGATCGTGGTGGGCGTGCAGGGCGTGGTGCCTCCGGCCAGCGCGGGCCTGGTCACCCAGGGCCAGGGCGACATCCGTCTGTTCAGCCAGGACAGCGTGCTGCTGGGCCTGTCGCGGGTGATGACCACCTTTGGTGGCGACATCCTGGCGTGGTCCGAGCAGGGCGACATCAATGCCGGCCGCGGTTCGCAGACCACGCTGCTGTACACCCCGCCGCGTCGCGTCTACGACACCTGGGGCAACGTGATTCTGTCGCCGCAGGCCCCCGCCAGCGGTGCAGGCATCGCAACGTTGAACCCGATCGCCGAAGTGGCGCCGGGTGATGTCGACCTGATCGCGCCGCTGGGCACCATCGACGCGGGCGAGGCAGGTATCCGCGTGTCGGGCAACATCAACCTGGCGGCACTGCAGGTGCTCAACGCCGCCAACATCCAGGTGCAGGGCGACAGCAAGGGCCTGCCGGTACTGGCCTCGGTGAACGTCAACGCGCTGGCGTCGGCCAGCGCTGCGGCCAACAGTGCCAGCCAGGCCGCACAGGACGTGATGCGCAAGAGCCAGGACGATGCGCGGCGCAACCAGCCGTCGGTGATCAGCGTGCAGATTCTCGGCTTCGGCAGTGCCAGCAGCAGCATCGACCCGCCAGCACGCGGAAACACGGCAGCCGCCACGGGCTACGACGTCAACAGCGCCTTCCAGTTCCCGCAGGCCCGGGAAAACGCAGGCGAGCAGCCGACCCAGTAGATCCACGCAATGCGTGGATGAGCAACGGTGCGGACCAAGGTCCGCACCCACCACGCGCAGAACAGAGGATCGGGCCAGCTGCCAGGGAACGGTGGCGGCCCCAGCCAGGACGGCACGGAGGGCAGGGAGCAGCCATCAGCGGTGAGGACCACCGACACGGCGGCGCCGGGCGCGGGACAGCGCCCGGCGACCGGGGGGCAGTAGATCCACGCCATGCGTGGATGCAGCCCAGTAGATCCACGCCATGCGTGGATGCAGTTCAGTAGATCCACGCCATGCGTGGATGCAGTTCAGTAGATCCACGCCATGCGTGGATGCTCCTTCAGAGCGCCAACACCCGCCGGTAACTCAACGGCCCGCGTCCATCACGCAACCCCAACCGCAATTCCAGACCCGTCGCCGGCAATACCTCCCCCTGGCTCGGCAGCATCGCCCAACCCACCCCCGGCTGCCACGCCCGCACCTCGAAGCGCTGCACATCACGCGCCACCAGCAGCCCGCGCGCCGGCTCGGGCGCAGGCAGCGGATAGTGATCCGACGGCGCACCGCTGGCGCGCCACAACGTGCTGCCTTGCCGCCACCAGCGAACGCGCTGCCACTGCAGCCCGTCACTGCCGACGCTGCGGGTGATCTCCAAGGTGAAGCCGCCATCGGTGTGGCGCTCACTGGTCAACGACGGCGGCAGCAGCCGCGCAGGCTGATCGGCTGGTCGCACCGCGCCGTTCATCAGCGCGTCGTCGGCGCGCATCTCGATATCGCGCTGGAACTGCTGCAACACCCGCATCGCCGTGCTGGTTTCGGCATCGGCCTGGCGCAGGCGTTGGTCAGTGCTGGCAACGCTGTCCAGGGCGCGCCAGCAGATCACTGCCAGCACGCCCATGATGGTGATGGCGATCATCACTTCGATCAGGGTGAAGCCACCCGCAGCGCGTTTCATGGCGCCGCCGTCCATGGCAGCTGCAGCCGCGCCAGCGACTGCTTCGGTGCATCTTCGGCCACCACGCTCAGCTCCAGCTGCGGTTGCCCGTCGGCGCCGCTGCCCAGGTGCTGCTGCACCAGGAAACGGGTGCGCCCCTGCAGGCACAGCAGATGTGCATCGCCGGGTGGCTGTGCGGCCAGGCGCAGCTCCTGCCAGCGGTCCTGCGCACACAGCAGGGCCAGCCGACGGTCACGCAGACGCGACTGGTCATCGGTCGCCACCGCCACCGAGCGCATCACCGCCGCCAAGGCGATGGCCACGATGGCCAACGCGATCAGCACCTCGATCAGCGTGAATCCGCGTTGCTTCCGCTTCACTGCATGACCTGCAATTGTCCACTGCCATCATCACGAAGACGCAGTCGACGGCCGTCCAGCGACAACGCCAGCTCCCACGGCACGCCGATCCATTCAGGACTCAGCTCGATGGCGGCCGCCGGTTGCACTTCAATGCCGTGGGTCTGCCACTGCTGGGGGCGCAGCAGGTCATCGCGCCGCAGCTCGACCCAGCCTTCGCTGTCGCGGCGGCTGAAGCGATAGCCTTCTGCGCTGGCCTGCCAGCGGATCGGCCGACCATCGATGCGTGCTTCATCGCGCGCGACCTGCAGGCGCTGCGCCAACCGCTCCGATTCCTGGCGCAGCTGCCGCGCAGGGTCGAGCAGGCTGCCAAGGCCAAGACCGATGCCCGCCGTGCAGATGCCGATGATGACCAGTACCACCATCAGTTCAATCAGGGTGAAGCCGCGTGGTCTGCGTTGCATCGGACATCGCCTCCCGTCCTTGCCGATACCTGCCAGCGTAGGTGCGGATGATGAAACAAAAGCGTCAGCGGCAGCTGCTAGCGTGGCCGCACAGGAACATGGCGAAGGTGCGGAACATGGACGGCAGGCGTTGGGATCGCAATCGCATGTTGACCCTGCTGGCGGCCATGCTGCTGCTGGCCGTGGCGGGATATTGGGGCATGGCCTTGTTCATGGCGCCGGTTCGCGTTGCCGCCGCCCCGGTGCAGGTCGCCGTAGTCGCCGCCCCGGCCCTCGACGACGCTGCGAGCGCACCGCTGGTGCGGCTGCTCTCGCCCGGCGCGGTGCAGACCGACGTGGCCGTGCTGGGCGTAATGGCCGGGCAACAGGCGCCACTGGCGCTGCTGTCGGTGGATGGCGCACCTGCCCAGGCCTATGCACCGGGCCAACGTCTGGGTCCATCTACCGTACTGGCAGCGATCAGCGCGAACGCGGTTGAACTGCAGCAGGCAGGACAGCCGCGCTCGCTGCCCGTGCCCGAACTGCCGCCGCTGCCCACCGATGGCATCGTTCCCGCCGCGCTGGGGCGGCACTGAACACGGCTCAGCGCGCTGGGCGCTGTGGCACCACCGAACGCCCGAACGCGTCGCCCATGCGTTGGCGGGTGCCTTCCAGGTTGTACTGCAGCAACTGGTTGCCTGGCTTGCGCATCAAGCGTTCGGCCTCGGGAAGATTGGGACGGAGGGCTGTGTTTTCTGCCGGCGCCAACTTGCGTTGCAGGCAGTCCCAGGCGGGGATGCGCTCGCCATTGACCTGTACTTCGATGCATGGCGCTGCATCTGCCTGTTTGGCAGCCTGGTCGGCCCGCACCCAGGGTGAGGCCAGTGCCAGAACCAACGCCACACAGAGGGCAGGGCGGTCTGGCGTAAGCAGGGTGGCGTGCATCTTGAATCTCCCGAGGCAGCAAGCGCTTTGCAATGAAGACGTATGCCAGACGAAGTGTCCGCCTGCGCCTGTTTCAGCATCGTCAAAAGATGACAGTGCTGTCACAAAACTGTTGGCGGTTTTGACGCGGCCTGCACGTCCTGTTGGTAGACCCACGCGCCGCTCCCTGGCCATTCCCTTCGATACGACGCGATGCCTTCGATGACTCCCGTTCCGTGCCGTGCCGCTCGCCTTCCGCTGCGTCTGCATCCTCTGATGCTGGCCCTGGCGTCGCTGCCATTTCCAGTGCTCGCGCAGGACGCCGCGCCAGCGCCCACGGTGAACATCAACGAGTACATCGTGCGCGGCAACACCGTGCTCGATGCGCGCCAGATCGAACGTGCGGTCGAGCCGTTCCTCGGCCCCGGTAAAACGCTCGCCGATGTCGAGAAGGCACGTGATGCAGTCAACGCGCTGTATCAGCAGGCCGGCTACCAATCGGTCTATGTGGAGCTGCCCGAACAGCAGGTCAACGCGGGCGTGGTGCTGCTGAAGGTGCAGCAGACGCCCATTGGCCAGCTGCGCGTGGTCGGTGCCCGCCATGACTCACCCGAACGCATCCGCGAGCGGGTACCGGCGTTGGCTGAGGGGCGGGTACCGGACTTCGACCAGGCGCAGAAGGAACTGACTGCGCTGAACGAGGGTGGTCGTCGCCAGGTGCTTCCGCTGGTGCGCGAAGGCCAGGTGCCGGGCACCATGGATGTGGACCTGCAGGTGGAAGAGAAGTCGCCGTGGCGCGCGAGCGCGGCACTCAACAACGACCACAGTGCCGACACCGAGAAGCTGCGGCTGAGTGCATCGCTGGCCCACGACAACCTGTGGAAGCGCGGGCACAGCGTCAACATCGGTGTGTACCTTTCACCGGAAGATACCAAACAGGCGAAGGTGTTTTCGGCCTCGTACACGATGCCCTTTGAAGGCACACCGTGGAGCCTGGAAGCGTCCGGTTACAAGTCCGACAGCCGCGTACTGAATGCGGGCGGGCAGGTCGGTACCGGCACCGGCACCAACGTGATCGGCAACGGTCATTCCATTGGTCTCAAGCTCAACTACCGCCTGACCGGCAGCAGCCACTGGTGGCGCCAGCTCA
This sequence comes from Stenotrophomonas sp. yr243, assembly GCF_900184195.1. Classification (NCBI taxonomy): domain Bacteria; kingdom Pseudomonadati; phylum Pseudomonadota; class Gammaproteobacteria; order Lysobacterales; family Lysobacteraceae; genus Stenotrophomonas; species Stenotrophomonas sp. yr243. The sequence continues at coordinate 719,780 of NZ_FXWT01000003.1, forward strand.
GCCTCGGCGTGGACTTCAAGGACACCGAAGAAGACACGCAGATGGGCAAGGACAGCCTGAAGACGCCGTTGAAGTACGCGCCGGTCACGCTGGCGTTCGTCGGCGTGCGCCAGGGCGAGAGCGATCAGCTGAGCATCAACACGCAGCTGGTGGCGGGAACCCGGCGTCTGTTCGGCTATGGCAGCAACGCCACCGATTTCGGTCAGAAGCGCTACTGGGCCGACCCGAGCTTCGTAGCGTTCAAGGCGGATGTCTCCAATACGCACACATTCGGCAACGACTGGCAGTGGTATGCGCGTGGCTCGCTGCAGGCAACCGATGCGCCGCTGGTCTCGGCCGAACAGTTCGCCGCCGGCGGCATGTACACCGTGCGTGGCTACCTCTCGGCCGAAGCGATCGGCGACTACGGTGGCCTGGCCAACCTGGAATGGCGCACCCCGGCGTGGTCGCTGTGGAGTGGTACCGACCTGCGCCTGTACAGCTTCGCCGACGCGGCCTACCTGCGCCTGCGTCAGCCGCTGCCGGAACAGCGCGACAAGTACAACCTGGCCTCGGTCGGGCTGGGCGCGCAGCTGCGCCTGGGCGAACACCTGCAGCTGCGCCTGGACTACGCCTGGCCTTACGCCGACGGCCCGGTCACGCGCAAGGACGACCCGCGCCTGCATTTCAACATCAGCACCAGCTACTGACCCTTCCCTTGAGATGCGTTCTCCGGAGACCTTTTGCATGGACCGTCTGCTTTCGCGAATGTTGCTGCTGCTGGCTGCGCTGATCGCGCTGCCCGCCGCCGCGGCCGAAGCCAACTGGTGGCAGGCCGAATGGAAGTACCGCAAGCCGATCACCGTCGACGCCGGCCCACAGGGCGCGGGGTTGGCCGGCAATCCCGGGCGTACACCGCTGCTGCTGCGCCTGCATACCGGCAATTTCGGTTTTGATGGCACCCAGGACAGTGGCAACGACCTGCGCTTCGTTTCAGCTGATGGGCGCACCGTGCTGGCCCATCAGATCGAGCAGTTCGACCCGAACCTGGGCCTGGCCCTGGTATGGGTGGACGTTCCGGCGCTGACCGCCAGCGCGCCGCAGACGATCTGGATGTACTACGGCAACGCGAAGGCACCGGCCAGCGGCAATGGCCAGCAGGTGTTCGATCCGGACTACACGCTGGTCTACCACTTCGCCGAAGCCAATGCGCCGGCGCGTGATACCACGGCCTACGGCAACACGGCCGGTGCGGTAGTGCCTGCGGCGGAAAGCACGGTGATCGGGCGTGGCGTGCAGCTGGGTGCTGGCCCGCTGCCGTTGCCGGCCAGTGCGTCGCTGGCACAGGAAGCGGGTGCGCCGCTCACCGTTTCGGCCTGGATCAAGCCGGGCGCGCTGACCACCGCGCAGGCGATCTATGCCCGGCGCGATGGCAGCGCCGAGCTGGTGCTGGGCATCGACAACCGCGTGCCGTTCGTGCAGCTCAACGGTCAACGCAGCACGCCGGCACAACCGATCCCGGAAGGACAGTGGGCGCATCTCGCGCTTACCGCCGAGAAGGGGTCGCTGCAGCTGTATCTGAACGGTCGCGTGGTGGCCCAGCTCAGTGGTGAATTGCCGGCACTGAGCACCGCTGCGGTGGTAGGTACCGATGCACCGGGTGCGACGCAGCCGCTGGCCAACTTCGATGGTGCGCTGGATGAACTGCGGATCTCACGCGTGGCGCGCCCGGCGGCGCTGCTGCTGGCCGACGCCACCGCGCAGGGAGCCGATTCGCGCCTGATCAGCTACGGTGCTGACGAGCAATCGGCCGGACAGAGCCACTTCGCCTTCATCCTCAAGGCGATGCCGTTCGACGCCTGGGTGGTGGTCGCCATCCTCGGCCTGATGATGCTGTTGTCATGGGCGATCATGATCGCCAAGAGTCGCCATTTCGGTCGCACCAGCAAGGCCAATGCAGTGTTCACCGAGAGCTTCAGCAAGCTCTCCGGCGTGCCGCTGCGCACCTTGTCCGAGATGGACCGGCAGGGCAAGGTGCCGACGGCGATGCACGACGGCTCGCTGTGGCGCATCTACCAGGTGGCCATCGATGAAATGCAGCAGCGCCATCAGCGCGATGGCAATTCCGGCTATCTGAGCGCGGCCACCATCGCCGCCATCCGCGCGTCGATGGACGCGGTGATGGTGCGCGAACAGGAGGCGATGGCGCGGCGCATGAACTGGCTGTCGACCACCATCGAGGGTGCACCGTATGTGGGTCTGTTCGGCACCGTGATCGGCATCATGCTGGTGTTCGTGGTGGCGGCGATGGCCGGTGCGGTGGACATCAACTCGGTGGCCCCGGGCATGGCGGCAGCGCTGCTGTGTACCGCCGCCGGCCTCGGCGTCGCGATCCCGGCACTGTTCGGCTACAACTGGCTGGGCGCACGCGCCGAAGCGATCGGCGCCGACATGGCGGTGTTCATCGACGAGTTCGCCGCCCGCCTGGCCGAAGAGCAGGACGGACGCGGCCCGGCCGCGGTCCAGGGCTGAGGGACCGGCCATGGCCTACAAGGCGAAGTTCGGCATCAAGAAACGCGAGAAGGGCATCAACGTGACGCCCTTCGTCGACGTGCTGCTGGTGGTGCTGGTGATCTTCATCCTGACCAGCAACGCCTCCATTCCCGGTATCGAGGTCAACCTGCCGAAAGCCAGCAACAGCACCGCACTGGAGAAGCCCAAGACCAAGGCGATCACCATCGACCCCAGCGGCCAGGTATTCCTGGATGCCTACCCGGTGACGATGGCCGAGCTGGAGGACCGCCTGCGTACCGAACGCGCGACGTCGCCGGATTTCCCGGTGATCGTGCGCGGTGATGCGCAGGTGCAGTACGCGCGCGTGGTCGAGGTGCTGGATCTGCTGCGGCGGCTGGAGCTGGCCCAGGTCGGCCTGGTCACCGGCAAGGCGCAGGGCTGAGGCATGGCCGGCCATCGACCACCCCTGCAGGAGCCTGGTACGCGCGGACGCCAGTTGCTGGTGACGATCGCGCTGGTGCTGGCGGCGCTGCTGGTACTGGGTGTTGCCCTGTGGTGGCTGCTTTTCAAGGACACCGCCAGCACCCGCCGGCCGGTGGTGCAGCCGCCGATGCTGGCGTTGCCACCACCGCCACCACCACCGCCGCCACCGGAAAAACCGCCCGAGCCGGAGACGCCGCCGGAAGATACCGTGCCTGAGCCGGAACCGTTGGACCAGCCAACGCCGGCCGAAGAGCCGACGCCGACGCCGGACAACGCCGACCCGGTAACCATGGACGCCGATGCGCAGGCCGGCGGCGACAGCTTCGGCATCCAGTCGGGCAGCGGCGGTGGTTCGTCGGGTGTGGGCCGCGGCGGTGCCGGCAATGCCAGCTATGGCCGCTACCTGGGCTATCTGATGCAACAGGCGATCTCGCGCGATGCGCGGGTCAAGCGCCTGGCCTTCCAGCTGCAGGTGAATGTGTGGCTGGCACCGGATGGCCGGCTGGAGAAGGTCGAGCTGGTGCGTGGCAGCGGTAACGAGGAGGCCGACGTGGCCGTGCTCGATGCGCTGCGGCAGATCGGCAAAGTCGACCAGATGCCACCGGCGTCGCTGGATTTCCCCGCGCGCGTGCTGATCCAGGGGCGCCGCCCCGGCGCTTGACCGATGACCTCCGTGATTTCCCTTCTTTCGATGAGAACCGTGATGAACGACCACGACCGCGCTCGAACCGCATCCCGCCGCCCGCGGCCGGCCCGACGGGCGCTGCTGTGCTGCGCCGTATTGCTAAGCCTGGCCGTGCCGGCCAGCGCAATGGCTGCCGAAACCACCATGGTCAAGCTGATCAAGGGGCTGATCGCCAGTGGCGCGCTCAAGCCCGAAGACGGCCAGGCCCTGCTGGTCCAGGCCGAGGCGGAGGCGGCGGCCGCGCAAGGCGGCACTGCGGGCAGCGCAGCCAGCAGCGGCGGCGTGGCGCTGGAAGCAGGCGACGTGCGTGTGCCGTACGTGCCGCAGAGCGTGCGTGATGGCATCCGCGATGAAGTACGCCAGGACGTGATGGCGCAGGCCAAAGCCGAGGGCTGGGCCGCGCCGAACGAAGTGGCCGAGTGGACCAAGCGCATCAAGGTGACCGGTGACATGCGCGTGCGCAGTGAGTCGCGCTTCTACTCCGAACGCAACAGCGACATCGAAACCAACTGGGCCTCGGTGAATGCGGGCAGCGGTTTCGATACCAACAACAACACCAACCTGCAGCTGCCGCCGCTGCTCAACACCCGCCAGGACCGCCGCAACCTGTGGCGCATCCGTGCACGGCTGGGCATCGAAGCGATGATCGGCGAGCACACCACCGCAGGCGTGCGCCTGGCCAGCGGCAGCAGCAACGGGCCGGTGTCCACCACCGAACAGCTTGGCGGCGGCCTGGGCAAGAAGGATGTGTGGCTGGACCAGGCATGGCTGGCCTACAGCCCGGCCGACTGGGTGACGGTGCGCGGCGGACGCTTCGGCAATCCGTTCTGGACCAGCGACACGCTGTTCTCCAACGACCTGAACTTCGATGGCCTGGCGGCCAATCTCAGGTACGACATCGCTGACGACGTCGGCCTGTTCGGCAACCTGGCGGTGGTGCCGTTGGAGTACACCTCCGACAGCGCTCCCAGCCAGAGCCGGGTGAAGACGCCCAACGAGAACAAGTGGCTGTCCGGTGCACAGGTGGGGGTGAACTGGCGCTTCAACGATGACAACAGCCTGCGTGCAGCGCTGGGCTACTACGATTTCAAGAACATCAGTGGGCGCCTGTCGTCGCCGTGCGCGCTGTACGCAGGTGCGGTCGGGTGCGATACCGACTGGTCGCGGCCGGCGTTCATGCAGAAGGGCAATACCCTGATGCTCATCCGCGATATCGCCCGCAATCCGCTGGATCCGGCCAATACGCCCACGCCGCAGTACGTGGGCCTGGCCTCGGCATTCCGCCTGGCGACCTTCAACCTGCGCTGGGATACACAGCTTGCGCAGGACATCGGCATGCGCCTGGACGCGGACTACATCCGCAACCTCGCCTATGACAAGCAGGCCATGTTCGCCCGGGCCAACAATGGCATCGTCAACAACTATGGCGCCGGTGGCACTGCCAGCATCGACACCTTCCGCAGCGGCGACACCGCCTGGATGCTGCAGGCGACCTTCGGCGCCACCGAGCTGAAGGAGAAGGGCCAGTGGCAGGCCCTGCTGGGCTACAAGCGGATCGAGGCCGATGCGCTGCCTGATGCTTACAACGATCCGAACTTCCACCTCGGCGGTACCAATGCGCGCGGCTACTACGTCGGCGGCGCCTATGCGCTGGATGCGCGCAGCTGGATCAGCGGCAAGTGGATGGCGGCCAAGGAAGTGTCGGGCCCGCCGTTGTCGATCGACGTGTTCCAGCTGGAGTTCAACACCGGTTTCTGATCGGACAGCGTGATCGCAGTCACGACACGTGTGGCGGGGGCGCGGCGACGCGCCCGTCTAAGGAAGGAAGACCACGCGTTGCACAAAGGAGGAGTGGATGAGCCGTCGCAAGCTGTTCGAGAGTTCCGAGCCCGCTGCACAGACACTGGGCATCGGGCCGGCCTATGTCTCGGTGGAGGGGTTGCGCCAGCACCTGGCCGAATTCCTGCTGTATGCAGGGCGCCCGGTCGTCATCATGCGCGGGCGCAGCGAGGTCGGCTATTTCCTGCCGGCACGCTGCTGGCGCCAGCGCGAGGATGATCCGCTGGCTGCCGCGGCCGCCGATCAGCTGCTCGATGCCGCCGGCTTCCAGGCCGAAGACATCCAGCAGGTCGAACAGGAATTCAACGCCATGCGCCAGCGCACCGTGCTGCATTCACGGCGTTGAAGGGGCAGTAGATCCACGCCATGCGTGGATGCGCTTATGCTGCCGCCCCGCGCTCGCTGGTGATTCGTGCACCCTCGCGCATCACCAGCGTCACCGGGGTCTTTTCCACCACCTCCAGCAGGCGCTGCCACTGCGCATCACTCAGCTCGGCGGTGGCATGCAGCACGCGGTGCACGTGGAAGCGCCCGTCCGCATCACGTTCGGAACGCAGCTCGGCGTGGAACTCGCCCAGCTCCCAGCCCTTGCGCTGGGCATACATGCGCAGGGTGATGGCGGTACACGCGGCCAGCGAGGCCAGGTACAGGTCGAACGGGGCAAAGCCCTTGCCCTGGCCACCGAGCGAGGCGGGCTCATCGGCCGCGACATCGAAATGGCCGTTGCTGATGTGGTGCAGGTAGTTGTCGGCGGTCGAAACAATGCGTGCGTAGGCCATGGGAATCCCCAGTTATAGCGCCGAACCATGCCCGGCTGCAGGAAAAGGCGGCGCCAGCCGGAGCCGGAGCCGCCACGGAATCACTCCGTACGATCGTACGAGAACTGGATGCCGGCCGTACCACCGGTTTCGATGAAGAGGTTCATGAAGGCCGGCACCGTCTCCGCCCGTACCCAGTCGCGCTGCAGTTCGCAGAACAGCTGCGTCACGCTGATCAACTGGCCACCGGCCTGTTCGATGCGGCGCAGCGCGGCATCATGCGCGGCCAGCGAGGTGCCGCCCACCGCATCGACCACCACGTAGACTTCATAGCCTTCCTTCAGCGCATCCAGGGCGGGGAAGGTAAGGCAGGCTTCGGTCCACAGCGCGGTCATGATCAGTTTCCTGCGACCGGTCGCTGCCACCGCCTTGCGGAACTCGACGTCTTCCCAGGAATTGATGGTGGTGCGGTCGTAGGTCGGGTGGTCGCCCAGCACCTTGCGCAGCTGCGGGATCGGCGGCTTGTTCAGGCCGGTCTGCACGTTCACGGTCGAATGCACGATCGGCAGGCCGTAGGCGACCGCCGCCTTGGCGGTGCCGACAATGTTGTTGACCAGCAGCTGGCGGTCCATCGAGGCGATGGAGTTCACCTGTACCGGCTGGTAGTCGATGATGATGAAGGCGGAATTCTGCGGGGTCAGCAGGTGGTCGCTGACGGGGTCACGGATCGGTTCACTGGCCATGAGGGTGTCCTGGTCGGGGTTGGCTTGCGGTGGAGCCGGCGGTGTGCCGGCAGGCGGGAATTGCCGTGGATGCAGTGGGCTCAGCTGCGCTGCGAATCCAGCTGCTCGTGGTTCTTCTGCACGTCCTGCGCCTTCTGGTAGCTCTCGATCAGCAGCTGGTAGTTGGGGAAGATCTGCGTGTAGATCGCCGCCCACTGCTGGGCGTCCTCGCGGTTCCAGGTGCGCTGGATTTCCGAGGCGACCGCAGCGGTATCCATCGGCACCACGCCGGCCTGCACCACGCGCGCCAAGGTGATTTCCTCGGCCATCTTCGAATAGGTGCCGGAGGCATCGACCACCGCGAACACCTGGTAGCCGTCGGCGACGGCGGCAATCGAGGGGAAGGCCATGCATACGCTGGTGATGGTGCCGGCGATGATCAGCTGCTTGCGGCCGGTGGCCTTCACCGCGGCGACGAACTCGGGGTTGTCCCACGCATTGATCTCGCCGCGGCGTGCCACGTACTGCGCATGGGGTGCGGAGTCGTGGATCTCCGGGATCAGCGGGCCGTTCGGACCCTGCGGTACCGACGCGGTGGTGATCACCGGCATCTTTGCCAGCGTGGCCATCTTCGCCAGGGCGGTGGCGTGCGCCCGTACGGAGGTGAACGGCATGTCACCGATGGTCTGGAACAGACCACTCTGGTGGTCGATCAGCAGCATCGCGGCGTTGTCCGGGTCGATCACCGGGCGGGCGCCGTTGAAGTTGGCGGGGGTACTCATGGTCAGTTTCCTGGGTAGGGGGCGAAGGCCCGGAAGGCGGCGGGCGGTTGCCCGCCGCAATGCAGTGGATCAGTGCGCGATCTGGCCGAAACGGCCGCCGTTGAAATCGTTGACGGCCTGGCTGATCTCAGCCTGGGTGTTCATCACGAACGGGCCATAGCCCACCACCGGTTCGTCGATCGGTTCGCCGCTGAGCAGCAGCACGGTGGCGTCGCTGTCGGCGTCGAGGAACACGTCTTCGCCGTTGCGGTCGAAGGTCACCAGCTGTGCTTCACCCACCGGCTGGCCGCCGTTGATCCGCACCGTGCCCTTCAGCACCACCAACGCCAGGGTGCGGCCATCGGCCACCGGCAGTTCAGCGTGCTGGCCCTGCAGCAGGCGGATGTCCCACACGTCCATGGGGGTATGGGTACGTGCCGGTCCAGCATGGCCATTGAATGCCCCGGCGATGACGCGTACGCGGCCGGCACCGTCAGGCAAGGCCACCGAAGGAATCTGCGCATCGAGCAGGGTCTGGTAACCCGGCGCACCCATCTTGTCCTTGGCGGGCAGGTTCACCCACAGCTGCACCATGTCCAGGGTGCCGCCGCGCTTGCTGAATTCCGGCGTGTGGAATTCTTCATGGAGGATGCCGGAGGCAGCCGTCATCCACTGCACGTCACCCGGGCCGATGGTGCCGCCGGCGCCGGTCGAGTCACGATGGGCGACTTCGCCTTCGTAGACGATGGTGACGGTCTCGAAGCCGCGATGCGGATGCTGGCCGACCCCGCGCGGGGTTTCGCTGGGCGGGAAGCTGTACGGCCCGGCGTAGTCCAGCAACAGGAATGGGCTCAGGTGCTGGCCATGGGTGTTGTAGGAAAACATCGAACGGGCGGGGAAGCCATCGCCCACCCAGTGCGGGCGGGGGGCGCTGTAAGTACCGGTGACACGCTTCATGGCGATCTCCTGACCGGGGTAACCGGTCGCTGTTTTTTCGTTGCGGAGACGATATCCCCGTGACAATGAGCCCGGTAGTTGGCAGAATTTGCCGTCATAGTCCTATTTCGTGAACGATGAAGGCCCGGCAAGGGCCGCAGGAGATCGCCCCGTGTTCATCGCCGACATCCGCCGCTGCGACCTCAACGACCTGTTCTACTTCGCCATGGTGGTCGAGCATGGTGGTTTTTCGCAGGCCGGGCGCGCACTGGCGATGCCCAAGTCCAAGCTCAGCCGCCGCATCGCCCTGCTGGAGGAACGGCTGGGTGTCCGCCTGATCCAACGTTCCACCCGCCGCTTTTCGGTCACCGAGATCGGCCAGGACTACTACCGCCACTGCAAGGCGATGCTGGTGGAGGCCGAAGCAGCCGAGGAAGCCATCGCCCTGTCGCGTGCCGAACCACGGGGCACCCTGCGCCTGGCCTGTCCGATCGCACTGCTGCACGCGCGCATTGGCGGCATGCTGGCTGACTTCCTGGCCCTGCATCCGCAGGTGACCCTGCAGCTGGATGCCACCAACCGCCGCGTGGACGTGGTGGGCGAGGGCGTGGACGTGGCCATCCGCGTGCGCCCGCCACCGCTCGAGGACAGCGATCTGGTGGTGCGCGTGCTGGCCCGTCGCATCTGGTGTACCGCCGCCAGCCCGGCCCTGCTCAAGCAGATGGGCACGCCGAAAGTGCCTGCCGATCTGGCGATGATGCCCACCGTGGACCTGGCATCGCCGGCGCAGGTGCACGCCTGGGAGTACGCCGGTCCCGAGGAGGTCCAGGCCAGCGTGCACCACCGCCCGCGGCTGGTCAGCGATGACATGATCGCGCTGCGCAGTGCGGCGGTGGCCGGTGTCGGGGTGCTGATGCTGCCGCGGATGATGATCACCGACGAACTGGCCAGCGGCGCGCTGGTGCCGATCCTGCCGCAGTGGCAGCCCAGGCACGGCATCGTGCATGCCGTGTTCCCCTCGCGGCGCGGCCTGCTGCCGGCGGTGCGCGCGTTGATCGACTACCTGGCCGAGCGCTTCGATGCGCTGCAGGAGCCGTAGATGCACGCCCTGCGTGGATGGGGCGCGCGATTCTCCGTCGGGCCGGCGGTGCTCGGTTGGAGCGGCAGGTACTGGCAGGTGGTGGCAGGTGGTTCATCCACGCAGGGCGTGGATCTACGCGGCTCACGGCGCGGCGCCCTCCGGTACATACACCATGCGCCCATCGGGCAACCGGTAGGTAACGCCTGCTTTCACTCCGCCGCCTTCGCCGATCTCGCCGGTGGATTCGTAACGGGTCAGCTCCTCGCCCTGCTTGACCGTGATGCGCATGTCGGCCTGGCCGGGATTCTCGATCACGGTCACGTTCTGGCTGGCGAACGGATTGAGCGGATTGCGCACGATCACGATCATCAGGATGCCGGCCACGACCAGGAACAGGTCGATCAGGTTGACCACCGACAGGATCGGATCATCGGCGTCGTCGTCATCGAGAAAGCGCATCAGCGCACCTCCTGCAGGCGTTCGAACTGGCGCAGTTCCTGCAGCAGCCAGCGCCGGCGCACGGTCAGCACCAGGAACGTCAGGCTGGCCGCAACCAGGGCCAGGATGACCGACGAAAAGGCGACCACCATGTTCTCGCCCACGCCCTGTGCATCGCTGCGGGTCAGCGCCAGCAGCGCCGGGCCCATCGGGATCATGGTTGCAACCAGGCCCAGCATCGGCGCGGTCCGCGACACGATGCGCAGACCCTCCAGCCGTTTCAGGATGCGCAGTTCAAGATCCTCGCTGCTGCCGCCGTGGCGGGCCTGCCAGGCCAGCAGCTCGGGGCGGTAATGGCCGCGCCGCCGCTGCAGCGCTTCCCACGCGAACGCACCGAAGCTGAGGAAGGCATAGGCCAGTGCCAGCAGGATCAGCAGCAGTACCGGTGCCAGGAACAGATGGGACAGATCGTAGAGGGTGGATTCAAGGGCGTTCATGCGTTGGCCGTGTTGGAAGGGGAGGGGGAGGGCGCCCGTCGCGCATTGCGCCAGGCCTGCAGGGCCGCGCCTGCGCCGAGCAGGCCGAGCAGCGCGACCAGGGCAAGCCACAGCGAGGGCGCGTGCGGCGAGGGCGGCGACACCTGCTGCATCACTCGTCCTCGCACACTGGCCGCTGGCGTCGGCGCAGCATCGGCAGGGAGGGTCTCGATGGTGGCCGCCGCCGCACTGGCCGCTGACGCAGGTGCCGGGCCACGTGCGAGTCCGTAGCCACTGGCGCGTGCTGGCAACGCGGCCGTGGCAGATGCCTGCAGCTGATTCAAACGCGCCTGCAGCTCGCTGCGGGTGCGATCGTCGGCCTGCCAGTAGCCCCGCGCGATGGCTTCCTGCAGGCGCTCGATCATCTGCACCTGCGCATCGGCATTGTGGCTCTCGAACCAGCGCGCCATTCCCAGCTGGCGACTGTCGCGGACGAAGGTGTCATGCACGGCCTGCCACTGGTCGGCGCGCACCGTATCCGGCGCCGTTACCTGCCAGCCGAAGAGATTGTCGACGTTCTTCAGCACTTCCAGCGTGCCGGCATAGCCTTCGCCCTGCATCGCGCTGATCCACTGTGGGTTGAGTGTCTGCGCACGCAGCTCATCGGCAAGGAAGCGCGCCGCACTGCGCGTGCGCGGCGTCGGTTCGCGCAGGTCCGAGATGTAAAGGGACGGACTGGCGCCGTCGAGGTGACGCACGGCCAGGGCCAGACCACCGAGGTATTCGAACGGATGGTCGGTACTGAGCAGGCCGTGGGTATTGGACGACCGTGACAGCACCGCTGCCTGCACCCCGCGCAGCTGTTCGGCGAACAGGTTGCTGCCGGGCAGGGTGGTGGCCTGGCCATCACTGCCATAGCCGTGCTGCAGGCGATCAAGGAAGCCGCTGGCCAGTGCAGCATCGTCCTTGCCGGCAGCGGTGCCGCGCTCCAGCACGGCATGATTCAGGCCACTGCCATACGTGCCGGGCGCGTTGCTGAAGATGCGCAGGCGCGACAGGGCGGCGGCTCGTTCAGCGGGCACACCGCGCTGCTGCAGGCGTTGTTGCATGTCCTGTGCGTGTCGCGCAATGGGGTTGCTGGCGGTGGCCGGCATCGCCGCAAGCTGTTCGATCGCTGCAGCCAGCATGCGCAGGAAAGGATCGAACTGGTCGCGGTAGACGCTGGTGGCCTGTACCACGACATCGATGCGTGGCCGTTTCAGGTCGGTGTCCGCCACGATGTCCAGCGCCACCACCTTGCCGCCGCTGTCCCAGCGCGGGCGCAGGCCGAGGGCATGCAGCACCTGCGCTTCCAGCACGCCAAGGTGGCGGATGGCCTCGCTGGACCACAGGCTGATGGCGAGCTTCTGCGGCAGCTGTCCACCATGTTCATCGGCATAGGCCTGCAGTAGTTGCTGCAGCGCTGTCTCGCCGGTGTCGAAGGCAGCGCGGGGGGGGAATACGGTCCGGTTCGAAGGCGAACAGGTTGCGGCCACTGCGCAGCTCCGGTGTGCGGATCGGGTCGCCGCCGGCACCGGGCAGCACGAAGCCACCGGCCAGGCCGTGCAGCAATGCCTCTGCTTCCTGCGGATCGGCCAACGATGCGTCCAGCTGCGCGGCGCGCTGCAGTTCGCGGCGCAGTTCCGTGTCGGCAACGCTGTCGATCGGCACGCCGTCGCGCAGGTGGCGCGCCAGCGTGCGATAGGCGATGCCCTGCTGGATCTGCCGGTAGTCCACGGCGCTGGCCTCCGCTGCGTCCTCGCCCAGTGCCTGCAGATAGGCCGGGCCCAGCTGCTGCATCACCATCAGCAGCCGGTGATCGGCCGACGCCGGTTGGCCAAAGGTGTGCAGGCCCAGGGGCAGGTTGCGCCGGGCCAGCTCATGCAGGTGGTCGTGCAGCAGCGGCAGGAAGCTGGCGAAGCGGGCCTGCATGTCCAGTGCGCTCCAGCCAAGGTCGGCAGCGATGCCGCTGTCGGTGGCCAGCGTGCGCAGGCGCGCGGCGGTGGCGTCGCGTACCGGGCCTTCATCCAGCTGTTGCAGTTCGTGCACCACGGCGTGCAGGTCACGCAGTTCGTCGTACAGGCCGGATGGGGCGAAGGCGGGTGTCTGGTGGCTGACCACCACCGCGCGGCCACGGCGCTTGGCCTGGATGGCCTCCCCGACATTGTCCTGGATGTACGGGTAGAAGACCGGCAGGTCGCCCACCGCCAGCCAGGGATAGTCGCCGGCCCACAGGCCACGGTCCTTGCCCGGCGTCCACTCCTGCGTTCCGTGGGTACCGAAGTGGATCAGCGCATCGGCCTTCCACTGTGTGCGCAGGTAAAGGTAGGCCGCCAGGTAGTAGTGGCTGGGCACCGAGGCCACATCGTGGGTGGCCTGGCCGACCTCGCCTGCGCGTGGTGGCTGCGGCATCAGCAGCAGATTGCCCATGCGCAGGCGTGGCAGCACGAACACCGCTTTCCCCTGTATGCGGCGCACTGCTGGATGATCGGCCGGGTCGCCCCATTGGCGGCGCAGTTCGTCGCGGCGGTTGGCGGGCAGGGTAGCCAGCCAACGTGTGTAGTCGGCCACCGGCACGGTGTCGGCCAGGCCCTGAGCCAACAGCGCGTCCAGGCGTTCGGGATGGTAGTAGCCGCTGAGCAGCGCCTGCAGCCGGTCAATCAGGGTTTTTTCGTCGGCCGCGTCCACCGTATAGCCCGACTGTGCAAGGCGTGGCAGCAGCGTTTCGATGCTGCGCGGTACGTTCAGGTGTGAAGCCGACAGGTTCTTCTCGCCATCGGGCGCGTTCCAGAACAGCAGCGCCAGCCGTTTGTCGGCGGCCGCGGTATGCCGCAGCGCGGCCAACCGCTGCAGTTTTTCGGCCAGCGCATCCACCTGCTCGGCAATCGGCAGCAGTTCGCCGCGCGTGTTGGCCGAGACCACCATCGGGTCGCTCGCTCCCCATGCCTCCGGCACCGCCATGAACGTGGCCAGCATCGACATCGGTACGCCGCTGGCTGCATCGCGCCAGGCATCGGCATCGCCCTGGCGGTAGTTCAGGGCCTGCAGCACAGGCACATCCAGCGCCGCGAACTCAGCGGCGCGTGCAGTGCCGTTCTGCAGATGGGTCAGGTTGACCACGGCATCCACCGCGATCCCGCGCAGCGCCTGCTGCAGGGCATCGTCGGCGGCCGCATCGAACCACAGCCCGAACAGTGCCACCTTGCGTGCACGGCCGGCCTCGATCAACGCGTCCAGTACCTCGGTCTGCATGGTGCCGACCATGCTGCTCGAGATCAGCACCGCCACCTTCGGCCAGGCGGCTTGACCCTCCTGCCGCCACTGCGCCTGCAGCGCTGCCGCGTCATCCAGCCACTGTCCGCCCCGGGTGCTGTAGCCGGTGGCCGGAATCACCTGTGGCGGCGGCACCGCGATCGCCTCCGCAGCGTCGTGCCAGCCGCGCAGGAACTGCGTCAGATGCTGGATGTTGGCTTCGCCACCGTTGCCGTAATAGCCGGCAATCTGACGGGCGACGTCGGCGGGCAGGCCATGGGAAACCGGCGCACCACCGCCCACGCGCAACCAGGGCACCTGGGCGTCGCGCAGTGCTGCGTCCACCGCCGAGGTGACCAGCTCGACGTCATTGGGGCGCGGCGTGTCCAGCAGCACCAGATCGATGCCACGTGGCCAGTCGGCTGGCAGCGATGTTGCGGCGTCGACCACGCGGTGCTGGAAGCGCACGCCCTGCGGGCTGCCGAGTGCATCAAGGCGGGCGATCCTGCCCGGCAGTACGAAGCTGCTGCTGACCACCTCCACCCGCAGTGCAGGCGCTGCTGCCGCAGCGTGGGCCATCGGCGCGGCCACGCACAGCACCAGCGCCAGCCACCGTCGCCATCCGCGCATGCTCAGAAGCCCAGCTCGATGCCAGCGTGCACGTAGCGACCGGTTTCCGGGTACGGATACAGCGCGCCGGATTCATCCAGCCGCTTGTTGGCCAGGTTGTCCACGCCCGCAAGCACGCTCACCGTGTCGGTGATGCGCCAGCGCGCATCCAGCGACCACAGCCAGTAGCCGGGCAGGGTGGTCTGCGCAGCTCCGGCGGCCTGCTGCTGTGGACCGATGTATTCCCCACGCACGGCCGCCTGCAACGGTCCGCGCTGCCAGTTCAGGGCGGTGGCGCCGCTGCGGCGGGGCCGCTCCAGCAGCCACCGGTCAGTCTGGCGGTCGCGCGGGTCCAGCCAGCTCCAGTTCGCTTCGGCGGTCAGGTGCTCGCTGATCGGCGCGGTAGCTGCCAGCTCGACGCCACGGATCCGCGCACGCGCCACATTGGTGTAGTTGCGCAGCTCGCGGCCACGCACGCCGCAGGCGCGCACGCAGGTGGTCTGGATCAGCTCCTTGAGATCGTTCTGGAACGCGGTGGCCTGCAGCGACCAGCGGTCACGCTGCCACGCCGCCGACAGTTCGGCGCTGCTGTTCTGTTCCGGCTTCAGCTGTGGATTGCCGACAATGGTGAAGCGCCCACCACCGCCCACCGCCGAGTACTCAGGCGACAGCTGTTTCAGGCTGGGCGCCTTGAATCCGCTGCCGATACCTCCCTTGATCGTGAATGCCTCATTGGCATGCCACACCGCGTACGCGCGCGGGCTGTGGTGCCAGCCGAATTCGGGATGGCGATCGCTGCGGTTGCCAACGACCAGCGACAGGCTGTCGTTGAGCTGGATCTCGTCCTGTACGAACACAGCGGTCTGGTCGGCCTGCAGATGGCCACTGCGTGCGCCCGAGGCGTCGTCCAGTTCCTGGCGCCGCCATTCGCCACCCACGCTGACGCGGTGGTGTGTGCCGAGCGAGACGGTTGCACGTGCATCGACAATCTGATCGGTCAGCTGCTGCGGGCGCGTCGCCTCGCCGCGATCGCGGCGGTTGTCCCGGTCCAGCTGTGCACGATAGGCGCTGACCCGGGTCTGCCCCCAGGCCCAGTCGCCCTGGTGCGACAGTGTCGTCTGCCGACGCTGGATGTCATCCACGGTTTCATACACATACGGTGTGGTGCCGGCCTGCAGCGCATGGCGGCGGCGTTGTTCGCTGCCCTGCAGGTGCGACAGATCGATGCGCTGGCGCGCGTCCGGGGTCCACGTGAGCACCGCGCGGCCGGTGTTGGCGCGGCGGGCTTCCTGCTCGTCCAAGCGCTCGTCGGTGGGGTCGCGTGTGGCGTCCTTCTGCCGGTGCTCGGCGAACACACTCAGGCCCAGCACGCCGGGCACCAGTGCGCCGCCTGCGTAGAGGCCAGCCTGGGTGCTGTTGCCGCCGCGATCGCCAGCCACCACGCCGCCGTTGTAGATCAGGTTGCCCTGCCAGTCATCGGTGGCGCGACGGCTGATGACATTGACCACGCCGCCCAGCGCCTCCGATCCGTACAGCGACGACATCGGCCCGCGCACCACTTCGATGCGTTCGATCGCCGCGGCCGGCAGCCAGCCCAGGTCGAAATCGGAATGGGCAATCGCGTCGGCCGAGGCACTCACGCGCTGGCCATCCAGCAGCACCAGGGTGTAGCCCGGGTCCATACCGCGGATGCGGATGCCGCGTCGGCCGAAGCCGACCCCGGCCACGGTCACGCCCGGGCTGCCACGCAGGGCATCGGCCAGGTCCAGCACCGGCCGCAGCTGGATCTGCTCGCGGGTGATCACGCTGATCGAGGCCGGCGCATCGCTGGCCAGGCGGTCGGTGGCGGTGGCGGTCACCACCACCGGGTCCAGCTGGGAGGGTGCCGCAGCGGCCACGGCCAGCGGCGGCGCCAAGGCGAGAAGCACGGCGCAGGACAGGCGGCCCGCATCGGGGAATCGGATCATGGGAAGGGGGTTTCAATAGTGACGATATAACATAACATCATTTTCACGCAGCCTTCATAGGCCGAAGGTCCTGCCTGCCGTCATGACCGGGGGTGCAGGATCGGCGGTTGCCGCCTACACTCCCGGTCCGGACCGTCGCCATCACGCCCATCATTCCCCGGTCCGGCCTTGGCACTTATGTCTCCCAATGCCCTGGCGCTGATCGAGCTGTTGATCCGCGAGCGCCGTGCGTTGTCCCGCTTCATTGCCCGCTACCTCGACCCGGCCAGTACCGAGGACACCCTGCAGAACCTTTATCTGAAGGCCAGCAGCGTGCCCGGCGACCCGCCGATCCTGGAACCGCGCGGGTATCTGTACCGCATGGCCTACCACCACGCGCTCAACCGCAGCCAGGCCGACGCGCGCGAACGGCGGGCGATGGCGGAGTACGCCAGCGACCTGGCCGATGCCAGCAATGACGGTGAGGCGCAGGCGTTGGACCAGGCCCAGCTGCGCGAGATCAGCCAGACCATCCTGGCGCTGCCGCCACAGGTGCGCGAGTGCTTCGTGCTCAACCGCTACCTGGGCCTGAGCGAGCGCGAGATCGCCGTGCGCCTGGGTATTTCCAAGAGTGTGGTGGGCAAGTACGTGCTGCGCGCGGCCCTGCTCATCCAGCAGCACCAGCGGGGAAGCCACGCATGACCTGCATGTGCCGTGGGCAGATGCCGCTCGCCGTTGTCTCAACTGTAAGGCGCACCCGTTGGTGGTGCCGCAGGCCACAATCATGACTACGTCCATACCCTCGCCGCGTCAGGCCAGGCAGGCGTTGCGCTGGGTGATACGGTGCAATGCGGGCCGGTTGCCGGAGCGCCAGCAACGCGCCCTGCAACGCTGGCTGCAGGCCGATCCCCGGCATGCCGATGCCTGGTGCCAGCAGCAGGCCTTCTGGCAAGGCCTGGATGCCGCCGGCCCGGATGTCCTGGCTGCGCTCCCGGAATTGACCGCCGAACCCGCGCTGCGGCCGCTGCAGCCACGTCGTCGACTGCCTTGGCTGCTGGCCAGTGCGGCGGTGCTGCTGCTTTCGGTGACGGTGGCGCCGCACGCGTGGCTGCTGGTCCGCAGCGATGTGCGCAGCGGCAGCGCGCCGCGCACGGTGCAGTTGCAGGATGGCAGCACTGCCATATTGGATGCAGGCAGCGCGCTGGCGCTTGATTTCAGCGCCGGCCAGCGCCGCCTGCAGTTGCTGCGTGGCAGCGCCTGGTTCCAGGTCGCGCACGAAGCACGACCGTTCCGGGTGGAGGCCGGCGGCGGCGAGATCCGTGACATCGGCACGGCATTCAGCGTTGCGTTGCAGGATGCCGTGGTGACCACCGAAGTCAGCCAGGGCGAAGTCGAAATCCGGCCGGGTCATGTCGCCGCGCAGCGGCTGCAGGCCGGGCAGGCACGCGCGTTCCGTGATGGCCGCTGGCTGCAACCGCTGCAGCTGACCGATGTGGAGGCCATCGCACCGCGGCGACGCAGCGAGATCGTCATTGATGATCTGCCTGCGCAACAGGCGATCGAGCGCCTTGCCCGCTATCGGCGTGCGCCGGTCTGGGTTCTGCGCGGGCAGGGCGCGCAGGTGGCGGTGAGCGGCTTGTTCCACCTGCAGCAGCCGGATGCGGCGATTGCCGCCGTGGCCCAGCAGGCCGGCCTGCGCAGCCAGCGCCTGCCGGGCGGCGCGTTGTTGTTGTGGTGATGTCGAGGGGTGGCGGGTGGGCCCATCCACGCATGGCGTGGATCTACTGCGTGAATCGGGCCCATCCACGCATGGCGTGGATCTACCAAGAGCCCGGGTAGATCCACGCCATGCGTGGATGATCTGCCGATCAACCAAAAAAACCGTGGGCAGATCCGGCCCCACCTTGTCTCTAGTGGTATAGCCAGAGCGAAACCGCGTTTCTTCTCAAGCCAACCGAGCCGCGTGCACCCGATGTGCGCACGGTACCGCCACCTTGAGGAGTCACCGTTCATGCCGTTCCCGGCATCCGCCCGTCATCGCCGCGCCACCGTCCTCGCCCTGGCCATCGCCACGGCACTGGTTCCCTTCGCTTGGGCACCGGCCGCCCGCGCCCAGGCCGCTACTGCCTCCGTGCGCACGTATGCCATTCCCGAACAGGCCTTGGCCGACGCAGTGCGCAGCTTCGGCCGCCAGTCGCAGGTGCAGGTGGTGTTCCGCAGCGATCTGGTGGAAGGGCGGCGCTCGCGTGCAGTGCAGGGCCAGTACAGCCCCACCGAGGCGCTGGACCAGTTGCTGCAGGGCAGTGGCCTGCGCGCGCAGCAGGAGCCGGGCGGCACCTGGACCCTGCAGGCCGCGGCCGCTGACGGCGGGGTGGTGGTCACCGACACCCTGAAAGTGGGCGGGCGCCTGCAGGCCGACGGCGGCGAAACACGTGATCGTTGGGGATACGACGACGTGTTCGCGCTCGACCTGAGCACGGCCTATTCCGGTCGCGACCGCGTGGAGCGCTATCGCGGCGCCAACCCGGCCGATGTGGTCAAGGACCTGGTCGGCGTGTTCAGCGGCGACGCCCGCAACAGCGGCGCGCTGGACCTCAACATCCGCGGCATCCAGGGGCCGGGGCGGGTGCCGGTCAGCATCGACGGTGGCGAGCAGGCGCTGACCGTATGGCGGGGCTACAACGGCGTCAGCAACCGCAACTACATCGATCCCAATCTGATTGGTGGCATCCAGGTCATCAAGGGGCCAGCGTTGGTACGTGATGTACACAGCGGTATCGGCGGAGCGATGGTCATCAAGACCCTCGACGTCGACGACATCGTGCCGGCTGGTGAGCGCTTCGGCGGGGAGCTGAAGATCGAAGGCAGCAGCAATGCGGTGTCACCGCGCCTGCCACGGCTGCACACCGGCGAGGACTACCGCACGGTGGATGGCTTCCCGCAGCAGTCGCCGAACTCGCCCTATGCTGACCGCACCCTGGTGGTGCCGGTGAAATCGCGCAGCGGTGACAACCCGTTCGATGGCGATGACCAGGCCTGGCGGCTGGCGCTGGGCTGGCGCGGTGAGCGGGTGGACGTGATGGCGGCCTACGCGTGGCGCAAGCGCGGCAACTATTTCTCGGGCAGCAAGGGCAGTGCCTACTACGACCAGGACCCGCGCGAGCAGTACGAATACCAGGGCATCGATTACATCACCACGCTGGCGCGCTACTTCAAGCCGGGTGATGAAGTCCCCAACACGTCCAGCGAACAGGAGTCGTGGCTGCTGAAGGCCACCTGGCAGATCAGCGATGACCAGCAGCTCAAGGCCACCTGGCGGCACACGCTTTCGCACTACGGCGAGATCATGCCTTCGCGCATCCTGTCCGCGCCGGATTACGGGCGCATCCAGTGGCCGCTCAGCCGGGTCGATTCGGATGCCTGGAACCTGGAGTACCGCTGGCAGCCGGCCGGCAGCCGTTGGCTCGACCTGCGCGCCAACCTGTGGCGGACCGAAACCAACAGCGATACCTACACCGCCGGTGGTTTCCCCAACTTCGCCTCGGGCAACCCCGATTGGGACCCCAGCCGCAGCCCGATCCTGCGCAACACCGCACTGGCCAATGCCCGCAACGACCGTACCGGGTTGACCCTGAGCAACCGCTTCGGCCTGCATTCCACGCTTGACCTGACCGTGGGGGGCAACTGGCAGTATGAAAAACTGGGGTCGGGAGACCCGTACTTCGGCGTCAGTGATGGCTGGCGCATGTACCCGCGCGCGGGCCGTCGCCAGGAAGGCGAGGGCTACCTCACGCTGGAGTGGCGGCCGGTCGATTTCCTCACCCTCAATGCCGGCGTGCGCTACAGCCGCTACTGGGCCTTTGATGACTTCCTCGGCGAGCATCCCGAACTGCTGACCCGCGGGGTGGGCGGCAAGCAGGCGAGCTACCGGGTCAACGAGCTGCCGGAGCGCCCAGCCAGCGTGCAGGCGCAGGTGGATTCGCTCGAAGCCGAGCGCGCCTTCTGGGAGAGCATCGGCATGGGCTGGTTCGTCGACGATGCGATCCGTGGCCTGCTGCAGAGTTACCAGACGCCACAGCCGGTGGAGCACACCATCGCCTGGCTGCCCGATGCCGACGGCAACTACTCCCGTGCCACCAATCCGTGCCTCAATGGCGAAGTGGCTGCCATCCCCGGCGCGCTGCCGCTGTTCCCCGGCAGCGACCTGGTCTGCAGCATCCGCAACACAGTGCAGTCGCGGCCGGTGGATGGACGCAATACCCGCCGTCGCGACCATGCCTGGCTGCCCACCTTCTCGGCAACGGTGAACCTGTCGCCGGCCGCGCGCATCTACCTGCGCTACAGCGAGGCGGTGCGCTTCCCTAGCATGTTCGAGAGCACCATTGCCTTCTCCAGCAGCCTCAATCCGCTGTACGCGCTCAAGCCCGAGCACGCCTACAACTACGAGCTGGGCTATGTACACAATCTGTCCGCGCTGTTCGGCGGCACCGCCGATGCCGACGTCAAGTTGGCCTACTACGTGCACAAGACGCGCGATGTGATCGAGCGCGACGCCTACTTCCTGTTCGACAACATCGACAAGCAGACCATCCGTGGCATCGAACTGCAGGCGCGCTTCGACAATCGACGCTTTTTCAGCGACCTGGGCATCGCGCGCACGCTGGAAAACGAGGTGTGCGACGAGAGCAGCGCGGTGCTGCTCGACGCCAACCGCGGGCTGGTGCCGAACTGCGTACAGGATGGTTTCGTGGGTGGCTACCTGCTGACCCAGGCGATTCCCAAGCTGTCGGTGAATCTGTCACTGGGCACGCGCCTGTTCGATGAGCGGCTGGAACTGGGCAGCCGCATCGTGCACTACCGGCGCCACGACAACCCCGACCTGCAGGTCTACCGCGACCGTCTGCTGGCAGGTGGCAGCAGCCTGCTCTGGCAGAACGTGCCGTTCACCTGGGGAAACATCACCACCGTGGATGCCTATGCGCGCTGGCGCTTCAACGACCACGCCAGCGTTGAACTGGTCGGCAGCAATCTCGGCAACCGCTATTACGTCGACCCGGCCACGCGCTCCACGCTGCCGGCGCCGGGTCGCACCGTCAAGCTTGCGCTCACTGCGCGCTTCTGAGTTCCACCGTTGCAAGCGTTGTACCTGTAGTTCCCTCAATCCAAGGAGTTTTTCCATGAAAATGATCTCCCGTTCCCTGCTTGCCGTCGCCGCCAGCCTGGCCCTGGCCGGCGCCGCCCACGCTGCCGATATCGTCGGTGCGGCCAGCGCCGTCACCGATCCGCAGTTGAACGTCAACGTCGGCGAATCGCAGGTCAATGGTGGCCCGCACTCGGCAGGCAAGGCCGGTATTGGCGTCGGCACCGTCTCGGGTGGCACGCGTGTGGACTTCCAGGGCTTGAGCGCCTACTCCGCACCCACCGTCATCAACGGCACCACCGTGCGCACCCTGGCCATGCCGATCACCGGCACCCCGGGCAACCATGCCGGCATGGGCCACTTCAACTTCGTCAAGGTCGGTAGCGGCGATGTCTGGTTCGGTGAATGGTCCAAGGATGGCGCGGCTGGCGGCTTCAACAACCGTCAGGTCTACTTCGTCGGTGACCGCACCGGCACCACGCTGCCGGCAGGCGTGGCCACCTACGCCGTCGCAGGCCTCAACAAGTTCAACGGCAGCAACCTGCTCAGCGGTACCTTCCGCGCTGACTTCGGCACCGGCCGCCTCAACGGCGCGCTGGCCGGCTCGGGCCTGACCGTGGC
Source organism: Stenotrophomonas sp. yr243 (assembly GCF_900184195.1). Taxonomy (NCBI): domain Bacteria; kingdom Pseudomonadati; phylum Pseudomonadota; class Gammaproteobacteria; order Lysobacterales; family Lysobacteraceae; genus Stenotrophomonas; species Stenotrophomonas sp. yr243. Next base: position 742,059 of record NZ_FXWT01000003.1, read on the forward strand.
CGTGGCTGCATCGATCAACAGCGCCAACGCGTCGTTCGCCGGTTCGGCCACGGCCAACGGTACAGTTGCCGGCACCAGTCAGGGCCAGTTCTTCGGTGCCAACGCCGCCACCCTGGCCGGCATCGCCACCTTCGCCGGCAACAGCCAGTACGACACCGCCTTCGGCGGCAGCAAGAACTGATCGCCACGCCCCTGACGGGGCAGGGCAGGGACAAGCCGCGATCCGCCAGTCCCTGCTTCGGCCCGCGATAGTGCTTCAACCGGATCGAACATGCGCCACCTTCTCTTTCTTGTCGTCCTGCTGCTGGCATGGCCGGTCAATGATGCCCGCGCCCAGCAGGATGACCTGCGCCGCGTGCTCGAACAGGGCAGCGAGCTGCGCCATCAGCAGCAGGACCAGCAACGCCTGCGCCAGGCCGAGCACGAGCGGCCGACCATCACCCTCGACGGCCAGCAGTACCGCGTGGAGCGCACTGTCGACGATCTCGGCCAGGCGCTTTATCTCTCGCTGCAGCATCAGCAATGGCAGGCCGTGGCCGCCTTCCTGGCGGAGTACATTGAACTGCCCGGCCACGATCCGCTGCTGCGCCACTACGCGCAGGGCGCGCTGGCGCGGGTGGCTGGCCAGCACCGCAGGGCCGCCGCCGAATACGAGGCCGTGCTCGCCGCGCAGCCGGACTTCCTGCCAGCGCGGCTGGAACTGGCACGTGTCTACGCCGAAGACCAGCGCGACCGCGATGCCATCGCCCTGTTCGAGACGATCGCAGCCGGCATCGATGGCGACGATCCGACAACGGCAGGCGTGCGTACGCGGGTGGACGGCTACCTGCAGGCCCTGCAGGCGCGCCAGCGCTGGAAGGGTGGGATCGCCGCTGGCCCGGCCTGGAGCGACAACATCAACCGCAGCTCGGCCAGCCGCACCTGCCTGTTCGGTGACGGCACCACCTGTTTCATCGAACGCCGGTTGCCCGATGCACAGGCAGCATTCGGCCTGGACTACGACGCCAGCCTGGAACGGCGCCTGCCGTTGGCCGGCCACCATGGGCTGTACCTGCGCGGGCTGGCGTTCGGCCAGGCGTGGCGCGGGCACAGCGACTACAACGAGCTCAATGCCAGCGTGCAGGCGGGTTACAGCTGGCGCAGCGCACGGCATACCGTGCTGCTGGCGCCCAGCTACGATTACCAGGGGCTGGGCAACCACGCGCTGCAGGGCGGTGCCGGCGTGCATGGCGAATGGCAGTTGGCCGCCGATGCGCGCAGCCTGCTGAAGCTGGAAGCCGACTGGAAACGCCAGCGCTATCGACAGCCGGGGGTGGCCAGCAACTACGACGGTGAACTGGCAGCGATCTATGCCACCTGGTTCCGTGCGCTCAACCCGCGCTGGACGGTGTTTGCCGGGGTCGACCTGAGTGACAGCAGTGCCGCCGATCCGGCCAATGGCTACCGGCAACGCGGCCTGCGCCTGGGCGCAGCACGCCAGTGGAGCGGCACCACGGCCACCGTGTTCGTGTCGCTGCGTGAGCGTGACTACGATGCCTGGAGCCCGTTGCTGGAAGCGCGTCGGGAGGACAGCGAGCAGAACCTGATCGCCATCGTGCGCAGCGAGCGCCTGGCCGTCGCCGGGCTGGTGCCCAGCCTGAGCCTTCGGTACGCCCGCATCGACAGCAACGTGGACTGGCTGTACAGCCACGACCGCAGCCTGCTGAGCCTGAAATGGGAGCGGGCGTTCTGAGCCGTCGGCCGGGTCCGGAGAACGGGAGGGTCCATTTATCCCCAATTTGGCCAAATTGGGTATAGTGGCCTCATATCCTTCCGCTGGAGCCGTGCCATGACCCTCCCGCTCGACCTGCCCGGCCTCGACAAGGCCCCGGCATCCTCGGTCAAGACCCGTGGCTGGCCCAGCCTGATGCGTACCGTGCGCGAGAAGCAGGCACTGGTCATCACCAACCACAACCACCCTGAAGCGGTGATCGTGGACATCAAAACCTACCAGGAGCTGCTGGCCAGGGCCAGTGGCAGCGACACCGAAGAGCGCAGTGACGTGCTCTCGCGCCTGCGTACCGAGTTCGACCAGGCGCTGGCCGGGCTGCAGCAGGGTGAGGGGCTGGGCAAGGTGATGGGCAAGCCGATCCGCCGCGGCCACAAGGTCGCGCTCGGCCGTCCGCTCTGACTCATGGGGCGGATCCTGGCGTTGGCCGGCGTCAACGGCGCCGGCAAGAGTTCGCTGCTCGGTACCTGGCTGGAGGCCGACGGCCTGGGCTGGTACAACCCGGACAGCTTCACCCGACGGCTGGTGGAGGCGGGCTGGCCGTTGGCCGAAGCCAACGCTGAAGCGTGGCAGGAAGGTGCACGACGGCTGCGCCAGGCGATCGCCGACGGCAGCGATTTTGCCTTTGAAACCACCTTGGGCGGCAACACCATTCCGCGCTTGTTGCGCGAGGCCTGCAGCCAGCACGACGTGGCGATCTGGTTCTGCGGCTTGGCAACCGTCGAACTGCATGTTGCCCGCGTGGCCGCCCGCGTTGCTGGCGGTGGCCACGACATCCCGCAGGACAAGATCCGCGCACGCTTCGATTCCGCGCGCGAGAACCTGCTGGCGCTGATGCCGCACCTGGCCGAACTGCATGTGTATGACAACAGCGCGCCGGCCGATCGCTACGGACGTGTTGCCCCCTTGCCGGTGCTGGCGCTGGATCGCCAGGGCCTGCAGTATCCGGTGTCGGTGGTGGAGCTGCTGCACACCCCGGACTGGGCCAAGCCCATCGTCATGCGCGCGATGGACCTGCATGCCGACAGCACGCCGCTTGCCGGCCCGCCTGTGCGATGATCCGACTCCGCAGATTCAGTGATCGAGGAACAGGGATGTACGAGCGGAAGCAATGGCAGGCCATCGGCCTGCGCGCGCTGGTGGCGGCCATGGCATTGACGGTAGCGATGCCGCTGCTGGCACAGGATGCAGTGCCGGCCGACGCCAAGGACGAGGCGAAGAACGAGCCGATGAGCTACGACAAGGCGCGTCGTGCAGCCGAGGCGTCCCTGCGCCTGCACCCCGGCACCGCCAGCCAGTACGACTACCGTCCGCTGTGGGCCGGCAATGCCGACCTCGATGGTGATGGCCGCCCGGAAATCGTTTATCTCTACACCGCGACCCAGACCGGCAGCGCGATGCAGCTCAACGAACTGGTGGTGATGACCCCGCTGGCCGAGGGTGATGCACGGGGCCAGACCGCGTCACCGGGCAAATCCGCCTATGACGACGAAACCTACGCGTTGATCCGCGCGTCCGGCTACGCCGATGACGCTGCGGTGCACATTCCCGGCGAGATGGAAACGATCACCATGGACGGCGACCGTATCCGCGTCACCTTCAACAGCACCCGCAACTCGAAGCTGTGCGTGCGTGGCAAGGTGACCTGCCCAGCGGAAGGCCAGCATGCCTGGGTGTACCGCTGGACCCCGGGCAAGCTTACCCGCGCCGAGTAATCGCATTACCGGCTGCGCCATTCACCAAGGAGAACACCATGCACGGACCTGCATTTTCCCGTTCCATCCTGCTGCCTTCCGCATTCGCATTTTGCGCGCTGGTCGGTTGTGACCCGGTGTTTGCGGCATCGAAGGCATCGCCACCAAGCCTGGTACAGGCGTTCCACGCAGCCGAAGCGTCGCTGCGCCTGATCCCTGGCGATGACATCGAAAGTGATTTCCGCCCCGTGTGGACCGCCGTTGCCGACCTGGACGGTGATGGTCGTGCAGAGGTCATCCATCTCTATACATCGACCTATACCGGTGGCTCGTTCGCACAGAGCAATGTGATTGCGGTGATGACTGCGCTGGCAGCGGATGATCCACGCGGCAAGGAAAACCCCAAGAGCCTGTCGCCTGTGGAGGCAGAGGACTTCGCCGCCATCCGCGCGTCAGGTTACGGCGATGATGCGGGCGAGCAGATTCCGGGTGCCGTGCATTCCATCAAGATCGAAGGTGACCGCATCATCGTCGCGTTCAAGGTCGTTGCCGGTGCGAGCACCTGCGATGTCGTGGGCTACAAGCATGTCTGCCCGCCGGATGGCGACTATGTCTGGACCCTGCGCTGGACGCCGGGCAAGCTGGCCCGCGCCGACTAGCGCTGCGCAGCCGGCAGCGCCAGGCACTGCCCGGCGCTGCCTTCCGCACTCAGGCCGGGGTCACCTGTTCCGGTTCGGCTACGTCCGGCAGCGGCGGCAGGGCGCGGTCCACCGTCACCGGTGCATCGCTCTTCAGCAGCGCGGCCGCCTCCTTGTCGCAGCCCACGGCCGGCGGCGAACCGCGCAGTGGCAGGCCGGCGGTTTCCTTCACGAAGATCATCGTGATCAGGCCGATCACCGCCGCGCCCATCAGGTAGTAGGCCGGTACCAGCGGATCGCCGGTGCGCTCCACCAGCCACGCGGTCACCAGCGGTGTGGTGCCGCCGAACAGCGATACCGACACATTGAACGCAATGGACAGCGCGCTGTAGCGCACCGGCGTATAGAACAGTGCCGGCAGCGTGGATGGCATCGAACTGGTGAAGCACACCAGCGCCAGGCCCAGCAGCATCAGCCCAAGGAAGATCAGCCAGTCGTTGCCGCTGCCCACCAGCAGCAGGCTCGGCACCGCCAGCACCAGCAGCGCGATGCAGGCGCCGATGATCATCGGGCGCCGGCCCAGCTTGTCGCTGAAAAGGCCACCGACGATGTTCAACGGCATCATCACCAGCATCACGATGATGATCAGCAGCAGACCCTTGCTCTCTGCATACCCCATGGTCACGCTCAGGTAGCTGGGCATGTAGGTCAGCAGCATGTAGTCGGTCACATTGAACACCAGCACCAGGCCCATGCACACGATCAGCTGGCGACCGTGCACTCGCAGCAGCTCACCCAGGCCCGGACGTTCGTGGTCACGCTTTTCCGCTTCCTCTGCATAGGCACGGAACGCCGGCGTTTCCTCCAGCCGCATGCGCATGTACAGGCCCAGCAGGCCGAGTGGGCCGGCCACCAGGAACGGAATGCGCCAGCCCCAGTCCAGCATCTGTTCGCTGCTCAGCAGCATGTGCAGGGCGGTGACCGTACCGGCACCGGCGATATAGCCGCCCAACGTGCCGAACTCCAGCCAGCTGCCCATCAGGCCGCGGTTGCGGTCGGTGGAGTACTCGGCGATGAACGTTGCCGCGCCGCCATACTCGCCACCGGTGGAGAAGCCCTGCACCACGCGCGCGAGCAGCAGCAGCACCGGCGCCCAGATGCCGATGCGTTCGTAAGAGGGAATCAGGCCGATGGCGAAGGTGCCCAGTGCCATCATGATCATGGTGAAGGCCAGTACCTTCTGGCGCCCATAGCGGTCGCCCAGGGGCCCGAAGACCATGCCGCCCAGCGGGCGCACCAGGAAGGCCACGGTGAACGTGGCGAACGCGGCGATCACCTGCGCGGTGGGGTTGCTGGACGGGAAGAACACCTGGCCGATGGTGACGGCAAGATAGCCATAGACACCGAAGTCGAACCATTCCATCGCATTGCCCAGTGCAGCGGCGCCCACGGCGCGCTTGAGCATGGGCTTGTCGACAACGGTGATCTCGTCGACCTTCAGATGGCGGCGGCGTTTGAACCAGCCGAAATGGGCGTGGGCATCGGAGTTGTCCTGCATGGGGACTCCCTTGGAAGAATGGAAATGGAGTGGAATGGGCGGTACGGATGTCCCGAAAGTCGGAAACGGCGATGCTGGCGCAGCAGGCGCAGGGGCATCGAATGGAAGGCCCGGAACGGGGCGAAAGGTGTGTGCGATCAAACGCCGCGCACGCGACAAGCATTGCCCGCTGCCAGAACGCGGGACAATCGGATGGGTCCGATTACGTGTCAGACCGCGTCAGTGCACGTGGGGTGGTGGCAGGCGCGGGGAACAGGCGGGGCAGGGCCCGCAGGCGTCATCCGCCGGGATCCAGCGCGAGGCGATGGAAAGGCGAGGGGGATGCAATGATGGAAAGCGTAGCGCCGGTCGGCAGTGCTTCCCGCATGCCAGCAACAGGTGCTGACGCGCAGTGGGTCGTGTCGATCATGCGTTCATGATAACGGTTACAGTGTGAGCGTGCCGAGAATCGCGCTCGCACGAACGCAGCGTTCCAATTTGCCTGTTCATGCAGATGACCCACGCACATCGAATGAACATGTTGTGCTCGCCTCGCTCACGCCACAGCTTCTACGGTGGTTACGAACCAACGCAAGGAGTAACGCATGACCCGTCGCATTCCCGAAGGCACCTTGGTTATCGTCGCCGATGGTGGCTCGGCCCGCGTGTTCACCAACGTCGGCAGCGAGCAGAAGCTCACCTTGAAGCAGGAGGGCGAGCTGCGCCTGCAGGACATCAGCGAGCAGGGTGTGTCAGGGCAGGGGCCGTCCGGCGCGGTACCCAAGGACATGTCGATCTCGCAGCTCAACGAAGCGACCTTCGCCAAGCAGGTGGCCGAGCAGCTCAACGAAGATGCACTCAACAACCGCTACGCGCATCTGGTGCTGATCGCCGATCCCACCACGTTGGGTCGCATCCGTCCGTTGTTGCACAAGGAGACGCAGGCGCGGTTGCTGGTCGACATCGCCAAGGATCTGACCAACGCGCCGCTGGAAGACATCCAGCGCACGCTGCAGGCGTAACCGGCATGCCCTTCATGCGTGATCATGTTGCAGCCGAGCCGGCCCGCGCGCAGGTGGATGCGCAGGCCGGTTGGCTGCTGCTGGAATTCGGCGCCCCTTGGTGCGGCCATTGCCAGGCCGCGCAACCGGCGCTGCAGGCCTTCGTGGATGCGCATGATCTGCCGCACTGGAAGATCGAAGACGGCAAGGGCAAGCCGCTGGGCCGCTCGTTCCAGGTGAAACTGTGGCCAACGGTGATCCTGTTGCGTGACGGTAGGGAAGTGGCGCGCGTGGTGCGGCCGGTGGCTGCGGCAGATCTCGCCACACTGCAGAGCGCACTGCCGGATTGACCGGCTCCTGTAGAGCCGAGCCCATGCTCGGCTTGCTCCGTCGCCAACCGTAGTGCTCGATCACACTCGAGTCGAGCATGGGCTCGGCTCTACACGCTTCAATGCAGCGTAACCCGCACATGCTGCTCGCGCAGTTCATGCAACAACCGCCGGCCATGTTGGCTCAGCGCCATCATCGCAACACTGATCTTCTGCACGCTGTAACCCGGGCGTAGATGCGCCTGCGGGTCGGCCGGCTCGTTCTCGCCGATCATCATCGCCATGCCCTCGGCGGTGTTCAGGGCGTGCTCGATGCGGAAGAACAGGGATTCCATTTCCGGGGTCAGGATGGGCGGTTCATGCGACATGCGGTGGCTCCTTGAGGGACGTGGCCACCGGAAGGGTGGCGGGCGATGCGGGTTGGAACCCCGGCGCAACTGAAGAAAACCGGATGGCCTTGCGGCCACACGCATCGCCCACCGTAGTTACGACAGGCGAATCTTCAATTGAATTTCGGGGGTTCCAATCCCGGCAGCGATGTTCGCGCTGCGCGGACATCCTGCACACGCCAGCCAGCGCAGTTCCAATAGATTTTTCATGCGGAAATTTCTCCACCTGAAGCGCGAGCATCTGCATGTCGCGCGCAGCCCAGCAGGCGACCTGATAGCGACATGATGCGGCGCGATGCGCTCGTTCCGCAGCGACGAGCGCGCTCGCCGGCGCGACCCGAAAAATAAAAATGCAGCCCGGCACGCAAGCCCGGGCTGCCCTGACAAGGCCAGAAACGCCTTACCAGCTGTAGCTCACACCCACCTGTGCACTGGTCTGGTGGAAACTGCTGGCCTTCTGCAGCGACAGCCCGCCCCACGCACCCACACCGTTGCCGAACTTCAGCGACGCACCGGCACTGAACTCGCCACGGCTGCGCGGAATGCGTGCGTCCACGACTTCATCGTCCATGCGGATCTGCGACTCGGCACGGGTGTGCAGCCAGTGGGCCGCGATGTACGGCTGCACGTCGGTCGTTCCGTTGCCCCAGCGGGTCACGCCGGACAGGCGCAGGCCGGCGCGGCCGAACAGGCCATCGGCATCTTCGGTGGTCACCACCGTACCGTTGGCTTCGGTGTGGCGGTTGCTGTCCCAGCGGTTGTAGCCCAGCTGCAGCTGCGGCTCCAGATAGATGCCGCCGTTGCTGGCGCCACCCACGCGGAAGGCGTAGCCGGTTTCCACCGCACCCTGCCATGCACGGCTGTCATAGCGCTCGTCGGCCAGGCCGATGCCTTCAACGCGGTTGCGGAACTGGGCGCGCTGCACTGATCCATCCACGTAGAAACCCGCATACGGGTCGGCGCCGTTACTGCCACGCCAGGTGCCGTAGAGGCCCAGCGCTTCACCCTTTACCTTGCCGCGGGCGTAGTAGCCGCTCAGCGCATTGGTGGAGGTGCTGGTGGAATTACCCGTGGACAGCATCACGCCCACGCTGCTGCCCGAATCGTGACGCCACACATCGGCGCCGACGGTCAGTGCCTGGCTGTTGCCGCGGATGTCGAGCTGGCGGCTGACCGCATCGAAACCGTTGCGCGAGCCGTCCACGCGCGCCCACGCACGGCCACCGTTCTGGCCGGCCTGGCGATCGTGGTAGCCCAGGCGGAACATCGTCTGCGCGGCCTGCAGGTTGGCCAGGTAGGCGCCGGGCTCGGGGCGCAGCACTGGGTCCGGATCCGGGCCCGGCAGCACCGGGTTGCATTCCGGCAGGCTCGGGTCGACCACGCACGGGTCCGGCTGGGTCGGCAGCTGCGAACGCAGGTACCAGTTGCCATCGGCGCCGGTGCCCTTGTGCAGGAAGTACTCGTACTGGCCTCCGACGGCACGGCCGGCCAGATTGAACTGGGCGTTGGACGCCCCGCCAACCTGGATCAGCGCGATGCCCTGGCTGGTCTGCGCACCGGCGCCGCCGACATTGTTGACACGCACGTTGGCGCTGCCGCTGGTATCGCCGCCAATGATCAGCTTGTCGGTGGCGGCGGTGTCGCCAGCCAGCACGGTGTTGAAGGCGAGGGTGCCGCCGTTGCCGGTGAAGTTGCCGGCCACGTTGAGGGTGTTGAAGGTTGCGCCGTTGCCAAGGGATATCGTGCCATTGCCGAGGTTGAGCTGGCCAATGGTGGAGTTGCCGGTCATGTTCCAGGTGGCCGCGTCGAGTGTGACGCGCGTTACATTCGTCATCGCTCCCGAAAGCTGGGCGTTGTTGTCCAACAGCACATTCGTGATCGCACCTGGACCATTGCGGACATCACCGACGAGCGTGCTGTTGCTGGCGGTGAAATTCACGTCCACTACGCCATTGGTTTCCAGCAGGACCCCATTGCCGCCCTTGGAGGTCGCTCCGTTGCGGAAAACGATATCGGTGCCGAATGGAGTGGCGCTACTGCCCAGGAACTCGGTGACGTAGACGGCTGCGTCTGTACCACCCTCGATGTGGGAGTTGTCCACGATCAGCTGGTTGCGTCCATTGAATACGTTCCCGCCGCGAGGGTCGTAGGTCAGGCCTGCGCCGTATTTCGCACCGACAATGCGGGATCCCTGCGTGACCGTGGCACTGGCGGATCCGCCATAGAGCAGCCCGCTTCCGCTAAGGAAAGAGCCTCCAGCCGTGCTGGACACCCTCGTGTTGGCCAAGGTGACCGTCGCGTCACTCGATAATTGAATTCCGAGATCTCCTGCGACGATGGAGGCATCGTTCACCGTGACATTCGAACCACGGGTTGCACGCAGGCCGATCGCTCCTCCGCTGAGCGTTGTTCCGTCAAGCGTCGCGCTCGATCGGGCGACGCTCAACGTTCCGTTGATGGAGCCTGCGGCAAGCGACAGCGTGGAGGCATTGTCCGCCGTTATTCCAAGCGAGGACGCACCTGGGCGAAGAATCAGCGTGGCAGCGTCGAGCGTCCACGCTTCGGCTGGATCGCCGGGTTGCACGGTTGCGGAGTCACCAGGGTTCAGCGTCGCTGCGTTGGCGCTCAGTATCGACGGCAGCGCGGCTGCCAAGGCGAGTGCGAGGGTGCGACGAACGGCGATCTTCATGCATTACTCCTGTGGAAAGAAAACTCCGAAAAGGACCGCATTCACTTCGCTGGCGTGAATCAAGCGCGTAGACGAGGTGACGATGGTGTGATTTTTCTGGATATTTCGGGGAGCGAGAACGGGAGTGCAAACCAGGTCTCGATCGACGCGCAACGTCGTTCTCTATTCTGTTGCGCTGCAATAGGAAGGTGCTCACTCTGCTCTGCCGGCATGGATCGATCCATGCAATTAGTTGCATTCGATAGCGTCGGCAGTTGACGCTTCGGAAGCCATTCAGCCGCAGCGCAGCATGCGGTGCTGCAGGGCCGGTGCTAGGATCTGACCACCACCTGAATCGATCCAAATGCCGATGCCCACGCTGGACCGTCGTCTCCTGATCGCTGTCGCCGCTACGGCGATGTTCGCCTCCGGCCTGGTTGCGGCCACCCCGGCCAAGACCGCCGCCGACAAGGCCTATGCTTCGGTCGATCCGTTCATCGGTACCGGCGGCGAGGGTCACACGTACCCTGGTGCGACGGTGCCGTTCGGCATGGTCCAGCTCAGCCCGGATACGCGCATTCAGCCCCGCGAGAAGGCCTACGGTTGGGCAGCGGGCTATCGCTATGACGACAGCAGCATCGTCGGCTTCTCGCACACGCATTTTTCTGGCACCGGCCATTCAGACCTGGGCGACATCCTGCTGATGCCGTTCACCGGCAGCCCGGGCCTGGAGCGTGGCGACCCCGAAAAACCTCGCAGCGGTTACGCCTCGCGCTTCCGCCACGACGACGAGAAGGCCGAGCCGGGCTACTACGCGGTCACACTGGACGACTACAAGGTGCGCGCCGAGCTGACCACCAGCGCCCGCGTGGGCGTGCATCGCTATGCGTTCCCCAAGGGCACCGAGGCGAAGGTACTGCTGGACATGCGCACCAGCATGTATGACTACCCGGGCAAGATCCTGTGGTCGCGGGTGCGCGTGCGCGCCGATGGCACCATCACCGGTTTCCGCGAGACCCGCGGTTGGGCGGCCGGCCGCCAGCTGTACTTCGCGATGCGTTTCTCGCGGCCGCTGGCCAGTCACGAACTGCACAACACCGAACAGGACATCGTCTACAAGGGCTTTGCGCCCCCGGGTGAGAAAGACCCGAAGCAGCGCGCGCAGATCGAAGGGCGGCAGCTGGTGGGCACGTTCGATTTCGGCAATCTGGAGGCGCCGCTGGTGGTGAAGGTGGCGATCTCGCCGGTCAGCGAGGCCGGTGCCATCGCCAATCTTGATGCCGAAGTGGCCGACTTCGATTTCGACCGCGTGCGTGCGCAGGCAAAGCAGGAGTGGACGCAGGCGTTGTCGGTGCTGGATATCGACGCGCCGGAGCACGCACGTCGCAGCGCCTACACCGCGCTGTACCACACGCTGCTGGGGCCGACGCTGTTCATGGATGCCGACGGCCAGTACCGCGGCTCCGACAATGCCGTACACCAGGCCAAGGGCTATACGAACTATTCGACGTTCTCGCTGTGGGATACCTACCGTGCCCTGCACCCCTTGTTGACCCTGGTGCAGCCGGAGAAGCGCAACAGCGATTTCGTCAATTCCATGCTGGCCCATCACGAGCACAGCCCTTACGGCATGTTGCCGGTGTGGTCGTTCCACGGCCTGGAAGACTGGTGCATGATCGGCTACCACGCGGTGCCGGTGATCGCCGATGCCTACGTGAAGGGCATCCGTGGTTTCGACGCGGACAAGGCGCTGAAGGCGATGGTGGAGACCGCCAACTACGGCCCGTACGATGGCATCGCGCAGTACCGTGAGCTGGGCTACGTGCCGATCGACGAAGAAGGTGAAGCGGCCAGCAAGACGCTGGAATACGCCTTCGATGACTGGACCATCGCGCGCATGGCGCAGGTGATGGGCAAGACCGATGTGGCAGCAACCTTCGACAAGCGTGCCGGCAACTGGCGCAATGCCTTCGACAAGGACACCGGCTTCATGCGTGCGCGCAAGCGCGATGGCAGCTTCCGCACGCCGTTCGACCCCAGCGCCAGTGGCTACGGCACCGACTACACCGAAGGCAATGCCTGGCAGTACTCGTGGTACGTGCCACAGGATGTGGCAGGCCTTGCCGCCGCGCATGGTGGCAGCGACGCGCTGCTGGCGCGCCTGGATGAAGTGTTCACCGCCAAGGTGGATCCGGCCATCTTCGAACACATGGAAGACATCACCGGCCTGATCGGCTGGTATGCGCATGGCAACGAGCCCAGCCATCACGTGGCCTACCTGTATTCGCATGCCGGCCAGCCGTGGCGCACGCAGGCACGCCTGAAGCAGATCATGGACACCCAGTACGCCGACCGCCCCGATGGCCTGGCCGGCAACGATGACGTGGGCCAGATGTCGGCGTGGTATGTGTTCACCGCGCTGGGTTTCTACCCGGTGGCGCCGGGCTCGGGCGAGTACATCCTCGGCCGGCCGTTCCTGCCGAAGACCGCAATGCGCCTGCCCAACGGCAAGACCTTCACCATCGTGGCCGAAGGCCTGGACGACAAACACACCTATGTGGGCAGCGTGACCCTCAACGGCAAGCCGTTGCAGCGCACGTTCCTGCGCCACGATGAGATCCTGGCCGGTGGTGAGCTGCATTTCACCATGCAGGCCGAACCGAACAAGGGCTGGCCGGGGCAGGGCGCGCAGGCACCGTATTCGATGAGCCCGTGACGCAGCGCCCACCAAGGTGGGCGACTACCGATGTGGCGTGATCTGGTAGATGCCAACCTTGGTTGGCATGCGACCTACACCATCCCACCATTCGCCCGCAGCACCTGGCCATTGATCCAGCCACCATCGGCACCGGCCAGGAACGCCACCGCACCGGCGATGTCTTCCGGCGTACCCAGCCGCTCCAAAGGATTCATCTTCGCCAGCCGATCAATCAGCTCCGGCGACTTCCCGTCCAGGAACAGATCGGTGGCGGTCGGCCCGGGTGCCACGGCGTTCACGGTGATGCCGCGCCCACGCAGCTCCTTGCTGAGGATCGCCCCCATCGTCTCCACGGCGGCCTTGCTGGCGGCATACACGCTGTAGTTCTCCAGCTTGATGCCGACCACGCTGGTGGACAGGGTGACGATGCGGCCACCATCGCGCACGCGCCGCGCGGCCTCGCGCAGCACATTGAATGCGCCCTTGAGGTTGATGCCGATCACGCGGTCGAACAGGGCATCATCGCTGTCGGCCAGTGCGGCCAACTGCAGCACGCCGGCACTGTTGACCACCACGTCGATGCCACCGAAGCGCGCCTCGATCGCGTCGAACAGGGCATGCACGGCCCGCGGGTCGGCCACATCGGCCTGCAGGGCCACGGCGTGGCCGCCATTGGCGGTCAGTTCGGCAGCCAGTGCTTCGGCCTCGTCGCGGCGGCCGGCGTAGTTGATCACCACGGCGTGGCCGTCGGCGGCCAGGCGGCGCGAGATGGCAGCGCCGATGCCACGGGAGCCGCCGGTGACCAGGGCGACAGAGCGGGAAGCGGGGGAGGTCATGGCACATTCCAGAAGGTCACGCCGGGATGGCGCAGGGCCATCTTCGTCTCTCCGCCGTCGCGGATAATCATGGATAATCCGGAAACATCATCCGGCCAGCCGAACAATGGATCGATTCACCGCCCTGCGTGCCTTCGTCCGGATCGTCGAGCGCCGCAGCTTCAGCCGTGCCGCCGAAGACCTGGGTCTGCCGCGGGCCACGGTGACCGACGCGATCAAGGCATTGGAGCAGCGCCTGGGTGTGCGCCTGCTGCACCGGACCACGCGCGTGGTGGTGCCGACGTTGGAAGGCGAGGCTTTCTATGGCCGCTGCCTGCGCCTGATCGCGGACATGGACGATGCTGAAGCCGCGTTCCGTGACGTGCCACCGCGCGGGCCGCTGCGCATCGAAGTGCACGGTACGCTGGGGCGTCACCTGCTGTTTCCGCACCTGCCGGACTTCCTGCAGCGCTACCCGGACATCGAACTGGAGGTCAGCGAGGGCGACCGCTATGTCGACCTGCTGCGCGAGGGCGTGGATGCGGCCATCCGCGTGGGTACCCTGGCCGACAGCGATCTGGCCGCGCGGCGCCTGGCGTTGCTGCGCGAGGTCACGGTGGCGTCGCCTGCCTACGTGCAGGCGCACGGGCAGCCGGAAAGCATCGCGTCGCTGGCAGCGGGACACCAGATGGTCGGCTACCGTTCCAGCGCCACCGGCCAGCTGATTCCGCTGGAGTTCCAGCAGGGCGGCCAGGTGCGCCATATGCCGTTGCCGGCACGCGTGCGGGTGTCCGGTGCCGACGCCTTCCTCGGTGCCGCGCTGGCCGGGTTGGGCATCATCCAGGCGCCGCGCTATCGGATGGACCCGTACATCGCGCGCGGGCAGCTGCTGGAGCTGCTGCCCGAGATGCCGCCCACGCCGAGCCCGGTCAGCCTGGTCTATCCGCGCAACCGCACGCCATCGCCACGGCTGCGGGTGTTCATCGACTGGGTGGCGGCTGTGTTCGAGGCGATCTAGGCCGGGGATGTTGCTGGCCGCGAGGGCAGCAGCAGTTCGAACGTCGTACCCGTTGCGCCGGAGGTCACGGTGGCCGAACCGCCATGCGCCTGCACGATGGCGCGGGTGATCGCCAGGCCCAGGCCTGCGCCATCACTGCGCGTGTGTCCGCGCTCGCCGCGATGGAAGCGATCGAACAGCCGCGGCAGGATGTCGGCGCTGATCGGCGTGCCGCTGTTGTGTACGGTGATCCGGCATTGCCCGGCGGCCTCTTCCAGCGTTACCACCACCGGCGTACCCGCAGTGGCGTGCTGCAGCGCGTTGGACAGCAGGTTGGCGATTGCCCGGTGCAGCATCAGCCGATTGCCCTGCACGCTGGCGCGACCTTCGCGGCGCAGCTGCAGCTGCCGATCCTCGGCCAGCAGGCTGTAGAACTCCAGCAGGGAGTCCACCACATCTTCCAGCGCCACGTGCTCGCGCGAGGGCAGGGCACCCGGTGCCTCGGCCTGCGCCAGATAGAGCAGGTCACTGACCGTCTGGGCCAGCCGCTGCAGTTCTTCAGCACAGGAGGCCAGGGTTTCGCGGTAAGCGTCGTTGCTGCGTGGGTGCGCCAGTACCACCTGCACCTGGGTCAACATGTTGGTGATCGGCGTACGCAGTTCGTGGGCCAGATCGCCGGAGAATTCGGTGAGGCGGGCGAAATCCTGCTGCAGGCGGGCCAGCATGCCGTTGAGTGTCTGCGCCAGCTGCTCCAGTTCTGCTGGCGCGGCATCGGCAGAAAGACGCCGTTGCAGACGTCCCGCGGTGATCTGCCGGGCTTCGTCGGACAGGGCCCGCAGGGGGCGCAGCGTGCGCCGTACCACATAGCCCCCCAGCAGGCTGCTGGCCAGTGCGGCGGTCACGATGGCGATTGCCAGCAGGTGGCGGAAGCGCTGCAGGAACGCCGCATGGCGTGCGTCGTCGATGGCCAGCAGGGTGGTCAACGTGCTGCCGTCCGCCAGTGGCTGGCGCAGATGCAGCACGTGCAGGCAGCTGCCATCGGCCAAGGTCCAGTCGTGGCGACGTACCGCCAGATCGGCCGGCTGCGTCCGAGCATGCTTGCGGAGAAGGGGCGATGCCGTGGAAAACAGTGGCGTGCCGTGTTCGTCGACGATGTGGAATTCGATATCGGGATGATGGCCGAGGGCCTCGGCCAAACGCTGCGCACGTTGCCCGGCATCGCCGCCTGCGGCCAGGTCGGTGATCAACGCGACCTTGTTCTCGAGCTCGGTGAAGTCCTGTGCGACCAGGTCGTGGCGTGCACTGAGGTAGATCGCCACGCCCAGCGCAGCGAGCACCACGGTGGCTACCGTGGCGAACAGCACGGTCAGCCGGGTGGCGATGGAAAGGCGCGGTCTCATGCGTTGCGCGCCGTGGCGTCCTCGGGTGCCTCCAGCACGTAGCCCATGCCGCGCACCGTCACGATCAGCTTGTCGACGAAGTCGTCGTCGATCTTCGCGCGCAGGCGGCGGATCGCCACGTCGATGACGTTGGTATCACTGTCGAAATTCATGTCCCAGACCTGCGAGGCGATCAACGAACGTGGCAGCACTTCGCCACGACGACGTGCAAGCAGCTCCAGCAGGGTGTATTCCTTCGGGCTGAGCGTGATGCGCTGGCCGTTGCGTTCCACCCGCCGGCGCAGGGTGTCGACCACCAGGTCGGCGACCACGATCCGTTCGGCCAGTGGCGTTGCCTGGCCACGCCGCAGCAGGGTACGCACACGGGCCAGCAGCTCGGCGAAGGCGAACGGCTTGGCCAGGTAGTCATCGGCCCCCAGCTCCAGCCCCTGGACCCGATCGGCGATGCTGCTGCGCGCGGACAGGAACAGTACCGGCACCTGGTTGCCGCCGGCACGCAACCGCGAAAGCACGTTCCAGCCGTCCAGCCTGGGCAGCATCACGTCGAGGATGACCAGGTGGTACTCACCGCTCTGGGCCAGATGCAGTCCATCCAGGCCGTCGCAGGCCAGATCCACCACGTAGCCGGCTTCAACGAGGCCTTGACGCAGGTAGCTGCCGGTTTTCGGCTCATCTTCAACGATCAGCAGCTTCATGATTCACCAGGAGAGATGCAGGCGCAGGCTAGCAGAGCGCTGTTCATGCCAACGGGTCCAGGGTGCCGAGCACGGCCACGCAGGCCAGTACCAGCAGCGCCAATGTGGCCTCGCAGGCCAGGCTGCGGCGCAGCGAGCGCAGGGGGCGGGGTTGCCAGCCTGCGTGGATCGCCACGGCCAGTGCAGGTACCAGACGCCACCGGTGCAGGGCCGCGAGCAGCAGCATCGCGGCAACCAGGCCCAGCTTGAACAGCAGCCAGCGCCCGTGGGCGGTGCCGGTCAGGGTATGCAGCGAGCCACCCAGGTCGACGTAGCTGTAGGTACCGGTCATCGCCAGCAATGCGACGATGGCGGTGCCTGGCAGGGCGAAGCGGTGCGCGGCCTTCCACAGCTGGTGCGTGCGATGACGCAGGCCCGGCCCCTGGCGACGTAGCGCCAACTGCAGGAACGCGGCGATCGCTCCCACCCACGCGCCCGCCGCCAGCAGGTGCACGATGCCGGCGCCGAGCCGCAGATCGCCAGCGAGCCCGTCGCCCGCGACGGCGTGGCCATTCCAGGCCAGGCTGCCCAAGGCCGCTGCGGCAAGTACCAGCAGTGCCCGCCGACGCGCGCCCCGCACCGTTGCGGTCGGCAGCAGCAGGACGAAAGCCAGCAGCAACGCCAACGCGCGCAGCGTCGTGGCGATGCCCACCGGCGTGCCAGTGGCGAACCAGATCGCGGTGGCACGGTCGATGTCGGCCGCTGGCAGACCCAGCACGCTGGACACGCGCGCCAGCGCATCAACCACCACCAGGGCGAGGGCACCGGCGGTCAATAGAAGAAAGATGCCGCGCGGCAGCGCCGGGCGCACGAACAGCAGCCTCCCGAACAGCAGCATCGACAACAGGTACAGGGCCAGCCGCAGGCCGTAGGGAGAGAGCTCGTCCACCACTGCTCTTATTTCACAGTGAAGCGGTAATCGCCAGTGATCGGGTGGCTGTCCTGGCCGACTGCTCGCCACTGCAGATGGTATTCGCCGGCGGACAGGGGCGCCTCGAAGCCGGCACGGAGCGTGTGTCCGTCGGCGGAGACCTGCTGCGAGGCCGTGGGTATGGCCATCTGCAGGCGGCCATGGGCCATGCGCAGTTCGATGCGGGTGGCACGCGGCAGCACCCGTTCGCTGAACTGCAGTTCGATCTGGTTGGCGGGAGCCACGGTGGCACCCGCGGCCGGGGAGGAGCGCACCAGGCTGGGATGGGCCAGCGCCCACGGTGCTGCGGCCAGGCCGAACATCAGCACGGCCAGCGAAGCAGGGCGGAACAGGGAGTGCGACATCGAGGTTCACCGAGGGAAGAAAGTGAACGACAGCCTGCGGGGCGCTGCCTGTCATCACCCTGACCCGGACATTACCGAACCGTCAGGTCTGCTCATGCCCTTCCGGCGCCCTGGACACCGCGCTGGCCGCGCGCATCACCTGTTTCGTCGACCACGTGACGCAGTCGCAGGGCCAACACCCGTTCGACGGATAGGGCCTTGGTGGGTGGTGCCTTGCGCGGCCCACGCGCTGGGCGTGCAACCGGCCACACGTCGGAAGGCCGCGGCGAACTTGCTGGGATTGGCGTAGCCGCAGGCAAGCGCAACATCGGTGACGCTCTGCCCTGCGGACAATGCGCACTGCGCCCACTGCATGCGGCGCTGGGTCAGGTAGGCATACGGCGGCATGCCGGTGGCGGCGCGCAGCGCGCGGCTGAAGGTGGTCGGTTCCATGCCGAGTACGCCGGCCAGTGCTGCGACATCCAGCGGCTGGGAACGGTGTTCATCGATGAAGTCCTGCAGCTGGCGCAGTTGCCGCGATGACAGCGATGCGGCCATCGGCGGCCGGGCGTGTGGTTGGCCGGCAAGCTGGGCCAATCGCCGCACCACCACTTCTGCACCGTGCTGCAGGAAGCCGGGCACGCAGGCGTCAGCCTGTGCGCTGGACCATAGCGCGTGCAGTACGGAGGCGATGACCGGGTCGCGATGCAGTCGCAGGGAAAGGGAAGGAATGTCCGGGAAGCCGCCAGGCGCATCACGCCACTGCGCGGTATCGACGGCCATTCCCAGCAGCTCCACCGCTGGGCTGGCGTAGTGCCCATGATCGCCGGGCAGTACCACGTTGAACTGGCCTGGATTCCACGCCGCCTGCAGAAGCCCGGCGCTGGTGCGTTGGTACAGGTTGCCGCCACCGGCCAGCAGCAGGCCCAGCCGCAGCTGGTGCGGGTGCCCCATGGGGCCTTCGCTGGCCTGGAAGCCATGGTGCAGCAGAACGACCGAGCCATCCTCGCTGGTCACGGTTCCGGCCATGGGCTGGGCGGCTTCCCGGTGCAACTGGTCGGCGAGGGCGGGCATGGCGGGTCCAGGAATGGAGCAGCGCTGACTGCAATGGAGTGGCGGCGAGCGTCGAATGTTACAGGATAACAGTTTGCGTCAGCCGGCCCGCCAGGCGCGTTTCCGTTCCTCATGAGGTTGCCCTTGAAAGCCCCCGTTTCCTCCGTTGCCCTCGTCGCAGCGTCGTTGCTCGTTCCTGTTCTTCCCGCCCACGCGCAGTCCGCCGATGCCACCACCCTTGATGGCGTGGTGGTCACCGGCTCCAAGCGCGATACGCCCTACCTGAAGAGTGACCTGTCGGTGACCGTGCTTGACCGGCAGGCGCTGAAAGAAGCCGGTGTCACCGAGTTCCGTGACCTGGACAAACTGGCCCCCAACGTGAAGTTCAACGTGATGGGCCAGCTGAGCAACATGTTCATTTCCATCCGCGGCATCGAATCCAATCCTTTCCTGGTCAACCGCGCGTCGGTCTACATCGATGGCATTCCGTTCCGCGAGCTGAGCAACGCGGTACTCAACCAGGTGGAATCGGTCGAGGTGCTGCGGGGTCCGCAGGGAACCCTGTACGGCGCCAACAGCGAATCGGGGCTGGTGCTGGTGCGCACGCGCGGCCCGGCCGATACCCGTGAGGGTGAGGTGAACGTGCGCAGCACCTGGTTCGGCAACGGCAACGGTACGGCGGTAGATGGCTTCCTGGCGGGCCCGCTGAGCAAGGACGGCACGCTGTCGGGCTCGGTGGCGTTCATGGGCTCCGAAGAGGATGCCCACCTGAAGAACCTGACCCCGTACGGTGCGCGCGGCGAAGTGAAAGAGGGCTACCTGCAGGGCAAGCTGCGCTGGCGGCCCAGCGATTACGTGACCGTCAACGCCTTGGCCTATCACCTGCGCACGCGCGCGCCGGGCATGTTCGAGTACGAGTACTTGCCGCTGGATACTGGCTTGTACAACCGCACCTATGGCGACCGCCTCAATGGTGGCCGTCACGCGGGTGACTTCACCTACATCAACGATGCGCCCAAGCGCACCGAAAAGGACGAGACCGTTGCCGGCCTGAGCGCGCAGTGGCAACTGCAGTCCGGCACCCTGGATGTCGCCGCCTCGTACCGCAGCGAGGAAACCACCTCGGCTGGCTATGACTTCGACATGACCGCCAGCTCCGCGCTGGCCGGTTACATATACGACAAGAAGAATGCATGGAATGCCGAGGCGCGCTTCAGCTCGCCCAGCGACCAGGCGCTGACCTGGATGGCCGGTGTATCGACCTACCGCATCGACAAGGATTCGATCCAGGGCACCTTCGTCGGCCCGGCGCTGCGCGGGCTGGACAGTTACAACCTGGCGCCGCGGCAGACCTCCAAAGGTGAGGACTACAGTGTTTTCGCGACCGCCAGCTACACGCTGCCGGCATTGCCGAAGCTGACCGCCAGCCTCGGCATTCGCCACGAGCAGGCCCGCCGTTCCACTGAGCAGCGCGCCGGATTCCTCGACCTGGGTGCGGGGGGGCTGGTGCGCTACCGCGACGCTGCCCTGGCGCATACGTTCTCAGCCACGTTGCCGCGCGTCTCGTTGCGCTATGACGCCAGCGATGATCTGTCGTTCTATGCGGCCTCGGCCAAGGGCTATATCCCCGGTGGCTTCAACCTGGCCGCCGCGCAGAGCGATGTGGTCAACGACAAGGTGCTGCGCTACGAATCCGAACGCATGTGGAGCCATGAAGTAGGCTTCAAGATGAATCTGGCAGGTGGCCGTGGCCATATCGGCGGCGCCCTGTTCCATATCAGCTCGGACAACTGGCAGGAAATCCAAGTGGCCACCGATGCCAACGGCCGGCCCATCTCTTCCGACTACGTGGGCTCGGATGCCTCGATACGGTCGCGCGGTGCGGAACTGGAAGGCGTATTTGAAGTCGCGCCGGGGTTCACGGTGATGGCCAATGTCGGCTATGTCGATGCTACGTACACCAAGCTGTGGGTCAGCCCGCAGGAGAACCTGCACGGCAAGCGGGTCAAGCTGACGCCGCACTACACCGGCTACCTGGCGGCGCGGTATCAGTTCGATTCCGGCATCTATGCCCGGGTGGAATCGCAGTTCACCGGTTCCAGCGCGCTGGACGAGCGCAACCGCGCGTTCCAGCCGGCCGTGGCGGTGCTGGGCGTGCAGCTGGGTTACGAGCGGGGCCCGTGGAGCACGCGCGTGTTCGTGCAGAACCTGACCGACAAGCGCCGCATCAACGGCCTGATCTTCGACAACCTGGCCTTCGGCCGCGATGGCAACTACTACGGGCCGGTGGACAGCCCGCGCATTGTTGGCGCCGAGGTCGGCTACCGGTTCTGAAGGGTCATCAGCCGGCGGACCGCAGGGCCCGCCGGTTGCGCAGATGTGCGACGGCCAGCATCACCCCTCCGCAGGCGGTGGCAGCGCCATGCCAGAGCAGCGATTCCTTCAACGGCAGGTACAGCGAGGCGGACAGCAGCAGGATCGCGCCTGCAAGGGCCACGCACAGCGGCAGTGCCCGCTGATGGCGGCGCTGGCCGGCGGCCGTGCTGAGCAGGGCGATCGTCGAGGCCAGCAGCGCGAACAGCCATTCCCAGCGCGACATCACCAGCAGCGCGGTCATCGCCGCGTGGCCAGGGTGCTGGAACGAGCGCAGCGCCATCATCGCTGCAGGCGTGAAGGCCAGCAGCAAGGGCAGGGCCACGCAATGCGCGGCACAGGCCAGCGACAGCCAGGCGCCTGCCAGATCGAAGCGGGGATGCCAGCGTGCCGAAGCTGGCGGCTGGGTGCGGGCCCTTGCGGGCGAGGTTGGGATGTGGTCCATAATGTTACATAGTAACAATACGGAGCTCCCCCATGAAACGTTCTGCCGCCCTTCTACTGCTGCTTGCTGCCCATTCTGCGAAGGCCCACGACGTGCGCCATCACGATGCACATGTCCATGGCCAGGCCGATGTCGATCTGGCCGTGGACCAGGGAACGCTGGAGCTGGCACTGCGTGCGCCGGGCATCGGCATCCTCGATTTCGAACGACCACCTGCCGACAGCCGCGAACAGGCCGCATTGGCGCGGGCGCGGTCGATCCTGCAGAGCGGCAGCTGGGTCACCTTGCCGAGCGCTGCGCAGTGCCGGCTGGACCATGCCGAGGCGACTGCGGAGGGCTTTGCGCCAGTGGCGGTGGCAACGCAGCCCGGCCAGCACACGCACGCCGGATTCACCGCAGCACTGCGCTACCACTGCGCCAACCCGGCGGCATTGCGTGGGCTGGCATTGCCGCTGCCGACGCTGTTTCCGGGCCTGCATGAGGTGATCGTCAATACCGCAACGTCGACCGGGCAAGGCCGCAGCGTGGTGACTGCCGACAGCCTGCGGGTGCCGCTGGCGCCATGAACGAAGCGACCATCATCGACCTGCAGTGCGTGCAGTTCGGCTACGCAGACCGAGCAGTGCTGGATATCGCACAGCTGCAGGTGAGCGCGGGCAGCAGCGTGCTGCTGCGCGGCACCAGCGGCTCGGGCAAGAGCACGCTGCTGGGCCTGCTGGCAGGCATCCTGCTGCCGGGCCGCGGCAGTATCCGTGTCGCCGGCCACGCGGTGAACACGCTCGGTGCCGCCGCGCGCGATCGTTTCCGCGCCGACCAGCTGGGCGTGATCTTCCAGCAGTTCAACCTGCTGCCTTTCCTGAGCGTGCGCAACAACATCGCCCTTGGCGTGCGCTTCTCGCCGTTGCGCAATGCGCGTATCGAAGGCGGGCTGGATGCCGAGATCGCGCGCCTGCTGCGCGCGCTGCAGCTGGACCCGGCACTGATGCCGCGTGCGGCGGGCACGCTCAGCGTTGGCCAGCAGCAGCGCGTTGCCGCTGCCCGTGCCTTGATCGGCCGCCCAGCGGTACTGCTGGCCGACGAACCGACTTCGGCGCTGGACCCCGACGCGGCCACGGCCTTCCTGCAGCTGATGTCCGCGCAGTGCCGCGCCGCCGGTACCACCGCGCTGGTGGTCAGCCACGATGACCGCCTGCAGCCGTTGTTCGACCAGGTGCTGTCGCTGGGCGATCTGAACCGGGCAGGGGGCGCACATGTTTGAGTTGGCCTGGGCCAGCCTGCGCAGCCGCGCCTTGAGCGTGAGCCTGACCGTGCTGGTCATCACCCTGAGCGTGGTCCTGCTGCTGGGCGTGGAACGCATCCGCACGCAGGCCCACGAGGGCTTTGCCAGCACCGTCTCGGGCACGGATCTGATCGTCGGCGCGCGCTCGGGGCCGGTGAACCTGCTGCTGTACTCGGTGTTCCATATCGGCGACCCGACCAACAACGTGTCCTGGCAGTCCTACCAGGAACTGTCCGCGCTGCCGCAGGTGAAGTGGGCAGTGCCGCTGTCATTGGGCGATTCCTGGCGTGGCTATCGGGTGATCGGCACCACTGCCGGCTACTTCGAACACTACCGGCATGGCGCAGGGCATCCGCTGGCATTCGCACAGGGCAAGCCGTTCGACGACCTGTATGACGCGGTGGTTGGTGCTGAAGTGGCACAGGCGGCGCACATCGGCGTGGGCGCTGACATCGTGCTGGCCCATGGCACTGGTGCGGTAACGCTGGCCACGCATGCCGACAAGCCGTTCCGTGTGGTCGGCATCCTGCAGCGGACCGGCACGCCGGTGGATTCTTCCGTGCTGGTGTCACTGCCGGCGATCGAGGCGATCCATGTCGACTGGCGTTCCGGCGTGCAGCTTCGCAGCCAGCATGTCAGCGCCGAACAGGCACGCCAGCTCGACCTGACCCCGACCAGCATCACCGCCTTCATGCTGGGCCTGAACTCGCGCATTGCCACGTTCGGCGTGCAGCGCAGCATCAACGAGTATCCAGACGAAGCGTTGCAGGCGATCCTGCCCGGCGTGACCCTGCAGCAGCTGTGGCAGTCGCTGGGTACCGCCGAGCGCGCGCTGCAGTTGATCAGTGCGATGGTGGTGCTGCTGGGCATGGTTTCGCTGATGGCGCTGCTGGTATCGACGCTGCAGGAGCGCCGCCGTGAGATGGCGGTGCTGCGCGCTACCGGTGCGCGTCCGGCCTACGTCGCCTGCCTGCTGGTGGTTGAAGCCGTGGCCACCGCAACGATGGCCTGTGCGCTGGCGCTGGCGGTGCTGACCTGCGCCAGCGTGGTGGGGCGCAGCTGGGCGCTGGCCAATTTCGGTCTGTCGATCACCCACGTCTGGCCGGACGCGCGCGAACTGGCCTGGGTGGGTGGTGTGCTGCTGATCAGCGCGGTCGCAGGCCTGCTGCCTGCGCTGCTGGCCTACCGGCGCACCCTGGCCGATGGCCTGGCGCCTGCGTCATGAGCACGGGCGTCCGCGGGTTGCTGCTGGCTGCGGCCATGCTGCTGGTCGCCTGCACGCGGCCGACCGATACCGGTGTGCAGGCACTGCCGCCGTCGCCGGTGCAAGACAGTGCCCGCACCGAAAGCGAACAGGAGCTGGACTGGTTGCAGATGCTGCCGGGCGATGAACTGGCAGCACTGGAGCGCGGCGAGGGGCCGGAGGTGCAGCACAGCGGCAACCGGCGCATGGCCCAGTTCGGTACCTTCCGTACCGTGGACGCGGTACTGGATCGCGCGGTGCGGTTGCCGGGCTATGTCGTGCCCTTGGCCAATGCGGCAGATGGTCGACTGCTCGAATTCCTGTTCGTGCCGTACTACGGCGCGTGCATCCACGTGCCACCGCCGCCACCGAACCAGATCGTGCACGTGGTGCTGCCGCGGCCGATCGCCATGCCCGACATGTACTCGCCGTTCTTCCTGGCCGGCGTGCTGCGTGCCGAGCGGGTGGACGATGATCTTGCCGGCTCGGCCTACAGCATGGCCGACGCCGAATTGAGGGCTTATGAACCGTAGCGCGAAGGTGCTTGCCGGTGTGCTTGCGGGTGTACTGCTGACCAGCTGTGGCCGGCCCGCCGTGGAGGCCCCGCGACCAGAGGCCAGCAGCGCTGCCGCTTCACCGGCGGCGCCGTCTGCAGTGATCGACCGCTGGGACGCGCTGATGCCCGGGGAGGACAGCTTCCAGCGTCCACCGCCGCAGATCGGGCTGTCGCGTGGCAACGGCATGGATGGGGTGGGCGGATTGATCGACGACACCGGTTCGGGCTCGCTGCCCGGGCAGGCCATCGATCATTCCAGCCCTCTGCGCGCGCAGCAGTTCGGCTCCTCGGCGGTGGTCGATGGCGTTGATGGACGGGCGCTGGACCTGGATGGCTATGTGGTGCCGCTGGCGATGAACGACGCGGGGCAGGTGGACGAACTGCTGTTCGTGCCGTTCTATGGCGCGTGCATCCACGTACCGCCGCCACCGCCGAACCAGATCATCCATGTGACCCTGGCCACCCCGATCACGATGGGCGCGTTGTGGGACCCCTACCGGCTGTCAGGGCACCTGCAGGTGAAGCACTTCGAGGCGGATATCGCCAGCGCGTCGTATGACGCAGCCGCGGCGACGCTTTCCGCGATCACCCGATGACGATCACCCGATGACGAGGCTCCGCGCACGCACCGTCGCCCTGCTGATGGTGGTGCTGCTGCTGGCAGGGACCGGCGTGGCGCTGCTGTGGAACGCAACGCATGCGCCCTCGCCACCGGCAGTGGCATTTCCCGCACCGGCGGCGGAAGCGCAGGCACGCATCGAACATCACATGGCTGCCGACAAGGCCTTTCGTGATGACCTGCTGTTCCTGCTGGTGGCGACGCTGCGCGACCGCTGCGAACCGGCGCAGGCAGGAGTGCTGGCACGCATGGCCAACCGTGCGTCGCTGCCGGTGCTGGCGGCGGTGAGCACCGTGACCACGCAGGATGCGAGCCTGGACCGACCGATCTACCAGTACATCCAGCGCCGCGCCGACGCCACCGGCTGCGGCCAGCCACTGCGCCTGCCGGCAGGCGATGGCAGCAGTATCGAGGTGGATATCGAACAATACGCACGCACCTTCCCGGACAGCTACTTCGACCCGCAGCGCAGCAGTGCGCCGCGTGACTTCGGCGGGCGCCCGCTGCCAGAACGCGCCGGCAACGCCTGCAACAGCGTGGTCTATTCGGTGCTGCCGCTGGGAGGGGGAGATTGGCGTTGCAGCACGCTGCGCAGCAACGCCCGTGCGCGGGTGCGTGCGCTGTGCGAAGACGCGATGCAGCGGCAGCACGGCCATCTGCGTGGCGAGTTGGATGCCGCGGTGGGACAAGCCATGCAGGACCCGATAGTGCAGGCGGTCGCTGCATTGCCCGCGGAGTGCAGGTAGGCCCCGGCCTTGCGGCAGCGGGCAGTGCGCCTCCCGGAAGCTGAATGGCGTTCGCTGGGAGATCCATAACTATACAGTACGTCCTGTATAGTTATGAGCATACCCCCTTCCCCTCCAGGTTCCCATGGCTCTCTCCCAGCCCTTGGACGGCGCTCCGTCCCTGTCGCGCGCCCGTCGCTGGTCGCTGCTGTTCACCGTCGCCGCCGGCCTGCTGCTGGTCACGTTGGACAACTCGGTGCTGTATACGGCGCTGCCGACCCTGACCGAGGAGCTCTCGGCCAGTGCCGGGCAGGCGCTGTGGATCATCAACGCCTATCCGCTGGTGATGGCCGGCCTGCTGCTGGGTGCTGGCACCCTGGGTGACCGCATCGGCCACCGGCGGATGTTCCTGATCGGCCTGGTGGTGTTCGGCATCGCCTCGTTGGCGGCCGCGTTCTCTGCGTCCGCCGCGCAGCTGATTGCAGCGCGTGCCTTCCTCGCCGTGGGTGCGGCGGCGATGATGCCGGCCACGCTGGCATTGATCGGGCTCAGCTTCCATGAAGAGCGCGAGCGCAACATCGCCATTGCGATCTGGGGCTCGGTGGCCATCGTCGGTGCGGCACTGGGGCCGATCATCGGTGGCTGGCTGCTGCAGCACTTCTGGTGGGGCTCGGTGTTCCTGATCAACGTGCCGGTGGTGGTGGTCGCCTTCATCGCGACCCTGGTACTGGCGCCGGAAGGGCAGCGCGACAGCACGCGGCCGTGGGACCTGCTGTCCTCGTTGCTGGCGCTGGCCGCGCTGTCGGGCCTGGTATTGGCGATCAAGTCGCTGATCGCCACGCCGCCCTCGTACGGGGTAGGCGCTGTCTCGCTGCTGCTGGCGCTCATCGCCGGCTTCGCCTTCAGCCGCCGTCAGCAGCAGTTGCCCTATCCGCTGCTGGATTTCGCCATCTTCCGTAACCCGGCCTTCCTTGCCGGCACCCTCTCGGCAGTGTTCACCCTGTTTGCTATGGCCGGGCTGCAGCTGCTCACCACCCAGCGTTTCCAGCTGGTGGCCGGCCTCAGCCCGTTGCAGGCGGGCCTGTTGGTATCGGTGGCGGCGCTGGGCAGCCTGCCCAGCGCGTTGCTGGGCGGCAGCGTGCTGCATCGGGTCGGCCTGCGTCCGTTGATATGTGGCGGCCTTGCGGCTGGCGCGGCAGGTGTGGGCGTGGTGGCGCTGGGCTTCCCGCACGGCCTGGGCTGGGTGGTGGCCGGCATGGCGATCACCGGCTTCGGCATGGGTGCTGCGATCTCGGTGGCGTCCACCGCCATCCTCAACAACGTACCGCCGCATCGTGCGGGCATGGCCTCATCGGTCGAAGAGGTGTCCTACGAGTTCGGTGGCCTGCTGGCGGTCGCGCTGCTGGGCAGCCTGAGTGCTGCGATGTACGGCGCGTTCCTGCCGGAATCGGCGGACATTCCGGCCGCCGCGCGCGAGGGGTTCACCCAGGCATTGCACGTGGCGCGTGACACGGGGCAGGGGGAGTGGTTCGCCCTTGCAACCGCGGCCTACGATCGCGGTTACCAGATCGTGCTGCTGGTGATCAGCGCTGTGCTGGCGGCCGGCGCGGTGATCATCGCGCGCCTGCTGCGTGGACGTGCCGGTGGCCGCGACGGCGCTGCCGATCGCGTAAAATAGCGGCAATGAGAACCAGCAAGCGCGAGCGCATCCTCGACGCCGCCGTCAGCGTGATCAACCGCGACGGCGTGCGTGCGGTCACCTTTGAATCGGTGGCGGCCGAGGCGCAGTTGACCCGTGGCGGCCTGCTGTACCACTTCCCGTCGCGCGAGGCGTTGCTGCGCGGCATCGACGAGCACCTGGTGCAGAGCTGGGAAGCATCGATGGAGGCGCTGCTGGGCAAGTCGGCTGGCGAGGCTACTGCGCTGGAGCGCTACCAGACCTTCGTGCGCGTTTCGGCACAGAGCGCCACCCGCGCCGAGCTGATGTTCATGCTGGACTCGGTGGACCCCGAGTTCCCCAGCGACCGGCCGTGGGCACCGGTAGTGCAGCGCTGGGCACCTTCGCCACCGGCCGCCGGCAGCAACGACCCTGCGGCGCTGGACAATTTCGTGGCGCGGTTGGCCGCCGACGGCCTGTGGATCTACGAGGCCATGTACGAAGGCCAGCTGGACGAGAAGGTGCGCGCACAGTTGACCGAGCGGATCGGCGGGCTGCTGTCTCCCGAGCAGTCCCCGAAGGACTAGCCGCGGGCTACAGCGCCGCCAGCCACGCGCGGGGCGAGAGCCCCAGGCGTTTGCGGAACGCCTTGGACAGCGAGGCGGTATCAGCAAAGCCGACGTCGGTCGCAACCTGGTTGGCCGCTGCTCCCGCGCGCAGCTGCGTGCAGGCCAGGCTCAAGCGCCAATCCAGCAGGTAGCTGGCTGGCGTGGTCTGCATCACGTCCTTGAACACCGCCGCGAACGCGCTGCGCGACAGCCCGGCGATGGACGCCATCTTCGGCAGGGTCCAGGCCTGCTGCGGCGACTGGTGCAGGGCCACCAGCGTGCGTGCCAGGCGCGCATCGGACAGCCCACGCATCAACCCGTGGCTTACCCCTGCAGCATCGGGGTGATCGATCACCCAACGCAGTACCTGGATCAGGGCAACCTCGAACAGCCGGTTGGTCAGCAGGCGCGAGCCGCAGCGCTGGCGGTCGGCTTCCGTGAACAGCAGGTGCAGGGTGCCGTCCAGTTCACCGATGGCTGACAGCGGCACCACCATCACCGGCGGCAGCGACTGGACGACCGGATTGCGTGCACCGCCGTCGAAATCGAGCATGGCGCAGGTGAAATCAGGGCCGTCGAGAGGCGCGTTGAGGAACACATGCCGCAGTGGCCGCGGGTACAGCAGCAGGCTGGGGGCGGTGACCTTCAGCTGGCGCGTGATGCAGTCCGCGTCCGGGTGTTGTACCTGCATCTCGCCCTTGCGCAGGATGTGCAGGAAGGCGCGCCCCGGCTGCGGTTCGAACACGTGCCGTCCGCACAGCGGGCCGGAATGGAACAGCGCTGCCTGTACCCGGAACCGTTCGAGCAGGGTCGACAGCCGGTCGGGCATATCGTCGGACGGTGGAAATGGGGGGAGTGTGGCGATCATGGATGAATGGACAACATATCTGGAGATAAATGCTCTATTCGTCCGGCGAGTCTACCTAGGATGAGCGCATCGTCCAATCCCGGGCGCTATCGCAAGGAGTACTCCCATGTCCCGCATTCCCCTGATCGACCCGACCTCGACCACGCCCGACCGTCAGGCCCTGCTGGGCCAGGTCCACGCCGCCTTCGGCGCGACACCGGCGATGTTCCGTGCCGTGGCCAACTCGCCCGCTGCACTGCAGAGCATGTGGGGCGCATTTGGCGCGCTGGGTGGCGGCCGTCTGTCGCCGCTGCTGGGTGAACAGATCGCCGTGGCCATCGCCAACCGCAACGCGTGCGAATACTGCCTGGCCGCGCACACGGCGCTGGGGCGCAAGGCCGGCGCCAGTGGCGAACAGATGGCCGCTGCAGAGATCGGCCAGTCCAGCGATCCGGCCACCGCCGCCGCCCTGGAGTTCGCGCTGAAGGTGGTCGAGCAGCGTGCGCAGATCGGCGACGGCGACGTGCAGGCGCTGCGCGCGGCTGGTTTCGATGACGAGCAGATCGTCGAGATCCTGGCCCACGTAGCGCTCAATCTGTTCACCAACTACGTCAACGTGGCCTTTGACGTGCCGGTGGACTTCCCGAAGGTGGCGCTGCGCTGAGGACGCGCCGTCAGGCGGGCGGATGGCCGTGCAGGCCATCCCCCTGCAACCGGTCCGGGTGGGTGTACACGTTGAAGCCCCCTTCGCGGGCGAAGCCCACCAGGCACAGACCGGCACTGCGGGCCAGATCGATGGCCAGCGCGGTGGGCGCCGAGACGGCCGCCAGTACGCTGGCACCGGCGCGAGCTGCCTTGCTGACCATTTCATAGCTGGCACGGCTGGACACCACCAGCAGACCTCCATCAATGCTGTGTTCGTTGTGGTGCAGCGCACCGATCAGCTTGTCCAGCGCGTTGTGACGACCGACGTCTTCGCGCACCCAGCCGATGCGGCCACTGGCGTCTGCCCAGGCCGCTGCATGGGTCGAACCACTGGCAGCATTCATCGGCTGGTGCGGTGCCAACCCGGCCAGCGCCCGCTGCAGTGCAGCCGTCTGATACGTGCGGCGGTCTTTTACCGGGGGCAGCGGACGCAGCACATCTTCCAGCTGACGCGCACCACACAATCCGCAACCGCCACGACCAGGCAGCAGGCGGCCATTGTCGGGGTCCAGCGCTGCGCCAGGGGCGTTGGCGGACACGGTCATCTTCAGCTCGATGCCTTCCAGTTGTGGCTGCACCTCGGCGGACAGCAGCTGATCGGGGCGCTCGATCAATCCTTCGCTGAGCGAGAAACCCAGGGCGAAATCCTGCAGGTCGCACGGCGTGGCCATCATCACCGCGAAGGCGGCACCGTTGTAGCGCATCACCACCGGCACTTCTTCGGCGATCACGTCCACCTGTTGCTCCTGCCCTGTGCTGCGCCAGCGTTGCAACGTGCGCAGTGCCGTGCCGGCGGGCGGAGGGGAAGGCGGCGTCGATCCGGGCATGCGGCACATCCTGGGCAAAGCAGAAGGGCAGGCTACGCCCGCAGAATAGCGCAGCCATCCAGTGAAGACGCGGCGGTAACCGTTGCCATGGCAGCCTGCGTTACCACAGCCGGGCTATGGCGCCGCGGTTGCCGGCGTGCTTGACTGGCGACGCCAGCTGGGCGCAGGCCCGGCACTGCAGGCAGGCACTCCACCAACGCAGGTTCCCGACCATGTCCGAACAGAAGCCGCCGCGTTACAAGCCCTACAACCAACCGGCAGGCGGCTGGGGGGCCGCCGGTGCGACCGCCAAGGTGCTGCTGCAGCAGAGCGTGATCGGCAAGGGATCCAAGGCACTGCTGGCGATGAACCAGCCGGGCGGCTTCAAGTGCCCCAGCTGCGCGTTCCCCGATGCCGACCACCGCAAGAAGCTGGAATTCTGCGAGAACGGCGCCAAGGCCCTGGCCTGGGAAGCGACCCAGCACCGGGTGACCCGCGAGCTGTTTGCCCAGCACACCGTCACCGAGCTGATGGCGCAGACCGACTATTGGCTGGAACTACAGGGCCGGCTGACCGAGCCGATGCGCTACGACGCTGCCACCGACCACTATGTTCCCTGCGAATGGGACGAGGCGTTCGCACTGATCGGCCGCCATCTGCAGGCTTTGGACCACCCCGACCAGGCCGAGTTCTACACCTCCGGCCGCACGCCCAACGAGGCGGCGTTCCTGTATTCGATCTTCGTGCGCGAGTTCGGCACCAACAACTTCCCGGACTGTTCGAACATGTGCCACGAGCCGACCAGCCGGGGCCTGCCGCCGGTGATAGGCGTGGGCAAGGGCACCATCGTGCTGGACGACTTCGAACACGCCGAGGCGATCTTCGTGATGGGCCAGAACACCGGCACCAACTCGCCGCGGATGATGAGCAACCTGGTGGAAGCGCGCAAACGCGGCGTGCCGATCGTGGCGGTCAACCCGATGCCGGAGCGCGCCCTGATCCGCTTCACCGAACCGCAGGACGTGGTGCAGATGGCCACGTTCGGGTCCACCGAGATCACCAGCGAGTTCGTGCATGTCCGAATCGGCGGCGACCTGGCGCTGATCAAGGGCATGATGAAGGTGATGTTCGAGCGTGAAGCGCAGGGCGAGCAGGTGCTGGATCATGCCTTCCTGGCCGAGCACACCGTTGGCCTGGAGGCCCTGCGCGAGGATGTTCTGGCGCAGGACTGGGATGAGATCGTGCGGGTATCGGGCATCGCGCAGGAGCAGATACGGCGCTGCGCGGAGATCTACATCCGTTCGCGCGCGACGGTCATCTGCTATGGAATGGGCCTGACCCAGCACCAGCAGGGTTCGCGGCTGCTGCAGCAGGTGGCCAACCTGTTGTTGCTGCGCGGCAACTTCGGCAAGCCGGGCGCGGGCATCGGCCCGATCCGCGGGCATTCCAACGTGCAGGGCGACCGCACGGTCGGCATCGATGAAAAGCCCACGGCACGCTACCTGGATCGCGTGCAGCAGGTATTCGGTTTTGATCCGCCGCGCGAACATGGTCACCACGTGGTCGAGTCGATCGCGGCGATGCTGGATGGCAGCGCCAAGGTGTTCATCGGCATGGGCGGCAACTTCATCCATGCCGTGCCAGATACCGAGCGCGCCTACGAAGCCATGCGCAAGCTGGAACTGACCGTGGGCATCGCCACCAAGCTCAATCGAGGTCATCTTGTGCATGGCCGCGACGCGCTGATTCTTCCGGTGGTGGCGCGCTCGGAGTGGATCCGCACGCCACTGGGGGAGCAGTTCGTCACCATCGAAGATGCGATGTCCAACGTGACGGCGTCGCGCGGCGTGCTGGAGCCGGCCAGCGACAATGTGCTGCCGGAGGTGGAGATCGTCTGCCGCATGGCGATGGCGGCGTTGCCGGACAGCAAGGTGGACTGGGCCGCGTACATGCATGATTACGGCCCGATCCGCGACCTGATCGCCGCCGTCTACCCAGACATCTACGCAGGCTTCAACGAGCGCATCCAGGCACTGCACGGCTTCCACCTGGATATTCCACCGCGCCGGCGCGTGTGGCCGACGCCGAACGGCAAGGCCAACATCCTCGTCATGCCGGGCCTGGAAGTGAACACGGTGGTCGATGACCCGGAGATGCTGCGGTTGGCCACGGTGCGTTCGCACGACCAGTACAACACCACCATCTACAGCTACAACGACCGCTACCGGGGCGTGTACAACGACCGCATGGTGGTGTTCATGAACATCGAGGACCGTCTGGCACGCGGGCTCGGCAAGGAAGCCCTGGTGAGCCTGGAAACGATCAGCGACGATGGCGTGACGCGGCGCATCGACGGCCTGACCGTGCTTGACTACCCGATGCCGCGCGGCGCGTTGGCGGGCTACTACCCAGAGCTGAACCCGCTGCTGCCGCTGGACTACTACGATCGGATCAGCGGTACGCCAGCGGCGAAATCCATTCCGGTACGGATGCGCGCGCAGGTCGAGGTGCCAGCGTAGAGCCCCGTCCCTACGGTTCCTCGCTGTTGCTAAGCACGATGCTGCCATCCAGCAACACCGGCACCATCTGGGTCCAGCCCTTGGCGTTGTAGTCGAGGCTGACCAGGTACACCCAGCCGCGCGCTGCATCTTCGGTATGCGCTGCCGCGCCGGCGGTGAAGCGCTGCAGGCTGACCTCGGAGACCACGAAGTCATCGCTGGGATAACGCTGGCGCGCGTGGGCCAGCGCTGCCGCCGTCGCTTGATGCACCGACAGTGGCGGCTCGGCGCGCGCCGGGTCGAAGGCGGGCAGCGTATGCAACCGCGTCGCGCTCACCTGCCAGCGCTCATGGGTGTCGTCACCATCGCCGCTGGACAGCACGGTCCATTGGCGTTCGCCTGCCATGGCCGGAAGGCTCAGCAACGCAGACAGCAGGAGGGCAGCACAGGCGCAGCGGGCAGGCATGGAAAAGCTCCAATGAACGTCATCCATGATGACACCAGGCAGCGGCGACGGGCGCGTCGTGCGTCGGCTATCATCAGCCCGTGGATATATCCGGCCTGCTGCTGCGACTGATGCTGCTCCTGACCCTGGTGCTGAATGCACCGGCGCTGGCGCTTGCCTCGGGCGGCATCAACGGTCAGGCCGGCGATGGTCATTGCGGTGCGCCCCACGAGAGCACCAACACTGCAATCTCTGCCGCGCCCGCCTGCTGCGATGAACGGGACGCAGGCGCGTGCAGCAGCGAGGGTTGCGAATGCGTGCCAGCCAGTGTGGCCATGCTGCCGTCGGCGCGAAGCCTTGCCGCATGGCCGCTGCGTGCAGTGCCCGGTAATGCGCTGCATATGGGTCATCCCGCGCCTGCGCTGCCGCACCTGATCCGTCCGCCGATCGCCTGATCGCACGCAGGCATTGCGTGCCTGCCGCCCTGCAGTACCCCTTCATCTACCTGGCCCACGCGAATCCGTCGTGTGGGTGGCAGGCGCTTGCGCCTGCGATTGCAAAGGACAACCTGACATATGAACCGCACTCTTTCCCTGAGCCTGCTGCTTACCACCGTTCTGCTTGGCACCGCCTGCGCGCGCGCCTCCGAAGAGGTCGTGTCCTCGCCCGCAACCGCAACCACCTCGGCAGTCGCGGTGACGGCCGAGGCGACGATCGATCCGGAACTACCGCTGGCCATCGTGCACAAGACGGCCAGTTGTGGTTGCTGTGGCGTGTGGGCCGACCACCTGAAAGCCGCAGGCTTCCCGGTTGAGATACGCGACACCGATGACATGCATCCGGTCAAGCAGCGCCTCGGCGTACCGGCCGGCAAGGCGTCCTGTCATACCGCCGAAATCGGTGGCTACGTGGTGGAAGGCCATATTCCGGCCAGCGACATCAAGCGCCTGCTGAAGGAACGGCCGACGGCGCGTGGCCTGGTGCTGCCGGGCATGCCGGCCGGATCTCCGGGCATGGAAATGCCTGATGGCTATGTGCAGCCGTATACCGTCGAGCTGGTGCGCACCGACGGCAGCACCGAGCCCTTCGCGCAGCACGGGCAGGGAGGCTGACAGTCAGTGGCGGTGCCGGTCGGTCTGACCGGCACCCTTCCACGCGGTCTGTGTAGAGCCGAGCCCACGCTCGGCTGCTTTCGGCCGGCAAGCCGAGCATCGGCTCGGCTCTACAGAATCATCGGGCCCCGGCCGCTTCCTTGGCCAGCTGCGCGTCGAACTTCTTCTCGGCCTCATCCGCATAGGCCTTGCAGGTCAGGGCCTTGGCACCGGCCTTGGCACCAGCGCTGTAGTTCCAGTTGCTGGCACCAGGATGCGGGGTCAGCAATTCGTCGCAGGGCAGCGCCCGCACCGTCGCGAAACTGCGCTTGTAGTCCTCGATCAGGCGCGGATAGCGAGGGTTGTCTCTCAACTGGTAACCCGGTGCGCTCAGGCTGTCGGCGTAGACGATGCGCACCGGTTTTCCTTCACGGGTATCGGTCCAGGTCCAGGCGGTGCTGCCCGGGGTGTGGCCGGGCACGAAGTGCGCGGTGAAGTCGATGCCACCGAGCGAGACCACCTCGCCGTCCATGATGATCCTGTCCGCGGTTGCCGGCGGATAGGTGATGCCGTCGCCGAAGTGCAGGTCGTTGCTGCCCCCGCGCGCCAGCAGCACCGCCGATTCTGCATTGGCCACGATCTGCGCACCGGTGCCGCGCTTGAGCGCAGCAACCGGGCCGGCGTGGTCGGCATGGGCATGGCTGAGCAGGATCAGGCGCAGATCCTGCGGCGCAACACCGCGCGCTTTCATGTTGCGCAGCAGGTGGTCGGCCATCTGCGGCATGCCGCCATCGAGCAGCACCGCGCCCTGCGGCGTCTGCACCAGCAGCGCGGTCAGGTCTTCGGTGCCGATCTGCCAGGTGTGGTCGGCAATCTGCAGAGGCGCCATGGGCTGCAGCCAGGATGCATCCACGGTGTAGGCACGCAGCTGCGGCAGCGTCGGTTCGGCGGCAGAAGCCGCAGCGGGAAGCAGGGCAGCGAGCGTGATGGCGAGGGTCTGCAGGCGCATGGGAGGACACCGATGAAGGAGGCCCAGAAACTAGCATGGGCCTCCTTCGTCGCGTCACGCATAGATTTCATGGCACCCATAAGGGCGCCATCTCTCAGTAGCGGTACTGCCACCCCAGCGTCAGCACACGTCCGCGGCCGGCAAAATAGCTCGGGTTGGATGGCGTGGTCTGCGAGTAGTAGGTGATGTACTGCTTGTTGGCGAGGTTCTGCACGCCCAGGGTGAAACTGCTCTTGTCCAGCGCATAGCGGGCGACCAGATCGAACGTGGTGTAGCCCTTGAAACTGGCCACCGGCACGCCGCGCAGGTCGAAGTCGCGATCGAAGGCATGGCTGGCCTGCAGGCGGGTGCTGAGCTGCGAGGTCCAGCTCTGTTCCCAGAACGCGGTCAGCCGGTTCGGGGCGATGTTGACGCCCGCCAGGTCGCTTTCCAGTTGACCATCCAGATTGGCGTCGTAGCGGCCATTGGCGCGGGCGTAGCCCAGGCCGAGGCGGCTGTCACCCAGGCGCAGGCGCAGGTTGGTCTCGAAGCCTTCCACCCGCGTAGCCTGGCGCTGCACGTTGTAGGCATCAATGCCGGCGTCATAGACCAGTACCGAACCCAGCTTGGATTCGGACGTGTAGTACGCGATATCGCCGCTGAAGCGACCATCGTCATATTCCAGTCCGATCTCGCGGTTGTCCGACACCACCGGCGACAGGTCCACCAGGTTGTCCACGCGCTGGCCATCGCGGTTGATCGCGCGCAGCACGCGGCCAACGTCGGCCACGGTGTAGCCCTCCGAGTACGACGCGTAGGCGTTGAGGCGATCGTTGATGTACCAGACCGCGCCGAAATTGGGCAGCGTCTCGCTCATCGTCGGTTTGCCACCGGCCACCTTGCGTGCGCCGTAGCGGGGCAGGGTGGTGTAGTCGCCCACTTCCAGTTCGCCCTTTTCGTAACGCAGGCCAGCGGACAGCATGACGTGGTCGGTGGGCCACCACTGCAGCTGCAACAGCGGCGACAGGCTCTGGTAGGTGGTCAGCGGCACCCAGTTCAGGCCGCTGGCCAACAATACCTGGTGGGTGCGGTCACGCAGGCCATCCAGGCCCAGGGTGACGTCCAGCGAGGTGTCGCCGATGCGGCGCCAGCTCTGGGTCAGCTTGAAGCCGCGCTTGTCCGATTCATTCTGGGTCTGGTCCCAGGCAGCGTTGGCACCCGTATTGCCCCACGGGTCCCACTGGCTGGCGCCGTAACGGCCTTCGAAATCGACCGCAAAGGCCTGCGCCAGGAACTGTCCGCCGAACAGATCGGCGTTGCTGTAGTCCAGGGTCAGCGAGCTTGAGCGGTTCATCGGCGGATCGAGCGGCGTATCGCCGGGCACCGACGTGGCCGGGCGACCGGTACGGAAGTTGCCATCCACGGGCAGGTAATTGTCCAAGCCACGCAGTTCGTAGCGATTGGCCATCAACTGCAGGCGCTGGCCTTCGGCGATGTTCCAGCCAAGCTTGGCGAAGATGTTGGTCGAGGTCGAATCCATCAGTTCGCCCTGCGCATTGGTGCCGATCGCACGGCCGTCGCCGTCGTAGTACAGGCCCTGCCGCTCATGTGCCAGGCCGGCAACGAGGTCGAACTGTTCGCCGCGGATACCCACCAGTGCCGAAGCACGCTGGCCATCATCGTCGCGGCGGCCCGGCGAGGCAGCGGTAAGCGAGAGGTTGCTGTCCAGCAGGAAAGCACCCGGTTCGCTCGGCGCGCTGCGGGTGATGATGTTGACGATGCCGCCGGTGCCGCCGATACCCTGCAGCGCGTTGGCACCGTGGATCACTTCGATGCGTTCGATCATCGCCGGATCGATGGTATGTGAATCACGCGAACCGTCGCGCAGCGGCGTGGACTGTGGCACGCCGTCGACCATGTACAGGATGCCGCGCCCGCGCATGCTTTCGCCATAGTTGGACATCTTCTCGCGCGCCGGGGCGAAGGCCGGGATCTGCGAGGACAGCACGCGCGACACATCCGAGCCCAGTGCCAGCTGTTGCTGGATGTCCTCACGGGTGAGCACGGTGATGGTGTTGGGCATGGCGGTCTCGCCCTGCGGCATGCGCGCAGTCGACGCCGACACGGTCACTCTGCCGAGTGAGGTCGCGGCTGCCAGCGTTGCTGCCGTGCGCGGGCTGTCCGCTTTTGCCGCCGGCTTCGCGGTTGCGACCGCACTGCGGATCACGAACACACCCGGCGAGCGTTCCTCGACGTCCAGGCCTTGGCCGGCAATCAGCCTTTGCAGCGCATCGCGCGGGGCATGGCGGCCGTCCAGCGCTGGTGCCTGGCGGCCGGCAACGCTGTCTGCAGCGAACAGCAGCTGGATGCCGCTCTGCCTGGCTACCGCATTGAGTGACTGCTGCAGCGGGGCTGCCGGAAGATGGACGTCCACCGTCGTGGGGGTGGACTGCGCCGCCACCGGAAGGGCGGCGCACAGGCTGACGGCCAGCAGGGCAGGCGTCAGGCGGCGCAGGGCGGCGGGCAGGGCAGTGCGGGTCATGCGGGGTCCTTCAGAGGGGTTCAAGCAGCAGCCGGATGAGCAGGGCCACAACCCACCCTCGGTGCAGAATTCAGTGGTGCGCGGAGATGTGGACGCTGCCATCGTCGCGGGGGTGGACGGCGACCGGCAGGATCTCCGGCAGCAGCGCCAGCCCGGTGGCGGCATGGTCGCCATCAAACACGCCCGAAACCTGCAGCGTGGCCAGACCGGGTTCGTCCAGTACGATCGCGCCGCGGTGATAGCGCTGCAGGCTGCGTATCACTTCGCCCAGCGGGGTCTGCGCGAACTGCAGCCGGCCCTCGGTCCATTCTCCGCTGCCGGCTGCGATTGGCTGCGGTTGCTGGACCGGGCCTGTCCCTGCCAGCAGTTGCTGGCCAGGGTGGAGGCGCTGCTCGCCATCGCGGCCAGCCACGCGCACGCCGACCTTGCCGCGCCACAGGCGGACTTCACTGCGGTCACCGCGTCGATCCACATCGAACACGGTGCCGTAGTTGCGCACCTGCACCGGTCCGGCATCGACCTGGAACCGACGCCAGCGCGACGGCGCCACGTCGAAGCGGGCGCGTCCGGAGACCAGCACCGTGCGGCGCGAACGCAGATGGCTGCGCACCTGCAGATGGCTGTCTGCATCCAGTTCGATGCGGCTGCCATCGGCCAGCAGCACGCTGCGACGCTCGCCGATGGCTGTCTGGTATTCATCCTTTTGCCAGCCGGGATCGAATGCGTAAAGCCCGCCCAGTCCAGTCACCAACAGCAGGCCGAGCACGGCGCCGCCGATCTGCCGGCTGCGCTGAGGCCGATACAGCTGCACCGGGTCGGGCACCGGAAACAGTGCCTTGAGGGTGTCCCGATGTTGATCCAGCACACGATCAGGCGAAGGCGCGCCGGTCTTGTCCGGGCGTGGGGTGCGCGGGCGGCGTGGTGCTGTCACGTCAACGCCCGCACATCCAGCGTCTGCCGGCAATCGACCATCGCCAAGCGCAGATGCCGCTCGACGGCCTTCAGGCCGATGCCCATGCGCCGCGCAACCGCCGCCTGCGGAACGTCATGGATCTTGTGCAGGATGAACACCTGGCGGCGTCGACAGGGCATCGCACGGATGACGTCGACCAGCCGTGCCAGTTCCTGCGTGGCGGCGGCCTGCCTGGCAGGACCGGCGCCTTCGCAGGCGGTATCGGGCAGTTCGGCACGGGGTTCCACCCACTGGCGGCGCAGGTCTTCGGCGCGGCAACGATCAACCGCGGCGTCATGCGCCATCCGCCGCAGCAGCGCCATTGGCTGCCGCACATCTGCCGGGGCGGGGCGCTCCAGCAGGCGGATGCAGACATCATGCACCACCTCGCGGGCCAGCCCGGGAGAGGCGAAGCGACGGCGCAGGTAATCCACCAGATCCTCGTAGTGGCGCACCAGCGAGGACACCAGTGGCAGCGCGGGTGGTGGGGAGTGCGGTGGCGTGGACATCCGGGAAAGCGGCGCAGGCGGGAAGGGGTGGGGCCACGCAAGGCCAGCCCTGCGCGGTGCCACGATAGTAATGGGAATGGTTCGCATTTGCCATCGGGTATGCCACAGCGGGATTGTTCGTGGCCGCCGGAAAGTGAATCCACGATCACCCTCTGCAGCGCACACTCGGCCGCAGATAGGCTGCAGGGCAGCCATCGGGGAGAGTGACCATGCACGTGCTTCTGGTGATCGTCGGCGGGTTGCTGTTGCTGGGCGTCTTCGTCCTGTTCGGCAGGCTCTGGAGCACAGGCAGCTCACAGCTGCCAACGGCGCTGTTGGCCTTCATCGGCACCTGGCTGCTGGTGTCGGTGGCCAATCTGTGGGTGGGGGTCAGCCGGGCGGGCTATACGGTGCGCGAGGAGCTGCCGATCCTGCTGCTGGTGTTTGCCGTTCCGGCGCTGGTAGCCGGTGTCATTTTCTGGCGGCTGGGCCGCTGAACGAAGGATCCGTGATGCCGGCAACACCCCGTCTTCCTGCCCTGCGTCGTCGCGATGGCCATCATGCGCGGGTGACCTACGAAGAACTGTTCTTCGACCTGGTCTATGTGTTCGCGGTTACCCAGCTCAGCCACCACCTGCTGCACCACCTCGGCCTGCTGGGTGTGCTGCAGACGCTGGTGCTGTGGTTTGCGGTCTGGCTTGGCTGGCAGTACGCGTGCTGGGTCAGCAACTGGTTCGACCCGGAGGCGCCGCGCATCCGCGGCCTGCTGTTCGTCACGATGCTGCTGGCGTTGCTGATGTCTTCGTCCATCCCCGAAGCCTTTACCGGACGCGCATGGATATTCGCCGGTGCCTACGCCACGATGCAGGTGGGCCGGACGCTATTCGTCCTGCTGGAAGTAGGGCGCGCGCACCCGCTGGCCGCCAATTTCAAGCGCATGCTGGCCTGGGTCAGCGTTTCGGCCTGTTTCTGGCTGGCCGGTGCAGCGGTCGAGGGCAATGCGCGGCTGGCACTGTGGGCGCTGGCCGTCGCCTGCGAATACATCTCGCCGATGTTCGGCTTTGCGTTTCCCGGCCTCGGCCGCTCGCGTACCCGCGAGTGGACCATCGAAGGCGGGCACCTGGCCGAGCGCTGCCAGCTTTTCGTGATCGTCGCACTGGGTGAGA
Source organism: Stenotrophomonas sp. yr243 (assembly GCF_900184195.1). NCBI lineage: Bacteria > Pseudomonadati > Pseudomonadota > Gammaproteobacteria > Lysobacterales > Lysobacteraceae > Stenotrophomonas > Stenotrophomonas sp. yr243. The sequence continues at coordinate 783,067 of NZ_FXWT01000003.1, forward strand.
CGCTGCTGGCAACCGGCGGCGTGCTGAGTGAGGTGGAGCACTGGAGTGGAGCGGTGGTTTCGGCGGTGCTGGCGACCTTTGCCGGTACGATCGCGATGTGGTGGCTGTACTTCGGCATCTCCAGCCGGGACGCCACCGACACCATCAGCCGTTCCGATGACCCGGGTCGCATCGGCGCCTATTTCCACTACGTGCACGCACTGCTGATCGCCGGCATCATCGCCACCGCCGTCGGCAATGATCTGGTGATGGACGAACCGGAGGCGGCAGTGACCCTGCCGTATGCCGCGATGCTGGCGGCGGGACCGTTGATCTACCTACTGGGCAGTGCACTGTACAAGCGGGCGGTCTACGGCCGCGTACCGCGCTCGCACCTCGCGGGGGCGGCGGCGCTGGTCGTGCTCGGTTTCGTGCTGCCATGGATGCACCTGCTGGCCGCAGGGTGGCTGACCAGCATCGTGCTGCTGGCGGTGGGGCTGGCCAATACACGGTTGAAGCGAAGCATTGCAGCGACGCGCAGTTAGGGGGGGCTGCCCGGCAGGCCCGACCTCAGTCCAGCTCCGCTGCCATCGCCGCCAGTCGGGCCACGGTGTTGATGTTGCGGCCGGTTCCTTGTGCTGCGAAGGGGACGCGCAGGCGCGAAACGGCCATGCCATCGCCGTAGTGGATGAACAGCTCGCGCTTGCCGAGGGCAAGCTGTTCTTCGCCGATACCGGTGACGCCCTGCAGCGGGTCCTTGGGCAGCGCTTCATCAACGAACAGCGCGACGACACGGTTGCCGGCAGCGCCCTTGAAGGGGTTGCGGACGATCACTGCGGCCATCTCGGCAGCGGTACGCACCAGCACGCCTACCGGCTTGCCTGCATAGGCATGCAGGCATTGCGCCAAACTGTCGCGCACACCCGCTTCGTTGAGCGGGCTGCTGAACACGGCATTGCCGCTGGCGATATAGGTGCGGACATCGCGGAATCCTGCGCGCTGGCACATGCCCACCAGTTCGGCCATCGGCAGCTTGCCGGTGCCGCCCACATTCACTGCGCGCAGTAGGGCTACATATGCGGTCATGGCGTGCTGCCCTGCAGCCGGTCATACATGCGCACCAGATCCACCAGGGTGCGCGCGCCCATCTTGCGCATCAACTGCGCGCGACGCACCTTCACCGTGATTTCGCTGACGCCAAGATCAGCGGCGATCTGCTTGTTGAGCCGACCCCGTACCACGCCAGCGACCACCTCGCGCTCGCCGGTGTTCAAGGTGTCCCAGCGCTGCTGCAAGGCACCCAGCAGGTCGCCCTCGTGGCGTTGCAGGCGATTGATCTCGATGCCCTTGTGGATGGCATCCAGCAGTTCCTGGTCACGGAAGGGCTTGGTCAGGAATTCGATGGCGCCTTCCTTGATCGCATTCACGCCCATGGCGATGTCGCCGTGCCCGGTGATGAACACCACCGGCAGGTGCAGGCCGTGGCTGGCCATGGTGCGATGGAAGTCCAGTCCGCTCTGGCCAGGCATGCGCACGTCCAGCACCAGGCAGGCCGGGGCGTCCTCCATCGCATGGGCAAGGAATTCGCCGGTCGAGGCGAAGGCCCGTACCTGCAGGCCCATCGAGGCCAGCAGGTCTTCCAGCGCAGCACGCACCGAGGCATCGTCGTCGATCACGTAGACGATCGGTGACGGTTCCACAGGGAGTGTCGTGGGTTTACGCATGGGTAGCTTCCATGTGCGTGGGCAGCTCGAAGATGAAACAGGCGCCACCACCAGCGGGGCGCTCGGTGCGGATATGGCCGCCGTTGGCCTCGATCATCGAGCGGCTCAGGCTGAGGCCCAGGCCGAGACCGTTCGACTTGGTGGTCCAGAATGCATCGAACACCCGATCAGGCTGCTCCACGGGCAGGCCGATACCACGATCTCGCACGCTCAGGCTGACGTGGCCGTGCCCATCGTGCGTGGTCAGCAGCGACAGCCTGCGCTCGCCCGTGGGCGTACCGGCCATCGCGTCGACGGCGTTGAGGATGAGGTTGCCGATCACCTGCTGCACCTGCACGCGATCGGCATGGGCGGGGGGCAGGTCACTGCCCAGCACCAGCGCGACCGTCACACCATGCTGCTCCAGTTCGCTGTGTGACAGCGCCAGCATTTCCTCCACGGCCTGATTGAGATCGAAGGCCTGGCGCTCTGGTGCGGCCCCTTGGGTCAGGCCGCGGATGCGGGCGATCACGTCACTGGCGCGATGGGCGTCGGCGACGATGCGGGCGATGGTCTGGCGTGCTTTGTCCAGGTTGGGTGGATCCTGGGCCAACCAGCGCTGGCTGGCTTCGGCGCTGCTGGCGATGGCAGCCAACGGCTGATTCACTTCATGCGCGATGGAGGTGGTCAGCTCGCCGACGGTGGAGGCGCGGGCAACCCGCAGCAGGCGTGCCTGTGCGTCCTGCACTGCGGCCTTGGCGGCTTCCATCTTCAATGCCAGATAGGTGGTGATGCCGATCACCAGCATGCCGATTGCTGAATTGACCAGGCCGATGCGGTAGGTGCCGAAGCGGGTCAGGAAGAAACTGAGGCCGGTCAACGCGATGCAGACCGCGGCAAGCAGGATGAGGCCGCGTGCGGGCAGGCGCCGTGACGCCGCCAGGATGACGGCTGCGTAGAAGCAGGCGGCGGCAACGGCGTAGTCGGTAACCGTATCGACCAGGAAGATGGCCGCCATCACGATGATCAGGGCCAGCACGACCAGGGGGCGGCGGGGCGACAGCGATGGCATCGGGATGGCTCCCTGGCGTGGGTGGAAAGGATAGCAAAGCGCTGTTCGGTAGATGCCGACCTTGGCCGGCATGGGTTGGCCGCGGTCAAGGCGCCTGACGGATTGTGCCGACCAAGGTCGGCACCTACCACGGCGGTGCACGGTAGCGCCGGGCCATGCCCGGCGGAATGCATCCATCAGCGGCCGGCACTATTCCTCCAGGCTGGCGTTCCAGAATCCCTGCAGCACGCCCGGCGTGGCCGCCAACGTCGCCAGCACGGCATCCAGTTCGCCGCCATCGACCGTGGTGGCGTACAGCACCGCTTCGATCTCGACATCGCGCTCGCCGAACGGGCGCTGGTCGACCGCGCGTACCGGGTACTGCGCCTGTTCCAGCAACAGCAGAAGCCGGTCCAGCACCTCGGCCTGCTGCTCACGCTGGCACACCACGTTGATCGCGTAGGTCGCCTCGCTGAACGCTTCCGGCAACGGCTGCCGCTGGATGCGATTCACCACCGGCCGCAGCAGGGTGTTGGCGGCCAGCACGAACACCGCAGCCAGCATCGCCTCGGGCAGCAGCTTGATGCCGGCACAGGCGCCGACCGCCGCCGAGCCCCACAAGGTGGCGGCGGTGTTCAGGCCCGATACCTGTGCGCCATCCTTCATGATCGCGCCAGCACCGAGGAAGCCGACGCCGGAGATCACATAGGCCACCACGTGCAGCGGTGACGGCGGCCCGCCGTACAGGTCGTGGAAACGCACGGCCAGGTCGACGAACACGGCGGCGCCCACCGCCACCAGCGTGTTGGTGCGCAGGCCGGCGGTGCGCTGGCGGAACTGCCGCTCCAGGCCGATCAGCGCGCCCAGCACGAAGGCGACGGACAGGCTGATCAGCGAGCTGAGGGTGGCGCCCGCGTTGAACGCGGGCAGGTGGGGGTTGAAGTCCATGACGGTTCTCCCTGCGCCGATGCGCTTACTGCCAGCCGTAACGGCGGATGTAGAGCTTCTTCAGCGCGGTGGTCAGCACCGCATAGCCGAACAGGATCGCCACCAGGAACGGCCAGTAGCCGGCCGGCAATGCCTGCAGCTTGAAGTAGCCGGCCAGCGGGCTCATCGGCAGGATCACGCCGATCGCCATGATCGCTCCGGTCATCAGCAGCAGCGGCGGCGCGGCGATGCTCTGCAGGAACGGCACCTTGGGCGTGCGGATCATGTGCACGATCAGGGTCTGGGTCAGCAGGCCGACCACGAACCAGCCGGACTGGAACAGGCCCTGGTCGGCCGGCGTGCGTGCATCGAACACGTACCACATCAAGGCGAAGCAGCTGAGGTCGAAGATCGAGCTGATCGGCCCGAAGAACACCATGAAGCGGCCGATGTCCGCCGGGTTCCACTTCAGCGGCTTGCGCACCAGCTCCTCATCCACATTGTCGAACGGAATGGCGATCTGCGAGATGTCATACAGCAGGTTCTGCACCAGCAGCTGCAACGGCAGCATCGGCAGGAACGGCAGGAACGCCGAGGCCACCAGCACCGAGAACACGTTGCCGAAATTGGAGCTGGCGGTCATGCGGATGTACTTCAGCATGTTGCTGAAGGTGCGCCGCCCCTGGATGACGCCTTCCTCCAGCACCATCAGGTTCTTTTCCAGCAGGATGATGTCGGCGGCCTCCTTGGCGATGTCCACCGCGCTGTCCACGCTGATGCCGATATCGGCGGCGCGCAGTGCCGGAGCATCGTTGATGCCATCACCGAGGAAGCCGACCACCTTGCCCTGTGCACGCAGCTCGCGCACCAGTCGTTCCTTGTGCAGCGGCGTGAGGCGGGCGAACACGCGGTGTTCCTGCAGTGCACGTGCCACGGCCGCATCGTCCATGCGCTCGATCTGCGGGCCGGTCACGATCGTATCGGCGTCCAGGCCGACCTGGGCACAGACCCGGGCGGTGACCAGTTCGTTGTCGCCGGTGAATACCTTTACTTCCACGCCGTGCGCGGCCAGCGCCTGCAGCGCCTGCGCGGCCGATTCCTTCGGCGGATCGAGGAAGGCCACGTAGCCCACCAGGGTCAGATCGCGCTCATCGGCCTGCGAGTACACGCTCTGGCTGGCCGCGGTTTCCTTCATCGCCACGGCCACCACACGCAGGCCCTGTTCGTTCAGCTCCTCGGTGGTCTGCCGCACGCGGGCCAGGCGCTGCTCATCCAGCGGCATGTCCTGGCCGTTCTCGCGCACGGTGCTGCACACCGCCAGCATTTCCTCCACCGCACCTTTGCAGATCAATTCGTGATGGTCCTCGCGCTCGGATACCACCACCGACATGCGGCGGCGCTCGAAGTCGAACGGGATCTCATCGACCTTGCGGTAGTCCTGTGACAGGCGCAGCGAGCTCTGCAGCTCCACATGCTCCAGCACCGCACGATCGAGCAGGTTGATCAGGCCGGTCTGGAAGTGGCTGTTGAGGTAGGCGAAGGTCAGCACATCCTCCGAATCCTGCCCGAACACATCGGTGTGCCGCTCCAGCGCGATCTTGTCCTGGGTGAGGGTGCCGGTCTTGTCGGTGCACAGCACTTCCATCGCACCGAAGTTCTGGATCGCGTCCAGGCGCTTGACGATCACCTTGCGCCGCGACAGCAGCACCGCGCCCTTGGCCAGGGTGGAGGTGACGATCATCGGCAGCATTTCCGGGGTCAGGCCGACCGCTACCGACAGCGCGAACAGGAACGCTTCGGTCCAGTCGCCCTTGGTCCAGCCATTGACCAGCAGCACGAACGGCACCATCACCAATGCAAAGCGGATCAGCAGCCAACTGACACTGTTGACGCCAGCCTGGAACGCTGTCGGCGCACGATCGCTGGCACTGCTGCGCTGGGCGAGGGTGCCGAAGTAGCTGGTGTTGCCGGTCGCCAGCACCAGCGCTGTTGCCGTGCCGGACACCACATTGGTGCCCATGAACAACAGGTTGGCCTGTTCCATCAGGCCAGCCTCGGCGTTGCCCGCCTGCACGAACTTCTCCACCGGCAGTGATTCGCCAGTCATCGCGGCCTGTGCGACGAACAGGTCCTTGGCCGCAAGCACGCGGCAATCGGCCGGGATCATGTCGCCGGCCGACAGCACGATATGGTCACCCGGCACCAGGTCGCGGATCGGCAGATCCAGCAGCCGTGCCGGCCGCCGGCTGTGCAGTTGTGCGCCGAAGTACTGGTCGGCCACTTCTGCCGCTTCGGTGCCTGCAGCGCGGCGCAGGACGCGTGCGGTGTTGCCCACCAGGGCCTTCAGCCGTTCGGCAGCGCGGTTGGAGCGACCCTCCTGCACGAAGCGGATCAAGGTGGACAGCACCACCATCGCACCGATCACTACCGTCGCCTTGGCATCTTCGGTCAGCCAGGACACGGCCGCCAGCACCGTCAGCAGCAGGTTGAACGGATTGCGATAGCACTGCCACAGATGGCGCCACCACGGCAGCGGCTTCTCGTGGTCGACCTCGTTCGGGCCGAAGCGCAGCAGGCGCTCTTCGGCTTCGTGCGGGCTGAGACCGTCGACGTGCGACTGCAGGGTAGCCAGTGCATCGGCTTCGCTGCCCTGTGCAAGCGCGAGCAGTCCGGCAGTGAGCGTGGCCGGTGCGGCCTGCGTGCTGCCACGGCCGTAACCGGCTTCGGGCATCGCACGACGACCGAACAGGTTGCCCGCGCGACGGCTGCGCAGGAAGGCGTTGAACCAGGCGTTGAGCAGGCTCATGGGAAGGTCCTCTTGGAACGGCGCCGGGCGGAGCCGGCACGTGGAGCGGAAGGGGCGGGTAGTCAGGCGTGGCGCATGGCCAGCACCGATGGCGACCAGGGCTGCATGCGCAGCCGCTGGCTGCCGCCGATGCACAGCGGCTTCATCGCATCGCGCAGCGGGTAGGGCAAGTGGCGCAGCACGTTGATGCGCTCGCTGATCGGCAGCAGCGACAGTGCGTCGGCCACCACCCGTGGCGAGCCGAGGGCCAGCGAACGGGCGAACAGGACAGGGCCGTGCTGCAGCAGCAGGCTGCGCAGGGCGGAAACATCGCGCTCACCGATCAGGCGGCGGACAGTGATGTAGAGAATCTTGTAGGACATGGGATTCCTCCGGGCAGGCGCTGCCCGGGGCTCCCATCGCTTACACGGACAGGAACCGGCCGTCAGTCGCCAGCAGTGAACAAGGGGGCAGGCAGGGGCGCGCGTCGCGCCCGGCAGGGTCGGGATCCATCTGCGTCTCCGCGTGGGGCGGCCAGTCGCTGGCCAGTGGCGCTATTGTCCGCGCTCGTATTCAGCAGGCCTAGAGGCCCGTGGGTTAGCCCGGCTATACCTTGGTATAGAAAAAGGGGCCGTTGGCCCCTTTTGTTCAGCTGCGGTCGGCGAAAGCGTCGGTGGCCCGCACCAGGGCATCGGTAGTGGCCGCTTCGTTGGCGCTGTGGCCGGCGATGACCATCTCCAGGGTGGCTTCCGGCCAGGCTTTGGCCAGGTCCCAGGCACTGCGAGGTGGGCAGATGATGTCGTAGCGCCCCTGCACGATGACGCCGGGCAGGTGGCGGATGCGATCGATATCGCGCAGCAGCTGGCCGTGTTCCAGGAAGGTGTTGTGGCGGAAGTAATGCGCCTCGATGCGCGCTTTGGCCAGGGTATCAAGCGGATCGGTAGCGGAGGCCGCGTCGACGTCATGCACCAGCGTGGCGGCGTTGTCTTCCCAGCCCAGCCAGGCCTGCGCCGCTGCGATGCGGACGGCTTCGTCGGCGTGGTCCAGGCGCTTCCAGTAGGCTTCGAGCATGTTGCCGCGCTCGTCCTCAGGGATATGCGCCTCGTAGCGATCCCAACGCTCCGGGAAGATCCAGCGGGCACCGCCGTTGAGCTCGGCGAACCAGCGGTTCTCTTCCTCGCGACCGAGGAAAACGCCGCGCACGATCAGCCCGGTGGCACGGTCGGGATGGGCCTGTGCGTAGGCCAGCGACAGGGTTGAGCCCCAGGAACCGCCGTAGACCAGCCAGCGCTCGATGCCCAGGAGTTCGCGCACTTTCTCGATGTCGGCCACCAGATCCTGCGTGGTGTTGTCACGCAGCTCGCCGAACGGCGTGGAGCGGCCGCTGCCGCGCTGATCGATCAGCACGATGCGGTAGCGCTTCGGGTCGAAGAAGCGGCGATGGGTGGGCGAGATGCCGGCGCCCGGGCCACCATGCAGGTACACCACCGGAATGCCCTCAGGCGTGCCGCACTCTTCGATATGCAGGGTGTGCAGCGCGTCGACGGGAAGCGTGTGTTCGCGGTACGGGGTGATCGGCGGGTACAGCGTGCGCATGGCGATGCCTCACAAGCGGGGACTGCAAGGATAACGGGGCACATCGGCCAGCGTCATCCGCGTCAGGTTCAAGTATTCTTTGCGTTCAAGGGGCAACACCGTCGATTCCTGGCGATAGAGACCCTGCAGGACGCAGAGGATGAATGACTTGAGCGCGCAGGACGTCACCGTACAAGCCTCACCGGCGCGCGGCACCCTCAGCAGCGGCGCCCGTGAGTCGATGAAGTGGCTCGCGCTGCTGTCGATGACCGGTGACCACGTCGCCAAAGTGGTTTTCGGTGGCTATGTGCCGGTGGTCAGCGAGTTTGGGCGCATCGCCTTCCCGCTGTTCGCGCTGGTGATGGCCTGCAACCTGGCGCAGCCGGGTGCCGATCTGGGCAAGTCGATCCGGCGCCTGTCCGCCTGGGGCCTGGTTGCGCAACCCTTGCACATTCTCGCCTTCGGCCACTGGTTGCCGCTGAACATCCTGTTGACCTTCGCGCTGGCCGCCGTGGCGGTGCACGCGCTGACCAACAACCAGCAGCTGCTGCTGCTGGTGGCGGCAGGCCTGCTGCCGTTCTTCGTGGATTACCAATGGGCGGGCGTGGCATTCGTGATGCTGGGCTGGATCGCGTTCCGCCACCGGGCGTACTGGCTGCTGGCGTTCGGATTCGGCGGGCTGTGCTGGGTCAATGGCAACGGATGGGCGTTGCTGGCCGTCCCGCTGGTAGTTGCGTTGGCCAGGGTGCCCTGGGCGGTTCCGCGATCACGCTGGGCGTTCTATCTGTACTACGTGGGGCACCTGGCGGTCCTCGCCGCCTATGCACAGTGGCTGCGCTGAGCAACGGCAATTGATTGCGCAGCACGCACGGGGGAGCGGGCGCGAGGGGATTTCGAGGGGGAGTGCCCTAGGGATTTTCCTACCCAATTTCGTACAGGTTTCCGATGGTTGTGCGAGTGTTCGAGACCTAGACTGAGGTAGTCGCGACACTATTGGATGGCGTGTACTGCTGGGGAAGGCAGGCGCGCGATACGTCCTCAGCCGGGAGCTGTTCGAGTGCAGATGAAAGGATTCATGCCGGCCGTTCTTGCCGGCGCTCTGCTGGCTGCGGCCGGTGCTGCAGGCGCGCAGGCGCTGGGTGCTGCCGCCAGGGCCAGCGCCGATGGATGGGTCGGGCGTGAGGCGTCGCAGCTGCTGATGCAGCTGCGCGTGGATGGCGGCCGGGTGCAGATCGAAGAAGACGATGAAACGCTGGAAACGCGTTACACCTGGCGTACTGTCGTGCCGGCCTACACCGAGCAGGTGAAGGTGGGCGGTGGCGAGTTCCTGTACATGGAGCCCACCGGTACCAGCGGCCAGCGAGCGGTGTACGCCCCGATCATCGTCGAGGACGTCCACCACGCCGAGGAACACCGCTGCGACATTACCTACATCGCCGACCGCGATGGCGTGGTGCGCCGCTGGCAGCACCGCGGGCCGCGCTGCGACATCGATATCGTCGGGCCGGACGCACGTCGTCCGAACCGATCAACCCCGACCGCTTCCCGCGTCCAAGGATACTGACATGAGACAGCACACCCCGTTCCGCGTTGCCGCACTGCTGGCCCTCGCGCTTGGCGCATCCGTATTGGCGCCGACTGCCTGGGCCAAACCCCGGCATGGCGTGGTCGAGGACATGCAGCCAATCGAGAATCGAGGCGAGGATACCTCCGAACGGACCAAGCGCGGTCGCAGCATCGGTGAGCGGCTGGGCAAGATCGGGGGGGTTCTGGCGGGTGTCGGTCTGAGCAGTGCCGGACAGACCGAAGCCGGTTATGTGGTCACCAACGTGGCTGCTACCAATGGCGACAGGATCGGGGGATCCATCGGCGAGAAGATCGCCGGCGAAGGCCCGACTACCCGTTACATGGTGAAGGTGCGCTTGGACGAGGGCCGTGTGCTGTCAACCACGCAGCTGCGTGAACAGGTCGCAGGCCTGAAGGTCGGCAGCCGTGTCATCGTGGACGGCACGGGTGACGACGCGCGCATCGTGGCCGAGTAGGGTAGGCGCGCCTTGGGCGGTCGACTTTCCAGCCCTACAATCGACCCATGCCTGCCACGCCCACCCTCGACGATCTGCGTCGCTACGCCGTAGCCCGCACCCTGTTCACGCCCACCACGCTGCTGACCGCGATCCGTCGCCTGGGCTTCGTGCAGGCCGATCCCATCCGTGCGCCCGCGCGTGCCCAGGACCTGACCCTGCGGCACCGGGTGAAGGGCTATCAGGCCGGGGATCTTGAGCGCCGCTACAGCCGGCTGCCGATCGAGGAAGACTTCCTGGTCAACTACGGTTTCCTGCCGCGCGAACACCTGGCGTTGATGCATCCGCGGGTGTCCCGCAGGCCGTGGGACGCCAGCACGCGGCGCAAGGCGGCCGAGGTGCTGGCGTTCGTGCAGGAGCGGGGTGCGGTGCATCCACGCGAGGTCGACCAGGCGTTCGCGCATGGCCGGGTGACCAACTACTGGGGCGGCACCAGCAATGCCAGCACCCACCTGCTGGATGGCATGCACTACCGCGGCATGTTGCGCATCGCCCGTCGTGACAGTGGTACCCGCATCTACGCCGTTGCGTCACATGCACTCGCCGAGGGCGGCAAGGCCGCACGCCTGCAGCGCGCCACCGCACTGATCGACCTGGTGGTGCGCAAGTACGCGCCGTTGCCTTCGGCCAGCCTCACCTATCTGGCGCGGCTGCTGGGCTATGGCGCTCCACATCTGTCCGTTGAGATCCAGCAGGCACTGCGGCTGGCGCGCGAGCGACTGGCTGGCGGCATCATCGACGGAACACAGTGGTACTGGCCGGCCGAGGAGAATCCCCGTTCGCGGCGCTACCAGGCCGATGAGCAGGTGCGGCTGCTGGCACCGTTCGATCCCGTGGCCTGGGATCGGCGACGGTTCGAATTGTTATGGGGCTGGGCCTACAGGTTCGAGGCCTACACTCCGGCCGCCAAGCGTCGCTTCGGCTACTACGCGCTGCCGCTGTTGTGGCGCGAGCAGGTGGTCGGCTGGGCCAATGTCACCGCCAAGGATGGTGCTCTGCAGCCGGATATTGGTTTCGCCAGTGCCTCGCCCATGAAGGACGTTCTGTTCCGCAACGCGCTGGATGACGAACTGGAACGGATGACGCGATTCCTCACCGGATGAAGTCTTGCCTTGCGGTGACAGCGGGCGATGTTGCTAGTCGTCGCGCCGCTGCGTGCGCACCCGTGCACGCGCGTCATAAAGCTGGCTGTCCGCATGATGGATGGTGTCAGCCACGGACTCACCCGGCGCGCTGACCGCCGCGCCCATCGAGAACGCCGTCGGCGACTGCGCTGCGTTGGCGGCGTACCAGCCCTCCAGCAGGGCAAGGCGTTCGGACGCCGATGCGGTCAACACCACCAGGAACTCGTCTCCGCCCAGGCGGACCACGGTCTCTCCCGCACTCAGCGGCGCCTTCAGGAAGGCGGAAAACTCGACCAGGATCGCGTCGCCGCGGCGGTGGCCCTGCGCGTCATTGATCCGTTTGAAATCATCCAGATCAAATACCAGGCACGCCCACGTTCCGGCGGTCATCTCGTCGAGCCGGTGCAGGTAGCGGCGGTTGTGGCACTGGGTGAGCGGATCCTTCAGCGATAGTTCGCGCAGGCGCTGCTCCTGCAGGCGCAGCGCGGTGACATCCTGGGCGTGGCCGAGCACGAAGGGCGGCTGTCCCTCGCTGTCGAGCACATTGTTGTAGGCCCAGTAGCGGAGCGTTCCATCGGCGGCGATGAGTTCGATGACACCGGCGTCGGTGTGGTTGGCTTCGATGCGCTTTAGGTAGGCATTGAATACCTCGCGGCGCTCGGGCGGCATGTAGTCGCACAGGTTGCGGCCGATGATCTGGCGTTCCTCGTAGCCCAGGGACTGCAGCGCCGCCGGGTTCACCGAGGTCAGCGTGCCATCCAGCGTATGCGTGCAGATCAGCCCCAGGCTGTAGTGGAACAGACGCCGATAGCGCACCTCGCTCGCCTCCAGGGCGTCCAGCGCCGCGCGTTCTTCGGTGACGTCCTGGATCGCGCCCACCAGCCGCGGATGGCCCTCCACCTGCTGCCGGTTGCCCACCACGCGGGTCCAGATGCTGCGTCCATCGGCTGTGCTCATCGGCAGCTGCACCTCCCAGGGCGTGCCATCCTCCACGCAACGCTGCACGGCAGTCTGGATGATGCTGCGGCTGTCCTGGCGGTAGAACGACAAGGCCGATTCGAATGTGGGCTGGTAGCTGGAGCGCACGCCGTGGATCTGCTTGGTCTCGCGCGTCCAGCGTACCTCGCGGGTGTCCAGGTCCAGTTCCCAGCCGCCGACCTTGGCCGCGGTGTTGGTGCGCTGCAGGAAGTCCTCGCTGCGCTTCAGATCGCGATGCAGCGCCTGCGCCTGGTCGATCTGCCGCAGCAGTGCGCTGCGTTGTTCAAGCACCTGCGTGGTGACCCGGCCAAGATGGGCCATCAATTCCCGTTGCGACGGCGACAGCACGCCGGGCAGCGTGTCGAGCAGGCACAGTGTGCCGATGCGCGCGCCATGGGCGGTGGTCAGTGCTATCCCGGCGTAGTGGCGTACCCGGTGCCCTGCGGTGACCAGCGGACTGCTGGCGAACCGTGGGTCCTGCCGCGCATCCGCAATCTCCAGCAGCTCGTCCTGTTCGATGGCATGCGAACAGAACGAAATCGAGCGGGGCGTTTCGGTAATGTTGCCTAGCCCGATGCTGGACTTGAACCATTGCCGTTGCGCGGCAACGATGGATATCAGCCCGATGGGCATGCCCGTGGCAGCGAGCGCGGCGGCAACGATGGCATCGAACACGGGCTCTGGCGGCGTATCGAGCACACCCAGGCGGTCGATCTCGAGGAGTCTGGAAGCTTCATCCATGGCAGGCACTGCGTCTCCGGCAGGGAAGGGCAGGTCACAGCGGTCACGCTAGGGCGCGGCACGTTATGCCGTTGCGCGAAACAGTGAGGCTGGTGTCAATGATCCTTCAGTGATGGGTTTCATGCAGGTCTCTTTGGCGTTGCCGCGCGGGGCGCGCGTACCGAAACGTGACGGTGATCGCGCACATGCCAGCGCCAGGGAAAATCCACGGCACGGGTGATGCCGATGCGCGGCCCTACCACCGGGTCGTCCGGCGGCGGCATGCCGTCGTCCAGTATGGTGATGCCGTGGCTGGCAGTCACCAGGTCAGCGCCGTCGAAGCGCCGGTCCAGGCCAAACGCCTGCGACAGCTTGCCGGGGCCACTGGCCAGGTCATGGTCGCGACGGGCGGCAGGGCGCAGCGGGTACATCAGGTCCTGCCCGGCAACCGGCGCGGCGGCACGCAGCAGTACCGCAACACCCTCGCCGATGTCACCGCAGACGACATTGCTGCCCCAGTGCATGCCATAGGTGAAGTAGACATAGAGATGGCCCGCTTCGCCGAACATGCTGGCGTTGCGCGCGGTCATGCCGCGCCAGGAGTGTGCGGCCGGATCCTCGCTGCCGGCATAAGCCTCGACCTCGACAATGCGTGCCACGCGGCCATCGTTGCACACCAGCAGCTTGTTCAGTAGCTCCGGTGCGACCACCGTTGAAGGTCGCTGATAGAAGGCGCGCGGGAGACGGGCTCCGTCAACGGGCAGCGCGGCGAACGTGGCATCTGGATCGGTCTGCTTCGGCATGCTGGAATCATCGCCTGTCCGCGGTGAAGCTGTCGCCAGTGTGGTGTCAGTCCGCCGCGGCTGGACGATCGAGCGCGGCCCGGCGCGCGGCAAACACCTCCGGTGTCTGCGGTTTGATGAACAAGGCCACCAGTTCCGGGAACTCCTGTTTCACCGCAGACTCGATGCGGGTGATGCAGGCCTCGATCTGCGGCGTGGTGCGGTCGTCCTCGAATTCCGCACTGAGCATCGCCACCACCTGTTCCGGGCCCATCTGCAGGGTGGTCACACCGTTGGCGCGGCGCAGATCCGGGTCGGTCACGGCCACGGCCATGATCCGTTGCGCCACCGCCGGGTGGGCCGGCTCACCGATCAGCAGGCCCTTGGTCTCGCGCGCGAGCAGGAACGCGGTCAGCGCCAGCACACCGGCAATGCACAGCGAGGCGACCCCATCCAGCACCGGCATCTCCAGCAGTTGTGCGGCCAGCAGCCCGACCAGTGCGAAGCCAAGGCCGAGCAGGGCGGCACTGTCTTCCAGCAGCACGGTGAAGGTGGACGGATCCTTGCTGCGGCGGAATGCCTCGAAGTATCCCAGCGAGCCCTTGCTGCGGCGGAACTCGCGCAGCGCCACCCACCATGAAGCGCCTTCGAACAGGATGGAGATGCCCAGCACGCCGTAGCTGATGGCGTGATTGGTGGCCGGCTCCGGCTGGCGGATGTGCTGGATGCCCTCGTAGGCCGAGACGCCGGCACCGGCGGCAAATACCAGCAGGGCGACGATGAAGCTCCAGAAGTACAGCTCGCGGCCGTAGCCGAAAGGGTGCAGGGTGTCGGGGGCCTTTTCTGCGCGGCGCAGACCGTACAACAGCAACACTTCGTTGAGGGTATCGACCAGCGAGTGCACGCCCTCGCTGAGCATGGCCGAGCTGCCGGACAGGCCAGCGGCGATGAACTTGGCAATGGCGATGGCGAGGTTGCCTGCCAGTGCAGCGTAGATGACCAGACGTGAGCCGGAGGGCGAGGACATGGCAGAGACAAGGTGGCGCGGAAGACTGATGATCGCGTCCACCTTGTCCCCGGCGTGTGCAGGGCGAACGCCGTTCACACCTCCGCCCGCGTCTGGGTCAGCAGGCGGGAGCCCTTTGCCGCGGCCTTGATTTGCGCACCGCGCCGGTGGCGGCCTTCACCGGTGGTGGCGGTGTGACGGATGTTGGCGCCGGAGGTTCCGGAGGCTGCGGTGGGGGAGTTGCTTGGGGAGCTTCAGGCGTCGTGTACCATGTGAACACTTCGCTGCTGGGCACGGGGATCGACCGGGTTCGGGTCTTCGGCGTCCAGCCCGGTTCGGCGATGACGGTGTGGCTGCCAAGGCGATTGAGCAGGAAGACATCCCGGATCTCATACAGCTCCTTCCCGGGGCCGTCGATTCTGCGGCAGTTGGTTGACACCCCGGATGCCCGAACCATCCTGCAGCCCTCGCTCGATACCACCACACTCTGGTGGGGCAGCATCCCCAGCTGGAACGTGTTGGCAGCGCGGTCGAGTGATTCGAACAGGGTGCCGGCAATGAGCAGGATCGGGGCGATTACCAAGGCAAGTGCGAGTACCCGGGACCAGAGCGGGAGTGTTCTGATGCTCAAGATGACCAAGTGAAGGAGCGGCAGCCCGAGCGAGACCAGGAGCACTTCCCAGCCGCTCATCGTGGCGGCTGCGGAATGGGTGCCGAAGACCACGATCGCGATCAAGGGGAGCGTGAACAGGTAAAGGCAAGCGGACAGTGCAGTCAGCTTCAGTGCCCACCAGATCTTCTTCTTCCGCAGAACGCTGCCGACGGGCTCATCAATGGGCTTGGGCTTCATTCCCATCGGCGCGAAGGCGCCAGCGGCACCGACCAGAATGGCGCCTGCGAACAGGATGGGTGCAGCGTCGCCGAGCGGAGTGAAAAGCCAGACGTACATCCAGCCTGTTGCCAGGGCCGCTCCCAGCATGGCCATACCCATGCTGAGGCCAGCGGACGCCAACCATTGCGTCTGAGATGTGCGGACGCTGCTTCTGTCGGTGATGAATCCTGATTTCTGCCACTCGATCAGCACAGCGGCGGGGAGCATGAGCGTCAAGATGACCACGATGACCATCACGACCGAAAAGAAGACGATGGCCGCCGCCACCAGACCGATATCGGTCAGTGCAAGGCTTGGCAGGTAGTGGATCCGCCAGAAGAAGACGATCATCGCAAGGGTGCCCGCCAGCGCGAACAACGCCTTGTGGGCGTAGATGTCGGTCAGGATTTTGGACGCTGCCGGCCAAGGCGAGCCGGAAGTAGGCGAAAGGGTGTCGGGGCGGGGGTCCTGCAACGGCATCGCGCATCGTCCATGAGTCGGGCTTCACCTCCGGATATCGGCCGTTCGCGAAAGCGCTTGAATCGAAATCCAGATCCATGCAGATCCTTATCGCTGGCGTTGCCCTCCTGTGCTGTCCGCCTTGACCGGCACTCCTGGGCAGCGCCGCCCCGTGGCGACGCCACCCGGCGGGGTGCCCGCTAGTTCGGGGACACCAGGATCGCAGCGTCGAGCACCGGGAACGATTGCGGTGCCTGGCCCGACGAGGCGACCAGGCGGATCTCCAGCGTCGTCGAACCGCCGCCGGCAGCATCCGCGCGCAGCGCCCCCAGCGTCTGTGGCAATGGCACGGCGAACGTCGTTGGATGATCGTGCCCCATGGCCGCCATGCTCGGCCCGAAGAATGAGACCGTGCCGGCGTAGTACGGACTGTCCGCGCTGACCGAGGTGACGTCGGCCGGTGCATTGATCAGCACGTCGAACTCGCGCGTGTTGTGCAGTCCATGGGGGCGCTCGAGGGTCACCTCCGCAATCAGCATGCGCGGGCCGGTGGCCGCCAGATGCGCACGAACCGCTTCGTTGGGCACCGCTACACGCACGGCGCCGTCGGTCCGCTTGCCGCGCACCAGCCGCGCGGCCTTCGCGGCGTTCGGAGCCGTTGCGGCCTGCTCTGCGGCACGGACACCGCGGCCATAGACGTAGTCATAGTCGAACGCGGTGGTGGAGAAGAATTCCGCGGCCGGGCGCGTGCCGACGTAGCGGCCCTGGCCATTGACGAAGAAGCGGAACGGTTCGTCCATGAACTGCCGGCGTTCGGCAGCGTCGGTCGGCATGATCGGGCGGCCGAAGGCCTGCTGCCTGCGTGTCCACACATCCCACAGGCGATCCATGTTGGCGTGGTGCAGGTAGAAGATCGGATCCAGCGGCGACAGGAAGTTGGTCATGTTGCCGTAGGGGCCGGGATCGACGGCGCCGACACCGCCAATGCAGTTGTGCACCTTGTTGTGCGGGAAGCCTTCCAGCACCGAGAACTTGGTGGCCCCATCGGGCTGCAGCACGTGCGAGGTGGTGCGCGAGCTGGTGAAGCTGCGGCTGATGTCAGGGTTGTTGAACTCCACCGGTGACAGGCCGGCACGGATGGTGTCGGCGGACACGGCGGAGGCTGTCTTCGGGTCGAAGCCCGGATGCTCGCGCCATAGATAACGGGCGCCACAGGTAACCGCGTACGCCGCATTGCCGGAAATGTCGGTTTGTTCCTTGGCGTTGTAGCCGGTGACGTCGTTCCAGACGTCTTCGGCGCTGTTGTAACCACGCAGCGACAGCTGCTGCCGCTGCCCACTGTCCAGGGTGTTCCAGTGGCGCTGCAACGCAGGCTTCATGAACTGGGTGAACACCGCCAGGTTGCGGGTGTAGGGCGTATAGGCTTTGTCTGTCGGAGTCAACAGACCGTCGAACATCGCAACCGGAATCTGCGGAAGTTCAGTCCAGTCCCAGTACGGCATGGCGAACTGGCGATCGCCGCTGAGCTCGCGGATGGTCTGTTCGAAGTAGCCTACGTAGCCGCGGTGCCAGACATAGAACCACCAGTTGCCGTGCGGGCAATCCATCAGGTGCACGAACGCATTGCGGAACCAGTTGCGCGGGTCGTCAGCCGGCAGCGCCAGCATTACCTGGATGCCTCGGGCATAACTGGCCAGCATGCGCTGGCCTTCCGGGCTGGTGACGTTGTAGCGGTGGAAACGCGCCACTGCGGTACCGTCGGTCGTGCTCTGGCCACTGGCCAGCGCACTGGGTGCGAACAGCGATGCCAATGAGGCGGTGGCAGTGGTTGCTAGGAAATCACGGCGTGTATAACGCATAGCGTCCTCCCTGGTGATTGGTTCAACCGCGTCGGGTTACGAATCACTGCAAGGGCCCGCGGCTGCTGCCACGGGCCGGACGGGGACATCCAGCCCCGCCGCCCGGATCGACGGGCGCGAACGCGCCGCCGGACCAGGGCGGCAGCAGTATAGGCACGGCATTGCGCCCGGATCTGGGCAGTCCGCCACAGTCATGGCCGGCCCTGGCCGGCCGGGTCGACTATTCCGGGCCGGTCTTCACCCGCGCCACACGCTTTCGGTACTCATACACGTTGTCACCGCGGATCCGCTTTTCCTGCGTCCCGCTGATGCTGTCCACGCGACGATCCGAGCCGGTCACCGGCTGCGCCTCGACAGCGGTTTCGTGTTCGAACGAATGCGATTTGTCGGTGTTCCGGTAGAACCGGTACAGCGCCCAGTACAGCGCGGTTGCGCCGGCCGGGCCTGCAGCCAACAACCAAAGACCACTGTCATCACTCATGTGCTGGCCACCAGGAAGGCAATTGCGAGGGCTTCGATGATCGTGCCGGCGGTCAGCGCCGCCAGCAGCATTTTCCACTGCTGCACCGGCACGCTGCCCATGGTTTCACCGGTTCGGCCGTTCACTGCGATGTAGTGCAGCATGCCGCCGTTCTTGCCGGGCTGGTGGTACGAATACAGCCACACCGGCAGGTACATGGCCACCCAGCGGGTGCCGTGCACCTCCAGCTGCTCCTGCTCCCAGCGCACGCCTCGGTCGTAACGGCGCACCGTGCCTTCCACCTGCGCGCGGGCGATCGACAGCAGCTGGTCTTCCAGTCGCGGCCGCAGCTTTTCGACGTCCAGGTTGCGCTTTTCCGAGGTGAAGCCCGCCAGGTAGGAGGCGTTCCACTTCACTGCGTTCTTGGTGTCGAACGGCAGAATCGTGTTGATGATGTTGTTGGTGTTGGCGCGCGTGTCGAGGTTGCCGCGCTCGGCCGACGATTCCAGGGGCAGGTCGTCCACGGTGAAATCGACCTGGCGTTCCACCTGGTAGATGTCCGCGTCGTAGTAGGTCTGCTTGTTCTTTTCGCTGCCACGGGTGTATTCGCGCGTCTTGATCTCGCCCTTGCCGGCCACGGCCGCACTGACATTGCCGTCGACGATCATGTAGGGCAGGTACACACCCACCACGTTTTCCGGGGTGAACTGCTCCTTGAACGCCTTGAGCGCGAACATCCGGCGCTTGTCGACGAACTGGCGGATGCGCGCGACCGCATCCTCCTTCTTGATGTGGAACGGCAGCACGGCGTCAGGCACGGCGCCGTTGGCGATCTGTTCGTTGACGCCGAACACGTGCCGGCACCAGTGGCAGCGCGCTGTCATCGTGCTTTCGGTGTTGACCGTGACTTCGGCGCCGCAGCCGGTGCACTTGAAGGTCATCAGTGCCGAGGTGTCGGCATCGATATCGCGTGCGCCCGATGCGATGACGGTGCCACGCAGCTGGTCGATGGCTTCACCCAGCCCGAATTCCTCCTCCACCCGTGCGCCATGCCATTCGTGACGGCAGTACAGGCAGACCAGGATATCGGTGCCCAGCTTGGGCCGGATATCGGTAGCGCCGCACTTCGGGCAGCGGTTGAGGCCGTCTTTAAGTTCGGCCGCGGAGGTATCGATGGCGACCGGGTCGGGCGCCTCGATCTCATTGCGGATGGCCTCAGGCAGCTTCGACGTATCGAGCGGGAAGCTGCCGGGCAGGGGAGGGACGTCCTGCGGCGAACCCGGCCCGTCCAGCACCGCCGCCGGTAGGGGCGGCGGTGCTGAAGCGGATTGGGGCAGCGGCGGAGGCGTGTTTCTGGGATCGGACATGGTGGTTGCGCGTCCTGCGTCTTCTTACAGTCCCAGCGCCTTGGCCTTCAGCGCGTCGTAGTCGGTCTGGGTGATCAGGCCCAGATCCAGCATTTCCTTGGCCTTCTTCAGCTTGGCCACCGGGTCGTCGGCAGCCGGCGCGGCCGGGGTTGCCGGCTGCTGCAGGTTGCCCGCGCCGAACATGCCCGATGCCATGCCAACGCCGACAAGGCCGGCGGCACCGCCGTTCTCGCCTGCGGATTGGATGCCCTGGGCAACGCTGGCCTGCAGGTTGGAATTGCCCCGCGAGCCGGACAAGGCATCGGCACGCTGCACGGTCTTCAGCAGTTCACGGGTGTTGGCGTCGTACTCGATCGAGACGATGGCAGTCTTGACGATGGCCAGGCCGCGGTCGGACTTCCACTGGTAGCCCTGTTCGACGGCGGCCGACAGGCTCTGCGCAAAGCCCAGCGAATCCTGCTGCAGCTTGGTGATGCGGTTGCCCTTGCTTGGATCGTTGGTGTACAGGCTGAATGCCGGCGCCAGCGAACCCACCACTTCATTGAACAGCTGGCTGGCAGCGGCGTTGTCCAGATCGGTGAAGTCGAATACCTGGCCCGGCTGCAGGTAGCTGGCCGGAACGAAGTTCTTCACGAACAGGATCGGGTCGACGATCTTCAGCGTGTACGAGCCACGGGTGACCGCGCCGACCTGGGTGTTGAGGAAACCGTCGTCCCAGTAGATTTCCGACTGGGTGCCGAAACGGTTGTCCGGCAGTTCCTTCAGCGAAACGAAGAAGGCGGCCTGCTGCGAGCCCGGCTGGCCGCCGAACTTGAAGCGCTCCCAGCTCTGCTTGATGAAGGTGCTGACCAGGCCGTCGCCGGCGAAGATCGACTGTGAGTTCAGATCGTCCGAGCGCCACTCGTAGCCACCCGGCTCGGCGACGAAGGCGGTGATCGCGCCATCCTGGAACAGCAACAGGCCGTAGCCTTCCGGCACCACGATCTTGGAGCCGTTGCTGATGATGTTGGAGGAGCCGCTGGTGTTCGAGCCGCGCCCGGCATTGGTGCCCTGCGGCACCGCCGCGAACAGGGCTGCCGTGGACGGCAGGCCGGTCGGCACGGTGTAGAAGTCTTTCCATTGGTCAGCCAGCACGCCGCCGACTGCACCCTTCACCGCTTGTACCAGACCCATGACCCACTCCCTGTAGTTGCCGGACAGGCACCACGCCTGTCGTGCTCGGCTGACTATAGAGGAGGCAGGCTACGCCCGGCTAGCGGCCGGGCGAGCCCCCATTCATCTCGTTGTGGGGCCTTGGCCCGCCTGACGCCCCAGCTGCAGCCCGTAGCACGTGCAGGCGTCTCATCGCACCGATTGCGGCACCCGGCGCAGCTTCCCGGTGTCGTACCCCATTGCCTTGATTCGGGCCACCGCCTGCTGATACTCCGCTTCGCTCACCTGCGGCGTACGCGCCATGTACCACACGTAGTCGCGCTTGCTGCGGGCCACGATGGTCTGCGTGTAGCCCTCATCCAGCCAGGCAATGAGGTACTCGGCCTGGATGGGCCAGATGAACTGCATGCCCCAGACCGCACCATTGCCATGTTTCTCCACCCGACCTACCGGGTGTATCGACTTCTGTGGCGACTGGAAGCTGCCCTTGCGGTAAGTGAAGGTGGTCTTGATGCGCCCATCGGCCTGCAGCGCATAGCTTTCCACTGCATCGAAGGCCTCGCGCTCGGGCCGCGAAGGAATGTGGGCAATGACATACCAGTCGCCCATGAAGCGGGGCACGTCCACCTTCGGTGGCAGCGGGATGGGGCGGGTGTCGTGGCTGCTGCAGCCTGCGCCGAACAGGGCCACGGCCAGCAGCGTGAAAAGTGGGGCGATACGCATGGTGGCGGTCTCCTTCAGCGCGGGCGGAACAGATAGTGGGCGACCAGCCATTGCTGACCATCGTCGTAGCCGAACAGCTCGGCGCAGGCCATCCAGAACATGCGCCAGCGCTGCCACCAGATGCGTGCGGCGGCTTCGTGGCCATAGGTCTGCGCCAGGATCGGCAGCAGCTGCTTGCGGGCGGCATCCTGGTTGGCCAGCCAATGGTTTGCGGTGCGCTGGTAGTGGGTGCCATCCAGCAGCCAGCGCTGGTCCAGCACCAGATCACGCTGGAAGTGCAGCAGCGTGTCCGCAGCCGGCATCAAGCCACCGGTGAAGAAGTGCCGGCCCATCCAGTTGTCGTCGCCCTCGGTCTCGAACGGATACATCAGCGTGCGATGGGCGAAGATGTGCACGAACAGCGCGCCGTCCGGCTTCAACCAGCGGGCAATGCGGCCCAGCAGGCGGTCGTAGTTGCGCACATGCTCGAACATCTCCACCGACACGCAGCGGTCGAATGCCGCTGCGGGCAGCTCCAGCTGGTTGACGTCGCGGGTCAGCACCTCGATGTTGCCGAACCCGCGCGCCTTGCACTGCGCCAGGATATGGTCGCGCTGGCTGTGCGAGTTGGACACGGCAGTGATGCGCGCGTTCGGGTAGCGCTCGGCCATCCACAGCGTCAGCGAGCCCCAGCCGCAGCCCAGCTCCAGGATGTGCTGGCCGTCGGCCAGCCCGGCGCGCTGCCCGTACAGCTCCAGCATCGCGTCCTCGGCCTGGTCCAGCGTCTCGCTGCCGGTGCGGTAGTAGCAGCTGCTGTACTTCAGGCGATGCCCCAGGCAGCGCTGGAAGAAGGCGGCGGGAACCTCGTAGTGCTGGCGGTTGGCTGCATCCACGTGCAGGGCGAGCGGGCTGCTGGCCAGTGCGGCAATGCGGCGGCTGAAGCGCTGCGACTGCTCCTCCATGCTGCCGGCCGATTCTTCGGCCAGGCGTTGTGCGCACAGGCGACGGATGCCCGCGCGCAGCGCCGCATCAGGCAGCCAGCCACGCTCGGCCCAGCCGGTGAGTCCGCCCTCGGTATCGGCAACCGGAGCAAGGGACGGGGTGCTGTTCATCGGAATCACTCCTTGGGGCTGCGCGGAAACCAGGGGAAGAACATCGAGGTGCTGCGCTGGTAGTCGCGGTAGTCATCACCGCGACTGCGCAGCACCTGTTTCTCGGTGAAGGGAACGCCACTGAGGTAGCGCAGGAACACGTACATCAGCACCGGCCCGGTCCATGCCAGCCACCACAGGGGTGACCCTGCTGCCAGCAGCACATAGGTGAACCAGTGCAGCCACTCGAAGAAGTAGTTGGGGTGGCGCGTATACCGCCACAGCCCTTCGCGGCAGGTGCGGCCCTTGTTGGCCGGGTCGGCACGGAAACGAGCCAGCTGGCGGTCGGCGAGTGCTTCGCCACCTACACTGAGCAGCCACACCACGAGCGCCGCTGCGATCCAGGCAGACATGTCGCTGCGCGGGTTGTTGGTCACGGCCACGAACGGCAGCGCGAACAGCACCACCAGCGCGGCCTGTGCCATGAAGAAGCCGAAGATCTTTCCCTGGTGGCCATGCCAGTGCTCACGCAGATAACGGTAGCGGCCGTCTTCCGCTTCGCTGCGCACACGCCGCCACAGATGCAGGGCAAGGCGGCTTCCCCACAGCCCACCCAGCAGCGCCAGCGCGATGCGGGGCTGCAGCGTGCCATCGCCCAGCCATGCCAGCAACAGCGCGCCTGCCGCCACACCCTTTGCCCACAGCACATCGACGATGCCGATGTTCTGGTGCCTGCGCTGCCACGCCCAGCCCCAGGCCATGATCAGCACGGCGTACAGCAGTACCCACCACACGCTGCTCATCAGGTTGCTCCAATCAATGGGGTGTCGTGGTTGCCGGGCGTTCGGCGGCGGGCCACCGCGCACAGCAGCGACAGCGCGATGCACCAGCCCAGCGCCAGTGTTGCTACGCCCTGCCAGGCCGGGGGCGTGAAATGCACCGCCTGGAATCCGCGCGCCGCAGATAGATACGCCAGCGGCGCCAGCAGGCCGAGGGCCACCGGCAGCAGCCAGTGCCGCTGCAGGAATGCCATCGATGCAGTCAGCGTCATCGCAAAGGCAGCCCACAGGGCGAGAATCCACGGTGGCGGCACCCAACCCAGCGGCGCAGCGGCGTAGTGCACGCCACCACTGGCGGCCGCGCTGCCATCCACCAGGAATGCGCAGGCCAGCGCGAGCAGCAACAAGCGCAGATCCAGACGGGGCTGCGCTGAAGTGAGCAGCTGGCTGCCGATGTATACGGTGGCTGACAGCATTGCCGGCCATTGCCAGCCCCGGCCGCCGCCGGCAACGGCGCACAGCCATACCAGCTGGTTGCCGATCACGTTGACCCAGGTGCGGCGCATGTCAGCCGGTCCGTTCGCCATGGGCATCCGCTTCGGGGCGGTAGCCAGGGCGTGCCAGCAGCAGATGGGAAACGCCGATGGAGCGCTCCAGGAAGCCACCTTCGCAGTAGGCCAGGTAGAACTCCCACAGCCTGCAGAAGCGCTCATCGAAGCCCTGCGCGTGTACCGCCGGCAACTGCGCGAGGAAGCGCTGCCGCCAGGCGCGCAGGGTCAATGCATAGGAGTGGCCGAAGTCCTGCTGGGCGATCAGCTGCAGGTCACTGGCCCGGGTCTTGGCAGCCAGGATGGCGTTGATCGAGGGAATGAAGCTGCCTGGAAATACGAAGCGCTTGATGTAGTCCACGCTGCGCCGCGCCTGTTCGTAGCGCTGGTCCTCGATGGTGATGGCCTGCAGCAGGGCCGCCCCGTCAGGCTTGAGCAGTCGCTGCAGGGTGGCCATGTAAGTGTCCAGATACTCGGCACCGATGGCCTCGATCATCTCGATGGAAACCAGTTTGTCGAACTGTCCCTGCAGGTCGCGGTAGTCCTGCATCAGCAACGTCACGCGATCCTGCAGGCCGGCCTCGTGCACGCGCTGCGCGGCCAGCGTGTGCTGCTCGGCGGAGATGGTGGTGGTGGTGACATGGCAGCCGTAATGCTGCGCGGCATGCACGGCGAAGCCGCCCCAGCCTGTGCCGATCTCGACCACGCGATCACCCGGCCGCAGTCGCAACTGCTGGCAGATGCGGTCCAGCTTGCGTCGCGACGCGCTTTCCAGCGAGTCACCGGCATCAGTGAACAGCGCCGAGGAGTACATCAGGTCCGACGACAGGAACAGGGCGAAGAAATCATTGCCCAGGTCATAGTGGGCGGCGATGTTGCGACGGCTGCCTTCGCGGCTGTTGCGCCGCAGCCGGTTCCAGCCGCGCAGCAGCCAGCCGCCGATGCGCGCCGGCCCGCGTTCCATGCCATCCAGCAGGTCGCGGTTGCGTACCAGCAGCTGCACCAGCGCCACCAGGTCGTCGCAGCGCCAATCACCGTTGATGTAGCTCTCGCCGGCGCCAACGCTGCCGTTCGCCGCCACCTTGCGGTAGAACGCGGGGTCATCGATGGTCACGGTGACCTGCAGGTCGCTTCCTGCGCTGCCCAGCTGCACCTCGCCAAACGCATCGCGCACGCACAGACGCCCGTTGTGCAGCGGCGCAAGCTGGTCCAGCAGGCGTCGGCGCAGGAACGCGTCCAGGGTGCCGGGCTGGGGCAGGGTGGCCGAGGGGGTCATTTCGTTCATCGCGGTTTCTCGGCTAGGGAAGGGTGGTCGTGCACGGGGTTGCGCTTGAGCCATAGCCGCAGCGCCTGCCAGTGGATGGCGGCGACGACCTGCGCGCTCATCAGCGGGTAGCAGGCCAATACCCGGGCAAGCCCACGGCCATCGATGGGCCGCCGCTGCATGCTCTGTGTGGCATCGAACTGGCGCTGGCCGTTGCGCCATACCTGCATGTGCACGCGCAGATCGTCCGCGGGCGCAGTGAAGCGCCAGTCATACGCGCAATCCATCGGCATGAAGGGTGAAACGTGGAAGGCCTTGTCGAACTGCCAGCGCAGGGCGCGGCCCTGCCGTATCGCAGTTTCGACCGGAAGCACGTAGGCGTGTCGCTCCTTCCAGGGCGTATTGGTGATCTCGGCGACGATGCAGTCCAGGGTTTCCCCGTCAGCCTGGTAGCAGTAGTAGAAGCTGACCGGGTTGAATACGTGGCCACCGAAGCGCAGGTGGGTCAGCAGCCGCACCGGGCCGTCGGGGCGCCGCCCCAGCGCCGTCGCGGCATGGTCACGCACTGCGTCGGCCAGGGGGGTCGCGGGATCACCCAAATAGTCGTTGCGGCGGAATTCTGCCAGGTTGCGGCGACCGACCGACCACAGCCAACGTCCGGCAAATACCTGGTCCAGCTCGTCCAGGTCCAGCAGCAGCTGCGCGATCGGGTAGCGGAACGCGTGTGCATGCGGGTGGTAGCGACGATGCTCGACGTGGCCGAAGTAGATGGCGCTGGCGCTCACGCGGGCACCTCCGCTTGCTGCTCGCTGTGGCTGCGGAATGAGCGTGCCTGCAGCGCGTCGATCACGCGGCGGGCACTGCGGATGCCGTCCTCGTGGAAACCCCAGCCCCAGTACGCACCCGCGAACCAGGTGTGGCGATGTCCCTGCACCTCGGCCCAACGCTGCTGTGCACTTACGGCGCTGTGGTCATGCACCGGATGTGCGTAGTGCAGGCGCCGCAGTACCTTGGCCGGATCGATCGCCTCGCTGCGGTTGAGGGTCACCACCAACGGAGTGTCGCCGGGCAGGCCCTGCAGCAGGTTCATGCAGTAGCTGACCGTGCAGGGCGCGGACGGATCGCGCGGCACATGCGCGTTCCAGGCCGCCCAGGCCTTGCGGTTGGCAGGCAGCAGCGAGGCATCGGTGTGCAGCACGGCCTCGTTGGGCTGGTAGCGGATCGCACCCAGCACCGCCTGCTCAACCGGATCCGCGTCTGGCAGCAGGGCCAGGGCCTGGTCGCTGTGGCAGGCCAGAATCACCTCATCGAAGCCTTCGATACCGTTCGCCGTGTGCACGCGCGCGCCCCATGGCATGCGCTCGACCGCGTGCACCGGGCATTCCAGCCGCTCGTGTACCCGCCAGCGCGCACGCAGGGCATCCACATAGCGGGCCGAACCGCCCTTGACCACGCGCCAGGACGCACGCCCGGTCATCTGCAACATCTGGTGGTTGGCCATGAACTGCACCAGGTAGCGCGCCGGGAAGTCCAGCACCTGCGCAGTCGGTGACGACCACAGCGCCGAGGCCATCGGCAGCAGATGCTCCTGCACGAACGCCTCGCCATAGCGCTGGCTGTGCAGGTATTGGCCCAGCGTAGGCCCCTTCTCCTCGCCGAGCAGCAGGGGGGCGTCACGATAGAAGCGCCGCAGGTCGGCCAGCATCCCCCAGAAACGCGGGGACACCAGGTTTCTTCGTTGGCAGAACAGGCCATCCAGCGAGGTGGCGTTGTACTCCACGCCGCTGCGCTCGCTGTGCATCGAGAAGCTCATCGTGGTGGGTTGCGAGGCCACGCCAAGTTCATCGAACAGGGCCGACAACAGCGGGTAGTGGTGCGGATTGAAGACGATGAACCCGCTGTCGACCGCCATCCTGCGTCCGTCCACCGTCACGTCGTGGGTGTGAGTGTGGCCGCCCAGGTGGTCGTTGGCCTCGAACAGAGTGACGTCATGCTCGCCGTCCAGCCACCACGCGCTGGCCAGACCAGCGATGCCAGAGCCGATGATCGCGATACGCATGTCAGTGCCTCGCCTTGGCCAGCACCCAGGCCGGGATCGGTTTGAGCCCCTTCACCAGGCCCAGCGCGGCCATGACGCGCAGGCCATACCAGCTGATGTCGATCTCCCACCAGTGGAAGCCCTGGCGCGCGGTGCCGGGGAAGAAGTGATGGTTGTTGTGCCAGCCCTCGCCGAAGGTCAGCAGGGCCAGCCACAGGTTGTTGCGGCTGTCATCGCGGGTCTCGAAGCGGCGCCGGCCGAAGCGGTGCGCCAGCGAATTGATGGTGACCGTGGCATGGAACAGCACGACGGTGGAGATGAAGAAGCCCCAGACCAGCAGTTGTGGGCCGGAGGTATGCAAGGTCGGGGCCACGCGTTCCAGTGCTGCACCGAGGCCGTACAGCGCAGCGGCCAGCAACACCGGAACCACGGTGTCGAACCGGTCCAGCCAGCGCAGCTCAGGGTATTTGGCCAGATCGGGAATACGCTGCAGATCGGTGGCAAAGGCGCCGCGGGTCAGGAACCATCCCATGTGGCTGCGCCAGAATCCGCCCTGGCGTGGGGAATGCGGGTCCTGCGGTTGATCCGCGTGGCGGTGGTGATGGCGGTGGTGGGCTGCCCACCAGAGGGGGCCACGCTGCACGCTGGCGGCACCGATGACCGCGAACACGAACTGCACGGTGCGCGATGCCTCGAAGGTGCGGTGAGAGAAGTAGCGGTGATAGAACGCGGTAATAGCGAACATCCTGATCGCGTACAGGAACACCGCGGCCGCGACGGCCGTCCAGGACACACCTACCCAGATCACCCCCAGGCAGGCCACATGCAGCAGCGCGAAGGGCAGGGCGCGCAGCCAGTCGATGCGGTCACCCTGGCCACCGTCGGCCGCCGCTTCGCTTCCGGCATCGGTATCGAACCAGCGCTGGAAGGTACGCAACAGGCGCGAACGTCTGCGGAGTGGAGGCGCTGCGGATGCCATGGACGGAAGACCGAATGAGTCGATTGCCTACCTCTACGTGTAGTAGTGCAGGTTGGATGCAGTGGATCGCATCCGTCTGTGTTTTCACTTGGTTGTCACAACGCAGCTCGATACCAGCGGCCGCTGCAGTTCATCGCGCCAGCGTTGCTCAGGTTGTTCCGTTGCGGATGCCGAGAAGCGCACGGTCACCTGCGGATAATCGCCGCGCGCATCGCGCAGATTGCTGGTACCTCGGAACTCCAGCAGACGGCGATCGGCATCGGCGTAGACCAGCGAAAGACGCGGCGCTACCGCCCCGAACCAGGTGTCAAGGCGGACATCCACCGCATGGGCGGCAAGCCCTTGCCAGCGCACCAGGCCGCGGTACTGCACCTGCACGGGATAGAAGCGCTGCCGCCCGGGCACCAGAAAGGGCAGGCTGACCGGGACTCCCCCCAGCAGCGTCTTCCAGTGGGCCCGCACGGCGGCATCGAAACCGGCGTCGATCACGGCATCCGGCGGAAGAGGCAGCTGCTTGGTTCGTGAAGGCGCGGACGTGTCTTCCTTCCAGTCGACCTGGACACCGTCGCGGCCGACCACTACGCGGGCCGCTTGACCACTGCGGGCGTCCTGCAGCACATAGCCCCGTACCTGGGCCCGCACGGCGGCGGGCATCTGCTTGCGGGCGAAAGGCTGCCCAGCAGGGCACAGGTATTCCACCCAGCGCTCGTTGCCATCGCCGGCTTCGCGCTGCCAATGCACCTCGCGGTAGGCGGTGGTTCCATTGGGCAGGGTGGCAACGCCTTCCAAACGCAACAGTGGCGCCGCGCCGGCAGCGCAGGGGGTGAGAAGCAGCAACCAGACAAGGCGCATCGGGGCGATCCACGGGAGGCTTGCCAGGCTGTACGTACGTCGGTGTAGGCTGGATGCACGCTGGCGCCCATCCGGGGTGCATCCAACCGGCGCTGCTGTGCGTAGAGGGAAGGACTCCTCTTCACTCAACGGCTGCCCCCGCCGATGTACCGTCCTCCCGCCAGCCCCTCTCTTTCCTTTGACACCGCGCGGATCGTGTCCAGTTCACAGCAGCCCAGCAACGAGCCGACGAACTGGAATGGCGAGATGGACGGCGTCGCCCGGCTGCGCGACCGTGACTGTTTCATGCGCATCTACGACCATTTCATGCCGCGCCTGTGCATCTACCTGCGCGGCCTTGGCGCACCTGCGGCGGTGGCCGAAGAACTGGCCCAGGAGTGCCTGCTGCGCCTGTGGCTGCGCGCAGCCGAGTTCGATCCCGCGCAGGGCGCGCTGAGCACCTGGCTGTACCGCATCGGCCGCAACCTGCACATCGACCGGGTGCGCCGTGAGCGCAGCTGGATGCAGGTGCAGGAGGCGGTGGAGGATGCTGCCGCTGGAGATGTCAGCGAACGCAGCAGCGCCGAACAGTTTGCCGACCATGCCCGCCTGCGCCAACGCATCAACGAGTTGCCGGCCACGCAGGCGCGCCTGGTGCGGATGTCCTATTTCGAGGCCAAGAGCCACAGCGAGATCGCACAGGCGCTGGGCATGCCGTTGGGTACGGTCAAATCGCACCTGCGACGAGCGTTCCTGCAGTTGCAGTCGAAGGTCGGGGGTGCATCATGAATCCGCACCATCACCTGCATGAGTCGACGTTGATGAGCTACGCCGCCGGTGCCCTGCCGACGCCCTTGAGCATCGTCGCCGGCACGCATCTGGAACAGTGCCCGCACTGCCGCCAGCGGCTGCGCGAAGCAGAGGCCATCGGTGCCGCACTGCTGGAGCAGACCCAGCCGCCGGCAGCTGAGGTGCGGCGGGCAGGGCTGCGCGACGCGATGCTTGCGCAGCTCGGTGAGGACCACGCCGGCATCGTTCCGAGCCCGCTGCGGTCGATGCCGCCGGAACGGCCCGAGGCCGACCCGGACCATCTGCCGAAGTCGCTGCATCCTTACTTTGGCGATTCGCTGGGTCGGCTGCACTGGCGGTGGATGGCGCCCGGTGTGCATTGCATCCGCGCCGAGCAGATGCCTTCGCTGATCATGCTGAAGATCGCGCCGGGCAAATGCCTGCCGATGCACAGCCACGGCCGCAGCGAACTGACACAGATCCTGCGAGGCTCCTACAATGATGCGCTGGGGCTGTTCGCGCCGGGCGATGTTGCAGACCTGGACGAGGACGTCGAGCACCAGCCTGTAACGGCGCCTGGTGTACCGTGCATCTGCGTTTCCGCGCTGGATGCGCCGCTGGTGTTCAGTGGTTGGCTGGCCCGCAAGATCCAGCGCTTCGTCAAACTCTAGTCTTCTTCAAGGTCAACGCATGCACGAAACACGCCCGCTGCGGATTCTGCTGACCGGTGCAACCGGACTGGTCGGGCAGGGCGTTGCCCGTGCCTGCCTCGCTTCGCCGCAGGTTGCGCGGACCGCAGCCCTGGTCCGCAGCAAGGCCGGGCTCGATGCTCGAATCGAGCAGATCGTGCTCGCGGATTTCCAGCAGGCCCGCAACGTGAGCCCGCAGTTGGCCGGATTCGATGCCTGTTTCTACTGCGCCGGCGCGCCACCGGTCGGCACCGCCGAGGATGAGTATCGGAAGGTGACGTTCGATGCGACCCTGGCTGTTGCTGCAGCGTGGGCGGAAGCGAATCCGGACGGCCGATTCCTGTATGTCTCTGGCGCCCACGCCAATCCACACAGCCGGATCATGCCGCTGCGCATCAAGGGTGAGACCGAGGTCGCGCTGGCGCAGCTCGCGGTGCGCACCGTGATGCTGCGTCCAGCCGGGGTACGCCCGGTGGCGGGAACCGGCACCCGTCATGCGGCATTGAAGCCGCTGTACCGCTTTGGCGGCCCCTTGATGGCTGCGGCGGGCCGCGTCCTGCCTTCGCTGGTGGCCAGCAACGAGGCCATCGGCCGCGCGATGATCGTGCTGGCGACGATGCCTGACCCGCCAGCAGTGCTGGAATGTGCGCAGATCAATCGACTGGGTTCTGCTTCCGCAGACTGAGGACCGTGGTGCACATCTGCTGCACATCGCGGCGACTACAGTCGAGGCTCCTCCTTCTGTGACGCATCGACGTGAACCTGCAGCCATCGTCCTCTCCGCTTCGCCCCTCGCGTCCAGCGCCTGACAACGGCCGTTTCGACCTGCTGGATGTCAACGCGCTGCAGGATCCCGGCAGCGGCCGCATCGTTCATCTCTATTCGCTGGTGGCGCGCTGCCTGTCCTGCGAGCTGGTGTTCAAGGCGCAGGAAGGCGATGGACTGGTCAGCACCTCTGCCGCACGCGTACTGCGTTGTCCGACCGGCTGCGGCGAGCAGGCTTTCAGGGGCAGCGTGCTGCGCCAGTGGCAGCAGGCGCCACACGCTCTGTAAGCATTGCCCGGCTAAAGCACGCCCGGATTGGCCTGCCACACGGCGTAGTTGAGCGCGCTGGCGAACGCCACCCATGCCAGGTAAGGCAGCAGCAGCCACGCGGCTGCCGGGCGCACGCGATGGAAGGCGACCACCGTGGCCACGATCAGCACCAGCAACAGCA
The DNA here is from genome assembly GCF_900184195.1 of Stenotrophomonas sp. yr243. Classification (NCBI taxonomy): domain Bacteria; kingdom Pseudomonadati; phylum Pseudomonadota; class Gammaproteobacteria; order Lysobacterales; family Lysobacteraceae; genus Stenotrophomonas; species Stenotrophomonas sp. yr243. Next base: position 814,872 of record NZ_FXWT01000003.1, read on the forward strand.
GGATGTCCGCAAACGCCAGCGCCCCCTGCTTCCAACCGAAGAACAGCCAGCTCCACAACACATTGAGAGCCAGCTGCAGCAGGTAGAGCACCAGCGCAGGCGTGGCCGCGCGCCATCCGTCCTGGCGCCAGACCAGCCACGCGGCCAGCGCCATCAGCGCGTACAGCACCGTCCACACCGGACCGAACACGCTGGCAGGCGGCGCCCATGCAGGCAACGTGAGGCCTGCGTAGAAGTCCGCCGCAGAAATGGAGGCGCGTGCACCCAGCGCGGCAGCCAGAAAAGTAACCACGGCCCCGCCCAGAAGACCAACAACCTGCCTGCGGACATTCATGGTGTATCTCCTCCTGCACTGCCACCGGTTGTGACAGCGCGTTGTACGCAGTTGCGTCGTGACTGGATGCAGGCGCCCGGTCAGTCGGCTGTGCCACCGGTGCCGGACTGCGCAGGGGCTGGCAACAACGCAGGCCGACCGTCGAACCACTCCCGCGCGCCGGCCAGATGCCATTGCCGGCGCTGGCCATCCAGTTCGATGCCGGCGCCCAGCAGGCCCCAGCGCAGGTAGAGGTCGCCGCGCTTGCGCTGGTCCAGCAGATCCAGCCGCGCACGCAGCGAAAGACGCTCGTTTTCCGCTTGCAGCCCATCCAGCACCAGATGCCCGGCCCGCCAGCGCAGTCGGGTATGCGCGTCCACCTGGCCGGAATCGAGCAGGGACAACGCCCAGCGCGGGTAATCGCTGCGCTCGGCGAACAGCGCCAGCAACGGGCCGGCGTCGCGCATGGCAAGGTCCGCACGCGCGTCCACCTGGAAGGGGGACTGCGCATCGATGTCGCCGCGGGCGATGGTGACACGGCCCCACCACGGTTGTGGTCGCTGCTGGTCACCGACCTGCACGTTGCGCAGTTCGATCACGCTTCCGCCCAGATCGAACCGGCGCTGGCTGAAATCGCCACGCTTCAGCCTGCCATCAACCCGGGCGTCGCCCTGCAGGTCGAGCCCGGCCACCTGAAGGCGTGCGCGTTGACTGCGCAGGCGGACACTGCCGTTGCCGACCCGGCCCTGGGTATCAAGGTGAGCATCGCCGCTCACCTGGCCGGCGCCTCCCAGCAGCCGCACCTGGCCGCTGCCCAGATAGCGGTTGTAGGCGGTGAGGTCTGGAATGGTCGCGTCATCGAAGTGCAGCTGCGCACGCACACCCTTGCGCAGCTCGCGCAGGCGGCCGTCACCGGTCAGTGTCAGCGCCAGGTCGCGCCCATCGAACAGCGTGGCACCTTTGGCGTTGCCCGCACGGGCATTGAACGTGGGAAGCTTCACTGCCAGCACGGCGCGAGTCGGCGTGCCGGCCTGCAGTTGCCCATGCGCGCTGGCCGTTCCCTGCATGTGCACGCCGGCGACCTCGGCCACCGCCCGCGCCGCGGGAATATCGACGCTGCTGCCGGCGGCCAGCTCGCCGTTCTGCAGGCGCAGGTCCGCGCGCAGCACGCCGCCGCCCTGCAGCTGGAACCAGGGCTTCTGCACGAACAGTGCGGGAATCCAGTTGAGCGAGGTGAAGGTCCATTCGCCCTTGACCGTGCCGGAGGTGCGCCCCAGCACCTCGCTGGGATCGTCAAATGGAAGGTGTCGCCCGGCAATGATCAGATCCGCGTCCAGTGCAGCACCGGTGCCATCGCGCTGCGGCAATCGCGCCTGCAGACGGATATCGCGAGCGGCATCCAGCTGTATCGCCAGCGTTCCACGGTCCGGTGCGCCGGCCCCTACCTGCAACGGAACCCGCCAGACGGCATGGCTGCCCGGCTGCAGGGCGCCCTGGTCAAGGGTAAGCGAGGCCTGCAGCTGCCCCGGTACGGCGGCGCTGGCAACGGCGGGTCGTTGCGTGTCCGTATCCAGGCGCAATCCCTGGCTGCGCGCCTGTACCTTCAGCACTGCGTGCAGCAGGCCCAGCTTTTCCAGGCCCGGCGCTTGGTCACGGTAGTGCCGTGGATAGGAGAACTGCGACTTCAACTGCATGTCGCCGAGCAGCTGGGTGCCGTCAATGCTCATATCGGCATCAGCGAACGCCACCTCCGAGTCCAGCAGCTCCGATGGCCCGCCGCGCAGCTGCTTGACGAAGCCGACCGTGCCGCTGCCTTCGCCGACGATCAACAATTTGCCGGCGCGGAAGCTGCGGATGCTCTCACTGTGAATGGCATCGAATCGCAACGTCCAGCCGCGATCGCCGCGCGGAGGTGAGGGGATCGCCTCATCCACCCGCGCGATCTCGGCGGCTACACCGGTCGCGTGCAGCGACGGCACGCGCACCTCGCGCTCGAACAGTGGCAACAACGCCAGACGTGCACTGGCCCGGTCTGCGCGCAGCACATACACCGTGTGATTGACGTGGCCGCGCATCTGCACGTTCCAGGCGATCACATGGCCCGGCAGCAGCGTGATCGCGGGCCCGGTTGTCATCACGAACTTGTGCGGCTTGCGATTGGTGACCTGATCGAACAGCGGCGTGTTGAGAAAGACATTGCCCGCGAGCAGGTACAGCAGATACAGGCCCAGCAGATAAGGCAGGAGCTTGCGGGCATGGTGGAGCCATCGCTGCGGGCGGGCGAGGGAGCGGGGCATGGACCCTCGGCAGGGAATGGGATGGCCATCACTATCGTGGATGCTGCTGCGGCGCGATGTGAACGTGCCGCGCGCCCTGCGCCCTATAATCAGCGCGTCTCTGTTCAAGGAGGTCACGGCATGAATGCCCAGACCAGCAAGGAAGGCGCAACCCCGGATGCGCCGCGCGATGCCGCCGCGGCGTCGTTCGATCCGACTTACACCTCGGCCAACAGCGAGGTCCGCGCCGCCGCCGGCGGTTACTCGGTCACGTTGAACGAGGGTGACGGCGCGTTGAAAGTGGGTGCCGAGCAGAAGCGTGCAGCGTCCAGTCTTGCATCGCAGTTCCAGGGCACGTCGCTGAACATGGCCGGCAGCCCGACGCCCGATGGCGGCAGGGATTACCTGCTGACGATGGAGTCGGTGGTCGGTGCAAGCGTGAAGGGTGCCGGTTTCCAGGACACCAGCAGCACCGGTGTACGCGGGCGCTACAGGGTCACCCTGCCCAGTGACGCCCTGGACGTCGATCCCACACGCATCAACCCGTTTGATCCGCAGACCATTCCCAAGGGCGGCAGCATCACCCTTGATGGTCAACAGTTCACCGGCACCGCGCTGGAAGGCAGTTTCCGCAACATTGCCATGCAGAGCCAGACGACCGAGGCGAGCGGTGCCAGCTACCGTGTGGATCGCTTGGATGATGGCCGGGTGCGCGTTACCACCGGGCCGAACGAGGCGGTCGAGGCCTTCAATGGCATCGGCTTCAGCGCAGGCAGGTTCAGCGCGATTGCTGGTCGCCAGGACGCACTCGGTCACTCCGCCGTCCGCACCGCCACCTTCAACCTCGATCACGCCGAGGGCCGCCAGGCCTATGAACACTTCATCGACAACGGCACGATGAACAGCCAGACCCCGGGCGTGCAGGATCTGGCCACGGTCGAGCGAATGGGCATGAGCTCGCAGACCCGTTTGAAGGTCGGCTACGGCGACACGTTTGGCATGGATCTGGCGGGTGCACGCAACAGCGGTGATGTGGTGCAGGTCAGTCGCGAAGATGGCAGCCGCACCGAGCTGCGCAGCGTGCAGTACAACGGCAACCTGCCGGCATCCCGGATCAGCACTTACGGCGCCGATGGCCAGGAGGATACGGCGCAGCGCCGCTACGAATTCACCTTCGACCTGCGCGGGCACGCGCAGGGCGAACAGATTGCCGGCATGGTCAACGCGGCGCTGTCCGGCGACCCTGCCGGTGATCGCGGGCCAATGAAGGCCGGCGAACTGAATACCCTGAGCTTCAGTGAGGCCCAGATGCGCACGTTGATGGAGCGCACCCAGTCGATGGTCAAGGACAACCCCATGCTGGGGCCATCGTGGCAGGTGCTTGCAGAGGACGGCAGCGGCAAGCCGCAGCAGGACGTGGACGCCTTTGCCCTGGGGCTGGCGCGCAACCAGGGGCAATCCACCTACGGCATGGCCGAGCGCATGTTCCACATCGCCGCGGCTGGCGGCAAGGATCTGCAGAAGATCGACGCTGCCGTGCAGGGCGAACACCTGCAGTCACTTGCGCCGCCGTCACCGCTGCTGCCCCGGCAGGACCCCCGGCACACTGCCAGCCCGGACCATGGCATGTGGCTGCAGAGCCAAGGCGCGGTCAGCAGCCTCGATCAGGCGATGGGGCGACAGCCGGATGAAATGAGCGAACGCCTTGGCATGGCACTGCTGGTAGCGGCCAAGGACAAGGGCATGCAGCGGATTGACGAGGCCGTGCTCAGTGACGACGGCAGGTATGCATTTGCGGTGCAGGGCCAGCCGCACGCCGCGGATCGACAGATCGCCCGCACCGAGACCGCGCAGGCGGTGGCGACGCCGGTCAGCGAGCATGTGCGTGAACTGCAGGAGCAGACGCAGTCGGCAGCGGCCCAGCAGCCAAGCCCGCAGCAGGAGCGGGAACAGGAGCAGTCTGCGCGTGAGCAGTCGGCCCGTGTCATGGCGCACTGAGTTGAGCGTTGGTGTAGGGGTGAACATCCCTGCGCCAATCCGCAGCGGAATCTGCCTCGGGCACACGCTGCTGCGCGGACGTCGACCAGGGGATTGACCCCGCAGGCGGCACGGCTCAGGCTAGGCCGCACCTATGGCCGCCAACGCCCCTCAGAGTCCGGAACTGCTGCGCCGCCTGCTGCGCGCAAAAGATCACATGGATCGAGCCAGCCATGAAGACTGGCCGGTGGCACGGCTGGCACAGGTCAGTGCGGTGTCCACGGCCCATTTCGCGCGTTCCTTCAAGGAGGCGTTCGGAGTGCCGCCGCACCGCTATCTGCTCAGTCGACGCATCGAGCGGGCCGTCGCTCTGTTGCGCGATACCGACCTGCCGATCACCGAGATCGCGTTGCAGACTGGCTGGGCCAGCCTGGGCACCTTCGGCCGGATCTTCCGCGACATCACCGGCGACAGCCCCGGCGCCATCCGCGACCGCCAGCGTGCAAGCGCCCCGGCGCAGGACCTGGTTCCCGAGTGCCACGCCCGTGCCGCGCAGCGTCCGGACCTGAAGATCGCAGTTTTGGAGAAGCGCCGCCGCAGCGGCCTTGTTAGCGTAGATCCCACCTGAGGGAGGATCCTATGACTGGCATGGTGAATATGGTCGGCCTGTATGTGCATGACCAGGACGCAGCGCTCGATTTCTACGTCAACAAACTCGGCTTCCAGGTGCACACCGACGTGGGCAGCGGCGACTATCGCTGGCTGACGGTGCATTCGGGCGACGAGGCCGGTTTCCAGCTCGGGCTGTTCAAGCCGGGGCCGCCGGTGCACGACGCAGCCACTGCGCTGACCCTGCAGCAGATGGTGGCCAAGGGCGCGATGCCGCCGCTGGTGTTGGCGGTGGACGATTGCCGCGCCAGCTACAAACAACTGCTGGCTCGTGGCGTGGAATTCAACCAGGAGCCGGTGGAGCGCTACGGTGCGGTGGATGCCGGATTCCGTGATCCGTCCGGCAATGGCTGGAAGATGATCGAGCGCCCTGCGAAGACTGCCGCGAGGAAGCCGCAGTGAGGGCCGGCGGCTGGGCTCGTCCCGTGCACCGCTGGACGTCCATCGTCTTCACCCTGACGGTGATCGCCAATTTCGTGGCGCGCTGGACGGGGCAGGGCGAACCCCCGGCGTGGGTCACATATTCGCCGCTGCCGCCGTTGTTCCTGCAGCTGTTCACGGGGCTGTATCTGTTTGCGCTGCATTACCGGCGCGGAGCTCTCGGTTCGCGCGCCGACACTGTACCTTGAGGCGGCCCAGCAGAGGGGCACCCAGGCTTAGCTGGCAAGCGTGATGGGCCCGGCGAAGCGCACTCCGCCGGGCCGTTGGACACTCAGCTCAGATCGCAACCGCTGGGCAGCGGCCAACTGGCGCTGGGCAGCATGTTCTTCAGCGACGCCGGTGCGTTGATCGCCACGTAGCTGGCGCCCAGCAACTCTTCCAGATCCGCGATGGTGACCAGATAGCTGTCCAGGCTGCCCAGTCCCGTTTCATTGGGAATGATCCAGCTGATGGCCTTGGCGGTGCCGGTGTTCGGATCCTTGGTGATGATCGTCTTCCAGAAGAATTCCGGTGTCGGAATGCCATGGCTGGACAGGAAATAGTCATTGGACGCATCGCCATAGACAACGCCGCCATAGACGTCGACCGGGGCGATGTCCCGATAGCACTCGGCCACGTTCTCGGCCTTCACCCAGATGCCCTGGTTGAAGCTGGACACCTGCGGCACGATGTTGGTCATGTAGTTGGCGCGGCGGATGTAGGTGGTGTCGTAGTCCATGTGGTTGGACGTCACCAGGTGGCCGCGGTCATAGCCGGACTGCACGCTGGCATAGGAGGCAGTGCTGGTCTGGCCGAGGCAGCCGGCCGGCAGGTCCGGGTCCTTGTAGAAGCTGGACGGGCGGGCGGCCGAGCCGGTGTCAGCCACCAATGTGTATTCGTATCGGGTCGCGCTGTGGATGCTGCAGTCATAGGTCAATACGAATCCGCCCTTGTTGAGGGTCACGACCTGGCATGTACGGCACCGGCAAAGGTGCTGAAAACAAGGGCAAAGAAGAACGTGGCAAGGCGCATTGCGGATCTCCATGGGTATGGGCAAGGCGCAGCCGTCCACCACGGCAGGCCAGGCCTTTCCGTGTGAAGGACGATGCGGTGACAGGTATTGGGGACGCGACCCGGCCGTGGCCGGTACTGCCTGGGATCTCGACCGCGGAAGGGCACTAGGAATAGTGCTGCGGTGTCGTTAGCGTCATTTGTTGACGCCAGCAGGTCAACGACCAAAGTGCGAAGGTGTGACTGCGCGCAAGCACTGGGCTCCTGTCAGATCAGGGCACCCATGCATGAAAAGAAGAGCTGCTAGTGGCGTGGCCGTTGCCTGGGCGATACCTGTCCGCAGTGGGCGTGCCGACGATCAGCGTGACGCATCCCGGCCGGGTAAGCCGATGCCCGTAGCGACCGCGCAGCGCTGACGCCGTGATCCAAGCCAAGGCAGAGTCGAGTGTTCCCTGCCACAGATATTGGATCCAGCATCCATCCGGCAGCTGGAGGGCGACCTTTCCAGGCCTAACGCTTTGCAGGAGGCTGCGGCGGGGCATCCTTTCCGTCGTTGGCGTCCGTTCCCGATGCCTGGTCCTCGGAGGCTGCGGTCCCGCTACCGCCGCCGGGCACGTTGCGCGCCGGCTCGCTGCCCGCTGGTGCGGTTTGCCGAACCGCATCGGCATGCTGTGCCTGATCGGTCCGTTCGCCTTGGCCGCAGGCCGACAATGCCATCACCGCCACGGCACAGAGCAGTAGTACCCGCATGGCCAGACTCCAGAGTGGGAAACCCCCTTGTTTCTAGCGGTGAGAGCGTAATCCGGGCGTGACGGGGCCGCGTTGCCACCAGCGAAAATCCGCCTCCTCCGGCACTGAAAGGGAGCGCACCTGGCCCTTGTATCGCCCCTCCCACTCACCCCGCGACGACGAGCAGGTGCGTTACAGTTTCGCCTGTAGGTGCCCCCCGCGTCGCGGTCCGGGGCAGCCGAAGAAGTGACGCATCAGGAGTCCACATCATGAGTGTTCCCGAGGGATTGGAAGGGAGTGGGCAAGGCCTGACGCGCAGAGCCTTCCTGCTGGCGGTCGGCTCGGCTTCGTTGCTGGTGGCCTGCAACGGCAAGGTGCCAGCAACCGCTGCCAGTGCCGCCCCAGCAAAGCCGGCGGACGGGCGCTTTCTGCAGTTGTCGCAGGCGCTGACGGGCAAGACCGATCTCGATCCGGCGACCGCCGGCCGCATCGAAGCCGCATTCGCCAAGCTGCATCCCGAGATGCACGCCCGGTTCCCGGCACTCGCGGCCAAGGCGCAACAGGCACAAGGCCCCGAAGCACTGCTGGCTGCGGCTGGCGACGCACGGCCCACAGCGCTGGCCATCATCACTGCCTGGTACACCGGCAGCGTCGGCAAGGGCCCGCAGGCCATCACCGTTTCCTATCGCGACGCGCTGATGCAGCGCCCCGTGGACGATGGTCTATTCCCGCCGACCTACGCACAAGGCGGCCCTGCGTGGTGGACGGCTGCGCCGCCGCCGACGGTACGAGCGCACGGCTGAGCCAGCGCTTTCATCTCTTTCCCGTAATTGATCTGGATTCCCCTCATGAAAGCTCCGGTTTTCCGTGATGGCGACGCCGATGCCGATGTTGTGATCGTCGGTTCGGGCGTCGTCGGCGCATTGATCGCCCATCAGTTGGTTCGTGCCGGAAAATCGGTTCTGGTCCTTGAAGCCGGTCCGCGCCTGCATCGCTCCGACGTCGTCGAAAACTGGCGCAACGTCAGCTTCGAGCGACGCATCGGCAGCGACTTCCAGGGCCCATATCCGCAGTCGCCGCTGGCCACCGCGCCGCTGTACTTCCCAGCCAACGACTACGTGGGCCTCAGCGGCCCGGACGCCAGCAGCTTCCACCAGGGCTTCATCAAGGCTGTGGGTGGCACCACCTGGCACTGGGCCGCCTCCTGCTGGCGCCACCTGCCGGTGGACTTCAAGATGCAGTCCACCTATGGGGTAGGGCGCGACTGGCCGATCAGCTACGACGACATCGAGCCGTACTACTGCCGGGCGGAAGAGGCCATGGGTGTCTCCGGGCCGAACGACCCGGGCAAGCAGAGCCCCTCCGAGCGATCCAAACCCTACCTGGCCGACATGATCCCCTGGGGCAACGGCGACAAGGTATTCGCCGAGGTAGTCAATCCGCACGGCTACAACCTGGTGCCCATTCCGCAGGGCCGCATGATCACGCCCTGGAATGATCGGCCCGCCTGCTGCGGCAACAACAACTGCCAGCCGATCTGCCCGATCGGCGCGATGTACAACGGCATCCATACCATCGAAGCGGCCGAGAAGCTGGGTGCGCAGGTATTGGCTGAAGCCGTGGCCTACAGGATCGACACCGATGCGCAGAACCGGGTGACGGCCATCCACTGGTATGACAACAACAAGGTCAGCCACAAGGCCACCGGGCGCAGCTTCGTGATTGCCTGCAACGCGCTGGAAACGCCGCGCCTGCTGCTGCTTGCCGCCAACGAGCAGAACCCCAACGGCATCGCCAACAGTTCCGACCAGGTTGGGCGCAACATGCTCGACCATTCCGGCTTCCACTGCTCGTTCATCGCCGATCGCCCGATCTGGCTGGGACGCGGACCGGCGCAATCCAGTTGCATGGTCGGTCCACGCGACGGAGCCTTCCGTTCGCAGTACTCGGCCACCAAGATCATCCTCAACAACATCAGCCGCGTGGCGATCGCCACTGACCAGGCGCTGCAGAAGGGGCTTGTCGGCGACGCGCTGGACGCGGAAATCCGCCGTCGCGCGATCTTCGGCGTCGATCTTTCGATCAGCCTGGAACCCTTGCCGGACCCGAGCAATCGGCTGACGCTGTCGAAGACACGGGTCGACGGCCATGGCTTGGCCTGCCCGGACATCCATTACTCATTGGGCGACTACGCCCGCAAGGGCTATGACGAGTCCTGCAAACAGCTGCGGCATATCGGCTCGCTGTTCAACGCCGAGGAATTCGTCATCACCACGGCGCTCAACGCCAACAACCACATCATGGGCTCGACCATCATGGGCGCTGACCCGCGCGATTCGGTGGTCGATGGCAATTGCCGAGCGCACGACCACCCGAACCTGTGGCTGCCAGGCGGCGGCCCGATGGTGTCGGCCAGCGTGGTCAACAGCACCTTGACCATGGCCGCGCTGGCGCTGAGGGCAGCAGATGCCATCGAGCGTGCGGCATGAAGACCTTCGCGTCGGCTCTGCTGATGCTGCTGGCTGCAGCCAGTCAATCCGCGCGCGCAGACGAGGTCGCCGAACGTGGGCGCTACCTCTCGGTCGCCGCAGACTGCGTGGCGTGCCACACCAGCCCGAAACAGGGCAAACCCTACGCCGGTGGCTATGCGATTGCGTCCCCGCTGGGTGAGATCTGGGCCAGCAACATCACCCCCTCCAAAAGCCATGGCATCGGCCTCTACAGCGAAGATGACTTCGCCAAAGCGGTGCGCGAAGGCGTTCGCAAGGATGGCGCCCATCTGTATCCGGCGATGCCCTATACCTCGTATGCCAAGCTGACCGACGAGGACATCCACGCGCTGTATACCTACTTCATGAAGGAGGTGGCGCCGGTCGACGAGGAAGCGCATGCGACCGAACTGCCGTTCCCCTTCAGCATCCGCCAGTCCATGGCGGTGTGGAACCTGCTGTTCCTGGACAAGGAAACGTTCAAGCCCGATGCAGGCAAGAGTGCGCAATGGAATCGCGGCGCCTATCTGGTGGAAGGCCTGGCGCATTGCTCCAGCTGCCACAGCCCGCGCGGACTGATGATGCAGGAAGTGGGCGGCAAGGCCTTCGCTGGCGGATCGCTGGGGGACTGGTACGCACCCAACATCACCTCCCATCCCACCAGTGGTATCGGTGGTTGGAGCGATGTCGAGCTGGCCCAGTATCTGAAGACCGGACGCGTTGCCGGCAAGGCGCAGGCCGGTGGCGGCATGGCCGAAGCGGTGAGCAACAGCCTGTCCAAGCTGCAGGACGAGGACATCGCCGCGATCGTTGCCTACCTGCGCACGGTACCGGCTGTGGCCGATCCTGACGCCACGCGGGCCGCCTTTGCCTGGGGCGATGCCGCCGCCACACCGGGCGAGCAACCGGTACGCGGCACGGGTGCCGCATTGGCATCGGGCGGAGTGCTGTATTCGGGCCTGTGTGCAAGCTGCCATGGATCGCGGGGCGAGGGCAGCAGGGACGGGTACTACCCCTCCCTGGTGCACAACACTACCGTCGGCATGACCCGTCCGCAGAACCTCATCGCCACCATCATTGGTGGTGTTGACCGCGACGTGCATGGCGAACACGCGTTGATGCCGCACTTCTCGAAAGGCTCATTCGTACAGGACCTGAGTGACGCCGATATCGCAGCGGTGGCGACCTACGTGCGTACACATTTCGGGCCGGGTGACCAGGTCACCGAGGCACAAGTGGCGCTGACCCGTGCCGGCGGCGAGAAGCCATTGCTGGCGAAGATCGCACGGCTGTGGCTGCCGATGCTCATCGTTGCCGTGCTGGCACTGGTCGGCGTCCTGCTGCTGGTGCGGCGCGCCTGGAAGAAGCGCAAGGACAGGAGGGCCGCAGCATGAAGCTGCTCTCCTTGAACGGCCTCGGCCTGCTCCTGCTCGCGGTCAATGGCCCGGTGTCGGCCGCCGAAGCGAGTGCCACCGCCAAGCCCAAACCGGTGGACAGCATCGTACAGACGCCGCTGAGTGCCGATTGGGCCGCGCGCCTCTGGCTGCAGGACCGCGGCGTAACCCCCAGCGCACGCATCGTGATCGGCAGCGGCGTCAACAGCGGTGGTTACAAGGGCAGTGGTTGGTCCACCGCCGAGCACATCGACCTGGGTGCGACGATCGATACCGGCAAAGCACTCGGCTTTGACGGTACGCTGCGGGTGGTGTTTTCCGATCGCTTCGGCAACGCCATCAACGAGCGGTCCACCGGTTCCTATATCCAGAACCAGGCCTTCTATGGCCAGGGCCAGAACCTGCGTTTCAACGAGCTCTCCTACGAGCGGCTGCTGCTGGACAAGCGGCTGAGCCTGAAAGGGGGCTTCTACTCGATGGGCAACGATTTCGGCGGCTTGCCCTACACCTGCAACTTCAACAACAACGGCCAATGCGGGCATCCGCTGGGCCCGATCTACAGCTCCGGGTGGCTGGACAACCCGACGGGGCAATGGGGCCTGCGGGTCAAGTGGAACGATCCGTCGGGCTGGTATGCACAGACCGGCATCTACGACGTCAACCCGACGCGCAAGCAGGCCAACAGTGGCTTCCGTGTTTCGACGAAGGGAAAGACCGGTCTGTTCCTGCCCGTGGAAGTGGGCTACAGCCATGGCAAGTCCGGCGAGGACTATGGCGGCACCTACAAGGTCGGCTACTACCTGGACACCTCCAACGCCGATGACATCGGTAATCCGGCCGCACCTCGCGCCTCGCATCGCAGCGGTTCGTACGTGCAGGCCGCGCAGCGCGTGTGGAAGCCCGAGGGCGATACGGTGCGTGGCATCTCGGTGTTCGGCGTGGCCACCCGTGCCGATGCAAAGACAGGGCTGATGCGCTACTCGTGGGAAGCGGGCGTGAGCTGGCGCGGCGTGATCGCGTCGCGCGAAGATGATGTGCTCAGCCTGGCCTGGAACCGGCTGGACATCTCCGACCGGCTCGGTCGCCATCAGCAGCTGACCGGAAAGGATGTGCAGAGCAACGAGCAGTTCGTCGAGTTGAACTACGGCGTGCAGGTCGCCCCGTGGCTGGTGCTGCGGCCAGCGGTGCAGTACGTGGCGCGGCCCGGCGCCTATGCCAGCCGACCCGACAGCTGGGTGTTCACCCTGCAGGCGCAGGCGACGCTGTAGGCGCATTCAGGCCCGCGGCGTGGGGTGGCAGGACCGCCGCCCCATGTTGCGGCGCAAGGTGTCAGCCACCATTCGCACTGGTACGGTCCAACCCGTTGCACCACCAACAACGGGGAGAGACGACGATGCGCAAGGTATTGCTGCTGTTGATCCTGCTGACCGGACTGGCGCCCACCGCCTGGGCCGCCACGGTCAAGACCACCCACCGCACCGTTCCCAGCTGGGACGGCACACCCCTCGGGGTCTTTGTCATCGAGCCCCAGGACGCGGGTGGCGGCAAGTATCCGCTGCTGGTGATGCCCAGCAGCTGGGCCGTTCCCAGCGTGGAGTACGTAGGGGTGGCACAGTCGCTGGCCAAACGCGGCTACGTGGTCATCAGCTACAGCTCGCGCGGCTTCTGGGAGTCCGGCGGGGCCATCGACATCGCCGGGCCCGCCACGGTCGAGGATGTCAGCGCATTGATCGACTGGGCGCTGGACAACACCCAGGCCGACCCGGCGCGGATCGGCGTCTCGGGCATTTCCTACGGCGCCGGCACCAGCCTGCTGGCGGCGGCACGCGATCCCCGCATCAAGGCAGTGGCCGCCCTCAGCGGATGGGCTGACCTGCAGGCGTCGTTGTACGCCAACGACACCCCCAGCGCACAGGGAATCGCACTGCTGGTGGCCGCCGGCCTGGTCACCGGCCGCCCCGGGTCCGAACTGGCCACGATCAACCGCAACGTCGTGGTCGGCAACTATCAGGGCGCCGTGGAATCGCTGTTGCCGGTGGCCGCGATCCGCAGCCCCGCTGCGAGCATCAACGAGATCAACGCCAACCAGCCGGCCGTATTCCTGGCCAACGCCTTCAACGACAGCCTGTTTCCGCCGGGTCAGCTGGTGGATTTCTTCAACCAGCTGAAAGGCCCCAAGCAGCTGCAGCTGCGCCATGGCGACCACGCCCTCAACGAGGCCCTGGGCGCACTGGGCATTCCCAACGAGGTCTATGACTCGGTGGGCAACTGGTTCGACCATTACCTCAAGGGCGTGACCAACGGCATCGACCGCGAGCCGGCGGTGCAGCTGAAGTCACAGAAGGGAAGCTGGAGCAGCTACCCGAACTGGCAGGCCACCAACAGCGGCGCGGTCAGCTACGCGTTGACCGCACCCGGTGGCCTGCTTCTGCCCACCGGCGGCCTGGCTGAAGACGGGCGCAGCAATGGCTGGAATTACCGCATCGGCAGTGGCCTGCCTACCGCCGCCAATTCCGGCGTGGCGATGGTGTCGGGCTCGCTGCAGATGATCAACCTTCCGCCGGGTGCATACGTGCCTTTCATCGGGCGCAACGCAGCCGCTGTCTGGCAAGGGCCGATCTACTGGAACGCACGCCGCCTGGACGGTGCGCCGGAAGTGCGCGTGACCGTCACCCCCAGCCGCGCCAACACCACGCTGTATGCCTATCTGTACGCGGAGGATGTGCTGGGCAATGGTCAGCTGATCAGCCACAAGCCGTACACCCTGCGCGGCGTTGCGCCGGGCCAGGCGACCACCCTCGATCTTCGGCTGGAAGCGAGCAGCTGGAACATTCCGGCGGGCAGTCGCCTGACGCTGGTGGTCGATACGGTGGACCTGCGTTATGCAGGCATCAGCCAGTTGGGCGGGGCGGTGACCTTCAGTTCGCCCACGTCCGCGCCATCGGTGCTGAAGGTGCCATTGCATTGAATCCATACCGCGCCCGCGGTTGCGGGCGCGGCCGCTCCGTGGGCACACCGGCGGCAGATGCCGCGTGGTGTGCTCACAGCTTGCCGGCCACCCTGTAGCGGGAGACACCCTGTTCAATCAGCATCTGCAGTTCGTGCAGCAACGCCGGATCCCCGGCATCGAAGTTGAAGCAGGATTTCCCCTGCATATGCTTCTTCAGGGCCGGGCTGATGCCGGCCAACAGCTCGGGGAAGGTGTAGATGGGCATGAAGTGGAATGAATGCCTGCGACCCGATGCCTTCACCGTGCCGAAGAACTGAGCCTTGCCCTTGGCGTCTACGTTCCTGCAATTGGCGTAGAAGTGATCGTCCTCGTCATGCACGACGAGAAGATCGGCCTTGTAGGGAAGCAGCAGATCCCGCAGGGCGACGAACAGGTTGGGCGACTGGCCCTCCATTACACGATCCGACTCGGCGGCAGGTATGGGTGGTTTCTTCATGGAAGTCATCCCGGAGGGGAATGCAGCTGCGATATCGTGCACGGGTTCTGCTGGGCCAGCCTACCACGGGGCAGTATGCCGACAGCGGCAGAGGGCTATGGACTTATAGCCACGAGCGCCTGACCATGGCGCTCCAAGAAATACCCCCGCACCCTGGCAGCTCGATGAAAACACTGGCCCTGATCGCACTTTCCCTTTCCATCTGCATCAGCCTTGCCGGCTGTATTGCCCCGTTTCGCGTGAAGGCGCGGGAGTATGCGTCTGCTGACATGCCACCGCCAGAAAAGCGCGACGCTCCCGTTCCGTCAGCGCCACCGCAGTGACACCGCGTCGGTCAGCATCACCCGCAGCACCGGCATCGATTTAAACCCTTTTCGCATTGGTGGCATCCATCAGGTGCCACGCCACCATCGCCAAACGAAAGGGAAGTCGCCCGTGCCTGCAATCCTGCACTTTTTGGTGGCTGCCGCCATCACTTCAGCCGCTTCAGGCGCCAGTTCCAGCGCCAATACCACGCCTGTGGTTATCCCCTTCGAGCAGGACAAGGACCACCGGATCTACGTCCGCGGCAGCGTCAACAGGTCCGAGCCCTTGCGATTCCTGGTGGACACCGGCGCGGACGGATTGGCCATATCGCGCGCCATCGTGCCGAAGGCATCGGTGGTCATCGATGATCGCACTGAGAACACAGGTTCAGACGGCGTCACCACGATGGACTACAGCACGCGCAACGACGTGGAGATCGGCGGGCTGCACACGCGCATGGGCGCAGTGGTGGTCGACTACAGGAACCGCCCCTTTGATGCGGTTCTGGGCTGGAAGTTCTTTGAAGGGAAGGTAGTCGAGATCGATTACGACCGGCAGCAGCTGCTCGTCCATCGTAGCCTGCCGGATGTAACCGGCTATACCCGCGCCAACGTCCGCTGGATCGACAATACGCCCGCAATCGAAGTCACGCTCGGCAACGGTGACGCCGTCGTCAAGCCTTGGCTGGCACTGGACACGGGAAGCAACGGCTCCATCGATCTCAGCTATGCCTACAGCTCGCGCCATGGGCTGATGGAGGTATTCACCCAGAAGGTGGGGACTTCCAGATCCACGGGCAGCGCGGGCAATGTCATTCGCGCAGTGGATGTGCGCGTCCCGTCGGCAAGCATCGAGGGGCTGACCATCGTCAATTCCGCAGCATCCTTTCCCATCGACGATGACGCCTCCACAGGCGACGGCACGATCGGCGCGGGTATTCTCCGGCAGTTCAACATGCTGCTGGACATGAAGACGGGCGAGGTCTATCTGCGACGGAACCAGTACGTTGGCGTGGAGCCGGGCAGGAAGTAGAGGCTTCAGCCTTCCATCGCCTCTTGTGAACGGCGAGCGGTGACAGCACACTCCTCGCCAGCCATTCCCTTCAAGAGACGTCCATGGCCCTTCGCATCACCTGCCTGTGCGGCGCAAATGCCGTGGAACTGCACGGCACTCCCGCTGCGCAGGCGAACTGCCACTGCGCAACCTGCAGGGATTTCTACGGCGTTGTGATGCTCTCGGCCACCGCATGGGCGGCCGAATCGGTGACCATTTCAGGGGCGAAGAATGCGCGTTTCCAGCACCCGGCCAAGCAGCTTTCCAAGACCTTCTGCCTGAACTGCGGGGACGTGTTGTTTGGCACCAACCGCCTGGGCATGCGCGTGGTTCCCAACGCTCTTGCTGCGCGAGCTGCCGATGGCGTGCTGGATGCAGCGTTTTCGCCGACGATGCACCTGTTCTATCGGGAGCGCGTCATCGACGTTGCAGATGCGCTGCCGAAGTTCCTCGATGGCTGGGACGGTCCGCTTCATGTGAGCCCGGGTCATCAGCAACTGCCTCTGGATCATGCAGCCCTCGCAGCTTCTTCTTGTTGATCTTGCCCACACTGGTGCGCTCCAGCGAATCCACGAAGCTGACGCGGTCGGGGATCGCGTAGCGGGAGATATCGCCTGAGCGGCTGCGCGCTGCGACCAGCTCGATGATCTCTGCTTCGGTCACATCACTTCCGTCCTGCCTGACCACCAGCGGCAGCGGTCGCTCACCCCATTTCTCATCGCTGATGCCGATCACGGCGACCTCGTTGACCGCGGGATGCAGGGCGATGATGTCCTCCAGGGCAAGCGAGGAGATCCATTCGCCGCCGGTCTTGATCACATCCTTGATACGGTCGGCCACGCGCAGGTAGCCGCCGCCATCAATGTTGCCGATGTCCCCGGTATGCAGGTAACCGCTCGCCCACAATGCCGCCGAAGCGTCCGGGTTGTGCAGATAGCCCTGGGTGAGCCAGGGCGTGCGTACCACCACTTCGCCGGTAGCGATGCCATCGTGGGCAACGTCGTTCATGTCTTCGTCCACGATGCGCAGGTCCACCAATGGCACCGGAATGCCGGCCTTGGTGCGCAGTGACAGCTCCTCATCCGGGTCGTCCAGGGCGTGGGCATCGATCTGCGCGACGGTGAGCAGCGGGCAGGTTTCGGACATGCCG
Source organism: Stenotrophomonas sp. yr243 (assembly GCF_900184195.1). NCBI lineage: Bacteria > Pseudomonadati > Pseudomonadota > Gammaproteobacteria > Lysobacterales > Lysobacteraceae > Stenotrophomonas > Stenotrophomonas sp. yr243. Next base: position 832,105 of record NZ_FXWT01000003.1, read on the forward strand.
TAGCCGCCGAAGATATCGATGCCACGGGCCAGTGCCTGCTGCGCGAGTGCCCGTGGCAGTGCCGCTCCGCCGATGATCACCTTCCAGCTGCGCAGATCGGCGTCGGCCGCCGCGGCATGGCCCAGCAGCATATGCAGGATGGTCGGCACGCAGTGCGAGAACGTCACTTTCTCGCGGGCGATCAGCGCCAGCAGCTTGCCCGGCAGATAGCGCCCGGGGTAGACCTGCTTGATGCCCAGCAGCGTAGCCACGTACGGCATGCCCCAGGCGTGGACATGGAACATCGGGGTGATCGGCATGTAGACGTCGTCGCGGTGCAGGCGCCCCTGGCTGGATGCGCTGCCGAGTGCGGCCATCGCCGCAAGCGAGTGCAGCACCAGTTGCCGATGGCTGAAATACACGCCTTTGGGCAGGCCCGTGGTGCCGGTCGTATAGAACGTCGTGGCGCGGGTGTTCTCGTCGAAGTCCGGGAAGCTGATGATCGGCGTGGCCTCGCGCAGCCCGGCTTCATACTCGGTCACGAAGCCCGCTGGCAGCGGCCCATCCTCATCATCCAGCAGGACACGCGTGCGCAGGTCCGGCAGCTGTTCGTCGATGGTTTCCAGCACCGGCAGGAACTCGCGGTTGGCCAGGATCACCCGCGCACCGCTGTGATTGAGCGTATAGGCAATCTGCTCGGGCGCCAGGCGGATGTTCACCGTCATCAGCACCGCTCCGATCATCGGCACGGCGAAATAGCTCTCCAGGTAGCGGTTGCTGTCCCAGTCCATCACTGCCACGGTATCGCCGTGCTTTACCCCCAGCGAGGTCAACAGCCCGGCCAACTGGCCGATGCGCGCCTGCAGCGTGCGGTAGTCGAAGCGGATCTTGTCGCCGTAGACGATTTCCTGCTGTGGACGCACGGCCAGGGGCGTCAGCAGCAACTGCTTGATCAGCAGGGGATAGGCATGAGCCTCGGAAGCGGGCGCGTCTGTGGCGGTGGCGAATGACATGTGGGGGCTTCCTGGTGGGCGGCGCGTCAGCGGCGTGGGATGGCCTGGGCTGCGGGAATGGACAGCTGCTCGCGCAGCAAGGGCGCTTCGGCGCGTGGCGTTGGCTGGATGAGCGCATCCAGCGGCAGTGGATGCGCTGGATCCTCAAGGTGATCCCATACCTGGTCCATCGCCGCGAACATGTAGGGCAGCAGCGGCACGTAGCGCTTCCGGTAATCCGGGAAGGCCAGCAGCGAGTCGAAATGCTGTGCGTTGTTCACCCGCCAATAGGTGATCTGTGCCCCCGCCTTGCGTGCAAGTGGCACGTAGCGATCGCTGGTCATGCTGATCGGCACCAGCCCATCGTCGATGCCATGGATCACCACGATGGGCAGGCCGCGACGCGGGGCCTTGGCGGTGGCCGCGGCGATGCCGCCGCGTACCCGCCGGGCATCAGCGCTATCGCCATTGCCAAGTGCACGCAGGCAGTTCAGGCCATGCAGCGGATTGTCTGCCGCCCCGGCTGAATTGCCATCCGCCAGCACCACGCCGTTGCCCGGCGGAATGCCGCTGCCCTCACTCCACCAGGTTGCGCGAGCCTCGGCTGCGGCCGCGCCAGGCCTGCCATCTGCCCCAGTGGCCGAGAAACTGTACGCACAGGGATGTTCGCCAGCGCCGTAGCGCCCGTAGGCCGACGAATAGGTGGCCGCGATGGCGCGCCACAGATCGAACCCGGTCGAGAACACGCCGGCGCGAAGTGCATCGTCGCTCAAGCCAGCATCGAGCAGCTGCTGCCGTGCCGACCGTGCCTGTGCCGCAGTGTCATCGCCTTGCACCGACCCGGCGGATTTCAGCGTGGCGCATCGCTGTGTCCACACCGGCACGGCCTGCGCTCGCATCGGCGGTTGCGGCAGATCGTCCTCTGCCAGCAGGGCACAGGGCATCAGCAGCGCGGCCTGGGTGACGAAGTCGTACAGCGGCGGAGCGCCTGCCACCGACACATTCGGTTCGCCGGCCACCATCGCATCGAACCAGTCGCCTTCGATCTCCGCCGCGCGCAGCACGGCGCCACCGCCATTGGATACACCCACGCCCAGCGTGCGCGTGTTGGCCGCCGTGAATGGCTTTGATTCCGGGTAGGCGCGGTCCAGTGACTGCAGGCCGAACTGCAGCGCCTGCAGCAGATGACGACCCCAGTCTGCTTCCGGGTTGTCACCCGAATGCGCGTGTTTGAAGGCGACTCCCTGCGTGGCTGCCGCACCCGCAGGGATGAAAGCCAACGCGCCTTGTGAGGCGGGCGTGCCGTCTGCCTGGAAGCCGGCCTTGGCGTGCAGATCGTAGTAGTCGCTGCCTGCGCCCTTGTCGGTGTAGGCGATCGCGCAGCCGTGGGCCAGGCCCCAGCTGCCGGCTACCGCGATCGCGCCATAGATGCCACGCGAGCCGGATGACGCAGCGACGACCAGGCAGCGTCGCGAGGCGTCGAAACTGTCAGGCACCTGCACCAGCACGCGGTGGGGCTGGCGCGCGCCAGAAATGCGCGCATAGGCCGAGAACTCGCGGCCGGGCACCGCCTGCAGGCTGCCGTAGACATCGCCGAATCCACCACCGGGAGTCAGGTCGGCGATGCCGCGCCAGCTGCTCCAGATCGCACGACGCCGGGCCTCCTCGGCCGTGGGCTGGGCCGGGTTGCTGAAGGCTGGCGCCGTGGCCGAGCGCAGGGCGTCGATTCCCAGTCCCGCTGTCAGCAGTTCATCGTTGCCGCGATGCGCGGTTTCCCGCCACTGCTCGAACACCGGAACAGCGGTGGCGGGGCGGGGCGTGCCGGCATCGGCGACGGAGATGCCGCCCGGCAACAGGGCCAGCGCGGCGCACAGCGGAGCAAGGGAGCGATGGATGTTCATTGCTCCACCCTAGCAATCCCGGCGGCGCACGCCAGCGTACCTTGGTACCCGTGCCCAGACGCAGGCGATTTGCTAACCTCGGCTGGACATGCCGACCCTGCTCATCGCCGATGACCACCCCTTGTTCCGCGCGGCGCTGCATCGCGCGGCCGAGGAGGCGGTGGCCGACCTGCAGATCAGCGAGGCCGATTCGCTGCACAGCGTGCTGGAAGCGATCGAGAGCCAGCAGATCGACCTGATGCTGCTGGACCTGCATATGCCGGGCAACCATGGTCTTGCCGGTCTGGCGACCATCCGTGCGCTGCAACCGGGGCTGGCGATCATCATCGTTTCGGCCAATGAAGAGCCGCACGTGATCCGCCGTGCCATCGATCTGGGCGCGGCCGGCTATCTGCCCAAGAGCTCAGGGCTGACCGACCTGCAGTCCGCGCTGCAGACCGTGCTGGAAGGTGAACGCTGGATTCCGGCGCCGCTGCGCGAGCCGGTGGCGCGGGTGGCGCCCTTCAACAAGGACGCCGATCTTGCCGCGCGCTTGTCCAGCCTGTCCGCGCATCAGTACAAGGTGCTGAGCTTGGTGGCCGAAGGGCTGCTCAACAAGCAGATCGCAGACCGGCTGGGTGTGCAGTTGCGCACGGTCAAGGCGCACATGACCCGCATCATGGGCCGGCTGGGCGTGCGTAATCGTGCGCAGGCCATCCGTGTGCTGCACGAGATGGGGCTGACCGATCCCTCGCGGCAGATCGAAGAGACGCAGGACGCCTGACCCTTGGTCAGGGTGTTGCCGTAGCGGCCGTTGCCAGCAGATGGTTGATCGCCCAGCGCAGTGCCAGCGGCTTGAACGGCTTGTTGAGCAGCGACAGGCCCACGCTGCGCACCGCCTCGCGGGTGTCGCTGCCGGTGTCGGCGCTGAGGATCACCGTCGGCCGCGTCCCGTGGACGGCGACAAGGCGCTTCCACAGCGCGACGCCTGTATCGCCATCATCAAGGTGGTAGTCGAACAGCCACAGTGCCGCCTCCTGTGCTGAAGCACCCAGCGCATTGACATCGCGCGCCGCGATGACATCGCAGCCCCAGGAAAGCAGCATCTGTCGCATCGCCTCCAACGCCTCCGGGTCGTTGTCGACCACCAGCACGCGGATACCCTTGATGCTGCTGTTGCCAGCGGCGGGTTCAGTGCGCGGGGCCGCAGGTGGCACCGCCCGCACCACGCTGATGGAGAAGGTCGAGCCGCGATCAAGCGCGCTGTGCAGTTGCAGCGGCGCGTGCAGCAGGTCGGCAATGCGGCTCGCGATGGTCAGGCCCAGACCCAGGCCCTGGCCGTTACTGCGATCGCCACGGTGGAATTCCTCGAATACTACCGCCTGCTGCTCCGGCGCGATGCCGGGTCCGCTGTCATGCACGCCGATCGACAGGGTCTGGCCATGCCGGCGCACGCCCAGCAGCACGCCGCCATGGCGGGTGTAGCGGATGGCATTGGCCAGGAAGTTCTGCAGCACCCGACGCAGCAGCAACGGGTCGCTGTGCACCCACGCGCGGGTCCGTACATGGTGGAACTGCAGGCCGCGCGCCGCGGCCAGCACGGCGAACTCCTGCGCAAGCGGGTCCAACACGGTCGACAGCGCAAACGGGCGCGGATCGGCCACCAGTCCACCGGCTTCCAGCCGCGAAATATCGAGCAGTCCCGACAGCAGATCGTCGGTGGAGTCCAGCGCACCACGAATCTGGCGCAGGAAGCTGTCCAGGAACTCCGATTCGATGTGCTGCGACATGGCATCGGTCAGCAGCTGCGCCGCATGCAGGGGCTGGATCAGGTCGTGGCCGACAGCGGTCAGGAAGCGTGTCTTGGCCACGTTGGCCCGCTCGGCTTCATGCACGGCCTGCTCCAGCCGGGCAGTACGGTCCTGCACCCGGCGCTCCAGGGTTTCGTTGCTGCGCTTGAGCGCGTCTTCTGCACGCCGGAAAGCGGTGACATCGGTGAAGGTGGCCACGTAGCCGCCACCGGGCATCGGGTTGCCGCGGATTTCAACGATGGTGTTGTCCGGGAAGATCCGCTCGGACAGATGCGGAGTGCCGCGCCGCATGTGTACCACCCGCCGTTGCAACGCCTTGTCGCGCGAGTCGCCGGCGGTGTCACCGATCTTCAGCTGTCCCAACGCCCACGCCGTCAGGTTCGACACCGGCTGTCCCACCTGCAGCAGCTCCGGCGGGAACTTGAACAGCGCGGCATAACGGCTGTTCCAGGCTACCAGCTGCAACTGCGCATCGACCACGCTGATGCCCTGGCTCATGTTTTCCAAGGCGGCTTCCAGCAGGCGCTGGTTGAAGCGCAGTACCTGGGTGGCTTCGCCGACCGCACGGGTAACGGCGTCCAGCGGTGCGGCACCACCATCGCGGGCCGCCTCCACCAGCAGGCGTGCCATGCCCGCACCGACCACGGCAGTCAGCTCCCGCTCGATGGCGGTGACCCGCTCGTCATCCAGCATCTGCCCGGCATGCCCGTCCATCAGCTGGCGCGCCCGTTCCTGGCCGAGGAAGCGACCGGCAGTCTTGCGCAACGATGCCGCGGCCACCGCGTCGCGCTGCCGTGGCATCGAGGGACGCACCGCACGCGACACCAGCACAACGGTTACCAGGTTGACCGCCAGGCTCGCCCCCATGCTGATGGCGATATGGCCCGGCTGCATGCGCAGCGAGAACATCGCCAGCCAGTGCAGTCCGTCGGGGCTGGCCGACGGCGGCGGCGCCGGGATCACCATCGGCAGCAGCACCAGCCACAGCCAGACCAGTGAGCCCAGCACGATCCCGGCGATGATGGCGGGGGAGGGCGTACGCGGACGGTACACCGCCAGCAGTACTGCCGGTGCCAGCTGGGAGAGCGCGGTGAACGACATCAGGCCGAAATCGCTGAGTGCCTCGGTGCCGCTCATCGCGCGGCTGTACAGCCACGACATCAGGAACACGGCGAGGATGCCGGCGCGACGGAAGGCCAGCACGCGCGGTCGCAGATCGGCGCCGCTGTTGAAGCCGTTGACGCCGCTCAGCAGGCGCGAGCCGACGCCGTGGTTGCCGAGCATGATCGACAGGGTCAGCCCGGACAGGATCATCATGCCGGTGGCCGCGCTCAGGCTGCCCAGGTAGGCCAGCAGCGCCAGCAGGTGGTGGCCGCGTTCCTGCGGCAGGGCCAGGACATACAGGTCGGGCGACACCGAAGACGGCAACTGTGCGGCACCCGCCAGTGCCATCGGCACCGACGGCAGGCCGATCAACAGCAGGTACACCGGGAACAGCCAGCGCGCCGTCTTCAGGTCCGACGACTGCCGCAGTTCGACCACGCCCACATGGAACTGATGGGGCAGGGTGAACGCGGCCATCGCACCGAGCGCGACCATGGTCAGGTAATCAGGCACGACTGCCGGCGGCGGCAGGTGCGCCATCTTTTCAAACAGCGGCGCGCCGGCCTTGTGCACCGAGAGCGCGGCATACAGGCCGATGGCCAGCAGTGCCGTCAGCTTCAACAGCGATTCCACGCCCAGCGCGACTACGATGCCGCGGTTGTGTTCGGTGGCCGACGCCTTGCGTGCGCCGAACAGCGTGGTGAACGCCGCCATCGTCAGCGCGAACCAGAACGACATGTCCAGTTGCCAGCCGACGGGCGCGAACTGATCGCCAAGCAAGGCACCAAGGCCCTGGCTGACAGCTTTGAGCTGCAGTGCGATGTAGGGAATGATGCCGAACAGCGCGACCAGGGTGATGGTGATGCCCAGCCCCTGGTCGGCTCGCAGCCGCGCGACCACCAGATCGGCGATGGTGGCACTGTTGTGCTGTTTGGCCAGTCGCCCCAGCCGCACCAGGAACGGCAGGCCGAAGGCAAAAATGAGCGCCATGCCGATCAGTGTCGGCGGGATCGGAAAGCCCCACTGCACGCCCTGCGAGGCGGCCCCGTAGTAGGTCCATGCCGTGCAATGCACGCCCAGCGACAGCGCGTAGATGGCCGGCCAGAGCTTCGACAGCCGATGCCCCTGGCGTTCCCCCCATAGGGCGACGCCGAACAGCAGCACGGTCCACGCGATGCAGGCGAACAGGACGATGGAGGGCGTCAACATCGCTCCAGTGTAGAGAGAACCGTGGCCGGCGGGCAGCCGGGCGGCGCTAGTCGGCGAGCACGATCAGCGACAGCTGTTCGGCGACCACGGCCACCTCGCCGGCGGGGATCACTTCCACCGTCTTCTGCTGGGTCAACAGCCACTGCCCGGGCCTGCGTGCCTCCAGTGATAGCAGCTGCGAGCGCACCCGCACCTCGGAAGCGCTGGGTACCGGCGCCAGGAAGCGGACCTTGTTCAATCCGTAGTTCAGTACGTGGGCGATGCCGGGGAAACCGGCCAGGGCCGCCACATCGTCCTCGACGGTAAGCGAGAGCAGAAGGAAGCCATGCGCAATGGTCTGCCCACCCGGCAGGCCGGTCTGGGCGCGGGCCGGATCGGTGTGGATCCAGTTGTGATCACCGGTGGCGTCGGCGAAAGCATCGATGCGCGATTGCGTGATGCGCGTGCTGTCGCTCAGCCGTTCACTTGCCGCCCATTGCCGCAGGGCCTGCAGGGCGGCAGGCAGCTCATCTGTCGAAACCTCGGAACTCATCGCACGCGCTCCAGCAATGCCAGGATCGCATCACGCGCCTCGGCCTCGGACAACATCGGCGCATGGCCCACCTCCGGCACTTCAACGAGGTGGGCGTTGGGCGACGTGGCTGCCATCTGCCGCGCGACCTCGGCAGGCAGGATGTCCGACAACGCCCCGCGCACCACCAGTACCGGTACCCGCGACGTCAGGCCACGCACGGCCCGCCACAACACCGGGCGCAGCAGCCACAGCACCCACGGCCGCGTGGTGCGGATCACCGCCGGGTCGTAGTCCAGTTCCAGCAGGCCATCGCTGCGCTGGCGGAAGGTGCGCACGGCCATCGCCCGCCAGTCGTCGGTGGTGAAGCGCGGGAACGCAGCCTTGCCGATGGACTCCACATAGCTCGTGGCCTGTGCCAGGTCCATCGGTGGCACGGGCTTGCCGGCGTACTTGCTGATCCGCGCCAGGGCTTCGCGCGGCACCTTGGGGCCGGCATCGTTCAGCACCGCCGCGGCGATCAGCCCGGGTGCACGCGAGGCCAGGGTGATGGTGACCAGCACCCCCAGCGAGGTGCCGACGAACACCGCCTTGTCGATGTTCTGTGACCGCAGCAGCGCCACCATGTCATCGGCATAGGCGCGCGGGTTGTAACTGGACGGATCCAGCGCACGTTCCGAGCACGCTCGTCCACGCAGGTCAACGGCGATCACCCGCCAGCCGACCGCGGTCAGCGATTGCGCAAGGGCATCGAAGTCGGCGCCATTGCGGGTCAAACCGGGGATGCAGACCACCGTGCCACGGGGCGGTTGCCCCGCGTCCGGGGCATGGTCGCGCGCATGCAGGCGCAGGCCATCGTCACTTTTCCAGTACAGGTCATCGTAAGACGGTGTCATGCAGAAGCTTCCTAGAAATCGTAACGGACGCTGAGGCTATATTGGCGCGGCGGCCCATAGAAACCAATCAGCGTGCCGACCGCCGGAATGTTGTAGCCGGTGGTGCGGTATTCCTTGTCGGCCAGGTTGGTGCCCTGCAGCGAGAAGGTCCAGGCGTCGTCGAGCTTCCAGATCACACCGGCATTGACCAGCCCGTATCCGTCCTGGCGGATCACCGGGCTCAGATCGGTGGTCGGCCACACTTCGCTCTGGTAGCTGTAGCTCACCCGCGCGGACAGGTTGCTGCCATTGGCCAGGTCGGTGCGGTACTCCACGTTCAACGCGCCCGAGAAGTCCGGTGCGTTGGTGAACTTCATCTGCTTGGCCACGTTGACGCCACGATCCATGTATTCGTCATACTTGGCGTCCAGCCAGGCCAGGTTGCCGGAGATCAGCCAGTGCTGGCTGGGCAGGTACTGGTACTCGATTTCCAGGCCGTTGATGGTGCCGGCGCCGGCATTGGTGAAGTCGCCGAAGAAGGAATCGTCGACGCCATCGCCATTGGTATCGATGCCGGTGAACACCGACAGCTGGATGTCCTTGTACTTGTTGTGGAACGCCGACAGGTTCAGGAACAGGCGCTGGTCGAGGAAGGCCATCTTGCTGCCGATCTCGAAGCTGTCCACGGTCTCGTCATCGAACGGTTCGGCCGAGCGCGGCACCGCGACGGCATTGGCGCGGATGTTGTAGCCGCCGGACTTGAAGCCTCGTGTGGCCAGCCCGTAGACCATGATGTCCGGGGTGATCTGGTAGTCCAGCGACACCTTCGGCGAGACGTTCTTGAAGTTGGTCTTCTTGTCGAAATCCGCCGCCACCGCGATGGGTCTGCTGAAGGTCGCGTCGGCGTAGAAGCGGTTCAACACGACTGCGCGCTTGTCCTCGTCGGTGTAGCGGGCGCCGACGTCCAGCTTCAGCTTGCTGGTCAGGTCGAAGGTCCAATCGGCATACAGCGCGATGCTGTCGGTCAGCACCTTGCCGCGGGTGTCGCCGAACTGCAGGTTGAAGAAGTTGTTGCGGATCTGGCCGCCGGCTTCGCCACTGAACTGGTACAGGCCGACCACGCCGCGCACGCGTCCGCCGGCATCGTAGTTCAGCTGCACCTCGTTGCTGACCTGGTCGTCGTGGTAAGTGCCACCCACATCGGCCAGCTTGACCGGCGTGCTGTCGAAATCGATGTTCGCATCGCTGTCCGATTCGCGCTTGGCCACCACGTACTTCAGTGCGACATCTTCGCTGGGCCGCCAGTTCACCGTGGCCGAGGCACCCTTGGTCTCCACGCTGTTGAGGTTGCGCATGCCCGAGCGGATATCGTAGCGGTCATCCATCGGCGGGTAGGCGCGCACGAACGGGTTGGGCGCCAGCATCTTCGAACCGCGCATGCCGGACTGGTCATCGATCCAGTCCAGGGCGAACTGCACGTCGAAATCGTCACCCGCATACGCACCCAGGTTGAAGCGTGCCGCATTGATCTGCTTGTCACTCACCGGCTGGTCGGTGAAGGTGTTTTCGCCGAAGCCGTCACGATTCATGCTGGCCACTGCCACGCGGGCGCGCAGACCGCTATCGGCGCCACCGATCGGGCCGCCGATGGCCGCCTTGGCGTCCAATTGGCTGTAGTTGCCCACGGTGATCTGGGCAAAGCCTTCTGTCTGGGTGGGCAGGCCGCGCGAGATGTACTTGATCGCACCGCCGATGGTGTTCTTGCCGTACAGCGTGCCCTGCGGGCCGCGCAGAACTTCGATGCGCGAGACGTCGAACACGTCCAGCAACGCCCCCTGCGGGCGGGCAATGTAGACGTCGTCCAGGTAGATGCCTACGCCTGGGTCAGCGCCCCAGGTGGGATCGGACTGGCCGACGCCGCGGATGTAGGCAGTGACCGTGCTGCTGGCTCCGCGCGCCGCGTAGATGGTCAGGTTGGGCACCTGTCCATCCAGGTCGCTGATGTCCTGGACGTTCATCTTGTCGAGGGCTTCGGAGGTAAAGGCAGTGACCGCAACCGGCACCTCCTGCAGGGTTTCCTCGCGCTTGCGCGCGGTCACCGTGATGCTGTCCAGGTTGGTCGCCGAAGCGGTCCTGCCCGCCGTCGGCGTGCCCTGCGGTGCTTCCTGCGCCAGAACCGGCCCGGTGGCCAACAGCGTGCCGATCATCAGGCTCAAGCAATTCCGTTTCATTCGGTCCTCCCCCAAGGCAGATGGCCCATTGCCACCCATGCAGCCTAGGCTAGCGGCACCGTGGGGGCACCGGCGAGTGGACCTAGGTCCAGTCGGCAGCGGTCGCCAGATCCGGATACTGGGCGCGTCCCCACCTGGAAGCGCCGTATGTCGTTACTGATCGTACTTGCAGCGCTGGCCTTCCTCATTCTGGTGGCATACCGCGGTTACAGCGTGATCCTGTTCGCGCCCATCGCCGCACTGGGTGCTGTGCTGCTGACCGACCCCTCGCTGGTGGCACCGATGTTCACCGGCTTGTTCATGGACAAGATGGTCGGCTTCCTCAAGCTCTATTTCCCGGTATTCCTGCTGGGCGCGGTGTTCGGCAAGCTGATCGAACTGTCCGGCTTCTCCCGCTCCATCGTGGGGGCTGCGATCCGGTTGTTCGGACCGCAGCGGGCAATGCTGTCGATCGTGCTGGTGTCGGGCCTGCTGACCTATGGCGGCGTGTCCTTGTTCGTGGTGGTGTTCGCGGTGTATCCGTTCGCGGCCGAGATGTTCCGCCAGAGCAACATCCCCAAGCGCCTGATTCCGGCCACGCTGGCGGTGGGCGGCTTCAGCTTCACCATGGACGCGCTGCCGGGAACGCCGCAGATCCAGAACATCATTCCAACCACGTTCTTCGGCACCGATACCTGGGCGGCACCCGTGCTGGGCACGCTTGGCGGCATCTTCGTGTTGGCGGTTGGCATGGCCTACCTCGAGTGGCGCCGTCGCGTTGCGCTGCGCAACGGCGAAGGCTACGGCGATCCGGCCACCCTGGTGAACGAGCCCACACCGTTCGCCGGCACCCACCTGGCACATGCGGGCATTGCCGTGCTGCCGCTGCTGCTGGTGTTCGTCTCCAACAAGCTGTTCACCCTCGGCATGCCGCACTGGTACGGCGCTGAGCACAGCTTCGTACCGTCGATCATGGGCAGCGCCGCGCCCGTGGTACAGGACGTGGCGAAGATCACCGCAATCTGGGCCGTGCTGGGTGCGCTGCTGGTTGGCATCCTGTCGGTGCTGGCGCTGGCCTGGCGCCCGGTGGTCACCCAGTTTGCAGAGGGCACCAAGGCGGCGATCGGTGGTGCAGTGCTGGCCGCCATGAACACCGCCTCGGAATATGGCTTCGGCGCGGTCATCGCCGCGTTGCCGGGTTTCATGGTGGTGGCCAACCCGCTGGGCTCCATCAAGGATCCGTTGCTGCACGAAGCGGTGACCGTCACCGGCCTGGCCGGCGTCACCGGCTCGGCGTCGGGCGGCATGAGCATCGCCCTCGCGGCAATGTCGGAGACCTTCATTGCCAACGCGCAGGCTGCCGGCATCCCGATGGAGGTGCTGCATCGTGTTGCCGCGATGGCCTCCGGTGGCATGGACAGCCTGCCGCACAACGGTGCGGTCATCACCCTGCTGATGGTGACCGGGCTGACCCACCGCCAGGCCTACAAGGACATTTTCGCAGTGACCGTCATCAAGACCCTCGCGGTGTTCGTGGTGATCGGCATCTACTACGCCACCGGCTGGGTTTGACAGCGGCGTCGCAGCACCCTCTGGAAGGTCGGTCCACGAGGATTTCCGGTACCACTTCATCCACGACTCACGCATGAGGATCTGGTCATGAAATCTGGAATCGATTCAATCAAGGCGCTGATGCTGCTGCTGTGCACCTGGCTGGCCACGACGGGTGCCGCATCTGCGGCAGACTCACCCGGGCATTGGGATGTTGACCTGTACGGCAATCTGTTCGGTGCCCGCGAGTACCAGGTATGGGTACCCGCTGGCTACGACGAAACGCAGCCACTGCCCCTGTTGCTGGTGCTGCACGGCTGCGTGACCGGGCCGAACCTGATGGGCGAGGCCTCCGGCTTCAACGAGGTGGCCGATACCGAAGGCTTCATCGTGGTCTACCCGCGGCAGAACGTAACCTCCAACCCGGCACGCTGCTGGAACTGGCAGTTGCCGATCAACCAGGCGCGCGACAGCGGTGAAGCCTCGATCCTGGCCGGCATCGTGGACAAGGTGAAGGCGGGCTACAGCATCGATCCGCATCGGGTCTACGTCACCGGTATTTCCGCCGGCGGGGCGATGACCTCGATCATGCTGGCCTGCTATTCGGATGTGTTTGCTGCGGGCGCGATCCACTCCGGTGGCATGTACAAGGGCGCGACCACGATCTCCGGCAGCGCCTACGCGCTGTTGGCCGGCAGTATCTACTCACCGGACAGCAACGGGCGGCTGGCCTGGCAGTGCTCGGGTTCGCCGTCACCGCGACCGATCCCGGTGCTGGTGTTCCATGGCACCGCCGACGCTACGGTGAACCCGGTGAATGGACAGCAGGCCGTGCGCCAGTTCCTGCAGACCAATGACCTGGCCGACGATGGCCTGGACAACGACTCGGTGAAGCATGTGCCGACCAACACTTTCCACGGACAGGTGCCGGGTGGGCGTGCCTACACGGTCGACACCTACACCTACGGTGGCAGGACGCTGGTCCAGCATTACGTGGTGCAGGGCATGGGGCATGCCTGGAGCGGCAGCCAGTCCGGGTTGCCGTTCACCGATCCCAAGGGGCCGGATGCCACGCTGATCACGTGGCTGTTCCTGAAGGATCAACAGCGCTGAGTGTGGAGCGCAGGAGTGGGGGAGGCGGCGCCAGTGCGGGAGTGGAGGGCTCCCGCACTGGCGCGCGGCCTTTGCCTGATGGAGTCGGGCGCGTTCGACAGCATGCGCCCCGTCCCGCTCAGCCCTGTGCCAGAAGCTCCTCGCGGATGATCTGTGCACCTGCGCTGAGCGCCCGCAGCTTGCCCCGTGCCACATCACGCGACAGCGGCGCCATGCCGCAGTTGGTGCTGGGGTAGAGCTTGTCGGCATCCACGAACTGCAGGGCCTTGCGCAGGGTGTTGGCCACGCCTTCCGGCGTTTCAACCGTATTGGAGGCTACGTCGATGGCACCGACCATCACCTTCTTGCCGCGCACCAGCTCGATCAGGTCAATCGGCACGTGCGAGTTGTGGCACTCCAGCGAGATGATGTCGATGCTGGAGGTCTGCAGCTTCGGGAATGATTCTTCATACTGGCGCCATTCCGAACCCAGCGTCTGCTTCCAGTCGGTGTTGGCCTTGATGCCATAGCCATAGCAGATATGCACCGCGGTTTCGCACTTGAGCCCTTCGACCGCGCGCTCCAGGGCCGCTACACCCCAATCGTTCACTTCGTCGAAGAACACGTTGAACGCCGGCTCATCGAACTGGATGATGTCCACGCCAGCCGCCTCCAGCTCCTTCGCTTCCTCGTTGAGGATCTTCGCAAACTCCCAAGCCAGTTTTTCGCGGCTCTTGTAGTGCGCGTCATACAGGGTGTCGATCATGGTCATCGGGCCCGGCAGTGCCCATTTGATCGGCTGCGTGGTCTGCCTGCGCAGGAACTTCGCATCTTCTACAAATACGGGCTTCGGGCGGCTGACAGCGCTCACCACGGTGGGCACACTGGCGTCGTAGCGGTTGCGGATGCGGACGGTTTCCCGCTTCTCGAAATCGACACCACTGAGGTGTTCGATGAATGTGGTGACGAAATGCTGCCGTGTCTGCTCGCCATCACTGACGATGTCGATGCCGGCATGCTGCTGTTCCTGCAGGGACAGGCGCAGGGCGTCCTGCTTGCCTTCATTCAGCGCTTCATCCTGCAGTTTCCAGGGTGACCAGAGCTTCTCGGGCTCCGCCAGCCAGGAGGGCTTGGGCAGGCTGCCGGCGGTGGAGGTGGGGAGCAGTTTCTTCGTCGACATTGCGTCTTGTGTCCTGGGGGGCGAATGGAAAATCGATGGATCAGCGGGCAGCCCACTGCTCAAGCACGGCGCGATGCGGCTTGATGAAGTGCTCTTCAGTGAACTTTCCCTGCTTGACCGCGAGCTGGCTGCGCTCCTCGCGGTCGTAGACGATGCGGGTGGAGGAGTAGTCCTGATGCTTCAGGCTGGGCTGGTAGACCTTGCCGGCCACGGAATTGGCGTTGTAGATCTCGGGGCGGTAGATCTTCTGGAAGGCTTCCATCGTGCTGATGGTGCCGATCAGTTCCAGGTTCGAGTAATCGCCCAGCAGGTCGCCCTGGAAGTAGATCGCCAGCGGCGCGACGCTGCCCGGCGGCATGAAGTAGCGCACCTTCAGCCCCATCTTGTCGAAGTACTGGTCGGTGGGGGAGGGCTCGCCTTGCCGGTACTCCACGCCCAGGATGGGATGGTGGTTCTCGGTGCGGTGGTAAGTCTTGCTGCTGGAGACACTGATGCAGATGACAGGCGCCTTGCTGAAGTTCGCACGGTAGGCCTCCGACTCCAGGAAGTGCTGGAACAGCTTGCCGTGCAGGTCGCCAAATCCGTCGGGAATGCCGAAGGTGGCTTTGCCCTCGTTGCTGGCCGGGAGTACCACGCTGAAATCGTAGTCGCGGACATAGGACGAGAAATTGTTGCCGACAATGCCTTCGGTGCGCGTACCGGTGAGGGTGTCGGCGATGGTCGGCCGCAGCACCTCGATCAACGGGAACGTATCGCCGCCGTCGCCGCCATCGATGTGCATCTCCACGGAGATGATGTCCAGCTCGACGACGTAGCGGTCCGCGCTCGGGTTGTCCCAGTGCGCGAGGTCATTGAAGCGGTTGTTGATCATGCCGAGCGTGTTGCGCAGGTTTTCCTGGCGCGATTCGCCGCGCGCCAGGTTGGCGAAGTTGGTGGTGATGCGCGTGCCGTCAGCGGGCTGGTAATCCTCGTTGAAAGGAATACGGGTGATGCTGAAGGTGAAGTTGTTGGTCGTCATTGGCGGCGTTCCGGTTTGCGGGGTGACATCCGAATGCAGGTCGATGGCAGTCGGTGTTCAGAGAGCGGCAGCGGCCACAAGGGAAACAGGTGCTGCGCGATGGGAGAGGGCAAGCAACGGCATTGCCCGCTGTACCGCCAGGCGCGCCCGCTGGATCAGCGCCTCGTCGTGTACGCGGCCGTCGGCGAAATCACGGTCGGTCGCGTAGACGCCCAAGGGCAGGGTGCGTGCCTGGAAGAAGCTGAAGAGCGGGCGCAGCTGGTGGTCGATCATCAGTGCGTGGCGCTCGCTGCCGCCGGTGGCGGCCAGCAGGATGGGGGTATCGACCAGCGCGTCCTGGTCGATGAAGTCGAAGAAGTGCTTGAACAGGCCGGTGTACGAGCCGCGGTAGACCGGCGAGGCCACCACCAGTACATCGGCCTGCTCGACAGCGGCCAACTGCCGCTCCACGGTCTCGGGCAACTGCGAGCGCCAGAGCGCACCGGCCAACTGCGGCGCCAGTTCACCCAGTTCAATCAGGTGCTGATCGCAGGGCACGCCTTCGCCGATCAGGTCCAGCAGGTGCTCAGCCAGGGCCGCGGCCCTTGAGGGGCGCTGCAGCCCGCCGGAAACGGCGACGATACGGAGGGGGCGGGTCATCTCTTCGCTTTCAGCAGGGGAGGGGCTCCTTCGGGATGATCTGCAGGGGCGCAGTCCTGAAGGCCGGCGGGGTGACCGGGCTGGCAGGCATCCAAAGGCATGAACCGATGCTAGCCAGCCCTTCCCATGACGTAAAATGGTATTACTTCACCAATCCATGAGTGAGATTCATCGTCATGTTGGAGCGGATCCATCTCAGCATCGTGCAGCAGGTCGAACAGCAAGGCTCGCTGACCGCTGCCGCAGGCGTGCTCAACCTGACCCAGTCAGCCCTGAGCCACAGCATGAAGAAGCTGGAGCAGCAGCTGGGCACCAACGTCTGGCTGCGCGAAGGCCGCAGCCTGCGCCTGACCCAGGCGGGCCAGTACCTGCTGGCGGTGGCCAACCGGGTGCTGCCGCAGCTGGACCTGGCCGAGGAACGGCTGGGCCAGTTCGCGCAGGGCGAGCGCGGCGCCTTGCGTATCGGTATGGAATGCCATCCCTGTTATCAGTGGCTACTGAAGATCGTCTCGCCCTATCTGGCCGCCTGGCCGGACGTGGATGTGGACGTCAAGCAGAAGTTCCAGTTCGGGGGGATCGGCGCGCTGTTCGGCTATGAAATCGACCTGCTGGTTACCCCCGACCCGCTGCTGAAGCCGGGCCTGAAGTTCGTTCCCGTCTTCGACTACGAACAGGTGCTGGTCGTGGCAAAGGGCCACGCGCTGGCCAAGGTGGACCACGTAAAGCCGCGCCAGCTCAGCCAGGAAGTGCTGATCAGCTACCCGGTGCCGTTCGAGCGCCTGGACATCTACAACCAGTTCCTGCTGCCGGCCGGGGTCACGCCACGGCGCCACAAGACCATCGAAACCACCGACATCATGATGCAGATGGTGGCCAGCGGCCGCGGTGTGGCCGCCATGCCGCGCTGGCTGGTGGAGGAGTATGCCGTCCGCATGCACGTGGTGCCGGTGCGTCTGGGGGTGCGTGGTATTCCCAAGCAGATCTATCTGGGTGCGCGCGAGGCGGATACCGGCATCGATTACCTGCAGGCGTTTGTCGAGCTGGCCCGGAACAGTTCCCCCATCGCTGGCAACGGGCAAGCAGGTTGATGTCAGCACGCCCTTCACCGCACGCCGCGGCCTTCATCAATGCCTTCTCGCTGGAGGTCGGCGCGAAGGCCATTCCGGCGCTACGCGCGGAGGCCGCCCGCATAGCCCCGGGCACGACGATTTCCATTCCCTACCTGCCAAGCGAGGACGACGCTGGCCGACTGGCTGCAGCACGCACGGTGCGCGAACTGGGTTTCGAGCCGATGCCACACCTTTCGGCGCGCCGCATCGGCTCGCGGGCGGCGCTTCAGCTCTTCATCGACCGTGCCGTCATCGACGCCGGCGTCGAGCGCTGTCTGCTGATCGCCGGGGATCTCTCCACGCCTGCTGGACCGTTCGCCGACAGTGCATCGATCATCGAGAGCGGTGTCCTCGAGCGCGCCGGCATCAAGGTCGTGGGCGTCGGCGGGCATCCGCAAGGTCATCCGGTGATGAGCAGCGCCGATCGGTGGCGCGTGCTTGAACGCAAGTGCCAACGCATCGAAGCGCGAGGCATGGCGCCGCTTGTCATCACCCAGTTCGCATTCGATGCCGATGTCGTGCTGACCTGGTTGAATGAACTGCGCGCCCGTGGCATCACCCATCCGGTGCTGGTCGGCGTTCCCGGGCCCGCCAGCATCGCGCGGCTTGTACGCTATGCGGCAATGTGCGGCGTAGCTGCAAGCACCTCGATGCTGTCCCGCTACGGCATCTCGATCGGCCGCCTGCTGGGCAGGGCTGGGCCGGATGTGTTCGTGGATCGCCTGGTGGACGGGTTGACCGAAGCCCATGGGCAGGTCAGCGCTCATCTGTTTCCCTTCGGCGGTATCGCACAATCCATGGAATGGGTGGAGCACTACCGGATGCGCGAGGGCGAGCTCATGGCCCAGGACGGGCGCTGTCCTCCGCATCCTCCATCCCCGGGCTGACGCGGCGGCCGATGTCCTTCAGCCGGGCCAGCTGGTCGACCATCGACGGTGCATCGTCGAGGCTGCCGACAAAGGTCCACAGGTAGGTCATCACCGCATAGACGTGGCCCGGGGTCACGCCATCGGTTGTGGCCAGGCGGCCAATGGTCAAGGCGAACAGCACCGCGGCCGCCGCGCCGACCACCACGAAGGCACTGGCTTCGCGATCTGACAGCAGAATGCGCAGCCGCGACAGCGTGGCGTAGTGACGGCGCAGCACCGATGGGCTGACCCGGTCGACCAGCCGGATTTCATGCTCCAGCCGATTGTTCAGGCGGCCATGCAACTGCTCGTTGCGGCGAGCGAACGAGGGCAACAACAGCAGCGCACCGAGCAGGGCAATGAGGCTGGCCGCGCCAACCAGGGGTTCGATCGCCAGCAGCATCGCCGCCGCGCCGAACATGGAGACCAGCGCCGTAGCGATGATCGGCACGTGCTTCTCGAAGAAGTCGACGAACTCGCGGGCCAGTACCACGCGCGCCGCCGAGGTGGAGGTGGCCTGGCCAAGGCGCCGCTGTGCCTGCACCACATTCACCGCCAGATCGGCATAGATGCGGGTGAAGGTGCGGGTATCGACAGCACGGCGGGCGGCGCCCACCAGCCAGAACAACAGCACCACGCCTGCGTAGGAAATGGCATGGCCGACGTTGCCACGGATGATCGCATCCACCGCGAAACCGGCGAACAGCGGATAGGCCAACAGCAGCGCATTCTCCAGCGCCACCAGCGAGAAGGTTCCGGTGAGCTGCCAGGGATAGGTGCGCAGGATGGCTTTCAACGTGGCGGCCGCATTCTGCTGGCCGATGCTGCCGGCTGCAGCAGCCGGATCGTGTGGGTGCTTCATGGGAACCTGGGCGGATCGAGGGTGGGGCAGGGGATGGACGAAGGCTTCCCCCCGGCCGCACCCAGTATCGGCAGCGCCTTGGAGCGGGGATGGAGGAACGATGGAGATCGCGTGGAGAAACCGGCGGCGTTCAGCGACGGGCGTGCACCGGCCAGCGGATCTCGAACACAGTGCCGCCACGCCCGCTCGGCCGGCACTGTGCCGTTCCGCGATGGGCCACGGCGATCGCGCGCACAACGGCCAGGCCGAGCCCGGAACCGCCACTCTGCCGCGACCGCGACACATCGGTGCGCTGGAAGGCATCGAAGATGCTGTCGCGCAGTTCATCCGGCACGCCGGGCCCGCCGTCGTCCACGTTCACGGCGCAGTGCCCCTCGGCCAGCTTCACATATACCCGCAGTGGACAAGGGGTAGCGTGCCGGCGCGCGTTTTCCAGCAAGGCCAGTACCGCCTGGCGGATGCGTGCCGGATCGCAGTCCGCCAGCGCGGCGCGCGCCTCCAGCGTCACTGAAAAGCCACTCTCGGCCAGGGCGTCGGACATCGCCTCCACTACCGCAGCCACCTGCACGCTGACGTCGCTGCGCTGCAGGCGCAGGTCCAGATGACCACTCTCGGCCAGGCTCACCACCCGCAGGTCTTCGATGATGCGGGTCAGGCCTTCCAGCTGGGTCAGCATGCTGGTGAACTGCTCCAGCCGTGGCTCGAACACACCGTCGGCGATGCCCTGCAGACGACCGCGCAGAATGGTCATCGGTGTACGCAGTTCGTGCGCGATGGCCGCGTTCCAGAACACCCGGTTCTGCGACATGCGGCTCAGCCGCTCGGCCATGGAATTGAAGTCGCTCACCAGCGTGGCCGCTTCGGTCATCGAGGTGTGGTCGCCGCGCGCACGTGCATCCAGATCGCCGCTGGCCACGCGGCGCAGGCTTTCGGCCACCGAGTTCAAGGGCGTGATGATGCGCCAGGTGAGGCGCGAAGCGATCAGCGAAGCCAATACGATGACCACGGTGGCAGTGAGGCCGATCCACAGCCATTCCAGCCCCGACGGAAGCATCGTCTGCGGCGTGTCGTACCAGCGCGGGTAGAAGACTTCCATCAGGTAATAGAACAGATAGAAGCCGGCAATCGACAGTACCGTCGAACACAGCGATGCCACCACGATCGAAAGCGTGATCTGGCGGCCGATGCTTTTGCCTTTGGTGGTCATCCGTCAGCCCAGCAGCCGGTAGCCGACGCCGCGGATGGTCGCCGGAATGCCGCGCACACCCACATCCTCCAGCTTGCGGCGCAGCTTGCTCACGTGGCTGTCCACCGTACGCTCCTGGGCGTCGCCCTCGGGCAGGCAGGCGTGCAGCAGATCGGCACGTGCATGTACCAGGCGCGGCGCACGGGCCATGTGCACCAGCAGGCGGAATTCAGTGAGGGTGACAGTCAACGCATGTCCCTGGCCTTCGACATGGACCGTCACATCGTGGCTGCGCAGATCGATCTCGAACGGCCCTTGGCGGATCACGCCGTTGGGCACATCGGCCCCGGAAGGCGCGCTACGGCGCAGCACCGCCTGGATGCGCGCGACGATCTCGGCCGGGTTGAAGGGCTTGGCGACATAGTCATCGGCGCCCACGCGCAGGCCGGTCAGCTTGTCCAGGTCCTGGTCGAGTGCCGTAAGCATGATGACCGGGGTGTTGCCGCGCCGGCGCAGTTCGCTCAGCACCTGCCAGCCATCTTTCCTGGGCATCTGTACATCCAGCAGCACCAGGTCGGGGCGCAGCTGGTGATGGCTCGCCAGCGCCGCCTCGCCATCGCTGGCCCTGACACTGCGCATTCCGGAACGCGCAAGGTAGGCGCCGAGGATATCGGCGATTTCGCCTTCATCTTCGGCAATCAGGATCAAAGGCATCTGCTGGGTGCGGATATCGCGCTTCATTGCAGGCAGGGGGCGGAAGAACCCGGCGAGGCTAGCGTCCCTTGATGGAGACCCGGTCGAGATTGTGTCGAGATTGTGTGGACACGCGCCGAAGGGTTCAGCGGCGGGTGGTGCACCTGAACGCAGGCCCCGGCTCCATGCGATCTCCACACTGGCTCCAGGAAACCTCCAACTACGGCTCCCAGACTGAGGCCTGGGCGGTCGCGATGGGTGACCGCAAGCAGCCGGACATCTCGATGAAAACCCGCAAGACTCTGATCATCGCCGCCGCCGTGGCCGTCCTGGCGGGCGGTGTCGGCTGGTGGGCGTTCGCCGATGGCGATGATGGCACCCTGATCACCGCACCGGCAAGGGTGGCTGATCTGGAGAAGACCGTGCAGGCGGTGGGCCGGGTCAATCCGAAGGAACTGGTGGCGGTCGGCGCGCAGGTGTCCGGGCAGGTCAAGCGCCTGCACGTGGTGCTGGGCCAGCGCGTGCACGCCGGCGACCTGATCGCCGAGGTCGACTCGCAACCGCAGCGTATCGCCCTGCGCAGTGCCGAGGCGTCCACCAATGCGCTGCGCGCGCAGCAGACCGCCAGCCAGGCCCGCTATGTGCAGGCCAGTCGCATGCATGAGCGCCAGTCACAGCTGGTGGCATCGCGGCTGGTCTCGCAGGAGGGCTTCGAGGCCGCGCGAGTGGCACGCGACGCGGCACGCTCGGAAGTGGCGGCATTGCAGGCACAGATCGACCAGGCGGTGACCCAGGTGGAAACGGCCCGGATCAACCTGGGCTATACGCGCATTCTCTCGCCGACCGACGGCTACATCGTCGCCATCGTCACCAAGGCTGGGCAGACACTGAACTCCATGCAGACCACGCCGACCATCGTGATGCTGGCACAGATGGACACGATGACCGTACGTGCCGAGATCGCCGAGGCCGACGTGGAACTGATCGCACCTGGCCAGCCGTTGTGGTTTTCGACGCTGGGGCCGAGCGGACGGCGCTACGAATCCCACCTGCAGCAGCTGGAGCCCGCGCCGTCCTCGATTGCCGACGCGGTTTCGGCCGCTACCGGCAGCTCGGCGCAGACACCAAAGGCGGTGTACTACGCGGGCCTGTTCGATGTGGCCAACCCTGGCCTGAAGCTGAAGCCTTCAATGACCGTGAAGGTGACGCTGCAGCTGGCCCGGGCCAGCAACGCACTGCAGGTGCCGTTGACCGCACTGACCGGGTCGGACAGTGACGACGACAATCGCGGCAGCGTGCGCGTGGTTGATGCCAAGGGGCGCGCCCACGAGCGCGCGGTGACCACCGGCCTGCGCACTGCCACCGCCGTGCAGATCCTGTCCGGCCTGCGGGTTGGGGAGAACGTGGTGGTCGGCCAGGCCCCCAGTGGTGGCGAGCCGCAGGCCAGCAGCCTGCTGGGGATGTGAGCATGACCCACGCGCTGCTTGAACTGCATGGCGTATCGCGCGCCTACCTTACTGCCGCCGGTGAAGTGGTGGTGCTGAAGAACGTATCGCTGCGCATCGACGCCGGCGAGTTCATCGCCATCATCGGCCCGTCGGGTTCGGGCAAGTCAACGCTGATGAACATCCTGGGCTGTCTGGACCGCCCCACCCAAGGCAGCTACTGCGTAGACGGCGCGGCCACCGAGCAGATGTCGCCGGACGAGCTGGCGCGCCTGCGTCGCGAGCACTTTGGCTTCATCTTCCAGCGCTACAACCTGATGGAGAATCTGAGCGCCACTGAGAATGTCGCGTTGCCAGCGATCTACGCAGGCGTGGATGCCTCAACGCGCACGGCGCGGGCACGCGTACTGCTGGAAACGCTGGGGCTGGGCGAGCGTACCGGCAACCGGCCGAGCCAGCTGTCCGGCGGCCAACAGCAGCGCGTGTCCATCGCCCGTGCGTTGATGAACGGCGGCGCCATCGTGCTGGCCGACGAGCCCACCGGCGCGCTGGACCATGTCAGCGGCCAACAGGTGATGGCCGAGCTGAAACGCCTGCATGCGCAGGGCCACACGGTCATCCTGGTGACACACGATGCATCGGTTGCTGCCCACGCGGCACGGGTAATCGAGATCGCCGACGGCCGCGTCGTGGCTGATCGCGGTGCGGGTGGGTGCGTGGCCGCGCTTGCCAGATCCGGGCCCGAGCGCGGCCAGTCGTCGCGTGCCGAGCGGCGTGCTCGACTGGATGGCGTACGCGAGGTTGCGCACATGGCAGTGCGCTCGATGCTGGCCCATCGCCTGCGCACGTTGCTGACCATGCTCGGCATCATCATCGGCGTGGCCGCCGTGGTCACCGTGGTGGCACTGGGCAAAGGCGCACAGGCGCAGGTGGAATCACAGATCAACGAGCTTGGCGCCAGCACACTGGAGATCTTCCCGGGCGCCGATTTCGGTGACCCGCGTTCGGCGGAAATCGAAACGCTGGTGGTCGCTGATGCCGACCATCTGGCCGCACTCAGCTACGTGGACAGCGTCAGCCCGTCCTTGAGCGGCTCGGTGGCCGCGCTGCAGGGCAGCCGACGCGCCAACACGCAGGTGATGGGCGTTGGCGCAGATATGCCGCGCGTACGCGGCCTGCGCTTGAAGGCTGGGCGCTTCTTCACCGATGCTGAAGTGGACGCGCACCGCGCAGTGGGCGTGGTCGACCAGAAGGCCGCCACCGCACTGTTCAGCGGAAGCCCGATCGGCAGCACGGTACTGCTGGGCGGCATGCCGGTAGAGGTGATCGGCGTGGTCGGTGCCAGCGCCTTTGCCGGCGGTGCAACGCCCACTGTCTATGTGCCGTATACCTCGGCATCCTCGCGCCTGCTGGGCAGCCAGCGGCTGGAGAGCATCATCGTGCGTGTGCGCGACAACGTCTCCACCACCGCAGCCGAAGCCTCCTTGGTCGCCGAACTGCAGTTGCGGCACGGCCGTCGCGACTTCTTCATCTACAACGCCGACCAGATCCGCAAGGCGGTCATGAAGTCCAGCCAGACCATGGCCGCACTGGTGTCGGCCATCGCCGCCGTGGCCTTGATAGTGGGTGGGGTAGGGGTGATGAACATCATGCTGGTCTCGGTAAAGGAGCGCGTGCGCGAGATTGGCGTGCGCCTGGCGGTGGGCGCGCGGCAGGGTGACATCCTGCGCCAGTTCCTGATCGAAGCAGTGCTGATCTGTCTCTTCGGCGGCGTACTCGGCGTGCTGCTGGCCTTCAGCGCGGGTGCGTTGTCCAGCCTGTTGTCGCTGGGCATGCCGTTCCTGTTTACCGCCGCGCCGGTGCTGGCCGCACTGGCGTGTTCGTCGGCCATAGGCCTGGGCTTCGGCTACTTCCCGGCGCGTAGTGCCGCACAGCTGGACCCGATCCAGGCGCTGGCGGCGGAGTAGGGTGCGAGCCTGCCCAGCCATGAGAACAGGCACAGGCGTGGGCCTTGGCCATCGGCTATCTTAAGGCCCCATTCCGCTCCTCCCTTCAAGCGGCGACGCATGCATGCGACTTCGATGAGTGTCCGAAACAGGCGATGGCTCAGCTGCCTCCTGGTGTTCGCCGCGCTGTTGGTTGCAGGCTGCGCCAGCGAAACGGCTCCAACAAAGGATCTGGGGGAGGAGATCGATGACGTTGCCGGGACGCTGATCCGGCAGCCGTTGCTTCATTCAACCTCGATCGGCGTCGTGTACCGGGGCAAGGAATTCATCCGTCATCGCGGCGACATGGAAACCGGCAAGCCAGGCCTGCCGACCGATGCGACGCTCTACGAGATCGGTTCGTTGAGCAAGACCCTGGCGGGCACCCTGATGGCCAATGCCGTCCTGGAACACAAGGTGGGTCTGGACGACGATGTTCGACAGTACCTGCAGGGGGACTATCCGAACCTGCAGTACAAGGGCGAGCCTATCCGCGTCCGCCATCTGTTGTCGCACACCAGCGGCCTGCCGAACATGTTGCCGGAGCGTGCGAACACGGTGCTGGCGGACTTCACCGATCATCGTACGCCCGGCGAGCTCAACGCCATCTACGCGCACTACGGCAAGGCTGACTTCTTCAAGGATCTGCACACCGTCGAGATTGGCCAGGCGCCCGGCAAGGATTACGCGTACTCCAGTGCAGGCACCGAGCTGACGGCGCATATCCTGGAAACCGTCTATAAGAGCGACTACGAATCACTGCTGCGCCGATTCTTTGGCGATTCCGCGGCAATGACCGGCGTCAAGCTCAAACTGAGCGACGACGAGGCGCCGCAGCTTGCCGTCGGCTATCACAGCGACAGCCCGGTACCGACCACGCCGATGCCGCAGTTGCCGTGGGGCGCATCCGGGAACGTAAAGGCGACTGTCCCGGAGATGGTGAAGTACCTCAGGTTCCAGCTGGCCAACGGGCCCGTAGTAAAGGAATCGCATCGGCCCTTGGTCAAATTCGATTCCGAGTTCAGCATCGGCTACTTCTGGAACATCGTCGCCGGCGATCAGCTGAAGGGCGTCTACTACGCCCACCATGGTGGCGTGCCCCGTTCGCAGTGCTACATCTACATCATGCCGAAGTACGATCTTGGCATCTTCGTCATCACCAACCAGAGCGGTGACCAGACTGCGCGCGCCATGCAGACGGCGATCGATACGCTGGTCGAGAAGATCGCCGCGCGGGAGGCTGCCGCTGGCAGTGAAGTTTCCCGATAGAGACTGTACTTCCCGTCCGTCCGGTGTAGTGCCGAATGGTGTTGGCACCCCCAGGCAGGAGCATTTCGCGTTGATCACCCGTACGTTGAACAGCGTTCTGTTGTTCGCAGGCCTGGCACTTGCCATGGCGCCCACCGCGACAGCAGCAGAATCGATCCACAAGACCGTTCCCAAACAGGAAGACATCGATCGAGCGCTGGCGTTCGTGTCGTGCAAGGCGGATCACACCGCATTCCGGACCTTGGCCAATCAGGTGCGCGGTATCGCAACCAGCGGGAAGTCATCGGCTGGCTGGGAGTCGATCGCCGGCAAAGGTGGCGGTTACAGCAACGCACTGGGCGACATGCCCGGTGTTGTCGCGGAAATGCAGCTTCCAGCACCGCTTCTTGTCTTCGGTCATCCGTCCACACGGTTGATACTGACGCGCAGTTCCGTGGTGGCTGTCTTTGATGAAGCCATTGCTGCGGACCTCACCAAGGCCCTGTCCCTCGACGCACCGGAGACACAGGGCGCCCCCGCAGGAATGCGCGTGGTGCAGTCAGCACTGGAAGCGCAGGGCGATGGCATCGAAGTGATGGCACTGGTGGCACAGCGCATCGACGCCGACCCGACGCCGATCGCCGTGGCCGGGTGCCTGTACTTCACCCGGTAGGGCTCGGCGCCCCCTGCCGCCAATCAGGCGAACGATTGGGGCCTTGTAGATCCACGTGCAGCGACATGGTTGATCGCGCGTCCATCACCCGTGTTGATGTGTTCGGCTAGGCTTGGGGGATGATCACAAGGATGAAGGCTTCGATGAATCGCTGGTTCTTTCTGGTAATTGCCGCACTCCCGCTCGCTGCCGGGGCCATCGTCATCCGCGATGATGTGGACGATGCGAGGTACCGCATCGAAGGATCCGACTTTCCTGCACTGGCAGACATGCCGGGAGAAGGGCATGGCGTACTCATCGCCCCACGCTGGGTGGTAACCGCAGCACATGCCGCACCGATGGAGGGGATGGGAGCAACAATCTCCATCAATGGAAGGGACTACGGCGTGGAGCGCGTGTTCCTGCATTCCGACTACAGGAGAATGCCTGAGGCCTTGGGCAAGGAGGCGCTGGCAACGGGAAATCCCGCCAAGATCCACGCGTTCCTGGCCGAAACGGATGACATCGCACTGATCAGGCTTCAGGCACCCGTAAATGATGTACAGCCCGTGCCGCTCTATCGAGGCACCGCTGAGGTCACACAGATCGCAGCGCTGATAGGGAAGGGCGCCACAGGCAATGGCGCCGTTGGGCTGGTGCCGGGCGGGCCGCATCGCACGACGCTGCGGCGTGCATACAACGCCATTACTGGCGGTAACGATCGGTATCTCTGGTACCGGTTCGATGCTCCTCCGCATGGTCTGCCGCTTGAAGGCGTGCTGGGAAACGGCGACAGCGGCGGCCCACTGCTCATCAAGAATCACGGAACCTTGCAGCTGGTGGGCCTCGGTTCCTGGATCACTGCCATTCCAGAGCACGCGCTTGAAGCGGGCTTCTATGGCCAGGTGGTCTACAACGTACGTGTATCGCGCTACATCGACTGGCTCGAGAGCGTAATGCGCACCAGCGATGATGCGTCACACTGATCCTCCGTTCGCCTCGATCTTTGGCAGGTAGTCGCGGCGGAACGCTCAGCGCATCGCGCATGTCGTCGAGGTGGACCGCGGGGCGGGAACCCGCCAGACCTCTTCGCCCTCCTCGTCATCGCCGACGTAGAACGCGATGCGCCCATCCTCCTCGTAGCGGAGAGTAGGGCTGAAGGTAATGGTGTCGATTTCGCTGCCCTTGCCGATGAAACGCATTTCGCCGCCACAGACAAAGTTCGAACCGGGCGCCTCTCCCAGCGCGCCACAGTTCAGTGGCGAGGATTCGGCACGCACCAGCTGCTTTACCCGAGGCTGGATGCGCCCTTGGTCGGCCAGTTCGCAGAAGTAGTCGGCGATGGTGTTTCGCACCTGCGCCTGCGAGGGCATCCACGATGGGCAACCGGATGCATCACCTTTGCAGCTGCTTGCCGGAGCGGTGGAGGCAGGCTGCGTGGACGGTGCTGCGATCGCCGTGGAGAGAGACAGCAGGGATGTCGCAATGACAAGTTGCAGGCGAGTGAAAACGAACATGCGCATCTCTGGAAACTCGAGATCGACATCCTAACGCAGGGAGCCCGACTCGGCCTTTGCTCGAGCTGCTTCTGCAGCGAGGGGGATCAGCGTCGCGATGGTACCAACCCTCATTCCCCTGGCTTCCTCGGCGGCAGGCAGTCGTCACGTTCGTGCCAGAGCGGCAGCGCCAGCGCATGGCGCTTCAGCATGGCCTGGATGCACGCGTGCGCGTGGTCCCTTTCCGCGTGCTCACACTGGTCCAGAATCTCTGCAGCCAGCGTTTCAAACTGCGGCCAGAACTGCGCCGGATGGCGCACCTGCGCCAACCAGTGCACCAGCATGTCGGCCAGTGCATCAAGCTGCACCTGTATTTCGGGGCGAACGTTCATCCCGGGGTCGCACTCAGGTCAAGCGCGACCCGGTAGTGATGACCATCGTCGCGGAGCAGGACGGTGAGGCCCGGCTGCAACATGCCATCCACATGCAGCGTTGGCTGGCCCTGCGCAGTGCGGGTCACCACGAACTCGTAGAAGCTGCGACCGAAGCGGTAGCTCAGTTCGAAGGACGGCCAGTGATCGGGCAGGCACGGTGCAAGCGACAGACGATCACCTTCACGACGTATGCCCAGCAGGGATTCCACCAGCAGGCGGTACATCCAGCCCGCCGACCCGGTGTACCACGTCCAGCCGCCGCGCCCGACATGCGGAGACACGGCGTATACATCGGCAGCCAACACATAGGGTTCGACGCGGTAGGTCTGCACCGCTTCCGGGTCCAGCGCGTGATTGAGCGGGTTGATCATGTCGGCCAGTTCCCAGGCACGCACCGCATCTCCCTGCTGTGCGAATGCCATCGCCGCCCACACCGCCGCGTGGGTGTACTGGCCGCCATTCTCGCGCACGCCCGGTACATAACCGCGAATGTAGCCGGGGTCCTCCGTGGTCTGGTCGAAGGGCGGATCAAGCAGCTGGATCAGCTGGGCGTCCTTTCGCACCAGATGCGTGTACAGCGAATCCAGTGCTTGCTGGGCACGCTCAGGCGCGGCAACGCCTGACAACACCGACCAGCTCTGGGAAATCGAGTCGATGCGGCATTCCTGGTTCTGTGACGAGCCCAACACGGCGCCGTTGTCGAACCAGGCGCGGCGGTACCATGCCCCATCCCAGGCATGCTGTTCCAGGTTCTGGCGCAGGCTTTCGGCCTGCTGCTGGCACCACTGCGCACGGGCGGCATCGCCACGCGCGTTGGCCAGCCCGATGAAACGGTGCAGCGTGTCATGCAGGAAGAACCCGAGCCATACACTTTCACCGCGCTGCTGGTCGCCGACGCGGTTCATGCCGTCGTTCCAATCGCCGCTGCCCATCAGCGGAAGACCGCGCTCGCCGAGCAACCGGCAGCCGCGCTCGAGGGCGCGGACGCAGTGCGCATACAGCGTGTCGCGCTGTGTCGACGGTGTAGGCAGGTCGTAATACCCTTCCTCTTCCGGCGTCACCGCGCGCCCCTCGATGAAGCCGACCACTTCGTCCAGCACGCTGGCGTCGCCGGTGACCTCCAGATAGCGGCATGCGCCCTGGGGCAACCAGAGATAGTCGTCCGAGCAGCGGGTGCGCACGCCGCGACCCTGCGGCGGATGCCACCAGTGCATCACATCGCCTTCGGTGAACTGGTGTGCAGCACACAGCAGCAGGTGTTCGCGGGTCAGGTCCGGGCGCGCGTGTACCAGGGCGAGCGCATCCTGCAGCTGGTCGCGGAAGCCGAACGCGCCGCCTGACTGATAGTAGCCACTGCGCGCCAGGTAGCGGCAGCCCAGGGTCTGGTAGACCAGCCAGCCGTTGGCCAGTGCGTCCAACGCCGGGTCCGGGGTGCGCACCTGCACCGTGGCCAGCACATTGCGCCAGTGGATGCGCACCGCGTCCAGCGCGTCGATGGCCTCCTGAGCGCCCTGGCGGCTTCGCGCCAACGCCAGCGTTTCGTCGCGGTCGCGCCCTGCGCCAAGGCGGAAGGTCGTTTCACTGCGGTCGCCCGGGGCCAGCTCCAGCGGCACCTGGATCGCCGCGCAGGGATCCAGGCCCGCACCCACCCGTGCATCCAGACGCTCGCGCCGCAACGCTGCCGGTGCGTGCAGGCTGCCGTTGCGGCCGATGAACTCCAGGCGATCACAGGTCCAGCCGCAGCCGTCGGCATCGGTGTCGAAGAAGGCCATCCGGCCGCCGAAATCGGTGCTGTAGGCGTTTCGCGCCAGCAGCGCCCCGGTCTGGTGGTCGCGTTCAGTGACCACGTGCATGCGCGACTTCGCGCGCAGGTCACCCATCACCCATTCGACGTAACCGACGGCCGACAGCCGCCGTGTCCTGCCCGACAAGTTGTGCAAGCGCAGGACCGAGAACTTCAGTGCCGCAGTGACGTCGACGAAGACCCACAACTCGCTGGCGATGCCGTCCTCTACATGCTCATAGACGGTGTAGCCGAATCCATGGCGCGTACGGTAGGCCCCGGTGCCCCTGCGTGGCAGCGGCATCGGCGACCACACACGACCCGTATCCTCATCGCGCACGTAGAAGGCCTCGCCGCCCGTGTCCGACACCGGATCATTGAGCCAGGGCGTCAAGCGGAATTCATGTGCGTTCTCGAACCACGTGTAACCCGGCGCACTCTCGCTGACGACCGTGCCCAGGCGGGCGTTCGCGATCACGTTGGCCCATGGCGCCGGCGTCGGCGCGTCTTCGCGCACCACCACGACGTATTCGCGGCCGTCCTCGCTGAAGCTGCCGGTACCGTTGTCAAACTGGCCAGTGCCGCGGTAGGGAAGGAACGGCCACGGGTCGTCCATCTCGTCGTCGTGCTCGGCACCCGGGGGCAACCCGAAGTCGGGGCTCGAATCGGCGACGATGGGCAGCCCCGGCGTCGGCTCCGACGACAGTGCCAGTTCCTCCTGCACCGCCTGACGCGTCAACGGCGGGATCCGGCGCGGGGGCAGAGGCTGACGCCCCACCTGCGCAGCCAGCGTGCCGTCCTCGTCGCTGATCACCGCCCGCGCCACCGCCTGCAACAGGATGCGGTCCTCGTGCGTCATGTTCTGCACCGGGCGCACGAAGATGCCACCGGGGCGATCAAGCAGGCCTGTTTCCGAACTGGCGGCGACCATCCCCAGAATCTGGTCCTGCAGTTCCTGCCGATAGCCGGCCTTGCTGTCGTTCCAGATGACCAGGTCGGTGTTGAGTCCCTTCTGGCGCCAATAGGCGTGCGCCTGCACCAGTTGTCGGACCAGTTCCACGTTGTCCGCATCGGTGACCTTGAGAAGCACGATGGGCAGGTCGCCCGAGATCGCATGGCTCCACAGCCCGGATTGTCCGCGCTGGTTCTGCAGCAGGACGCCGGCACCCGCGCGCAGCAGTGGACCGGCATACAGCACGTGGGCAGCCAGGCGCTCGTACAGCGCGGCCTCGGCCTGGCTCGCGTTGATCTGCCGGCGCACCACCTGGCTGTGTGTCCAAGCCAGGTCGAAGACGCGGTCGGCCAGGCGGCGGTCACGGTACTTGTCTACCAGCGCCTCGCAACCGGGGCGGTCGGCGCCGACGCCATACACCATGTCCAGCTGCACGGTCTGCTCGGGCTCAAGCACCACACGGACGCGGATCGCTACGATCGGGTCGAGCACCGAACCGTCGGTGCCGGAAAGATCGGTATCGGTGGTCAATGCCTGCGGCGTCCGCGGCGTATTGCCACGGCCGAGGAAGCGCGCACGATCGGTTTCGTAGGAGATCGCCACCACCTCGGCGTCATGGACCGCAACCAGATGGAACATCCACGGCGGCACCTCATCGTGCGAACGGGGCCGACGCGTGCACAGCACGGCCTGCTTGGCGGCCAGGATCTCGCTCTGCACGAAGAGGTTGCTGAAGGCCGGATGCGCATCGTCGGCCGCGGCGGGTGCCAGCACCACTTCGGCATAGGTGGTGATTTCCACCGTGCGCGGGCGACGGCTTCGGTTGGTCAGGCGCAGGCGCCTGAGCTCGATGTCGTCCTCAGCAGAGATGGCCACCTGCAGGTGGCTCTCGCAGCCGCGGCGCGTACCACGGAACTCCGCCTTGGCATCCGAGAAGATCGCCTCGTAATTGTCCACCGCCACGCAGGTGGGCTGGTAGGCGGCAGACCAGAACTCGCCGCTGTCCACATCGCGCAGATAGCAGAACGACCCCCAGGCATCGGTGGTGCCATCCTCGCGCCAGCGGGTGAGCGACAGGTCGCCGTAGCGGCTGTAGCCGCCGCCGGCATGGGTCAGCATGCCGTGGTAGCGTCCATTCGACAGCAGCTGCACCTCCGGGCGCGGGCCACCCGGGTCCCGCAGTACGCGCAGGGACGTCTCGTCCTCGGCCATGGCGGAGTGTTCGCCCAGCGCTTCCACCTCATGTGGATGGAATACGCCGATGCGCGGGATGCGTTCCTGCAGCAGCAGCAAGGTGGCCTGGAACTCGACATCGGCAAGGAAGCGGCGCTGCATCGGCTGGTCGCGCAACAGGTAATCCAGCGACAGCAGGCCCATGCCCTGGTGGTGGGCCATGAACGAACGCAACAGCACGTGATCGTGCCCTGGCGGCAGCCGGGCAGGGGTGTAGTCGATCGCCTCGTACATGCCAAAGCGCCCGGAGAACCCCAATCCTTCCAGCACCTGCAGATTCTGGCAGGCCGCTTCCGGCGCCACCATCAGCGCCATCATGCTGGCATAGGGCGCGATGACCCGATCCTGGCCCAGGCCGCGCTTCAGCCCCAACCCCGGCACGCCAAACGCCCGGTACTGGTAGTTCAGGCGGGCATCGACGGCGTTGTAGCCGGACTCGGACACGCCCCACGGCAGGTTCAGGGTGCGGCCGTAGACAATCTGCGCCTCGACCGCGTGCCGTGCGGTCTGGTCCAGCAGCGTGTCCGGATAGCTGGGCATCACCAGCTGCGGCATGAGGTACTCGAACATCGAGCCACTCCATGACAACAGCGTCGGCGTGCCGTTGACCTCGGTGAGCATCCGGCCAAGCGCAAACCAACTCTCCTGCGCCAACTGGCCCTGGGCGATGGCGACGAAGGCACACAGCCGCGCTTCAGAGGCCAGCAGATCGTAGAAGCTGTTGTCGAGGCGGTGGTCGTCGACGTTGTAGCCGATCGAGAGCAGGTTGCGGGTGCGGTAGAACAGGAACCCGTATTCCATCAGCGAGAACTGCCCGGCGCGGTGCGCCAAGGCCTGCAACTGCTGGATGCGCACGCGTGCATCCGCACCGACCGTGCCCGGCAGCGCGGCCAGCTGGCGCAGGGTTGGCACCGCTGCCTCGGCGTCCGCGCCGGCATCGGCAGGGAGGTCGGCCAGCGTCGCGTGGGCGGCATGGCATTCGGCGGCGAACAGGGTCGGCCAGTGCAGCTCGCCTTCCTCGGGCGATTCCGCTGCCGGCCACTGCACCAGAACGGCGTCGGCCAGATCGACCAGCTCCTGCAGACGGGCGAGGATCTGCGCCATTCCGACGGGGCGGTCGACACGCGCTGACGCCAGACGCTGGCGCAGGTGGTTGAGCACCTCGACCAGTGCCGCATCGCCGGGGCGTTGACGCTGCCGTTCCTCTTCCAGCACGCCGAGCGTATCGGCCAGGCCCTCGAAGGTGTGCGGCGCCAGCACCGGCGCGTCCACCAGCGCGAGCAGGCCCTGGCGCAGCGTCAGCAGATGCCCGGCAAGATTGCCGCTGTCCACGGTGGAAACGTAGCGCGGCGGCAGCGGTGCCAGGGTTTCGGTGTCGTACCAGTTCAGGAAGTGGCCGCGATGGCGCGGCAGCTGGTCCAACGTGTCGAAGGTGAGGGCCGTACGTTCAGCAACCGCACCCAGCTGCAGGTAGCCGAAATCCCACGCCGACAGATTGGCCAGCAGGGACAGGCCGATGTTGGTCGGCGAGGTGCGCCGCGCCACCACCAGCGACGGATGCTCCTGGATGTTGTCCGGTGGCAACCAATGATCCTGCTCGCGCACCCAGGCCTGGAAGAACGACCAGGTGCGCCGCGCCAGCCGGCCAAGGAATGCCCGCTGCGTAACGGAAAGCTCCGCCACGCTCGCAACCGGCGGCCGACCCAGCCACGCCATCAACGCCGGCGCGAAGGTCCACGCCAACAGCAAGGGCAGGGCGAGCGGCAATGCCTGCGGACGCGCGACGGCCACCACGGCCACCAGCGCGAGCGCCAGCAGCGAGGCCGGCGCCATCACCCGCCATTCCGCGCCGCGGTCGCTGCCAAGGCGACGCTCGACCTCGCTGGAGGGGTTCCACTGCAGCAGGTGGCGGCGTGTGACGGCCATGCGCCAGAGCGTGCGCAGCACCGCGTCACTGGCCAGCAACGCTTCGAAAGGCAGGCACGCAACCTGGGTCGACGCGCGCAGCAATGACTGCAACGTACCGCGCCCGACCTTGATGTAATGCGCCTCCAGCGGCGTGTCGTCCGGAACGCTCAGGGCATCGCGCAGCATGCCTATCAGCGGCGGCGCGAACCACAGCGCCAGCACCCACGCCGTCCATGCAGCAGGGTTTCCGGCATACAACCAGCCCACCGCCAGCAAGCCCAGTGCAGCGATCGGCACCAGGCTGCGGCGCAGGTTGTCCAGCAACTTGCCGCGTGACAGCAGACTGAGCCGGTTGCGTTCCCATCCCGGGCCCGGGCGCGGCGTCCACGGCATCAACCAGGGCAACAGCTGCCAGTCGCCGCGGATCCAGCGCGCACGGCGCTTGGCGTCGGCGGCATAGCGCTCGGGATAGTCCTCGTACAGGCGCACATCGCTGACCAGGCCCGCGCGTGCATAGCAGCCTTCCAGCAGGTCGTGGCTGAGGATGCGGTTCTCGGGCAGGCGACCCTCGAGCGCATGCTCGAAGGCCTCGACGTCATAGATGCCCTTGCCGACGAACGAGCCCTCGTCGAACAGGTCCTGGTAGACGTCCGAGACCATGCGCGTGTACGGATCGATGCCAGGTTCGCTGCCGAACATCCGGGCAAAACGCGAAGTGCGGCGCCGCCCCAGACTGGTGCCGACGCTGGGCTGCAGGATGCCGTAGCCCTCCACCACCCGTTGCAGCGTCGGATCGAAGCGCGGGCGGTTGAGCGGGTGCGCCAGGGTGGCGACGAAGGCGCGTGCCGCATCCCGCGGAAGTTGTGTGTCCGAATCCAGCGTAATCACGTAACGGACGCCGATCAGTGCGGCCGCGTCACCGACGATGCGCATGAACGCGGCCGCATCGCCCTGGCGGAGCAGGGCATTGAGTGCTGCCAGCTTGCCACGCTTGCGCTCGTGTCCCATCCACACGCCTTCACCCGGGTTCCATTGCCTGGGGCGGTGCAGCAGGTAGAAACGGTCGCCGCGCTCAGGCGCGTAACGCCTGTTCAACTCCTCGATCCGCGCCACGGCGTGCGCAAGCAGAGTGTCGTCCGTCGGCGCCGTGGCTTCCGCCGCGTCGAGAAAGTCCGTCAGCAGCACGAAGCGCAGCTGAGGATCGCGGTTGGCCAGGAAGCGGACTTCCAGCGCTTCCACCAGCACATCGATTCCGTCGACGCTGGACAGCATCGAGGGGACCGCGACCACGGTGGCGCAGGTGGCAGGGATGCCCTCGCTGAAATCCAGCTTGGGCAGCGGCCTGGGTGCCACCAGCACCGTCGCGGTCCAGTTCACCAGCACGATGCCCAGCTCACTGAACACCAGCAGCCCCAGCAGCGCGGCCAGCCAGAGGGGTGCCGCGCCACTGCCGGTTGCCAGCAACCCAGCGGTGGCCAGCACCGCCAGCAGGACGATCGGCAGCAGGTACAGCGCAAGCGGCACGCGATGTGCCAGTCGCCGTGCCTTGCGGTGGCGCGGTGCGGCCTCGGCCACCGCTTCAGCGGTCGCGTCCACACCTTCGCCAACCAGCCAGTAGCCCACGTGCGTGCGCGGTCCCTCCGGCGCTGTCGCCGCCCGTGCCAGGTCCAGCGCGATGGTGGCAACGCGCTCCTCTGCCATGCGGCTACCCCGGGCGATCTTCTCCACCACGTGGCGATAGGCGTCGCGGGTAGCGAAGTCCATCTGCGCATACACGGCCATCGGGTCTTCGCGCAGCCGCTGCTCCACCACACTCATGTCTTCAACAAAGGTGCGCCAGTCCATGGTGGAGAGAAAGCGCAGGCTGCCGATGCTGTTGCCGATGGATACCTGATCGGCCGCCTGCTGCTGACCCTCGGCGGCGACCAGTTCGTCGATGCGCTGCCCAGCCGCTGCCGCCCACTGTTCCAGCCACGCGACGGGCATGGCCCACGCACCACCGCGCCCATGCAGCGAGCGCGTCAGCTCGGCAATGAACGCGCCGGTCAATGGCGGCGCGGACCGTGCCATGTCCGCAACCACCAGGACCACGTCGGTCGGGGTCTCGGATGCCGCTTGATTGAGGTTGTCAGCCCATTGCGAGGCCAAGCGACGGTCGGTCCCATCGCGCATCACCCGCGCAGCCATGCGACGCAGATTCTCCAGCAGGGCCAGGCGCAGCATGATGGGCACCGCCCACAGCTCGCCCAGGCTCAGCGGCGCGAGCGACTGGTACGAGGCGATGAAGCGGCCCAGCGTATCGGCGTCAATGCGACCGTCGCCGTGCGCGATGGCCTGCATCGACAGTTCATACACCCGCGGCAACCCGGCCGATGGGCCGGAGGCAAGTGAAGGCAGCTGCCGGCTGTAGCCGCGCGGCAGATGGCGGCGCGCGGTCTGGATCTGTTCTTCGATCAGGTAGTAGTTGTCGAGCAGCCATTCTCCCGCCGGGGTTACCGGTCGCTGTTCGCGCACCACGCTGCTGAGCAGCGTATTTGCGTCTTCCAGCACACGCTCGTTCGCCTGCAGGCGATCGAGCAAGCGCTCCGGGCTGGGCCGCAACCGCACGCGATGCTGGCGTGCGAGCGCGCGGCCGTACACCTCCATCTGTTCAACGCTGTACAGCGCGGCACGCAGTGGGCCCTCGGTGGCCTCGATGGCGGGGACCGAGGCTTGTCGCTCACGCCAGCGCCAACGGACGAGACGACGCAGACGGAGCCAGCGACCAAAGAGACGACGAAGGTGGGGCATGGGTTACCGAGGGGGGAGGGCGCGTCCTGCATGGTTGCATTGCGGGTGCCGTGGTAGCCGTGAAGGCCGGGCTGTCGGCCCGTGATGCCGGAGTTGAGGCCCCAGGACGGAACTCCCTCGCCACATTCACCCCGCAGCAGCGAAAATGCATCACCGGGCGCGCTCTGATGCGCGCCGCTCACTGCCCGCAGGATCGCGAAGATGTCCAACACCCCCTTTGGCGAGTCATCATGCGCTGCCGCCGCCAGCAGTTGCGTCGAGGTACGCGGCGCGCGCGAGCACAACCTCAAGAACGTCGATGTCTCCATTCCGCGCAATGCACTGGTGGTGTTCTCCGGCGTGTCGGGCTCCGGCAAGTCATCGTTGGCCTTCGGTACCGTCTTCGCCGAGGCGCAGCGGCGCTACTTCGAGTCCGTTGCGCCGTACGCAAGGCGCCTGATCGACCAGGCGGGCGTGCCCGATGTGGATGCCATCGATGGGCTGCCGCCGGCGGTAGCCCTGCAGCAGCAGCGCGGCGCCAGCAATGCACGCTCCTCGGTGGGCAGCGTCACCACGCTGTCCAGCCTGGTGCGCATGATGTATTCGCGTGCTGGGGCATACCCAGCCCATCAGCCCATGCTGTACGCCGAGGACTTCTCGCCCAATACGCCGCAGGGCGCCTGCAGCACCTGCCACGGCCTGGGGCATGTCTACGAGGTGACCGAAGCGCTGATGGTTCCGGATCCGTCGCTGACCATCCGCGAACGCGCCATCGCTTCCTGGCCGCCGGCATGGCATGGCCAGAACCTGCGCGACATCCTGGTCACGCTGGGCTACGACATCGACATACCGTGGAAGAAGCTGCCGAAGAAGGACAGGGAGTGGATCCTGTTCACCGAGGAAACTCCCAGCGTGCCGGTCTATGCCGGCTTCACTCCTGCCGAGACCCGTGCCGCCCTCAAGCGCAAGCTGGAGCCCAGCTACATGGGCACGTACACCGGCGCCCGCCGTTACGTGCTGCACACGTTTGCCAATACCCAGAGCGCGCTGATGCGCAAGCGGGTGTCCCGCTACATGGAAGACAGGCTGTGCCCGGCCTGTCACGGAAAGCGCCTGAAGCCGGAGGCGCTCTCAGTCACCTTCGCAGGCGTGGACATCGGCGAATTCATGCGCCTTCCGCTGGATCAACTGGCGGACCTGCTGGAGCCCATCGCGCAGGGCGATTTCAGCGCACACAGCCGGGGTGAACGCACCAGCAGAAGCGCCACCCGCCGCGACCGCACCACGCGGGCAGCGAGCGGCCGTCCTGTCCATGCTTCGGCCCCCGACGTACGGCTGACCTCTGCCCTGTCGGAGGAGAAACGTCTGGCTGCACAGCGGCTTGCAGGCGGTGTCATGGCGCGTGTACACCAGCTGCGAGGCCTGGGCTTGGGGTACCTCTCGCTGGATCGCGCCACGCCAACGCTATCGGCTGGCGAACTACAGCGTCTGCGGCTGGCCACCCAGCTCAGTTCGTTTTTGTTTGGTGTGCTGTACGTGCTCGACGAGCCATCGGCCGGCCTGCACCCGGCCGACAGCAAGGCGCTGTACGACGCGCTGGACCGGCTGCGTGACGGCGGCAACTCGGTGTTCGTTGTCGAACATGATCTGGAGCTGATGCGCCGCGCGCAGTGGCTGGTGGATGTCGGCCCTGAGGCGGGCGAGCATGGCGGGCGCGTGCTCTACAGCGGCGAGCCCGAAGGCCTGCGGCACGTGCAGGATTCACGCACGGCCCGGTACCTGTTCGACCAGGTGCCTGCGGCCGCCAGCCGGCAGCGCAGCGCCAACAGCTGGCTGGAGCTGAAGGGCATCCACCGCCATAACCTGCAGGGTGTGGATGCGCAGCTGCCGCTGGGGCTGCTGACCGCAGTGACCGGCATTTCGGGCTCCGGCAAGTCCAGCCTGATGGCACAGGCACTGCCTGAGCTGATGCTGCTGCACCTGGGGCATGAGCCCGCAGACGATGGAGCGGAGGGCACGCTTACGGAAGGGCCGACCGTGATCGAGACGACGCGAGGTCAGCTTGCAGGTGATGTGGACGCCATCCAGCGGGTCGTGCAGGTGGACCAGAAGCCGATCGGCCGCACGCCACGATCCAACCTGGCTACCTATACCGGGCTGTTCGACCACGTGCGCAAGCTGTTCGCGGCGACGCCCGCCGCGCGCCGCCGTCGTTTCGATGCGGGCCGCTTTTCCTTCAACGTGGCCAAGGGCAGATGCGAGACCTGCGAGGGCGAAGGGTTCGTCAGCGTCGAACTGCTGTTCATGCCCAGCGTCTATGCACCGTGCCCCACCTGCCACGGCGCCCGCTACAACGAGGCCACGCTGAAGGTGCTGTGGAACGACCGCAACATCGCCGAGGTCCTGCAGATGACGGTAGACCAGGCGCATGCGTTCTTCATCGAGGAGGATGCCATTGCCCGCCCGCTGCAGCTGCTGAATGAAATCGGTTTGGGCTACCTGAGGCTGGGCCAGCCGGCCACGGAACTGTCAGGCGGTGAAGCACAACGCATCAAGCTGGCGACCGAGCTGCAGCGCAGCCAGCGTGGGCGCACGCTTTACGTGCTGGACGAACCCACCACCGGCCTGCATGCGTCGGACGTGGACCGGCTGCTGGTCCAGCTGCAGCGGCTGGTTGAAGCGGGAAATACGGTGGTGATGATCGAGCACGACATGCGTGCTGTCGCGCAGGCGGACTGGGTGATCGACCTCGGGCCGGGTGCGGGCGCTGCGGGTGGCACCATTGTGGCGAAGGGAACGCCGCAACAGGTGGCCCGCGCCAAAGGCAGCAGGACGGCGCCGTTCCTTGCGCGGGAGCTGGGGCAGGGCGGATGAGTGGCTGGGAGTGGACTATGGTGAGATCAAGGAGCGCCCGCGCCGAGTCGCCCCAGGAGAGTGGCCCATCACGCGCTTGTAGGCGCGACTGAACGCTGCCTGCGACGCGTAGCCAAGACGCTCTGCCACGACCTCGATGGAGAGGCTTTGGTGGGTCAGCCATTGACTCGCCAATTGCATTCGCAGCTCGGTCACGTAGCGCAGGGGCGCGGTTCCGATAACGGTCTGGAACCGGTCTGCAAAGACAGAACGTGAGATGTTGGATTCTGCAGCCAGCGCGTCGACGGTCCAGTCACGCCCAGGGTCTTTGTGCAGGGCAAGCAACGACAGCGATAGACGAGGGTCGCGCATGGCCATGACCAGGCCAGATGCGCCGTCGCACCCGCGCTCGACCCAATCACGGACGATCATCGCGGCAACTGCATCCGACAGCCGGGCGAGTATGCCGGCAAATCCAATACGTCCGGAGCACACCTCGCGCTTCATCGCGTCGACCATCGGCAACAGCCCGGGGAACTGGGTGCCATTGCCATCGGCCAACATCACCGCCGGCATCAACCTACTCAACCCTTGCATGCCACCCAGATCGAACACCATGCATCCGTGGAAAAGCACGGAGCTTGGCACGGCATGGGTGCTCGGGCACGTGTCTATCCCGTTCACCGTGTCACCCAGCGGGGCGGCGTCTATCGTTTCCAGGCACTGGACGGGATGGTCCTCGGCAGACAGCAGCGCGTGTCCTTCTCCGCGGGGAAGAAGCGCGACATCCCCGGCGGAGAGGAGGTGTTGGCTGCCGTCCTCGCCACGAAGAATCGCCGTGCCCACTGCCACGTAATGGAAGTAGGCATGCCCTGGCTTCGGGGGAAATCCAAGCCCAAAGGTCGGCCCGGTCTGAATGCGTCGGTATTGAACGCCATGCAGCCGCATGCCGGTCAGCAGCTCGCTGATCAGGTCGGTGGGCTGGGATGGAGCGTGGCTCATGAGACGCCTCGGGGTTTCGATCAAAAATACAGGCCAGACAATCATAGATCATCCGGGCGTGGCTCCCTAGACTCTCGGCTGCACGAATGCGCTGGGATCTTTGATGAGCAATAACGTAGTTGATGCCGTGGACGCGCCTGATTCTGTGGCCCGGGGTAGCGGGGAGCCGTCTTCATCGGCATGGGTGGCCGTGTTTTCGCTGGCCATGGGTGTCTTCGGGCTGCTCACGGCCGAATACCTGCCTGCCAGCCTGTTGACGCCGATGGCGTCGGATCTGGGGGTGTCGGAGGCGTTGGCCGGTCAAGCCGTGACGGTCACTGCTGTGGTGGCGCTGTTAGCTGG
Source organism: Stenotrophomonas sp. yr243 (assembly GCF_900184195.1). Classification (NCBI taxonomy): domain Bacteria; kingdom Pseudomonadati; phylum Pseudomonadota; class Gammaproteobacteria; order Lysobacterales; family Lysobacteraceae; genus Stenotrophomonas; species Stenotrophomonas sp. yr243. The sequence continues at coordinate 873,016 of NZ_FXWT01000003.1, forward strand.
CCTGTTTGTCCCTCGGCTCACCCGTTCGATCGACAGGCGCCTGGTGCTGCTGGGTTTCACGGCTCTGATGATCCTCTCCAACGCTCTGGTGGCATTGTCGTCCAGCATGGGCGTGCTGCTGGTGATGCGCGTACTTCTGGGCATCGCGCTGGGCGGTTTCTGGAGCATGGCAGCGGCCGTGGCCATGCGGTTGGTGCCGCCACAACGCGTGCCTCGCGCGCTCTCCATCATCTTCAGCGGCATTGCGGTTGGCACGGTGGTGTCGGTGCCTTTGGGGAGCTACCTCGGTGGGCTGCTGGGCTGGCGCAGCGCCTTCTGGGCCGCGACCGCGGTAGGTGGACTCACGCTTGCGTTCCAGTGGTTCACGCTGCCCCGAATGGCCCCGCGCAAGGCAGCAGTTCCGGAGTCGGTGGTGGGGCTCCTGCGCCGGCCAGGCGTTGCGGTCGGCATGCTTGGCTGCGTTCTGGCGCACACCGGCCAGTACTCGCTCTTTACCTACATACGTCCTACGTTGGAGAGCCTCGGGCAGATGAGCGCGGATGGCCTGGCGCTGATTCTGCTCGGGTTCGGCGTGGCGAACTTTGTCGGAACACTACTGGCCGGCTGGCTCATGGAGCGCAGCTTGAAAGTCACGTTGGTGATCATGCCAGCCTTGGTGGGCGTAGCCGCGCTCGGCATGGTCCTGTTGCCGGTGGGCGTTGGCGGGCTGGCGATGCTGGTCGCGCTCTGGGGTCTGGCCTTCGGTGGCGTGCCGGTTGCCTGGTCGAGTTGGGTCGCGCGTGCGGTGCCTGACCAGGCCGAGAGTGCCGGCGGGATGGTGGTCGCTGCAGTGCAGTCCTCGATCGCGGCGGGGGCGGCCTTGGGTGGCCTGGTATTCGGGCTGGGGGGCATCGTTGCCGTCCTCAACGTTGCAGCGGCGGTGATGCTGCTCGCCAGCCTGCTCATTGCGTTCCGTGTCAGGGTGAGTCCGGCGACGTTGTCGGCAGGTCTGGCGTTTCACATCTAGTCGTCATCTGTCCTGAGCGTCCTATCAAGCGCCCACCTCGGGCAAGGCCGAATCCCAAGGAGCGAGCGAAAGGAAGCTGGCCAAGAGATCATCGACCGTGGCGCGGATCTTCGGCGCCAGGTCCCGCGTAGCCGGCCACAGTGCATGTATCGGCGAGCCCCTCACCCCTTCCGCCCCCAACACAGAAACCAGTTCGCCACTTCGCAACGCATCGGCCACCAGCCAAGTGGGCAGTTGGGCAATGCCCAATCCTTCAAGCGTCGCAGCGCGCAATGCTTCGCCGTCACTGATGGTATGCCTGCCATTGATCGTGACAGTCGTTGCGCGTCCGGTTTCGTCCAGCAGTGTCCAAGGCAGAATCCGACCCTGGCTGCCAAACGCGATGCAGTCGTGCGCGCCCAGATCGGCGATACGCACAGGCGTACCGCGTTCTGCCAGGTAGGCCGGTGAGGCGCAGGTGAGCACGCGCTGGTGCCCGAGATATCGCGAGGCCAGGAACGCGCTGTTACCCGGATCGCCGAGGCGCACCACCATGTCGATACCCTCCTCAAGAAGGTCGACGGCGCGATCGGAGAAGCCCACGTCGAGGCGAAGCTGGGGATGTCGTCGTGTGAGTTTCAACAAGTGCGGCATCACCCATCGCCTGCCAAAACTCACCGGCAGGCTGATGCGCAACGTGCCTGCGACCTCGCGCCTGCGCGACGCAGCGCGTGCTTCAGCTTGGTCCAGTTCGGCCAGCACCGTCAGGCAGCTCTGATAGAAGTCCGATCCCGCTTCGGTAAGGGCCAGCCGACGCGTGGTGCGCTCCAGCAGACGCACCCCCAGCCGCTGCTCCAGTGTTGCAACGCTTTTGCCGACCGCTGATTTGGTGACGCCGAGCCGCAGGGCGGCAGCGGTGAAGCTACCCGTTTCCACGGCTTGAACGAAGACGCTGATGCCTTGAAGCCGCGACGCGCTGTACGGTGCCATGGGTGGTGATTGAAGAAATAGAGTGGACAGTCTATAGCCGAAATGTGCGCCATGAAGCCAGGTAATCGCCAATAGACTGGCGCATCGCGGTAGTGCGAGATGCCAGAGGGTTGAACATGACGAACACGAAGATGAGGGTCTGGCAGCTGCCAGCCATGGGAATGGAGCATCTGGAGAGCGCGGAACGCCCGATCCCGGCGCCTGGCCCGCACGAGTTGCTGGTGAAGGTGGCTGCAGTGTCCTTGAACTATCGGGACGCGCTGGTCATCAACGGCGCGTTGCTGCCAGTGCCGCCCCCAATGCCGTTCGTGCCGGGGTCGGACATGGTGGGTGAGGTGGTTGCAGCGGGGGAGGCAACAACACGATTCACGCCCGGTGATCGGGTGCTTGGCAACTTCTGGACACAGTGGCTGGATGGCAAGCCACCCGCTGCCATGCTCCAGCACGGCCTCTCGCTGGGCGGGCCGCTGCCCGGCATGCTAGCCGAGTACGTGCTGATCCATGAAGACGTTGCGGTGGCCGCACCCGCATCCTTGTCCGACGAGGAGGCCTGCACGCTGCCGGTTGCCGCGCTCACCGCATGGTTCGCACTGGCCGAGGCAGTCCATGCGCGCGCGGGCCAGACAGTGGTGGTGCAAGGCACCGGCGGCGTGTCGCTGTTCGGCCTGCAATTTGCCACCGCCCTGGGCGCGCGGGTCATTGTCACCTCGCGTAGCGACGGCAAACTGAGCAAGACAGCAGGCCTGGGCGCCTGGGCAACCATCAACACCAGCCAGACGCCCGACTGGGCGAGCGCGGTTGTTGAACTGACAGAAGGCGAGGGCGCTGACCACATCCTGGAGATGATGGGCGGCAACAACCTGGGCCAGTCCGTGCGCGCCGTGGCCGGTGGGGGAAACATCCTCCAGATCGGCTTCATGGAGGACACCGAAATCCGCATGCCGGCCATTCCGCTGCAGCTCCGTCGCGCAACACTGCGCGGCGTCTCCGTGGGGCATCGGCGGGCATTCGAGGACATGAATCGCGCCATCGACCGGCTGGGTATCAAGCCGGTGATCGATCGGGTGTTTTCGTTCGCCGAAGTACCTGAGGCGTTTAGCCGACTTCAAGAAGGGCCGTTTGGGAAGGTGGTCATTCGGATTGCATAACGACCCGAAGCGGGCGATCCAACTGAAGGTGGCCGCACCCGCAGTTGGCCAGCGGGCCGCATTAGTCCAACCAAGGCAGCTCCACCACCACTTTGCCCTTCGCCCGCCCGCTCTCCACATAAGCCAACGCGCCCTGGGTCTCATGGAACGGGAACACCCGGTCAATCACCGGGCGGATCGCACCGGACTCGACCAACGGGGTGATCCCGCGTAACTGCTGCCCGTCGGCGCGCATGAAGACAAAGGTGTAGGTCACGCCTTTCTGACTGGCCTTGCTGCGGATGCCACGGCTGAGCAGGCGCAGGACCTGCTTGAGCGGCCAGCTGAGTCCGCGCGCGGCGGCAAAGGCCGGCGTCGGTGGCCCGGAGATGGAGATGAGATGTCCGCCCGGCTTGAGGATCTGCAGCGAGCGCTCCAGCTCCTCTTTACCCAGGCTGTTGAGCACCACATCGTAGTCGCGGAGCTCGGAGGCGAAGTGCTGCTGCCTGTAATCGATGACGACATCCGCGCCCAGCGCCTTCACCCACGCGACGTTGGCCGTGCTGGTCGTGGTCGCCACGAAGGCTCCCAGATGCTTGGCCAGTTGGATGGCCACGGTGCCGACGCCGCCGGAGCCCGCCTGGATGAAGACCTTCTGTCCTGGCTTCAGCTGAGCGGTTTCCACAAGCGTCTGCCACACGGTCAGTGCGACCAGCGGCAGCGAGGCGGCCTCCACCATGTTGAGGTTGCGGGGTTTGGGCGCCACAGAGCCCGCGTTGACCGCGATGAACTCGGCGAACGTGCCGATGCGATCATCGTCGGGACGTGCATATACCTCATCGCCCGGCTTGAACTGGGAAACGCCCGCGCCCACACGCTCCACCGTACCGGCCAGGTCGTTGCCGAGAATCAGAGGCAGGCGATACGGCAGGACCGCCTTGAACTCGCCACGCCGGATCTTCGTATCCAGCGCGTTGACGCTGGCCGCGTGCACGCGGATGAGCACATCGCCGTCGCGCAGCGGCGGCGTTGCTACATCACCGACGTGCCCCGTTTCCTTCTTGCCATACCGGTCAATGAGGAAGGCTTTCATGCGCGGTAACGCTCCGCAGCCTGCGCCTGGCGGAGATCCGAGAGCAGGCCCTGGCGCGATGCCTCCAGCGTGTCCCAGCGTTCGGCCACATGCAGCGGCGGAATGGTCACGGTCTCGCGGCGATCAAAGCCGACCAGGGCGGCATCGACCAGTTCGCCAACGTCCATCACTTCGGGCAGCGTATTGATGTCGATGCCGGCACGCTCCCAGATCTCGGTGCGGGTGGCCGCCGGCAGGACGGCCTGCACGTAGACGCCCTTGGGCGACAGTTCCAGGCTGAGGCCTTGCGAGAGGAACAGCACGAAGGCTTTGGTCGCGCCGTAGACGGTCATGCCAAGTTCCGGTGCCAGGCCGACTACCGAGCCGATGTTGACGATTGCGCCTTCGCCGGCGGTGGCCAATCGCGGTGCAATGGCAGCGGCCAGGCGCGTCAGAGCGAGGGTGTTCAGTGTTACCAGTTGGTCGATGCTGTCGGCCGATTGCGCGGTGAAGCCGCCGGACTGGGCGATGCCTGCGTTGTTGATCAGGATGCCGATACGGGCATCGTCACGCAGGCGGGCTTCCACGGCGGCCAGATCGGTGCGCTGGGTGAGGTCGGCCGGCAGGACCTCTACGGCCACCCCGGTGTCCTGGCGCAGGCGCGCGGCCAATGTTTCCAGGCGCGTCTTGTCGCGCGCAACCAGCACCAGGTCGTGGCCGCGGCGTGCGAAGCGTTCGGCGTAAACGGTGCCGATGCCGCTGGAGGCGCCGGTGATGAGGACGGTGGGAAGGCTCATGGTGTATCTCTTGGAATTGGAAGGGGCGAACGGGGTGTGCAGCGCGGCGCTGTCGATCGGGTTACTGCGGCGCCGTATCGGTCAGGGTGGGGTAGTCGGTGTAGCCCTCCGCACCGCCGCCGTACAACGTCGCCGGATTCAGTGCGTTCAACGGCGCGCCGGCTTTGAGGCGTTCGACCAGATCGGGATTGCTGATGAAGGCACGGCCAAACGCGATGAGGTCTGCCTTGCCGGCGGCAAGCTGCGTGTTGGCCAGTTCAAGGTCGTAACCATTGTTGGCCAGGTAGGTGCCGGTGAAGCGCCGGCGCAGGCTGTCAAAGTCGAACGGCGCTACGTCGCGCGGGCCACCGGTAGCACCTTCCACCACGTGCAGGTACACGATGCCCAGTGCGCTGAGCTGATCGGCGATGTAGTCGTACTGCGGCTGCGGGTCGCTGACGGTGGAAATCGCGTTGGCCGGAGAAACCGGCGAGATGCGCACACCGGTGCGATCGGCACCGATCTCCTGTGCCACGGCGGCGGTGACGTCCAGCAGCAGGCGCGCGCGGTTCTCGATCGAACCGCCGTATGCATCGGTGCGCTGGTTGGCGCCGTCCTTGATGAACTGTTCCAGCAGGTAGCCGTTCGCACCGTGGATTTCGACCCCATCAAAGCCGGCGGCGATGGCATTGGCGGCGGCCTGGCGGAAGTCGTTGACGATGCCGGGCAGCTCGTCGATCTCCAATGCGCGCGGTTCGGACACATCAACAAAGCCGTTGTGCACGAACGTCTTGGTCTGCGCACGGATGGCCGAAGCGGAGACGGGTGCGGCGTGGCCGGGCTGCAGATCCACGTGCGAGATGCGGCCCACGTGCCAGAGCTGCACGAAGATGTGCCCGCCACGTGCGTGCACGGCGTCGGTGACCTGGCGCCAGCCGTCGATCTGATCCTGCGTGTAGAGCCCGGGCGTGTCCTGGTAGCCCTGGGCCTGGGCCGAGATCTGGGTAGCCTCGGTGATGATCAGGCCGGCCGAGGCCCGCTGGGCGTAGTAGCTGGCCGCCAGCGGGCTGGGCACCAGGCCGGCATCGGCGCGGTTGCGCGTCAGCGGCGCCATCACGATACGGTTGGCCAGCGTCAGCGGGCCAAGCGGGTAGGGCTGGAAGAGTGTCGTGGTCGTCATCTGATGTGGGGCTGGTGGTCGTTGCCGCAATGATGATGACCGTAATCCATGATGTCAATGGTTTGATGATGAACGTAATCCATATATGCTAGACTGCCGCCCTTCCGCAGCACAGCCCCTGGGGCATCGAGTCATGAAGGTCACCAAGGCACAAGCGCAGGCCAACCGGGCGCACATTGTCGAAACCGCATCCACGCTCTTCAGGGAGCGGGGCTACGACGGTGTGGGCGTCGCAGACCTGATGGCGGCCGCAGGGTTTACCCACGGTGGCTTCTACAAGCATTTCGCCTCCAAGACCGACCTCATGGCCGAAGCCTCCATCTGCGGCCTGGCGCGATCTGCCGACGCCGCAGCGGGCATGGATCTGGCGGGATTTCTTGGCTACTACCTTTCCCGGGAACATCGGGATGACCCAGGCCACGGCTGCACGATGGCCGCGTTGAGTGCCGACGCCGCGCGCCAGCCGGCAGCGGTCAAGGCAGCCTTTGCGGCCGGCATTGATGCCCAGGTAGGGCGCCCTGCCGGCGAGGATGATCCGTCGAGCGAGCACGCCAGCCCGGAGGCGCGTGCGCGCCGGATAGCCCTGATGGCCATGGCCGTGGGCGCGGTGGTGCTGTCCAGGTCCTGTCCGGATGATTCGCCGCTGGCGGACGAAATCCTGGATGCGTGCCGGGCGGCTGTCATGGCGCGCCTGTCGGATGCGCCCGATCGCTGAGTCGCGCCTGCGCGCGTGCGTCTGGGCCGTCAGCCGGCGCGCGCGATGCAGGCCGCCGTGCTTCAGTCCGACCTGTTGCCGCCGCGGAACTTAAGCGTCCCGCTTCAGCCAGGCCACCAGCGCCGAAAAGGCCGGCGAGGGCTGCCGGCGGTTCGGGTAGTACAGGTGATAGCCAGGGAAAGGCACACACCATTTGTCGAGCACGGCAAGCAGCCGGCCCTCGGCAATGTGATCGGCCACCATCGGCTCAGGCACGTACGCCAGGCCCAGGCCGTCCAGGGCGGCATTGATCACGTGGATCATGCTGTTGAACACCAGTGGTCCGTCGCCGCGCACGGTGAACTCCTTGCCCTTCTCCTCGAACTCCCACGCATAGATGGCGCCATTCGGCCGATGCCGGATGTGCACGCAGCGATGTTGGGTGATATCGGCGGGCTTCCTTGGCTTGGCATGCTTCTGGAAGTAGTCGGGCGATCCCACCACCACCAGCCGCCAATCCGGCCCGACCCTGACCGCGATCATGTCCTTGCTGAGCGCCTCGCCCAGCCGGATGCCGGCGTCGAAGCGCTGTTCCACCACGTTGGTGAAGCCGTAATCGACGTAGAACTCCAGTGTGATGTCCGGATACTCGGCGAGGAATCCGGCAAGGCGAGGGCGGATGATGGTCTCCATCGAATCGTCCGTGCAGGAGATCCGCAGGGTTCCGGCCGGGCGATCGCGCAGATCCCCCAATGCCTCCACACTGGCGCCGATGGCCTCGAAGTGCGGTGCGATGGAGCGCATCAGGCGCTCGCCCGCCTCGGTCGGGGAGACGTTGCGCGTGGTCCGGGCCAGCAGCCGGATGCCCAGGCGCTCCTCCAGCAGCCGCATGGAGTGGCTGAGCGCCGAGGGTGTCACTCCCAGGCGAACAGCTGCCTTGGTGAAGCTCTGCTCCTGTGCCACCACCAGGAAGGCCTGCAGGTCGTTGGTCTTCACGCTGCTCATGGGTCAATTGTGAGCTCAACTCAGTAATGCATCAACTTTCAGCCGGCTTATCGCGGTAGCAGGCGCCGCCTATCGTGGCGACCTGAGTTCCCACTGAGGCCGTCCGCACATGAAACCCACCACGCTGCTGCTGGCACTGATTGCCAGCCATTTCGTTCCGCAGTCGGCCGTGGCCGCCGAGGCACCGGTCGCCGCAAGAACCGCCGGCGCCGACAATTTCTACAGAAGCGCCAGCGTAAAAGGCGAGCGCGTCAGCTTCCGCAACCAGTACCAGATGGAGGTCGTGGGCACGCTGTACCGTCCTCAGGGCCCGGCGCGGGGTGGCCGCGCACCAGCCGTGGTAGTCGGTCATCCGATGGGCGCAGTGAAGGAGCAGAGTTCACAGCTGTATGCGCAGAAGCTGGCTGAGCAGGGCTTCGTTACGCTGGCGATCGACCTATCCTTCTGGGGTGAAAGCGCCGGTACGCCTCGGCACCTGGTGTCGCCGGAAATCTACTCGGATGACATCAGCGCGGCGGTGGACTTCCTGAGCACGCAGTCGTTCGTGGACCCGGAACGGATTGGCGGCTTGGGTATCTGCGGTAGTGGCAGTTTCGTGATCAGTGCTGCGAAGATCGATCCACGCATCAAGGCAATCGCTACGGTCAGCATGTATGACATGGGCGCCGCTGTGCGCCAAGGGTTGAACAACACGCAGTCGCTTCAACAGCGCAAAGCGATGATCCAAGCGGCGACGAAGCAGCGCCTGGTTGAGTTCAACGGTGGGCAGGCCGCCTATGTGCCGGGCACCGTGAACACGCTGGATGCCGATACGCCGGACGTGCAGCGTGAGTTCTTCAATTTCTACCGTACGCCGCGCGGTGCCTATGCGGCCACAGGCGAGCAGCCCGAACGAACCACCCAGCCGCTGTTCAGCAGTCTGGTGAAGTTCGTCAACTTCTATCCGTTCAACGACATCGAAACTATTTCACCGCGGCCGATGTTGTTCATCTCGGGCGACAATGCACACTCCCGTGAGTTCAGCGAAGACGCGTACGGCAGGGCAGGCCAGCCAAAGGAACTCTACTGGGTGAAGGGCGCCGGTCACGTGGACCTGTATGACCGCACCGACCTGATTCCCTTCGCCAGGTTGGCGACGTTCTTCCAGCAAGGCCTGGCTGGGAAATGAGCAGTAACGACGCGACGGCCGAACGGGCCAACTGGGGCGGTGTGCTGGCGATGACGCTGTGCGTGTTCGCACTGATCGCCTCTGAGTTCATGCCGGTGAGCCTGCTCACGCCCCTGGCGGCTGACCTCGGTGTGTCCGAAGGGCTGGCCGGGTATGGAATTGCCATCTCCGGCGCCTTCGCAGTGCTGACCAGCCTGTCGATCTCCCGGTTGGCCGGCAGCATCAACCGGAAGACGCTGCTGCTGACGCTCACCGCAGTGATGGCGGTGTCGGGCCTGGTGGTGGCGATGGCTTCCAGCTACCCGATGTACATGATGGGCCGGGCGCTGATCGGCGTGGTGATCGGTGGGTTCTGGTCGTTGTCTGCGGCCACGGCCATGCGCCTGGTGCCTGCAGCGCAGGTGCCGCGAGCACTGGCGATCTTCAATGGCGGCAACGCGCTGGCGACGGTAGTGGCTGCACCCTTGGGCAGCTACCTTGGCGGCGTGATCGGATGGCACGGGGCATTCCTGTGCCTTCTGCCTGTGGCAGCCATCGCGCTGGCATGGCAGTGGCTGTGTCTGCCTTCCATGCCCGCAGAAGGAAGGCAATCCCACGGCGGGGTACTGGCCCTGCTGCGGCGGCGGGTAGTGATGCTGGGCATGGCGGCGTGCGGCGCGTTCTTCATGGGGCAGTTTGCCGTGTTCACCTATGTGCGCCCGTTCCTGGAGAAGGTCACGGGTGCAGGGGAATCCGCGGTTCCGCTGGTGCTGCTGGCCATGGGTGCAAGCGGCTTTGTGGGCACGCTCGCGATCGGGGCATTCATCAGGCGCGGCCTCTACCGCACATTGGTGGCGGTTCCCACCGTGATGGCGGTGATTGCAGTAGCGCTGGTGCCGCTGGGTTCACACCTGTGGCCGACCGCCGTACTGCTTTCCGCATGGGGCCTGCTTGCCACGGCTGCACCGGTGGGCTGGTGGAGCTGGCTGGCGCGCACGTTCACCCACAATGCTGAAGCCGGCGGCGGGCTGATGGTGGCGGTGGTGCAGTGTTCGATCGCGCTGGGGTCCTCCCTCGGCGGCCTGCTGTTGGACAGCGCTGGCTTCGCCAGTACGTTTCTGGCCAGTGCTGGCCTGCTGTTGTTCGCGGCCTTGCTTGCCTATGTCACGGCCGCCGATGCTGCATCCGCGTCCGGCTCGGCGGTTGCCGCGGAAGCCCGAGGCTGATGGGACGCGCGGCGTGGATCATTGGGCAGTTGCTTTCGCTTTGCCTTGCATTCGCGGCGGTGTCTGCATGTTCTGCCGAGCAGAATCAACACGCCGCTGCGCTCATGGAAACGGCACCCAACCCGAAGGTTCCTGCAATGAAGATTCGGCTGATCATCAACGACCATACACTGTCGGCCACGCTGGAGGACACCATTCCCGCACGCGAGTTCGCCGCCCAATTGCCCATTAAGCTGCAGCTTGAGGACTATGCTGCCACCGAGAAGATCGCGCAGCTGCCGCGTAGCCTCAGCATCACCGGCGAACCGGAAGGGATCACGCCAGTGGCGGGCGATATCGCCTTCTACGCACCGTGGGGAAATCTGGCGATCTTCCACAGACCGTTCGGCTACTCGAAGGGGCTGGTGCTGCTGGGACGTATCAACGGAGGCCTGCAGGCCCTCCGTGCCGAGGGGCCGCTGGTGGTTCGCATGGAATCCGAGTAGCGGTTGGCTGCCGTGCTCACTGCGAACCGTTTCTCTGTTGGCGACAAGGCCTGGCATCCGCCTTTGTGATCGGGATGACCAAGGCGGCTGGCGGCTTGCGCCGCCAGCCTACGGACGCGGGAGGGGACCCGCCCGGTGCTTTAGAGGTAGTAGGCGGCTGAAAATGCCACGATGTCTGAGCCGACGTCGTACTTGCCCTGCAGGCTGCTGCCCGTCGCCGAGACCACCGACACTTCCGGCTTGTCCAGGAAGAGATGCGTGTAGCCGAAGCTGTATTCAGCCGACTCAGAGGCTCGATACGTAGCGCCCAAGGATAGCCACTTGCGGTCGCTGTCTGGCACACGGACATCACGGATATCGTCTGTCACAGGGCTCTGATCGGTCGCGATACCCGCGCGGAGCGTTAGCTTCTGGCTGTAGCGATACTCCGTACCGATGGAAGCAAACGTTGTATCCCGGTAGCTGAAGTCCAGAGCCCGACTGGGCTGAGCAGAGTGGAAGTCCAGCCTGATTTCGGCGAACTTGGACCACGCGGTGCGTGTGACATCGGCCATGACCGTCCACCGGTCGTTGACCTGGTGGCTGATGCTGCCGGTCAGCGTGGCGGGAAGATTGAGCGCAGTGCTTGCGTTGGTGTCGACAAACCAGCCAGGACGCGCCGCTGCCAACAATGGTGCGGCGGTCGCTGGAACCCCGAAGCGTACCTCTGCGTCGTTGAGCTTGTGTTCCACCCTGGATCGATAGGCGATGCCGATATTGGTTCCCTCTACAGGGGTGAAGAGCCCACCGAGGGTGAAACCAACCGCGTCATCCTTGGCGTCAATGTGCGTGTGGCCATCTGCACTTCCCGGAGAAAAGCCTGGCGCCCGTGCGCCGGCGAGCACGGCGCCGAAATCGACCGCATCATGAAGCTCCGCTTCCACACGCTCGACAAAAACAGAGGCGCCGAAGGAGACATAGGGATTTACGTCGTAAGAAAGCGACAAACCAAGGTCAACCGATTTGATCTCTGTCTTGATCCCGTTGTAGCGACCTATCCAGTTGCTCTCATATTCGGTCTTGAAGCCAAAGGGCGCCGTCAATGAAAGTCCCAGGTGGGCCTTCTCACCCAATGGGGTATGGAAATAGAGGGCAGGGATGGGGCTGGTGTCACCTGCGTCCCCGCCATCACCTCCAGAGAGCGGACGTCCCGGGGCATCGCGGCCCTCGCCTTTGAAGTCCACGGTGTAGTTCACAACACTTGCATCGGCTTGGAACAGTCGCCCATCAAGGAGGCGCATGGCAGCAGGATTGTCCGCTATCACCGATGCGTCGCCTGGCGCACTGATCGAGCCCGCAAAGGCGCGGCCCAGGCCCTTTGCACTTTTCTCCTTCAACTGGAATGCAGCAGCCTGCGCAGTGCCGGTCGTGCCTGCCAATGCACTCAGTAGCGCCAGCGCAAGTATCGTTTTTGCGGTCATTGCTTGCCCTCCACAGGCAATTGTCGATGCGGCGGTTCCCATGGGGAGATTCTTGATTGAGAAGGCGCTCCTCACGGCGTGAGACGGCTCGGATTTGGTGCGTAGCGCGCATCCCGGTTGCCGGAGTCATCGCCCAGCTGAGCCGCCCCGATTATTGGACCTGTGACCATATACGTCAATCGTCACTTTGAATCGAATAGTGGACCGATACCCGATCGGTCACCATTTGCCCGCATCACTACGCGGCGCTACCCTTGCCCGATGTCTACTTCATCCTCTGCAGCACTCGACGCCGGACGCGGCCCCGCCGAGCACGACGTGCGCACCCAGATCATCGAGGCTGCCACCGCGCATTTCAGCCACTACGGCTATGACAAGACCACGGTGTCCGACCTCGCCAAGGCCATCGGCTTCTCGAAGGCGTACGTCTACAAGTTCTTTTCCTCCAAGCAGGCCATTGGCGAGGTGATCTGCGCCAATTGCCTCAGTCAGATCGAAAGCGAGGTTCATCAGGCCCTGCGGGGCGTGCAAGCGCCTGCCGAGAGGCTGCGGTTGTTGTTCACCGTCATTGTGGAGGCCGGTCTTCGCCTGTTTCTGCAGGATCGGCGCCTGTATGAAATTGCCGTTGCGGCCGCGACGGATCAATGGCCTTCAGCGCAGGCGTATGAAGGGCGCATCAGGCAGCTTGTTGAAGACATCATCAAGGATGGACGCGCTTCCGGCGCATTTGAGTGCACGACGCCGCTCGAGGACACCAGCCGTGCGGTCTACCAGGTCCTGCTTCCTTATCTGAACCCTGTAACGCTGCCGCACCTGGCGCCCCTACACAAAGAAGCGCCAAGTGCCTTGCAGGAGTTGGTCCTCCGGAGCCTTGAGTCACGCCCGTAGTGACTATTGACTATAGTAGTCACTAGGAACAAAATCCCTCCGGATACCCCACTCCGGAAGACCGCATGCGTCGCCGTTTTGTAGTCACAGCCCTCTCCTGTGTTGCTCCGTTGTTCCTTGTGGCCTGTGGAAAGTCGGATGAAGTCGACCCCCGGACCGCTCCGCCCATCGTCCGGATTGCCCAAGTGCAACCGGGGGCGGGAGGCGCGCGCACGTTCACAGGAACCGTCGCCGCGCGCGTACAGAGTGATCTGGCCTTCCGGGTGGGCGGCAAGGTCACCGAGCGCCTCGTCGAGACGGGGCAGACGGTCAAGCGCGGCGACGTGCTCTATCGGATTGATCCCGTCGATCTGAATTTGGCAGCGGCCTCCCAGCAGCAGGCCGTCATCGCGGCCCGAGCGCAAAGCGTGCAAGCCAACGCTGACGAAGCGCGATACCGCGATCTGGCAGCCAAGGGCGTCGTTTCCCGGTCGGCCTACGATCAGATCAAAGCGGCGGCGAACGCAGCATCGGCACAGCTCAAGGCGGCCGACGCGCAAGCCCGGGTTGCACGTAATGCCAGTCAATACACGGCGCTCGTCGCCGATGCCGATGGGGTAGTCATGAACATCTCCGCTGAGCCCGGTCAGGTCGTGGCGGCGGGGCAGATCGTCGCCCGGCTTGCCCGTGCAGGCAGTCGGGAGGCCGTGGTCCAGTTGCCCGAGACGCTGCGACCCCAGATCGGCTCCGTGGCCTCAGCATCCTCGTTCGGGGGAAGCGGCAAGATCCCCGCACGGTTGCGCGTGCTCTCTGAATCGGCAGACCCTGCCACCCGGACCTTCGAAGCCCGCTACACCCTGGAAGAGGGCAGCACGGCGCTGCCGCTGGGTTCCACGGTGGCGGTCGAACTTGCAGGCGCAGCACCTGCCGGTGCGTCGGTCGGCGTCGAGGTGCCGTTGGGCGCGCTGTTCGATCCTGGTACCGGTCCCGGCGTCTGGGTGATCGGTGGTGAACCGCTCAGAGCCCATTGGACGCCGGTCGCCGTCAAGCAGTTGGGTGATGACCGGGTCGTGGTTGAGGGGGCCCTGAAAGCATCGGATCGCGTGGCTGCCCTCGGCGCCCATCTACTCCGCGAAGGGCAGGTGGTTCGCATCGCTGAGACCGCCAGGAACGCCGCTGCAAACGGAGCCCACCAGTGAGTGGGTTCAATCTGTCGGCACTTGCGGTGCGCGAGCGTGCCATCACGGTTTTCCTGATCTTTCTGGTCTCCGTTGCCGGCATCGTTTCCTTCTTCCAGCTCGGCCGCGCTGAAGACCCTGCGTTCACTGTCAAGGTCATGACCATCGTGACGGCCTGGCCTGGCGCTACGCCAACAGAAATGCAGGACCAGGTCGCCGAGAAGCTGGAAAAGCGCCTGCAGGAACTGCGCTGGTATGACCGCAGCGAAACCTACACCCGGCCTGGCCTGTCATTCACTACGCTGACATTGCAGGATGGCACGCCACCGTCGGAGGTGCAGGATGAGTTCTACCAGGCGCGCAAGAAGATGGCTGACGAAGCGGCAAACCTGCCCGCAGGCGTGATCGGCCCCATGGTCAACGACGAGTACGCGGATGTCACGTTTGCTCTCTTCGCACTGAAAGCGAAGGGTGAACCATTCCGCGCATTGGCGCGCGATGCCGAAACCCTGCGCCAGCGCTTGCTGCACGTGCCTGGGGTAAAGAAAGTCAACATCATCGGTGAGCAGTCCGAGCGCATCTATGTGGAGCTGTCACACGAACGGCTGTCGAACCTGGGCATAACACCGCAGGACGTGTTCGGGGCGCTGAACGGACAGAACGCGTTGACCCCGGCAGGCTCGGTCGAGGCCAAGGGTCCGCAGATCTTCATTCGCCTCGATGGCGCGCTCGATCAGCTGGACAAGATCCGCGATACACCCATCGTTGCACAGGGCAGGACCCTCAAATTACGGGACATCGCCACCGTCAAGCGCGGCTATGAGGATCCGTCGACCTTCATGATCCGCAACGGCGGTGAGCCGGCCATGCTGCTGGGCATCGTCATGCGCGACGGCTGGAATGGCCTGGATCTCGGCGCCTCACTCGACGCGGAGGTCAAGAAGATCAATGACGGGCTTCCTGTAGGGATGGCGCTGGACAAGGTCACCGATCAGGCCGTGAACATCAGCTCGTCGGTAGACGAGTTCATGATGAAGTTCTTCGCCGCGTTGCTGGTGGTGATGCTGGTCTGCTTTGTGAGCATGGGCTGGCGGGTGGGTGTCGTGGTGGCTGCGGCCGTGCCGCTGACCCTCGCTGCCGTGTTCATGGTGATGGCTGCGACCGGCAAGAACTTTGACCGCATCACGCTCGGCTCGCTGATCCTTGCGCTCGGTCTGCTGGTGGACGACGCCATCATTGCCATCGAAATGATGGTGGTGAAGATGGAAGAGGGCTATAGCCGGGTCAAGGCATCGGCCTACGCGTGGAGCCATACAGCAGCGCCCATGCTGGCCGGCACCCTGGTCACTGCGGTGGGCTTCATGCCCAACGGTTTCGCCCGGTCCACTGCGGGCGAATACACCAGCAACATGTTCTGGATCGTGGGCATTGCGCTGATCGTGTCGTGGGTGGTCGCGGTGTTCTTTACGCCTTACCTCGGGGTGAAGCTCCTCCCTGAACTCAAGACCGTCGAAGGCGGACACAGCAGCCTCTACGACACGCCGCGCTACAACCGTTTCCGTTCAATCCTGGCGCGCGTGATTGCGCGTAAGTGGCTTGCCGCAGGTTCGGTGATCGGTCTGTTCGTGCTTGCTGTGGTGGGCATGGGGCTGGTGAAGAAGCAGTTCTTCCCCATCTCCGACCGCCCGGAAGTGCTGGTCGAAGTGCAGATGCCCTACGGCACCGCCATCGAACAGACCAGCCTGGCTACCAGGAAGGTCGAAAAGTGGCTTTCGGAGCAGGAAGAATCGAAGATCGTCACGGCCTATATTGGTCAGGGCGCTCCCCGGTTCTATCTTGCCATCTCGCCGGAACTACCGGATCCGGCATTCGCCAAGATCGTGGTGCGTACCGACAGCCAGGAACAGCGCGATGCCTTGAAAGCAAGGCTGCGCCAGGCGGTGGCTGAGGGATTGGCACCAGAGGCGCGTGTGCGTGTGACGCAGCTGGTGTTCGGGCCTTACTCGCCCTATCCGGTGGCCTACCGTGTCAGCGGTCCGGATACGGATGTCATCCGTGGCATTGCGGCCAAGGTGGAGCAGACCATGCACGCCAGCCCGATGATGCGCACGGTCAACAACGATTGGGGCGTGCGCACGCCAACGCTGCACTTCACGCTCGATCAGGACCGCTTGCAGGCCATGGGCATGACCTCGGCGTCCGTCTCGCAGCAGTTGCAGTTCTTCCTGAGCGGCGTGCCGGTCACTGCCGTTCGTGAGGACATCCGCACCGTCGAGGTTGTCGCTCGATCCGGTGGGGAAACGCGGTTGGATCCTGCGCGCATCGCAGACTTTACTCTCGTCGGTGCTGCTGGCCAGCGTGTGCCGCTGTCGCAGATCGGCTCGATCGAGGTTCGGATGGAAGAGCCGGTGCTGCGCCGCCGCGATCGGGTGCCCACCATCACCGTGCGCGGTGACATTGACGATGCACTGCAGCCACCGGATGTATCCACCGCGATCAGCAAGCAACTTGCACCGCTCATTGCCTCGCTGCCCGAGGGCTACGCGATTACCCAGGCCGGCTCCATCGAGGAATCGGGCAAGGCGATGAGCGCGATGCTGCCGCTGTTCCCGATCATGCTGGCGGTGACCCTGCTGATCATCATCCTGCAGGTACGCTCCATCTCCGCGATGATCATGGTCTTCATGACCAGTCCGTTGGGGCTGATCGGCGTGGTGCCGACCCTGCTGCTGTTCCAGCAGCCGTTTGGCATCAACGCGCTGGTTGGATTGATCGCATTGTCGGGCATCCTGATGCGCAACACGCTGATCCTTATCGGCCAGATCCACGAGAACGAAGAAGCGGGGATGGATACCTTCCACGCCATCATCGAGGCGACAGTTCACCGCGCCCGCCCAGTGATCCTCACTTCTCTGGCAGCGGTGCTTGCCTTCATTCCGCTGACCCATTCGGTGTTCTGGGGAACGCTTGCCTACACGCTGATCGGCGGCACCATTGCCGGCACCGTGATGACACTGGTGTTCCTGCCGGCGATGTATGCCATCTGGTTCAAGGTGCGAGCGGACAAGACCCCCGTCGCCTGATGGTGGGCCCAAAGAACCTCCTCCAAATAGGACGTGAGCCATGAGTACTGCCGACAGAGACCGCATTGTGGTGACCGGAATGGGCGTGGTCAGTCCACTCGGCTGTGGAGTTGAAACCGTCTGGTCGCGCCTCCTGGCGGGGCGCTCCGGGATCGGGTCGCTGGGTGCCGAGCTTGCCGCGGGAACCGGCTGCGAAGTCGGCGGCCGCGTGCCTGACCGTATTCAAGATCCCGAGGCAGGTTTCGATTCGACCGGCATCATCGCGCCGAAAGACCTCAAGAAGATGGACCGGTTTGTTGAGTTCGCGCTGGTCGCCGCCCACGAAGCCCTTGAGCAGGCCGGTTGGCGGGAAGCCGATGAGCGTGGGCGGCTGCGAACGGCAACCGTGATTGCCACCGGGATCGGGGGGGGGTGGATCCATCGTCAATGCGGTCCACACCACCGAAAGCCGAGGGCCCGGCCGGTTGTCGCCCTTCACTGCACCCACCTTCCTGGCGAATATGGCGGCTGGGCAGGCATCGATCCGTTACGGGTTCAAAGGTCCGCAGGGCGCTCCCGTCACGGCCTGCGCGGCGGGTGTCCAAGCCATTGGTGATGCGGCGCGTCTCATTCGGTCCGGTGAGGCGGACATCGCGTTGTGCGGTGGGGCGGAGGCGGCGATGCACCGGGTCAGCCTGGGCGGCTTCGCCGCTGCCAAGGCACTGAGTACGTCGTTCAACGGCTCACCCCAGGCAGCCTCTCGCCCGTTTGACGAGCAGCGGGACGGCTTTGTCATGTCCGAAGGGGCGGGGCTGCTGGTGATCGAGCGGCTGGATCACGCGCGCTCGCGTGGTGCCATCCCGCTGGCCGAGCTGGTCGGCTATGGCACCACTTCGGATGCCTACCATTTGACTGCGGGACCCGACGACGGCAGTGGCGCCCGCAGGGCGATGGAGATCGCGCTGGCGCAGGCGGGCATTTCCGCTGAGCAGATCGACCACATCAATGCGCACGCGACTTCGACCCAGGTGGGGGACCGGGCAGAGCTCGCGGCCATGCGTGCCTTGTTCGGCGCCCGTCCAGATCTTCTCATCTCTGCCACCAAGTCCAGCACCGGGCACCTGCTCGGGGCGGCTGGCGGCATCGAAGCAATCTTTACGGTGCTTGCCTTGCGCGATCAGGTCGCGCCGGCGACGCTCAACCTCGGCCGCCCGGATCCGTTGGCAGGCGGGCTTTCGATCGTCGCCGGTGGGCCGCGGAAAGCGGAGATCGAGTTCGCGTTGACCAATGGATTTGGCTTTGGCGGCGTGAATGCCAGTGCATTGTTCAGGCGGATGTGAGCGTGGTTGGCTCCAGCGGCCTCCCAAGCAAAACCGCCCTGCGCTGGGAAGGAGCACGGGCGTTGAGCCGACGTTGGATACTGGATGCAGCCGGCACTGTGTTTGCGGAAGAGGGGTTTGAGAACGCGACGATGAAGCGCATCGCTGAGGCCTGTGACGTCAGCAAGGTCACGATCTATGCCCACTATCGTGACAAGGCGCAGCTCTACGGGGCGGTCATGGACAGCCATCTTGCATCCTTGCCGGTTGCTGGGCTCCACATGCGTGGAACGTTGGATCTTGGCGAAGCGCTGATGCGGATCAACGATGGCATCGGACGGTTGGCGGCAAACCCTTCATGCCAGGCCTTCTGCAGGACGCTCTCGCGTTCGGATCATGCCCGCGCTGTCTACATGGAGCGCTGGCGTGCGGTGCTCCAGCCGTACTTCGATCTCGCCGCGCAGGCGATGGCGACGGCCTCTGCATGCTCGCCGCGTTCCAGTGACAGTGAGAAGTTTCTCAGGCTCATCCTTGCAGAGCATGGCCTGCCAAATGGGGCAACGCCCATGTCTGGAAGCCATGCCACGGTCGCGCTTTTCGTGCGCGCCTATGCACAAAGGCCGTCGGATGCCTGGCAGGCGCCGCCCGAGCGTGGGTGAAGGCACCCGGTCGGCGCATGACTTCATGCACTGCACGATGACTACAAATGTAGTCATCGTCTGTCTGTCCAGTGGAGGAGCCCGCCATGAGAGCCTGTTTGTTCGTCTGCATATTCTTCCTCGCGCTGCGCCCCTGGGTGGCCGGCGCCAACACGCCTGACGCCCTCGCAGCGATCGAGCTGAATGCCCGCAATGCGCGTTCCGATGCGGTCTTCATTGAGCGAGAAGGCTCTGTCCTGCTACAGATCGCGCCCGCCGCCGGTGAAGAGCGTGTCCATCTGATGTCGGCGACCAAGTCCGTCGTCGCCCTGGCTATCGGGCTGCTGCTCGATGACGGCAGGCTCGCTTCAATCGACGAGCCGGTCAGCACTGTTTACCCGGAATGGCGGCAGGGCAGGAAGCGGGACATCACGATCAGGATGCTGATGGACCACACCTCCGGACTGCAGAACGTAGCCAACGCCGGCGTGGAACTGGAGGGCGCACCGGATCTGGTGAAGCTGGCGCTGGCGGCCGAGGTGTCCACCGATCCAGGCACCACGTTCGCTTACAACAACAAGGCCACCAATCTCCTGCCGGGCATCGTCGAACGGCTTGCCGGCAAGCCGCTGGATGTCTACCTCGACGAACGGCTGTTCAAGCCACTCGGCATCTCCGGTCATGCATGGATGAAGGATCAGGCCGGCACGCCCTTGGGCATGGCCGGGCTATCGCTGTCAGCCCCTGATCTGGCGGCGATCGGAAGACTGATGCTGGCCGGTGGCGTCGCCCCGGACGGCGAGCGGTTGCTGAGCGAGCGCTCGGTGGCGTTGATGACTGCCGAGAGCGCACGCTCCCCCGATGTCGGCCTGCTGTGGTGGCGCATCCCCGCTTGGGAGCACTACCGGCTGAAATCAGCGGCAGCAGCCCTCCTGTCTGCCCGCAGCGTGGGCGCCGGGATGCAGGAGGTGCTGCTGGCCACCGAGGGCCGGCTGTTCGACAGCAAGGCAGCGCTGATCAGCTTCCTGGCCGAACGCCTGGGACCTGCCTGGCCACAGCGTTACGCGGCAGAAATCAGCGGGCGCGGACTGAAGCTCAGCGACGTCTTCGACATCGACCGGGGGCCTGTAGCGGCATACGCAGCCAACGGCTATCTCGGCCAGCACCTGGTCATTGTTCCCGGCAAGGGCGTGGTCGCGGTCAGGCAGATCCACCGGCGGGACAGCCACAGCGCTCCGCTCGACGATTACGCCGCGTTTCCCATGGACGTACTGCGTTTGGCGGAGACACTGTGACAGTCGACGGCGCTAGGGGAGGCGGCAGCCCGCGAACACATCCAGGCCCGGCTCGTAAACCCCGCTGCTGATATCGAACAGCCCCAGCAGGGAGTGGAAGAGATTGTCGTGGCTGTAGGATCTGGTGCCCGCAGCATGACGCAGGCAGGCAACCTCAAGTCGTGCATGGGTCGCGAAGGCAGGAGAGAACCACATCACCAGCGGCACCTGAGTCTGCTCCCGTGGCGCTATGAAGTAGGGCGTCCCGTGCAGATACATGCCGTGCTCGCCAAGCGACTCGCCATGGTCGGACACATAGATCAGGGCAACATCGCGCTGGTCCGCGTAGGTCTGCAGCAGGTCGATGGCCTTGCCTAGCAGGCGGTCGGTATAGACCAGCGTATTGTCGTAGGTGTTGACCAGCGCTTCATTGCTGCACTTCTGGATCTGGTTGCTGTCGCAGGTGGGGCTGAATGTCGTGGCATCGGCCGGATAGCGTTCAAAGTACGTGGGCCCATGGCTGCCCAGCTGATGCAGTACGATCAGCCCATCACCCGGCATCGCCTCGATGCGCGCGCCCAGCTGGTGCAGCAGGATTTCGTCATGGCAGGTGCCATCCCGGTTGACACACAATCCAGGCACTTTCAGCGGAGGCATGTCATCGGTGGGCACGCGCTCGCACACGCCCTTGCAACCGCCATTGTTGTTGTCGCGCCAAAGCACGCTGACACCAGTCCGCTGCAGGATGTCGAGCACGTTCTCTTCCGACGCCGCAGCCACACCGTCGTACTGCGACCGCGTCATCTGCGAGAACATGCAGGGCAGCGACACCGCCGTTGCGGTACCGCAGGAGGAAACGTCGCCGAAGCTGATGACGTTGTCTTTGCGTGACAGGTACGGGTTGGTCTGGCGCGGGTAGCCGTTGAGCTGGAAGTTCTGTGCTCGTGCCGTCTCGCCAGCCACCACGACGACCAGGCGGGGGCGTTTGCCGGGTGTGCGGGTGGCATCCTCGCCGACAGCCCGCAATGGTTGCGCCTTGGCGCTGTAGCTGCTCCTGAGATAGCCATAGGTGTGGCGGACCACGTTCAGCGGCAACACCTGCTCGCGGATGTAGCGATTGTTGCGCAGCAACGACGAATACTCCTTGTAGAACGCAAACGACACCGCCGTCAGCACCATCAACGTCGCCAGCACATTTCCCAGCCATACCAGCGCCGCCCGCAGGGGGCGGCCGCTGTTTCCGGTGCGCATGACCAGCAGGACGCACGAGGGCAGGGCGCCCAGCAACAGCACTGTCAGCAGCAGCGGCACCGAGAGATAGGACGTCATCTCGGCCTGGTTGGTCTCCAGCGCGTTCTGCACCATGTCGCGGTCGATCAGCACGCCGTAATGAAGCATGAAGTAGCTGCACGCGGCACTGATGAGAACCAGGAGCGCCAGTAACGGCTTGCGTACATAGGGAAGGACGCCGATCGGCGTGAACAACAGATTGAACAGGCAGAACAGCAGTACCGGCAGGCTGAAGAAGAACAGGGTGCTGCGCAGGTCATGGATGTCCATGACGGACCACAGTGTTTTCCAGAGGGCGATGTTTCCCAGCGTGGCGAAGAACAACGCGGTGCACCACACAAGCACGATCGGATGATGAGGGGAAAGTCTGAAGCATGGACGCACGTGCACAATCCGTTGTACGAGAAGTGCGCGCAGTATCTGGATGCGTTTATCAGGAAGTTGTCAGCTTTCGTGCTCAGCCCAGCAGAACCACGGCCCATACCGTAGCGACCATCAACAGCGCCGTGGTCTGCGCCGCACTGCCCATGTCCTTCGCATTCTTGGAAAGCGGGTGAAGTTCCAGCGAGATGCGGTCGACCACTGCTTCGATGGCCGAGTTGAGCAGTTCCACCATCAGGCTGATGAAGCAGACCACCAGCATCAGGGCGCGCTCGCTTCGGCTGACATCCAGCAGGAAGGCCACGACCGCCAGTGCGCCATGCAGCAACAGCAGCTGGCGGAAGGCCGCCTCTCCCCGAAAGGTGGCGATGAAGCCATCGCGCGAATGGATCAGGGTATGGAAGATGCGGCGCAGGCCGGTCTTTCCGTGCGGGTACTTGCCGTTGCCATTGGGGTGCCCTGGCTGCATTTCGGTCCTGCCTACATATTGAGATCCGGCAAGGATGTGCAGGCCCGTGTCAGGAAGCTGTCAGGTGCCTGCTGCGGCTGGGTGCATCTGCACAGTGAACAGGCAACCTTGCGCCGATGTCTCGACCGTCATCTGCCAGCCCATATGCTCGACCGCACGCTGCACGATGGACAGGCCCAGGCCTTCACCACCCTGCCGGGTGCTGGGCATGAAACGCTTGAACTGCTGCGCATCGATGCTGGGCGGCAGCCCCGGGCCGGTGTCGGCGATCCGCAGCGTGGCACTCCGCAGCTCGACCCGCACTTCGCCTTCTTCCGTGTACTGGCAGGCATTGCGCAGCAGATTCCAGATCACACTACGGGCCAGCTCTGCATTGGTCAGCACCTGCTGGTCCTGCGGCGCATCCAGAACCAAGCGCACCGGCTTTCCCGAAAGCCACGGCGCACATCGCTCCCTGCATTCCTCGATCAGCGCCCGCAGCGGAACGAGGCTGCGCGGCACCGTCCTGGGGTCACGCGAAAGCAGCAGCAGGCAGGTCAGCTGCCGCTGCATCTCTTGCGTGGTGCGCATGATGCGATCGGCGCTGGCCACCAGGTGGCTGTCGGCGGGCAGCTGGTGCACCAGTGTCTCGGCCGCACCACCGATGATCGCCAAGGGCGTGCGCAGCTCATGACTGGCATCGCCCGCAAAGCACTGTTCGCGTTGCAGGAACTGCTCAAGCTCGTCGCTGTGCTGGGCGAAAGCGCGTGCCAGCACCCCGATCTCGTCACGCGCGTCCTGGAAGGGGAAGGGTTTGTGCTTGCTCTGTACGGCATCGGCCAAGTGGGTAATGGGCGCGATGACATGGGCCGCGGTTCGGCGACCGATCCAGAACGCGCAGAGCACGCAGGTGAGGATGACCAGTGCCGCAAAGGCGTTGATCAGATGTTCCAGGTAGGCGTAGTGCTGACCGTCCTGCAGCAGGTAGTAGCGCTGTCCGTCGCTTTCGAAGACCCGTAGATGCCATTCGTTCGGACCCTCTTGACCGTAGTAGCCCAGCCCGTACCTGCGCAGCACCAGAGGGACCGAGCGCGCGTCATACAGCTGGCTGCCTTTCGTCAGTTCCGGTTGCTCGCCACTGGCCAGTGCGGCCTGCAGCCGATGGACCTCGCGGTCCTGGGTCATCGAAACGACGGAGGCTCTTACCTCGTCGTAGTCCACCAGTTCGACCAGCACAATGAAGCCCATGGCACCGGCCATCAGCAGCACGAACGACACCGTGATGCGCGTTCTCAGTGTCATGCTTCGATAGAGCGACCTCAGCGAGCGGCCAGTCATCGGCAGGGACTACTCCGCAGGTGCCAGTGCCGGCCTGTCCAGCCGCCAGCCAACGCTGTGCACCGTGGCAATGAGTGCAGGGTTGAACGGCCTGTCTACCTGCAGGCGCAGCTCATGGATGTGCGTGCGCAGTGCACCGCTCTCCGGCGGCTCGTCGCCCCAGATCAGGTATTCCATCTCCTGCTTGCGCACCACTGCGGGGGCAGCCCGCACCAGGCACATCAGCAGCTTGTGCGTTGTCGGGGTCAGATTGAGGGTGTGGCCCTGGCGCCACGCCTGCGGCGAGCGGGTGTCGACGCGCAGATCGCCCCAGTCCAACACACTCTGGACCTGCCGGCCTTGGGCGCGGCGGACCAGCGCCTTGATGCGTGCGTCCAGCTCCTTCAGGGAGAAGGGCTTGACCAGGTAATCATCCGCACCCAACGCGAGCCCCTGCACGCGGTCCTCCACCGGATCACGGGCGGTCAGCATCAGGATCGGCACCGGGTTCTGGAACTCCTGACGTAGCGCCTGGCACAGTGCCATGCCATCGAGGCGGGGCAGCATCAGGTCAAGCAGAATGGCGTCGTAATGGTTCTGCGTTGCCCTGCGCAGGCCGGTGGCACCATCCCGCGCATCGTCAAGCACGTAGCCCAGTGGCTCGAAGAAGGCGTAGAGATTTGCAACCAGCTCGGGGTTGTCTTCAATGATGAGCAGACGTGTCATAGGCTATGCGCATCCGTGCATGATCAATGGACGTTGAACGACCACCGCTAGTTTGCCACGTGCAACGGGTCGCTGCGGGTCATTGCCGGACACGGCGGCAGGTGCCTGTGATAGCGTGCCGGGATGAAGATCCTTGCCCTATCCGGTAGCGCTCGCCGGCTGTCCACCAACACCGCATTGCTGAGGGCGCTGGAAGAAATCGCGCCACCGGATATCGCACTGGGTACCTACGCCGACCTCGGCGCACTGCCCGTTTTCTCTCCCGATCTTGAAGATCTGCCCTTGCCTGACAGCGTTGTGCACTTCAAGCGCTGCATTGAAGCCTGCGATGGCATTCTGATTTCGAGCCCCGAGTACGCACGAGGCATTCCGGGCGGCCTGAAGAACGCCATCGATTGGCTCGTATCGGGCGACCTTGTGATTGCAAAGCCCATCGCGCTGGTGCACGCATCCCATCGCGGCGACGACATGCTCGCGTCTCTGCGGCTTGTGCTGTCGACAATCAGCTCCCGCTTCAACGAAAAACTGTTCCTGCGCTTCCCCTTCATGAAGATGGAGCCGGAGGCCATTGCCGATGCTGTAAGGCAGCCGGTCAATCGCGGACCGGCGGAGGCCTTTCTTCAGGAATTTTCCCGCTACTGCCAGCGACCAGAGGGTGATTGAACATGATCGTTGGTGCAGTCTGCTGACAAGGGCTTGTGGCGTCAGCGGTTCACCGGTGCTTGCAGATGGGAATACCCCGCGGCCTCCACGAACTGCGGCAGTGTCCACAGCTGGCCGTTGGGCCCCCACGTGCCATCGGTGACATCGCTCACCATGATCGAAGCAGCCAGCCGCTGCGTATCCGGCAGGGCCAGCGATTCCAGAATGGCCTGGTGCACAACCGCCGCGTAACGGGACCGGTGCTGTTCGTCGAGTACGCCGGCGGGTGCGAGGACGTGGACCAGGCACGGAATGACGTGGAGGAAGTCGGCACTGCCGCCACAGCGCCAGAAGCCGGCCGGCACTTCCTCGGCAATCACCCAGCACAGGCCGCGTTGGCGAGGATCAGGCCCCAGGCCGCTGCATTGCGTTGCAGCGGTATTCACCGCGGCGATCATCCGCTCGCGCTGAAGAGCGGTCAGTGCGTCGGCGGGTGTCTTGATGA
The DNA here is from genome assembly GCF_900184195.1 of Stenotrophomonas sp. yr243. Classification (NCBI taxonomy): domain Bacteria; kingdom Pseudomonadati; phylum Pseudomonadota; class Gammaproteobacteria; order Lysobacterales; family Lysobacteraceae; genus Stenotrophomonas; species Stenotrophomonas sp. yr243. The sequence goes on from NZ_FXWT01000003.1 coordinate 898,810, forward strand.
GGATGGTGGGCATGGTTAGCGCTGGTGGGTCAGGGAGCGCCCATTCAACCGCGCCACGGCGCGGGTCTGAAGTGGCCGATTTGCCAATAATCGCGCAGAATCAGCCAATGCATGATTTCGTCCTGGTGGTGCCGCGCGCGCCCTTTGCCTCCAGCGTCACCCTCACCCTTGATCTTCTGACCACCGCGGCCAAGCTGGCGTGCCGGGTCGGGGTTGCACCGCCGCGCTGGCGGGTCTGCGCGGTGACGCCTGGAATCATCGAGCTTGGTAACGGCCTGCAACTGCAGACAGACAGGTTGCCCGTGCGCTCCTCTGCACGCGAATGCTGGATCCTGCCAGGGCTGGACATCGACGATGCCAGCCAACTCGACGCGCGCTTGGCCCAGCCGGACATTCCGCCTTTGGTCGCTGCGCTGCGTCGCCATGCCAGAGCGGGCGGCACGATTGCAGGCTCCTGTTCTTCTGTGTTTCTGCTCAACGCAGCCGGGTTGCTGGATGGACGCTGTGTGACCACAACATGGTGGCTGGCATCCGCGTTGCGGCGCGTGGCGCCCAACACGCGCGTGGAGCCCGACCGCATGGTGCATGCGGATGGTCCGTTGGTCACTGCTGGCGCCGCCATGGCACACATGGACCTGGTGCTTTACGTCCTGCGTCAGCGCTTCGGCGAGCAGCTCACTGCCATGCTGGGCCAGGCATTGCTGGTCGAGCAGCGTCGCCTGCAGTCGCTGTATATGTCGCCGGCGATGATGGTGCCCGAGAACAACCTGATAGCACTGTTGACCAGCCACATTGCAGAGACACTCCCGGAACCAGTCACCGTGGGCACGCTTGCAGCGCGGGCCAACATATCCACACGCACCCTCAACCGCCAAGTGAACAAGGTGCTCGGCTACGGGCCGCAGCAGTTGATCCAGTCGGTGCGCTTGAACCGGGCGCGGGTGCTGCTGGAAAGCGGCGGGCTTTCGGTGGAAGAGGTGACCGCGCAGGTGGGGCTGGGCGATTCTGCGACGCTCAGGCGATTGCTGCGCAGGCGACTGGGCCTGAATCCTACTCAGGTTCGGGGGTAGGAGCGCACGCATCCCTGCCGGGCGCCGGCATCGCCAGCTACCTGAATTGCTGTACGACCAGCGCAGCAACGACGCACCACAGCACAACCCATACCGCCGATATCCGCGCAACCGCCAACAGCCCGAAGCCCACGGCAGCGATTGCAAGATCGAACGGTGTGCGCACGCCGTCCGTCCACACCGGATCATGAAACGCGGCAGCCAGCAGGCCGACGACGGCCGCGCCAGCCCCGGCCACCGCCCTGGCAGCCCATTGTCGGCGCACCAACTGGTTCCAGATCGGCAATACCGACAGCAGCAACAGGAATCCCGGCAGGAAGATGGCCAGCAGCGCGATCCCTGCACCTGCCACCGCGGGCAGGCCCAGCGGCGTCTCTGCCCCAAGGAACGCGGCCAACGAGAACATCGGGCCAGGCATCGCTTGGGCAGCGCCGTAGCCTGCGAGGAATGTGTCCGGACTGAGCCAGCCACTGTCGACCACCGCATGCTGCAGAAGTGGCAGTACGACGTGGCCTCCGCCGAAGACCAAGGTCCCGGCCTGATAGAACGCGCTCGCAATGCCGGGTGCCGTCGGCACAGCAGAGGAGGGCAGCATAAAGGAAGCCGCCAGCCCGCCCAGAAAAAGCGCAAGGCTGATGGCGCCGCCACGGACGCTGTAGGGGACTGGAAAGACCGCAGCAACAGGCGCCTTTGCACGCCTGCAGAGCCACAGGCCGAGCAGGCCGCCCAACCCCACGGCGATCAACGACCCCCATGCATTGCCTGTCAGCACCGTCACCGCCGCAGCGACGCAGGTGATCAACGCATGCCGCATATCGGGCACTAGTCGGGCACTAGTTGCCGCGCCATACCCAGCAGGCCGTGGGCGACTACCGCGACGGCCACAAGCTTCAAACCGTGGACAACGACCGGGTAGATACCTTGATCCAATCGCGAGGTTGCCACGGCAAGGCCAAGCATCAGCAGCGAAGAGGGAAGGGTGAATGCAACGAATGCCGCCAACGCGCCCCGCCAGCCGCCACGGAACAGGCCAATGGCAAAGCCCATCTGGCTGCTGGCCGGCCCCGGAATGAACTGGCAGACCATCAACAACTGGGCGAAGTGGGCATCATCCAGCCAGCGTCGGCGCTGCACGAACTGGCGATGGAAATAGCCCAGATGGGCGATGGGGCCGCCGAAGGATGTCAGCCCCAGTCTGATGAAGACAGAAAACACCTCCGTGGCGCTGCCGCGGGCCTCCAGCGCGTCATCGGCATCATGTTCGGGCAGGGGCGGCGATCCGGGCACGGGCCGAGGATACACAGTCTGTCTGTCTCTGATTGCAGCACCACAACGGGCGGATGGGCGCGGCGGGCGGACGTCCGGGCGGGCCTGGTGGCGCGCATGGATCCGTTCACGGGGACTGCTCTATATTCCGTGGCACAAGGCCGCATACCGCGGCTGGACCGGGAGCATCCCCATGAAAACCGGACGCTTGCTTGGCATTGCACTTGGCGCCGCAGTGGCTCTGGTCGCCGCACCTGCCTGGGCCGATCCGCCGCACCATGCACGTGGCAACGGACCGCCGCCCCATGCAGGCGGCCCCCACAAGCGCGACGCACCACCGCCGGGCTGGCAGAAGAAAGCATGGCGCCGCGGTGACCGCTTGCCCTGGGCCGAGGTCGACCGGCGCTACTGGGTGGACGACTACGCGCATTACCGTCTGCGCGACCCCGGCCGCGGTCAGCGCTGGGTGCGGCAGTCGGATACGGAATACCTGCTGGTGGAGATCGCCACCGGCGTGATCATCGACGCCTTGCGCCGCTAGAATTACAGGCAGAACCCGCCCGGAGTCGCGCCACCGCTCCGGGGCCTTGGCTTGCGGTCATGGAAACCGGACAGGCCTGGGCGGATTCCTGCTCAGGAGCGGATCGACTGCGTGTATTCCTGCATCCGGCAGCAGTGCCTGGGAAGCAGCCTGCCATTTCACCGGATACAGCAGGCTCAGCCGCCACACTCGCCACTTCCTTGGTGCCACGCGCGCTAGCAGAATCGCCCGATGTTCGATCTTCAACGTCTCCGCGCCCGTATTTCAGCGATGGTGCTGACCGAAGGATGGCGCCGGCGCGCGGCATTGTGGAGCGGCGCGGTGGCCGTAGCACTCGTTGCCATCGTGTTCGCCAAGGCCAGCGATGCCGCCTTCCATGTCTTCCAGCGTGTCATTGCCCATTCCCCGTGGTGGGCGTTGCTGCTCACGCCGGGCATCTTCGCGCTGCTGGCCTGGCTGACCGCCGGTGCGCTCAGGCCCACCCGGGGCAGCGGCATTCCGCAGGTCATCGCATCGCTGGAACAGCCGGACCCGGAATTCCGGCAGGTCAACCTCTCGCCTGCGGTTTCGGCGGGCAAACTGCTGCTGACCTCGCTGTCCCTGCTTGGCGGCGCGTCGGTTGGCCGCGAAGGCCCCACCGTGCACGTGGGGGCCAGCCTGATGTACCTGTTCGGGCGCTGGTTCGGGTTCAAGGATCCCCGCGAGCTGTCGCACTTCCTGCTGGCAGGTGGCGCGGCCGGCATCGCCGCGGCCTTCAATACGCCGCTGGCGGGCATCGTGTTCGCCATCGAAGAGTTGAGCGGGCGCTTCGAGCACCGCTTCTCGGGCACCTTGCTCACCGCGGTCATCGTGGGCGGCGTGGTGTCCTTGGGCCTGCTGGGCAACTACACCTACTTCGGCCACGTTTCGGCATTGCTGCCTCTGGGCCAGGCGTGGGGCGCCATTGTGCTGTGTGGCGTGGTCGCCGGCCTACTGGGCGGACTGTTCGCGCGGGTCGTACTGCTGACCATGTCCGGTCATCCGCGCTGGCTGGGAAGGCTCAAGCGGGACCATCCGGTGGCACTGGCCGCGGCCTGCGGGTTGATCGTGGTGGTGCTGGCGCTGATCTTCGGCGACGGCGCGTTCGGTACCGGCTACGAGCAGGCGCGCAGTCTGGTGCAGGGGCAGGCAATCGTCGGTCACGAGTTCGGCCTGATGAAGCTGCTCGCCAATCTGGCGTCCTACGTGGCAGGCATCCCTGGCGGATTGTTCTCGCCAGCGCTCGCGGTGGGGGCAGGGCTGGGGCACAACCTGGCGGTGCTGATGCCGGCGGTGGATCCGAAGGCGTTCGTGCTGCTGGGCATGTGCGCCTACCTGACAGGCGTGACCCAGGCGCCACTGACCTCGGCAGTGATCTCGCTGGAGCTGACCGACAGCGGCGATCTGCTACTGCCGATCCTGGCCACCGTGCTGATTGCCCGGGGCGTGTCCGGCATGGTCTGCCGGGTGCCGATCTACCGCGGGCTGGCCGAGCAGCTGCTGGCCAGCAGCGCCGTTGCTGGCGGCAACACAGCCACAGCTGCAACACGCCCTGCGGACTAAGCCGCACTCAGGTCTGCGCGCGCCACTGGCTCATCAACATCTGAAGAAAGCGTTCCGCAGTAGGCGAGAGCAGGGCACCGCGACGGCGCACTATACCGATGGTGCGCGACACCACCGGGTTGCCGATTGAACGCGTCACCAGCGTCGGATGCTCGCCGTCGGGAGTCGCCATTTTCGGCAGCACCGATACCCCGATGCCGGCCTCGACCATGCCCAGCGACGTGGACAGGTGGGTCACTTCGTAATGCCAGCTCAGCTTGAGGTTCTCGCGCGCCAATGCGCCGTCCAGCAGGGTGCGATTGCCACTGGTGCGATGCACGGTGATCAGCTGGTGCTCGGCCAGATCGGCCCATTCCACCGTGCGCTTGCGGGCCAGCGGATGATCGCGCCGGCACGCCAGCACGAACGGATCCTCGGCCAGCACGTCGAAATCGAGATTGGGGTCGTTGGCGCCCATGAAGTTGATGCCGAACTCGACTTCGCCGCGCTCCACCGCCTGCAGGCCTTCGGTGGCCGGGATATCCAGGATGCGGAAGCGCACGTTCGGATGCGCTTCGTGGAAGCGCGCCATCACGCTGGGCAGGAAGTAGAACGCCGCCGTAGGCAGGCAGGCGATGGTCACGGTAGCGCCGCGGGTATCTTCGCGGCCGCGCAGTGAGAACAGCGATCCATCGAACTCTTCCAGCATGCGCCGCACCAGCGGCAACAGGTTCTCGCCCACCGCCGTCGTGCTGACGCTGCGCGTGGTGCGCTCCAGCAGCGGCGAGCCCACCGCCTGCTCAAGCTTCTGGATGCGTCGGCTCAACGCTGGCTGGGAGACATGCAGGATCTCGGCAGCGCGATGGAAGCTGCGGGTCTCCGACACCAGCAGGAACGCGCGCAGATCCAGAATTTCGCAATTGATGCTCATCGGGTATCAATCATCCAAAAATCAGCAATTCACAGATCAATTGGGGTCATGCCAGTATCGAATCACAGAGGGGTCATTCATCCCCTATACGCATCAATCTATCACACGTATGTCCAACGATCTGCTCAGCATTCCCTGCGTATTGATGCGCGGCGGCACCTCCAAGGGACCGTTCTTCCTGGCCAGCGATTTGCCGGCCGATCCCGCCGAGCGTGACCGTCTGCTGCTGGAGGTGATGGGTTCGGGCCACCCGCTGCAGATCGACGGCATCGGCGGCGGAAACTCACTGACCAGCAAGGTGGCCATCATCGACCGCTCCAGCCGCCCCGATGCTGACGTGGACTATCTGTTCGCCCAGGTGCGGGTGGAGCAGCAGGTGGTCGATACCTCACCCAACTGCGGCAACATGCTGGCGGCCGTGGGCCCGTATGCGATCGAGCGCGGGCTGGTACAGGCACAGGACCCGCAGACCGAAGTGCGCGTGCACAACGTCAACACCGGCAAGCTGATCATCGCCACGGTGGAAACCCCGGGCGGCAACGTGGTCTACAGGGGTGATACGCGCATTGCCGGAGCACCGGGTTCGGCCTCGCCGGTGCGGCTGTCCTTCCTGGACGCGGCCGGGGCACGTACCGGCAAGCTGCTGCCCAGTGGCCATGCCCGGGAAACCATCGACGGCGTGCCGGTCAGTCTGATCGACTGCGCGATGCCGCTGATGCTGGTGCAGGCCGAAGACCTGGGCGTACGCGGCGATGCCTCACCTGCCGAATTGAATGCTGATGCTGCGTTCATGGCGCGACTGGAGGCGCTGCGTATCGAGGCCGGCGCCCGCATGGGCATCGCCGACGCCGGCAACAAGGTCATTCCCAAGCCGGTGCTGCTGTCCGCACCGCAACACGGCGGGCGGCTGCAGGTGCGCTATTTCATGCCGCACCAGTGCCACACCGCGCTGGCCATTACTGGTGCAGTGGGTATCGCGACCGCCGCTGTCACCCCTGGCACGCTGGCCCACACTTTGGTCGGGTGCCTGCCGCTGCCCGGCAGCATTACCCTCGAACATCCGAGTGGGGCCCTGGAGGTGGGCCTCAGTCGCAGCTCGGACGACGCGCCGGTGGTCGCCAGCGTGGTGCGCACCGCACGTCGTCTGTTTGAAGGTCGCGTGTTCGCCACGTCGCCCGCGCCCGCCAGGGCCAGTGCGACCCAAGCCCGCAAATGGACGTCAGCGGCATGATCTGAAACCGGTCGGGCCGGCACAGCCGTGCTTGCCCGCCATCACAACGTAGATGCTTCACTCCTGGGAGGGATGATGTACAAGCAGTTCTTCATGGCCGCGCTGTGCGCGGTCGGCCTGGCCGCGGCCGGATGCAGCAAGCCGGACGCCACTGCCGCCGGCGGTGCCGCGCGCGGCGGCGACAATGCCCCGGTGCGCATCAGCGTCGGTTCCTACAACCTCAACAACCTGCCGTTCTTCATCGCCGACGCCAAGGGCTACTTCAAGGACGTCGGCCTGGAAGTGAAGACCGAGAACTTCGCCCAGGGTGGCTCCAAGGTGCTGCAGGCGCTGGTTGCCAACTCCACCGACGTGGCCGTCGGCTTCTACGACCACACCATCCAGATGCAGGCCAAGGGCAAGGACGTGGTCGCCTTCGTGCTGCTCTCGCGCAATTCCGGCCTGGTGATGGCCGGCCGCGAAGACGCCACGTTCGATCCTGCGCGCCCGCAGACCATCAAGGGCCAGAAGGTCGGCATCACCGCACCGGGCTCCTCGTCGGACTTCTTCGTGCGGCATTTCCTGGCCCAGCATGACATCCCGATCGACAGCATCTCGCTGATCGGCGTAGGGTCCGGTGCCGCCGCGGTCGCCGCTCTGGAGCAGGGCAAGATCGACCTGCTGGTGAATTACGATCCTGCCGCCACCCTGATCACCGAACGCAAGGTCGGGAAGATCATCCTCGACGCGCGCAGTGATGACGGCGCGCGCCAGGTCTATGGCGGCCTGTACCCGACCTCGGTGATGTACGCCAACCAGAGCTTCCTGGACAAGCGCCCGGAAGCGGCCGAGAAGATCGCCCGCGCCGAGCAGATGGCGCTGAAGTTCATCGCCGACAACAGCGCCGAAGACATCGTCGCGGCCCTGCCTGACAGCTATGTCTCCGGCGACCGCGCCACCTATGCCCGCGCCGTGGAGAACGCCCGCGCGATCTTCACCACCGATGGCCACTTCACCGCGGCCGATCTGGAAACACCGCTGAAGGTGCTGCGCGAATTCAACACGGACGTGGCCAAGGCCAACATCGATCTGTCCAGGACCTACACCAATGCCTTCGTCGAGCGTGCCCACGCTGCGGCGCCGGCTGCCCAACGTTAAGCGGAGGTAACCCCATGGCCCTCAATGCCACCGTGCGCCAGCTCAACGGCGCGCCGCAGCTGGAGCCTGCACAGACCATGGTCGCCATCAACAAGGTGACCATGTCCTTCGGCGAATTCACCGCCGTGCGCGATGTCGACATCCAGGTGGGCGACGGCGAGTTCCTCGCCATCGTCGGCCCCACCGGCTGCGGCAAGAGCACCATCCTCAATTCCGTGGCGGGCCTGCTGACCCCGTCGTCCGGCGACGTCGCCATCGATGGCCGCAAGGTCAGCGGCGTGCAGGAATCGGTCGGCTATCTGTTCCAGCAGGATGCACTGCTGCCGTGGAAGACCGCCTACCAGAACGTCGAACTGGGCCTGCGCTTCCGTGGCGTGCCTGAAGCCGAGCGCAAGGCCAAGGCCAATGCCTGGCTGGCCAAGGTCGGCCTGACGGGCTTCGAGCACCGCTACCCGCACCAGCTGTCCGGCGGCCAGCGCAAGCGCGTGCAGATGGCGCAGGCGTTGATCGTCGAGCCGAAGGTGATCCTGATGGACGAGCCGTTCTCGGCGCTGGACATCCACACCCGCCACCTGATGCAGAACGAACTGCTGCGGCTGTGGCAGGAGGATCGCCGCTCGGTGATCCTCATCACGCATGACCTGGAAGAGGCGATCGCACTGGGTGACCGCGTGGTGGTGCTGTCCTCCGGCCCGGCCAGCCGCGTCGTGCGCAGCTTCGACGTGAACCTGGAGCGGCCGCGCAACGTGGCCGAAATCAAGCTGGACGAACGATTCACCGACCTGTACCGCGACATCTGGGCCTGCCTGCGCGGCGAAGTGGAGAAGAGCTATGCACGCCAAGACTGACAAATTCATCCAGCTGGCCCTGGTGGTCGCCGTGTTCGGCGGCTGGGAAGGCGGCATCGCGCTGGGCGTGATCGATCCGTTCTTCTTCCCCTCGCCAACGGCGATCGTGCAGCAGGCCTGGACCTGGCTGTCGGATACCTCGTTCTACCAGCACGTCTACATCACCCTGACCGAAACCGCGCTTGGCTACATCATCGGCACCGGGCTGGGCGTGGCCGGTGGCGTGTGGCTCGGCCTGAGCCGCCGTTCGGCACGCATCCTGGACCCCTTCATCAAGGGCTTCAACGCGATTCCGCGCGTGGTGCTGGCGCCGATCTTCGTGTTGTGGCTGGGCCTGGGGCTGTGGTCGAAGGTGGCGCTGGCGGTCACGCTGGTGTTCTTCACCACCTTCTTCAACGCCATGCAGGGCGTGCGCGAAGTGAACCCGGTGGTGCTGGCCAATGCCCGCATCCTCGGCGCAGGCCGCAGCGACCTGCTGCGTCACGTGTACTTCCCGGCTGCGGCCAGCTGGATCCTGTCCTCGCTGCGCACCTCGGTCGGTTTCGCCGTGGTCGGCGCGATCATCGGCGAGTACTTGGGTGCCTCGGCAGGGTTGGGCTACCTGATCGCCCAGGCCGAAGGCAACTTCAATGCCGTGGGCGTGTTTGCCGGCATCATCATCCTGGCCGCCTTCGTGCTGGTCATCGACGCCATGCTGGATGTGGTCGAGAACAAACTGATCACCTGGCGCCCGAACGCGCAGACGCAGGCCACCAGCTGAGCGCGGCCGCTTGAGCCCGCTTGCCGCGCCGCCGGGCTGATCCGGCGGCGCGCGCCTCCTTCCCCGATCTTCCCCCGCACCACCGCAACAGGCCAGCGCCCGGCCAGGGGGCCGGCTGGCCGGAGAGAGAGACCATGAACCATTCCACCGTGCTGCTGCCGGCAGCGCTGTCGGTCGCGCTTGGCCTGCTGTTGGCCACTGGCCATGCCGGCGCCCAGTCCACGTCATCACCGCCTGCGCCACTGAGCCAAGCCCAGCTCTCGCAACTGGTGCAGCAACAGGCCGTGCAGATCCAGCAGCTGGAGGCGCGCCTGCGCGCTGTCGAGGGCGGGCAGGGCACTGCAGCCCAATCACCGACAACGGCAACGCCCGCGCCCTCGCTGGAAACCCGGGTTGCCGCGCTGGAATCGGGACAGTCCAAACAGCCCAAAGTGTCCTGGTCGAAGGGGGCGCCGGAGTTCAGCAGCGCCGACGGCAACGTCACCTTCCGGCCGCGCGGGCGCCTGTTTGTTGATGCCTCCAGCACCGACGGCTCCGCGGTGAACGACCGCAACCTGTCCGGCACCGAAATCCGTTCGGTGCGCCTGGGCGCCGAAGGCCGTTACGGCATCTTCGGCTGGGCCGTGGAGGGCGATTTCGCCGACAACGACGTGGCCTGGAAATCGGTCTACGCCACCGTCGATCACCGCCTGTTCGGCCTGCCTGCCGACCTCACCGTCGGCAACCGCCTGAACGATCGCGGCATCGACGGCTCCAGCAGCACCTCCAACACACCCTTCCAGGACCGCAACGTGGTGGGCACCTTGATGCTGCCGCAGCGCGGGCTGTTCGGTGTCGGCCTTACCGAGCGCGTGTACGGCAAGGGCTGGCACGCCAGCCTTTCGGTGGCGGGCAATGACCTCAACAACGCCGGCACCGACAACGACAGCCAGACCTGGGCCACGCGCGTGCACTGGAACCCCATCGAGAGCTCCACCGCGACGGTGCATCTGGGCGCATGGGCCTTCCACGAGGAGATCGCTGCCGGCGCCAGCGGCGTGGTGCGCAGCTCGGCCATCGCCGGGCATTTCAACGACCTGGTCAAGATCACCCCGGGCACGCTGCTGGGCGCCGAGCGCAGCACCGGCTATGGCGCAGAGCTGGCGGGCTTCTTCGGCCCGGCCTGGGCGACCGGCGAATGGGGCACCCGCAACCTGCGCGGTGCCGATGCCAGCGGTCGCTACGACCTCGACCACCAGGCCTGGGCCGTCTCGGCCGGTTGGTTCCTGGCCGGCGCCACGCCGGCCTATTCGGGCAAGGCCGGCACCTGGGGCCGGGTGAAGGTGGCCGACCCGGTCACACGCGGCGGCAGGGGCGCGTGGGAGCTGAAGGCACGCTATGAAGACGTGGATTACGCCGAACTGCCCAGCGGCGGTACCGGCCATGCGTGGACGCTGGGCACGAACTGGTACCTCAACGATTTCAGTCGCGTGATGTTCGAGGCCATCCGCTGGCAGACGAACAACCGCAGCGGCACCGGACCAGGGAAGGACGAAGGCACCACCTTCAACACCCGCCTGCAGGTGGCGTTCTAGGCCTGTACGGCGCCCGCGCCCCGATCAGAGCAGCAGCAACGCTCCGATCAGCGCGGGCGGCATCACCAGCGCGCCGACCCGCAGGAAGTCGAGCGCGCTGACATGCTCGCCTTCGCGGCGCAGCGCCACCAGCCACAGCATGGTGGCCAGCGAACCGGTCACCGACAGGTTCGGGCCCAGGTCCACGCCGATCAGCAATGCCGCGCGCGTCTGCGCCGGCAGCTCGGCCATCTGCCCCAGCGAGCCCGCCGCCAGACCCACCGGCAGATTGTTGGCCACGTTGCTGAGCAGTGCGGCCGAGGCGCCAGCCAGCCAGCCCGCCTGGTGCGGCGAGGTCTGCGCCAGCGCCTGCAGGTTGCTGGCCGCCGTCTGGATGACACCGGTCTGCGACACCGCTTCAACCAGCACGAACAGGCCGGCCACCAGCGGCAGCACGCCCCACGACACGTGGCGCAACAGCGGCAGCGGGCTGTGACGCTGGCGGATCGCCACCACCGCGACGCTCAGCGCGCCTGCACAGAAGGTGGCCAGGCCCAGCGGGCCGTTCATTGCGGAGGTCACCAGCAGCACGGTGCCGGTGAACAACACACCCAGCGCACTCAGCCGGCCACCCTCGGTAAGCGGGCGATGCTCGGGCGACGCTGCCAACGGCTGTGCGATCTCGCGGCGATGCACCCAGCGCAGCACCAGGTAGGTGGCGCCGATCGCAGCCAAGGAGGGCGGCGCGAACTGCGCCAGCCACTGCAGCAGCGAGGGCATGTGGTTGCCGTACACCACCAGGTTGGCCGGGTTGGAAATGGGCAGCACGAAGCTGGCCGCGTTGGCGATGAACGCGCACACGAACAGATAGGGCAGGGGATTAGCGCGCGCCGCCTTGCATGCCGCATAGACGGCAGGCGTCAGCACCACCGCCGTGGCATCGTTGGACAGGAACACCGTTACTACCGTGCCCACCAGAAACACCAGATCGAACAGGCGCCGCCCCGAACCGCCGGCATGCCGCACCGCATACAGCGCCAACCAGTCGAACAGGCCCTCGCGCCGCGCCAGTTCGGCCAGCACCATCATGCCGATCAGGAACAGGTAGACATCGCGCCCTTCGGCGACCGCATGCCAGGTGGTGCCGAGCGACACCGCCCCGAGCAGCGGAAGCAGTGCGGCCGCGCCCAGCGCCCACATGTATTCCGGAATGCGGAAGGGGCGGAACAGCAGGCCGACGGTGGCAACGGCCACGGCCGCCCAGATGATGATGGGAGAATAGGGAGCGAGCATGAAGTAAGTGGGGGTCTCAACTGCACCGGCGCGTAGCCAACAGCGACGCGCGCGCTGCATCGCGGCAAGTGCAAGAAAGTCGGCATCATACCCGGTTGATGGTTCACGCCATTCACCGTGACGCGTCACGGTAATTCCAATTCTGGACCCCCACAATGCAAGGGATAGTGCCGGCCACTGGCCGGAAAAACGCCACCCGAAGCCCCTCCAGGCCACGATGTGGTGCCCGCCACAAACCCCAGTGGGACAGGGGGCGCAATGGACATGCTCCCGCATCGCCTCTGCCCATTGGATTCAGAGCAAATTCACCCGCAGTGCAGCGTAATCCGGCCACCTGCCACCGCTCTCACCCCCATCCTATGCAGACGTTTTCAGTGAACCAGCGGAGATCTTTCGGTGGCTAAATTCCTGCGGACAGGCACGCTCCTGGCAGCACTGCTACTGATCTCGGGCGCCGCCTTATCCTCGACGCCTCCTCGTATCGCAATCTATCGCGGCGACGCGGGATGCGATGACTGCTCAGAGACCGTTCGACGCTCGATCGAAGCATCGGGAAAATACCAGGTGGAGTACGTCGGGCCGGATGAGTCGCTGGACGTTACCCCTGAAAACCTCAAGCGCTTCGATCTGTACATCCAGCCAGGCGGAGGCCAGAACATCCCAGCGGCGCTTCGAGCTTTAGGAGGGCAGCGTTCCAACGCCATCAGGGCGTACGTTGATCAAGGCGGTCACTACCTTGGCTTATGTATGGGCGCGTATTTGGCGGACGCGAACAACCTGGGCTTGATTGACGAAGAGCTGGACAGTGCCGTCGGCCGTCCCGGCTTTCCGGTGCATTCGATTGACGACGCCGCCGTTGCCGTGGAGTGGCTTGGGCATCAGGTTCAGATGTTCTTCCAGGACGGGCCCTACTTCCCTGCTTCCCCCTCTGCTGGGTTCAAGGCGCTTGGCCACTATAAAAATGGCGACATAAGTGCCGCCTCATATCGTTACGGCTCGGGAAAAGTTGTTCTGACTGGTCCGCACCCTGAGGCTGGCCGGGCGTGGTTTGAGCAAGCAGAAATCCCAGTGAGCCAAATGCCAAAGTCTGACGTGATGGGGAACGTTTTAGCCGAGGCCCTGGCGCGATAGCTCTCGTCACTCACAGCGCTCCTCCTCAGGCACGCCGCCAGCGACCATCAGCAATAATCGATCCTGCACGATTGGCTCCTGCACGCCCGCCAGGGACTGCTCCAGATAGCTCAATGGCTGCAGCGGCCACTCCAGCGTGGCCTGCAGGTGGAAGATCGCAGGCGCCCGTCGCCCGGCCCCAAGTGGCAGGCTGATCAACAGAAGAGGGTGCCGCCTCTCCACGTACAGTACCGGCACACCCCTGCACTGAATCTGGAAGGAAGACGCTGCGTTCGGCCCATCCAGGAACTCGAAACCGTCCCCTGCCCGCGACTCTGCGAATCGGAAAGCGTGGCGACGAAGCGTCGAGAACATCTCATCGGATTCGCCCCGGTACGCGAGGATCTCTGGCTCTTCAGGCTCAGGCCAATGAATCCGTGCTGCAACGACCATCGCCAGGAAAAGCACCCACATCACTGCGTGGTGCACCTTCATCAGCGGAGTGTGCACAACCAGCGTGCACCTTACCAAGGCAGTCCTTCAGTCTGCCGGCTGCAGCCGTTCGCTTGCGTGGGCTGCGAGCCCCATACCGGCCATGATCAACCCTTCCATCACCCGGTCGCCGACGTACTGGTCCGGCTCGCCGTTCTGGCGGGTGCGTTCTGCAGCCAGCAGCACTTCCAGCACCACGCGCAGGCCCGTCAGCGAGCAATCGGTATCAGCCAGCGCCATCTGCCGGCCACGCAGCTGATGGCGCTCTGGCCAGGGCTGGCCGTTGGCGGCAACGCCCGAGCCGATGCTGTGCAGCAGGGCGATGAGTGTGTTCGGATCCAGCGCCGGGCCGTTCGCGGGTACGTCGCGAATCGATTGCGGGGCAGGGGAGTAGGACTTGGTCATGGCAGGGCTCCTTGCGTGCAGGCAGAAGCCGCCACCGATAAAGGTGGCGGACGATGCGTGGTTCGAAACCCCGTGTGTGGATGACCGGGCAGGCGCAAGGCCTCCACGCACCGCCCGCCATAGCCGGCAGACGGATTGCCAGCCGACACCGCGCGGGGCGGTGCCGGCTGGCAAGCGCAAACTACATCCACACAATCGGGGTTTCGAATCCCGGCCACCTGTTCAAGGTGGCACAGCAAGGAATACGCCCGGTTGTTCGCGATGCCAATGCAGTAAGGCTGAAGCCGACACCACTTTCAATATTTTCAGAATCGTTGCATGCGACGCAGCGAGGCTGGAGCCTTGCGCTGCAATGCTATCGGCGATGTCGGCTGTGCCTGACTGCGGACCGTCGGCATCCGCCCGGCGGGATCGCGAGCGGGGCGGATGCGACAGGATTACCAGAGGCCGTCAGGCGTCAGTAGCCCTTCAACGCGACTTTGGTTCGCTCCAGCCAGGCGGCATTATGGCTACGGGCGTGGCGTGACCAATGCTTGGCATCGTCGATGATGCTGGCGAACAGGCTGCGGGCCTGCTCACGGTCGGCGGGCTGCGGCTGTGCCATCAGCCATTCGGCGAACAGGCAGCGAGCGGCCGCGTCATTTCCGCATTCCACCGCGCGTTCGAATGCGGCGCGGGTTTCCGGTGCCTGGGTCGCGGCCAGTGCCTGCGCATACAGCAGGGTTTGTTCTGGTTTGCGGCGAGCGTCCGGGTAGCGGGTGAACAGGCCGTCCAGCGTTTCAGCAGCGAGCGCAGCATGCCCGGAGTCGAGGCGCGCGCGGGCCAGGCCGGTCAGGATGTACGGATCATCGCCCAGTGGCGAGCTGGCGGCCTGCTCGAGCAGGGTTCTGGCTTCCTCTGTCTGGCCGGCATCCAGCAGCGTCATGCCCAGGCGGAGACGGTTCTGCACGGTGGGCGTGCGCGCCAGTTCGGCTCGTGCGTTGCGCAGCTCCTGGCCGGGGTCCATGAGCCGCTTGGCGGAGCGCATTGCCTGTCGGGCGCCGCGCGAGTTGCGGGCTTCCGGGAAGTAGATCGCCAGGAAGTAGACAACGCTGCCGAGCAGCGGGAACGAGAAGAGCAGGATGAGCCAGTAGAGGCTCTGGCCTGAGCGGATGGCGTGCACCGCGAAGTAGATGGCTGCAAGTACGTGCAGTCCGATTCCTATGTAGGGCATGTGTGCCGTCTCGTCCTTGTGGGGCTGGCACTATAAGTGGGCGTGGGGCGGGTCGCCAATGGAACGGGGGCAATCTGGCCTGATGCGTCACGGCAAGTGGGTTAAACCCTGTCGGGCGCAGCGCTGCATGTCACTCTGTGGCGGGACTGCATTGATTGAAGGGGATACATGGAGCGTACGGAGAAGAAACTGACGATGACCGATGTCGCCGGATGGGGCTCGGCGCTAGTCACGTTTGGCTTGGTTCAAGGGGCGTTCTATCTCAAGGCGTATTGGGGCCACTTTGGCCTTGATCCCTTTCAGTTTGTTGCAGTGGGCGAGCTGGCTCTGGCCGGCCTCACGGGTATCGGCACGGTGTTGTTCCTTATGCTGGTGGCGCTACTGATCGGCGGCTGGTTGGAAGTTAAACTGGCGAGCAGCAGTTCTGAGCGGAAGCTGCTCGCATGGTTGGCGCCAGTGCTCTTCTTTGCGGGATTGGGTGCGCTGCTTTGGTGGGCGAGCGCGTGGCCTGTTCTTATAGGAGTACTTCTGACTGGCGTTTGTGCCTTGGCCGTGCGCCTTTCACCGATTGTTCCATCGGCCGTCAAGGACTCTCCCAGGTTGATCTACGCCCTGGTGATGCTGGTCTATGTCTCGATTGCTTCGAGCTGGCTGGGTTTCGAACGTGCCAGGGCGATTTCATCTGGAAGTGGCAAGTACACGGTGGCTGTGCGTGTCGATGGCCAGGTGCAGAGTGGCCTGAATCTGATTGGGCGGCTTGGTGACAGCTATGCGCTGTGGGACCAGGCGAGGAGAGCCACTGAGCTTGTGCCTGTGGGTGAGGTTAGGGGGATGGAGATTGTTCGAACGGGGGCGGTGCAGCCTTCTGTCGACCTAAAGGGCCCGGTGACTGAAGTGCTCTAGCAATGCCTATGAACTGCCTATCTTGTGGTGATAATGAATATTTATCGCGAGCACGGCCAATACGCGGGATGCTGACTCAACATCGCGCTGACAATCGGGCCAATCGTAGAACGACTGCCCCGGGTTTGATCGGAATCCTAGCATGGTGTGTAAATTGCTTTCACGGAGATGGATTGATCGTCTTGCCTCCATTGCCGGGTGATCGGGCAACCATGCCTTCCCAATGGTCTGTACAGTCGCCGCACGTTGACATACTCTCGACTGATTAGGCTCAGGCAGTGCGCCGCCTGGGCTGTGCTGGATGGACACTGCAGAGAGTTCCAAGGCAGGATTAGCGACTGCTGCGTGTAGTATCTCTGTCAGTTGATGCAACCTCGTTCTGACCTATGGAAGGGAAGGTATGCAGTTGACCGTTGCCGAAGAAGACGTGCTGGGCCTGTCAGGCAATCAGCAATTGATATGGATCGACCAGGCGGCACATCCGGACCTTCCCGGTCAGAACATAGGAGCGTCAATCGAAGTCATGGGGCATGTCTGCCCGATTCGATTGGAGCGTGCACTCAACGAAATTGCGCGCACGCACGATGCGTTGCGTATCGTGATTGGAAGTGAGGGCGGACGCCCGTTTCAACAACTCTTGGAGTGTGTTGATGTAAAGCTGATTGTGATCGATGCGGATGCGGGTGCCGGATCGCATTGGCGAGATACGATGGATGGGGAATTTCGGCGGTTATTTTCCCTGCAGCCAAGCGAGCTTCCCTGGTCATGTACGCTACTCAGGATATCCGCCCAGCATTCATGCGTATTCTTCCGATTCCACCACATCATCATGGATGGCGTGGGCGTCGGCATGCTATGCAGAGCGTTGAGCGACGCCTATCTCGGGGTGATGCCCGCACGCGCGCCCGGATCCTTCCTTCGACAGATCCAGGATCATCGGAAATATCTTGCCTCTGAGAGATTCCAGCGGGATCGTGCTTACTGGCTAGGTCGATATCCCGACGGCGCTGCACCAGCCCTTGCGCCAATGCCGTCCAACGCGTCGGCTGCAGTCGGTGCCAACGTCATTCGTTTTCCTCTCGGGCGCGCTGTCTACAATGCGCTTACAGAAAGGGCATCATCGTCAGGATGTTCTGTTTCCAACCTGATACTGGCCTTCATCGGACTGTACCTCGCCAGGACCAACGGCGAGGGGATGGCCACGGTGGGGCTGGCCATCCATAACCGAGATGGTGCTACAAGCAAGGCGACGGCAGGCATGCTGGCCTCCGTTCTCTTGGTGGACATTGATCTGCGCGCTCCGACATCATTGTCGCAGTTGTTGGGCAGTGTCGCTCGGTGTACGAAACAGGGACTTCGTCATCGACGGTTCCCGCTGATCGAGCTTAAGAAGAGCCTTGTCCAGGCAAAACGCAAGCAGCGCCTGTTCGATGTGAGTGTTTCGTTCGAATCTTTCGGCGAAACAGAAGGCTATTTTGGAGGGGATGCGCACGCGGTCGCCTTGAACAATGGTTGCGAGCAGACGCCACTTGCCTTCTACATTCGCGACTACGATCCTGATGCAGACCTCGTGGTTGATGTCTCGTTCAATGGGGAGCTGTTGTCCACAGCTTATGCGCAGCAGATTGCGGTCCATATCCAACACCTGTTGACTCGCCTTCCATCGATTTCCCCTAGCGTCGACGTCAACACGCTATCGATGATGCCATTGGCCGAAAGGAACCAGGTAGTCCATGAGTTCAATTCAGTCACGCGCGGGTATCGCTGCGCGCCGCTGATCCATCACGCCTTTGAAACGCATGCGCGCACGAATCCGGCGGCCGTCGCAATCGAGTTCGACGGCGTCACGTTGAGCTACGAGCAATTGGACTGTCGGGCAAATCAGATCGCTCACGTGTTGCAAGGGTTGGGTGCCGGCCCGGACAGGTGCGTCGGGATCTGTTTCGAACGAGGCCTGGACATGGTCGCGGGCTTGCTGGGCATTCTCAAGGCCGGCGCTGCCTACCTCCCTCTTGATCCAAGTTATCCGCCTGAACGTCTCGCGTTCATGCTGCACGATTGCCAACCGGTGGCGGTGCTGACCGGGCGCAGTCTTCGCCCAATGATCGAACCGATAGCGGCGGGGATGCCGGTGATCTCAGTGGATACCCCCCGCATCGCCGGGGCGCCCACGCACGCGCCGGCCGTTCCTGCGTTAGATGCTCATCATCTTGCCTATGTGATCTATACCTCTGGCTCGACCGGTCAGCCCAAGGGTGTGATGGTGGAGCATGGTCAAGTCGCCCGGTTGTTCGCGGCGACCGATGCGCAGTTCCAGTTTGGCCCCGAGGATGTGTGGACACTGTTCCACTCCTTCGCGTTCGATTTCTCGGTATGGGAGATATGGGGTGCACTGCTGCACGGTGGTCGGTTGGTCATCGTTCCCGCAGCTGTCAGCCGCAGTCCACGGGATTTCCATGCATTGCTGATCGAGCAAGGCGTCACCGTGCTCAACCAGACACCCAGCGCGTTCCGGCAGCTGATCGCAGCGGAGGCTGACAGTACCGCGACGCATCGCCTGCGTTACGTCATCTTCGGCGGCGAAGCGCTCGACCTGCCCATGCTGGCACCGTGGATCGCACGCAATGATCCTGATCAGACCCAGCTGATCAACATGTATGGCATCACGGAAATCACCGTACATGCCACGTACCGCCGCATCGAGCGGCGTGACGTTCAGGCGGGGCAGGGCAGTCTGATTGGCAGGCCCTTGTCGGATCTACGGGTCCTGGTGCTGGACCCCCACCAGCAACCGGTCCCGATCGGGGTGACCGGCGAGCTCTATGTGGGGGGTGACGGCATTGCGCGCGGCTACCTCAACCGCCCCGAGCTGACTGCCGAGCGTTTCCTGCCCGACCCCTACAGCTCAGACCCGTCGGCGCGACTGTATCGCACCGGTGACCTGGGCCGCTGGTTGCCCGGCGGCGAACTGCAGTACGTGGGCCGCAACGACTTCCAGGTGAAGATTCGTGGCTTCCGGATCGAACTGGCCGAAATCGAGGCCCGCCTGCAGGCGTGTGATGGGGTACGCGAAGCGGTGGTGCTTGCACGCGAGGACAGCCCCGGCGACAAACGCCTGGTTGGCTATGTGATCACAGAGCCGGAATCGGACCCCAGTGCCGCAGAGCTTCGCGACCATCTGCTGCTGCACCTGGCCGACTACATGGTTCCCGCCGCGTTTGTACGCGTCCAACAGTGGCCCCTGACCAGCAACGGCAAGCTCGACCGGGCTGCATTGCCGGCGCCCGACGCCAGCGCCGTCGCCGCCCGTGGCTACGAGGCGCCGGTGGGGGAGACAGAACTGGCCATCGCTGCGGTATGGCAGGAGGTGCTGGGACTGGAGCAGGTGGGACGCCACGACAACTTCTTCGAACTGGGCGGGCACTCGTTGCTGGTGATCACAGTCATTGAGCAACTGCG